>CAZHVV010000016.1:0-2701 GCA_964536265.1 uncultured Candidatus Saccharibacteria bacterium | reverse complement strand
AATTCAGCACTTGCGTGTACGACATTGGCCTTTTTCCCGAGAGGTTTGACGTTTTCTTGCATTTCACGCACGGCATTCCCATCAATTTCAATAAGTGTGAGACTGTCGCCACCAATGGTGAGGCCAATGCTTCCGACGCCACTATAGAGGTCGATGACACTTGACTCCCTACCTTCTTCTATATGTTTCTTCGCTTCTTCGATGAATACTGACATATCTTTCAACGCCTGTTCGTACACGGGGATGTTAACTTGAAAGAACCCTTCGCAGGCGTATCGAAATGGTACATCAAGAATTGTGTCTTCGAGCACGACATCACCAAATTTTGCGAGACGTTTACTGATACGACTGGCTGGGCTGCGTGGGTCAGAGAATATAACTTCCCCGCCCTGTGCGCCGATTTCCTTCGCTTCATCAATAGATATGATGTCACGGAGTTTATCTTTAACGTATAGTTGCCAGACGCAGTTACCTTTTTGGTCACAACGGATAAGTAATGTCTTCAGTTCGCGTGCGGTGATACCCTTTTCCTCAAGCAGAGCGCGGATTTTGCCGGCTAGTTCGTTAATCTCTGGTCGTGCAAGTGATGTCCCTTCGACAGCTATTTTCCCTTTTGTACCACGTCGAAAGAATGCTAAATTCAGTTGCTCTTCACCGTCAACTTCTTCGCCATACCAACTAAATTCAACCTTGTTGCGGTATGCATAGGGTTGGTCATTTGTAGAAACTTCTATAGGGTCTGGTACGACGATGTCATGAAGCTCAAATGCTTCCTCTATGAGAGCGGCTTTATAATGCTGCTCAGCCTGAAATGTCATAATTTGCCATGGGCTCGTCGAGAGGTAACTTTCAGGATCCTCTGGTTCGATGCGTTCTTTGCTGGGTTTTATAACTTTCGTGACAATTCCCTCGGCGTATTTGGATTTCTTCTTCGTTACTTCAATTTCTACCGTTTCACCAGGTAGCCCGCCCCATACAAAAACTTTTCGCCCGTCTTCGAGCGTTCCGAGTGCTTGTCCACCACCAATTATCTTTTCAAGAGTTACTATTGTTTCATTCATGTGTCACCTATTATACCCGACTTGAGAAAACAGCGGTGATTTGTTACAATTCATCTTGGCTATTGGGGAGTCGCCAAGTGGTAAGGTGCATGGCTGTTTGAGCGCGTAGCGCGAGTAAATCGAACAATTGTCCATGCGGACCAAAACTATTTTGTCGGTATTCTCACGCACATTTCACATAATTATTGGGGAGTCGCCAAGTGGTAAGGCACATGGTTTTGGTCCATGCATTCGGGGGTTCGAGTCCCTCCTCCCCAGCCAAATGTAATACCCCTGCGGCTGCAGGGGTATTACATTTGGCTACGTGTTGAGCGGGACTCGAACGGGAAGTCCAGTGGACTTCCCCGGCACTTCGTGAGATTGATCGAGCGAAGCGAGTCCCTCCTCCTTCCCATTCACACAAAAATACCCCTGTTGCAGGGGTAGTATATTTGTAGAAGTCAATTAGTCTTGTTTGGCTCTAGCGTTCTTTTGGTTGTTCGTCTTCAACTTTTTCTTGAGAGCTCGTTTTTTATCTGCACTGTGGCTGTTTCGTTGTTTTGCTATATGAGCTCCATTTATCTTGATACTGTTAGTATACGGTAGTGTAGCTAGTTTTACAATGATTCACGTAATAATCAAGAATCAGCATGAAAGTCTTGGTACAACAAGCTATACTGACCATATGACAAAAACAATTGTGATAACAGGTGCGAGTGACGGCATAGGCGCGGCGGCGGCGCGTGAACTCGTGCGTCTTGGCCATAACGTAATCATTGTTGGGCGCTCAGCACAAAAAACAAAAGCGATAGCCAGAGAGCTTAACGCTAATTTTTATATTGCCGATTTCGCAAAACTGAGTGATGTCCATAAGCTCGCAGTAGATTTAAAGAAAAAATACAAAACCGTAGATGTCCTCGTAAATAATGCTGGCGGCATAGTTGATGCTGAGGCGACAACCAGAGATGGATTTGGCCTAGCATTTCAAGTGAACTATCTTGCGCCGTTTGTACTAACACATCTTTTGTTGAAGACACTCGTTAAATCAAAGGCTACGGTTATAAATACTTCCAGCAGAGCGCATGAAGGTGCGAGGAGATTGCGCTTTGACGACCTGGCTCGTGGTGAAAAACATAGTGGATGGCGTGCCTATGCGAGCGTAAAACTTCTCAACATACTTTTTACTCGAGAGCTAAATAAAAAGTACGCAGCTAAAGGCATTTCCGCTGTTGCATTTCACCCTGGCGTGGTGCAAACGAGTTTTGGTGCGGAAGGTTCAAGCCTCGTGAAGTGGTTCTATAGCTCACGACTTGCAAAAGCGAAGTTTTTAACACCCTTACAGGGCGCGGATACACTTGTGTGGCTTGCGACCCATACTGCAAAAAAAGATTGGCAGCCAGGTGAATATTACATAAAACGTAAAGCCACTAAGACGAGCAGAATAGCTCTTGACGCACAACTTGCAGCGTCGGTCTGGGATGACACTTTAGCACTTCTTGACATGCCTCTTGTCTAATCTGTTACAGCAAAACTAGAACAGAGATGGTATCATAGAACAGCTATGATTGCAGATGTAAGCATTTCCGAAAAGTCCTTTGGGGCAAAATCCCTCATGCAAAGTGTGAGTTTTACTATTGATGATGGTGAGAAACTTGGCATTT
>CAZHVV010000015.1:1671-11121 GCA_964536265.1 uncultured Candidatus Saccharibacteria bacterium | reverse complement strand
CCTGGCATGACCATTTCTTTGTCAGCTGGAAGTTCAACTTCACAAGTTACATCCGTTGTACGGAAGTAGAACTGTGGTTTGTAACCCTTGAAGAATGGCGTGTGACGACCACCTTCCTCTTTTGTGAGGACGTAGACTTCAGCGTCAAACTCGGTGTGAGGTGTGATACTGCCTGGTTTAGCAATCACCTGACCGCGTTCAATGTCATCTCGTTCAATACCACGAAGCAGGATACCTGCGTTGTCGCCAGCTTGACCTTGGTCGAGGTTCTTTTTAAAGGCCTCGATGCCGGTTACGACTGACTTCTTGTTTGGACGGATACCAACAATTTCAACTTCGTCGTTGATTTTGACGATACCTAGTTCAATACGACCGGTAGCAACTGTGCCACGACCCTTGATACTAAAGACGTCTTCGATTGGCATAAGGAATGGCTTGTCGAGGTCGCGCTTTGGCTGTTCAACGTAGTCATCCATAGCTTTGACGAGTTCCATGATAGCGTCTTCGTACTTCTCGTCACCTTCAAGAGCCTTCAGTGCTGAGCCCTTGATGATTGGTGCATCGCGGTCGAAGCCGTTCTTTGCGAGCAAGTCGCGAACGTCTTCTTCAACGAGCTCAACGAGTTCTTCGTCAGCCATGTCCATCTTGTTTAGGAAAACAAGAATCTTTGGCACACCAACTTGGTGAGCAAGCAGAACGTGCTCACGAGTTTGTGGCATTGGACCATCGGCAGCTGAAACAACGAGGATAGCACCGTCAACCTGTGCAGCACCGGTGATCATGTTCTTCACATAGTCAGCGTGTCCTGGCATGTCAACGTGAGCGTAGTGTCGCTTTTCGCTTTCGTACTCTTGGTGAGAGGTAGCAATGGTGATACCACGTGCCTTCTCTTCTGGTGCGTTGTCGATTTGATCATAAGCAACAGGCTTGTTCACTGTGCTTGGAAGTCTTTTCGCCAAAACAGCGGTGATTGCTGCTGTCAAAGTTGTCTTACCGTGGTCGACATGGCCCATGGTACCAACGTTAACGTGTGGCTTGGTTCGGTCAAAATCTGCCATAATGTAGATTTTCTCCCATTGTTTAAATTATATTCATCGCGACGCGAGCAAACACGCCGCGCGCATAGAACTGATTATAGTGGTTTTTACCCCCTCTGTAAAGGGTTATGCAAGCTTCTTTTGGGGTTGATCTTCGATGTGTGCAGCAATCTGACGAATGAAAACAACGAGCCATGCGAAGATAATAGCTGCCGCAACCATTTCAAATGTTGTTAGGTTGAAGTAACCGACACCCATGAATAACCATATTGAACCGAACAGTATACCCAAAAACCCATAGTTTAGCAGGTAAAACGACCTGGAAAGGTTTCTCGCGAGTAACGGTAAGAAGCCGGTGAGCGCTAGAAAAACAATCGCCATACCGCCAGCAGCAGTATTATGAATCACTGGGTCGGTGTTGTAGACAAACACGCCAACAAGCGCGAGCATAGCACCTATGATTGCCAACATGAGCCAGACTGCATCAACGCGGAAACGTGCGCTTGCGGTCTTGTCCTCAACTTTTTGAAGGTCGTCGGTGATGTAATCTGCCAAGGCGACAATCACCATACCGGCAATAATAAGTGTGATATTGAATACATAGGACGAAACGGTTCCGCCTGAGCCGAGTGAACTAAAATGATATTGCCACCAGTCGGGATTATCAACGGCAATTGCGCTGGTGAGAATGCCACCAACCAGAAAGAGCGCGAGCGCGCTCGACAAACTTGCTGGGGTCATACGAACCGCTATCGAATACGTCACGTAGCTTGCAACTGCTACCGATAATGCCATCACGACTGATGCACTCCACATATCAAACTCAACACCGACGAAAGCTTGCTGAAAGATAAAGAACACAGAAGAAAAGAGTAAGAATCCAATGGATGCATATGTGAAACTTAACGAGCCGACACGAGCTAAGCCGCGCAACTTTGTTATAAGTGTGGGTTTTGCCCGGCCAAAACTAGCTTCTGACATATGCGACAGACGCCACCCGATACTAAAAATAACTAACATACTCAACGCAACAGCGAGCGCTGTCGTGACACCAACTGAGCTGCGCCCAAACAAAGGCAAAGAGGTATTACTATAGAAAATGAAACCAAAAATCAACGAAACAACCCCCATAATACTAGCTGTCAGAATTGCGGTTGACTCAATGGAACGATGTGATGCGGTGCTTAAGGGAGCGGTTGTTGCTGCTTGTGTCATATGACTTTAACTATACGGCAATGATTTCAAAAAAACTACACCGCTCCTTTTCGGAACGGCATAGCTTTTTGTTGGTACGAAAACGAGGTTATTTGCTGCGTTTTTCGATAATCTCTTGGGCAACATTTGGTGGTACTTCCTCGTATTGAGCAAGCTCCATTGTGCTAGCAGCACGACCCTGGCTCATTGAGCGAATGTCACCGGTGTAGCCAAACATGTTGGAAAGCGGAACAAAGGCTCGGATAAGCTTTGCGCCGCCCATGAGGTCTTCCATAGCGTCGATTCGTCCTCGACGAGCATTCAAGTCGCCGATGATATCACCCATGAACTCTTCAGGTGTCGTTACTTCAACGTGCATAACAGGTTCAAGAATGACAGGTTTCGCTTGTGGGATACCACTCTTTGCGGCCAAAATACCAGCAAGCTTAAAGGCAAGTTCACTTGAGTCGACATCGTGATAGCTACCATCATGCAGCGAGGCTTTGACACCAATAACTGGATAACCGGCCAAGATACCACCCTGTAGCGTCTCGTCAATACCAGCTTTGACAGCTGGACGATATTCTTGTGGCACAACACCACCCTTAACTTCGTCAACGAACTCGAAGCCTTCGCCAGATTCAGTTGGTTCGAAGCGAACCCAGACATCGCCATACTGACCACGTCCACCAGATTGCTTGGCGTGCTTGCCCTGCACGTCCGCTGTGCCACGAATGGTTTCACGGAAGGCTACCTGTGGTTCACCGACATTGGCTTCAACTTTGAATTCACGTTTCATTCGGTCAATCAAGATTTCAAGGTGAAGTTCACCCATTCCTGACATGATTGTCTGACCCGTTTCGTCGTCGGTGTGAATTCGGAAGGTTGGATCTTCTTCAGCTAGTCGCTGCAAAGCAATACCCATTTTTTCCTGGTCAGCCTTAGACTTTGGCTCAACAGCGATAGATACTGGTGGATCTTGGAATGTGATACCTTCAAGTGCGATTGGATGTGCGACATCGCAGAGTGTTGCACCAGTGAAGGTGTTTTTGACACCTACAACTGCGGCAATATCACCTGCACTGATTGAATCAACATCTTCACGCTTGTCAGCATGCATACGAACAATACGGCCAACGCGTTCCTTGTCGCCAGTTGTCGTGTTAAGTACTTGTGAACCAGCAGTTATTTTGCCTGAATACACACGCACAAAGATAAGTTTTCCAACGAATGGGTCGGTTGCAATCTTAAACGCTAGCGCACTCATTGGTTCGCTGTCGTCAGGTTTGCGAGACACTTGGTCGCCAGTCTTTGGATTTTTTCCCCAGATTTCTGGAATATCAAGTGGGCTTGGTAGGTAGTCAACCATGAGGTCGAGGACTTTTTCGACGATAACACCACGACCATCACCACCTGTTACGAGGAAGAAATCGCCTGCAAGAACACGTTTGCGTAGTGCAGCTTTGAGCTCATCAATTGAAATAGCATCTTCACCCTCTTCAAGGAATCGCATCATGAGTGCATCATCGGCTTCAACGGCGTTTTCAACCAAAATACTTCGTGCATTCTTCGCTTTTTCAAGCATGTCAGCTGGAATCTCACCGACGATTAGTTCGTGGTCAGTAAAGTCACCGTATGTGTAGGCTTTCATGTCGACAAGGTCGATGACCCCGTTGATAGTTTTCTCGAAACCAATCGGGAGGTGAACTGGAAAGGCTTGACGAGTCAAGCGAGCATGAATTGATTCAAGTGACTTGTAAAAATCACCACCGGTTTGGTTAATCTTGTTGATAAAGCATATACGTGGCACACCGTATTTGTTTGCCTGGCGCCAGACAGTTTCAGACTGTGCTTCAACACCCATTTTACCGTCAAAGACAGTCACTGCACCGTCGAGCACACGAAGTGAACGCTCAACCTCGGCGGTAAAGTCGATATGGCCTGGCGTATCGATGATATTAATCTTGTGATCTTTCCAGAAACACGTCACGGCAGCAGACGTAATGGTGATTCCACGCTCACGTTCCTGTTCCATCCAGTCGGTTGTTGTGTCGCCTTCATGAACTTCGCCAATTTTGTGCGAAATACCCGTGCGGTAGAGAATACCTTCAGTGGTGGTTGTCTTACCTGCGTCAATATGAGCAATGATTCCAATGTTTCGGAATCTCTTTAAGTCGGTGATTTTTGGCGTGGCCATAGCGTGTCGTTACTACTTTCGTCTTAGTTAAAATTTTTCGCCATAAGAAATAGCGCTTTGCGAACATTATAACAGATTGTATCGTCTCAGTAAATCTACTTACAAAACTACCGCCCAAAAGAGCGGTAGTTTGTTCGCAAGTAACAATAATTAGGTACGAGCAAAGTGTGCGAAGGCACGGTTGGCTTCAGCCATTCGGTGTGTATCTTCCTTCTTCTTGAAGGCAGCACCGGTTTCGTTGAAGGCATCAACAATTTCAGCTGCAAGGCGTTCATTGAATGGCATTCCCTTGCGGCCACGAGCACACTGCACAAGCCACATGTAGGCGTAGTGATGTGAACGATGACCCTGAACTGGGAATGGAATCTGGTAGTTTGCACCACCAACACGACGACTTTTCACTTCAAAGCTTGGTGTGATGTTTTTGAGGGCCTTTTCGAAAACTTCAAGCGGATCTTCGCTTTTTAGTTTCTTGGCTGCAATCTCAAGTGCACTGTAGACAGCGCGCTCTGCGACAAGCTTCTTGCCATCGAGCATGCTTTTGTTGATGAGACGCTGTACCAACACTGACTGGTATTTGCGGTCAGCTGGTAGTTGGCGCTGTAGTTTCTTGGTAACTTTACGAGGCATTTATTTATCCTCCTTCTTTGCACCGTATTTGCTTCGGCCTTGTTTGCGTTTTGCAACGCCCTGAAGGTCAAGTGCGCCACGGACAATATGATAACGAACACCTGGAAGGTCAGGGACGCGACCACCACGGACAAGCACAACTGCGTGCTCCTGAAGGTTATGTCCTTCCCCGCCAATGTAGGCCCAGACTTCATGACCATTAGTGAGGCGAACACGAGCAACTTTACGAAGAGCAGAGTTCGGTTTCTTTGGAGTCTTTGTTGTCACCTTAATACACACACCGCGTTTGAGTGGCGCATCTAGGTTGTAGTAACGAACCTTGAGTGCATTGTGAATGCGACCCAAAGCAGGTGACTTCGACTTCTTGTCAGCGGTTTTGCGCGGTTTGCGCACCAGCTGGTTGATTGTTGGCATTGCCAATTCTCCTTGTCACAATTAATAAAATTCAGCTGATGTCATAGAGTGATAAGCTCATCAGACATCAGTCTCGTTGTCACAGCCTAGCAGCATGCCTGGCTGGGATGTCCCCGACGGTTTTGAAAGTGTACACATGTTCCAAAACTTACAGAGAGGAAACTCGAAATCTAGTATAGCAAATAATGGCCCCGCTGTCCAGCGAAGCCATTATTTTATCTCAGCAATAACAGATGATTATCGTAGGCCTTCAACAGCGTCCTGTAGTTCATTGATGTGATTTTGTGCCGCAGTCATCCGTCCGTAGGTGTTCTCTGTCACTTTTCCGGCAAGATCGAAATGGCCAGCGGACGCCATTCGGCGTGCCAGCTCGTCGCGACGAAGAAGCATCTTTCCTGCACTGTCAATTTTCGCGTCCAAAACTTCTTGAGGTGTTAGCTCAGGCAGCATAGGGGCGGTATGGGGTTCGCGCTTAACTTTGTAATGCTTACCTTCATCGTCACCAAACTGTTCACCCGAGAGTTGACCCTCACGGCTCGTAGGGACTGATGTCCATCTCGTAAACGTAGCGGGGTGGTGAATCTCTACCATCTCGCCATCTACCATCTCCCATCGGGATGGGTATTGTTCTTCAGAAGCAGCCATAGTTATTCAAATAACCTTTCGATTAGATATTCTTATATATTTGATACTATAGTACTGTAATACTTGATTGTCAATAGTCTTACATTTCAAATCACGATAACTAACTTGGTGACGTTGATGCCTAATAACAAGTATCCCCGCCTTGTAAAAAAGCGGGGATACTGTTTTGCTCAACGAGTACTCTAGACGTCGAAGTCTTCGCTAGCAATTTCGTCGGTTTCAGGCTCTTCAACAAGGTTGCGAGCACCAGTACCTACTGGAATCTTGCGACCAATGATGACGTTTTCCTTCAAACCGTAGAGGTTGTCGACGCGGCCAGACACAGCAGCGTTGATAAGCACACGAGTCGTGTCTTGGAATGATGCAGCTGAGAGGAAGCTGTCAGACCAGATAGAGACTTTCGTGATACCAAGTAACAACTGCGTGAACTGTGCCGGTTTCTTGTCCTCGTTCGTGAGAACGTGGTTTTCTTCGACAACGGATGCCTTGCTGACGATGTCACCGGTGACAAATTGGCTGTCACCAGGTTCTTCAATCTGCACGCGGCTGAACATCTGGCGCACAATCACCTCGAGGTGTTTCGCGTCAACGCGCTCACCCTGAGCAGCATAGATACGTAGAATCTCGTTGATGATGTAACGCTGCGTAGATTCAACACCTTTGAGACGCATAAGGTCGTGTAGGTTGATTGATCCGTTTGTCAGGCGGTCACCAGCTTCGATTTCATCACCATCACTAACGGTAAGTTGACGATATGATGGAATTTCGTAACGAGTTGGAGCTTCTGCGCTGCTTGTGATAACAATCTCACCCTTCTTGACATCGGCAATACCGCCGAATGGTGCAATAAGTGGCAATGATTCGTCGTCTTGGCTTGCAAGCACATCACCAGTCAGTACATCTGTACCTGACTTGATACGAACAATCTGATCTTCAGTGATTTTGAGGCGTTCAACACGACCCTTTTGTGGTGTGACCTGAACAATGTACTTTTCGCCCTCTTCCCAAACCTGGACAATTCCAGTTGTTTCACTGAGGAATGCTTCACCCTTCGGATTACGTGCTTCGAACAACTCGTCGACACGAGGCAGACCCTGGGTAATGTCGCTACCAGCGGCACCACCGGCGTGGAAGGTATTCAGCGTTAGCTGCGTGCCTGGCTCACCAACAGACTGAGCGGCGATAACGCCAACAGGCTGTGAATCGGCAACAAGTTTACCAGTTGAGAGGTCCATACCGTAACTCTTGCGTGGAACACCTCGGAGTGTCGCTGCGGTCAGGACGCTCTTGATAGTTGCATCAACAATAGCTTCGTCGGCTTGAATAGCTTCAGACACAACTTGGGTAACGAGTTCACCTGCTTTTGCGTGTCCTGGAATATCCTTAGCGAGGTAACGTCCATAGAGACGTGCGCCAAAGTCAACCATTGTGTCTTCAGTTTCACTTCGGTGAATCGTAAAGCCTGCGTCTTCTCCCTCTTCGTCAGCAACTGTGAAGATGTCTTGTGAGACGTCAACCAAACGACGAGTCAGGTAGCCAGAGTCAGCCGTCTTCAGCGCGGTGTCAATAAGACCTTTGCGAGTACCACGGGTTGCCACGAAGGCTTCCAGTGTTGAGAGACCTTTTTTGAAACTTGAACGAATAGGCAACTCAATTTCCTTACCAGTTGCGTCGACGACGACACCAATCATACCGGTTGCCCACTTGATGTTGCTGAGCGTACCACGGGCGCCTGAGGCGACCATGACCGCAATAGAGGTGTCTTCTTTCTTGAGCGCTTCAGACAGAATACCGTCAAGTTTCTTGTCGACGTTGCGCCATGTCTCAACCGTCAAGTTGCGGCGTTCGTCGTTCGTGATAAGACCTTCTTCGTATTGACCGGAAATCGTAGCAGAACGCGCATCGCCTTCTGCAATAACACCGTCAAGTCCTGGAATGTCGAAGTAGTCGGTCATACCAGTTGACACCGATGATGCCGTCGCGTATTTGAGTGCAATATCTTTGATATCATCGGCACTATGAGCAGTTTGCTCACTACCGTACTTTTCAAATATTTGCGCCATAACTTTCGACAATGCTTTTTTCGTCATCACTTCTTCTACCCAACGGAAATCTTCAGGTAAAGATTCGTTGAAGAACGCTCGGCCGAGTGTCGTCGTGCGAACTTGACCCTTTGATGGTAGGCGGATAGGCGTTTGCAAACGGATTGCACCTGCTTCATGTGCCATAACTGCTTCGGCAATTGACCCATACGGATGAATATGCTTGGTTTGTGCAGCTGGTTTGTCGTATGTTAGGTAGTAACACCCAAGGACGATGTCCTGTGCGATGTTTAGAATTGGTGAACCGTCAGCTGGTTTCAGCAAGTTGTTTGTTGCGCTCATGAGATCGCGAGCTTCAGCTTGTGCCTTGTCTGAAAGTGGCAAGTGAACAGCCATTTGGTCACCATCGAAGTCGGCGTTGAAGCCTTTACAAACGAGTGGGTGAAGCTGAATTGCCTTACCTTCAATAAGTCGTGGCTGGAAAGCCTGAATCGACAAACGGTGAAGTGATGGTGCGCGGTTAAGAAGGACATATTTTCCTTCAATAACAGCGTCAAGAGCATCCCATACAACCGTGTCCGCACCTTCGATAAGGCGTGTTGCAGAACGGATATTGTGAGCAAACTCGTTACGGAGCAGCCAACTGATAACAAATGGTTTGAAGAGTTCAAGTGCCATTTGCTTCGGAAGACCACACTCGTGAATCTTGAGTTCAGGACCGGCAACAATAACTGAGCGACCAGAGTAGTCAACGCGTTTACCAAGTAGGTTCTGGCGGAATCGGCCCTGCTTGCCCTTCAGCATGTCGCTGAGTGACTTCAGTTTGCGGCGTCCACCGACCGAACTTACAGCACGACCACCACGGGCAGCCGAGTTGTCGATAAGTGCATCAACAGCTTCTTGCAACATACGCATCTCATTGCGGCGAATAACTTCTGGCGCGTTAAGATCGATAAGTTTCTTGAGGCGGTTATTGCGGTTAATAACACGACGGTAAAGGTCGTTGACATCAGATGTGGCATAGCGTCCACCATCAAGAGGCACCATCGGCCTAATGGCTGGTGGAATGACCGGAATACGTACCAGAAACATCCATTCCGGTCTGTTGCCAGCATTAATCATCCACTGGACAGTCGAGATACGCTTGTTCAGACGAGGAATTTCTGTCGAAGGAGAATGCTCAAGTTCCGCCTCTAGCTTTTTCAAGAGTTTTTCAAGGTTGATGTCTTTTAAAATATTATAGATTGCTTCCGCACCATTTTTAAGACTGTTACCTAAATTTTTTAGAGAT
>CAZHVV010000015.1:0-1661 GCA_964536265.1 uncultured Candidatus Saccharibacteria bacterium | reverse complement strand
CATCAGATGTGGCGAAACGCCCACCAGTCAACTGCACCATTGGGCGAAGATCTGGAGGAATCACCGGCAGAACCGTGAGGCACATGCTTTGTGGTTTGATTCCGGCACGATCCATACCCTCAAGTACCTTGAGGCGTTTCATAATCTTCTTCTTGCGTTGACCTTTGGCTGTTTCAGTCTCAAGTGTGAGCTCCGAAATAAGTGTCTTGAGGTCAATTTCTCGCAAAAGCTTTTCGAGTGCTTCACCGCCCATTCCTACTTCAACAATTTCAGCATATTCTTCTGGCAAGCTTCGGAAGTCATTCTCATTCATAAGAGCGAACTTAACGAGTGAATCGAGCTGCGCTTTCTTTGTCTGAAAGTCCTCTTCGAGGTCAGCGATTTCGCGTGTTTGCTCCTCAGCGAGAGCCTTTACATCGGCATCTTCACTCTCAGCAGACTTTTCAAAACGAATCTTGATAGCTGCTTTGCCAGCTTCGAACTCTGCTTCATTGTCAGCACGGAACTGTTCACGTTTTTCAACGTCAACGCTCTGGACAACATAGCTCGCAAAATACGCAACGCGTTCAAGCATACGAACTGGGATACCCAGCAGTAGGCCCATAGCACTTGGTGTACCGCGCATGAACCAGATGTGTGCAACTGGTGCGGCTAACTGAATGTGAGCCATACGTTCGCGACGGACAATACTGCGTGTGACCAGCTCGCCATTCTTATCGACAGCGGCTTCACGACTACGAACACCCTTGAGTTTCGCATCGTGAGGATTTATGTCCTTTACTGGCCCAAAGATTCGTTCGCAGAACAAACCATCACGCTCAGGTTTTTGAGTACGATAGTTAATCGTCTCTGGTTTGGTGACTTCGCCATAGCTCCATTTCATGATATCTTCGGCGCTGGCTACCGCAAGGCGGACCGCGTCAAAGTCGGCGATGTCTGTGTTGAGTACAGGGCGACTCATTGTTCTGCCTCCTTTCCATCGTCATCGTTTACAAATTCCTCCGCAGTCTCGATACTCATTCCTTCATCGAGTTCAATCTCTCCAAATTCATCAGCTTCATCTCCAACGCCTTCTTCAAGGACAGGAGCAACCGTGTCGTCAGCGAGATCATCAGCCGTAACTCCTGAACCTTCGTTATCACTGAGAAGTACGTGTTCAGCGTCAATAACTACATCAACTGACTCGTCAATAAGGTCAACACGGAGACCAAGGCCTTGTAGTTCTTTCACAAGAACGTTAAAGCTTTCAGGAATCTTCGGACCTGTGATTGGCTCGTTCTTGATGATTGCTTCGTAGGCTTTTGCGCGACCGTACACGTCGTCTGACTTGATTGTGAGCATTTCCTGCAAGGTTGTTGCAGCACCGTATGCTTCAAGTGCCCAGACTTCCATCTCACCGAAGCGCTGACCACCATTTTGTGCTTTACCACCGAGTGGCTGCTGGGTGACCATTGTGTATGGACCAGTCGAGCGAGCGTGAATCTTGTCAGCAATCATGTGGTGAAGTTTAATCATGTACATACTACCGACGGCAGTCTTTTCTTCAAATGCCTCACCAGTGCGACCATCAAACAGCTGCATCTTACCATCTTCTGGCAAACCAGCTTTTTTCAGCTCTTCAACAATAGTTTCGTTTGACACACCATTGAATGGTGGTGTTG
>CAZHVV010000014.1:0-13760 GCA_964536265.1 uncultured Candidatus Saccharibacteria bacterium | reverse complement strand
GTTACATAGGAAGTATGACAATCTTTACATCTTCTTAGAAACAATAAAGCAGGCAGTAGAAACTTCGTCCGAAACGTAGGTTATTCAGGCTCTTTATTCTCGTTATACGTAGGAGTATAGTTTGAATATAAGGAGTGTATATGGAAAACGAAGTATGTTGTCCGAAGTTTGACCCAGAACCATGGCAAGAAAAAGAATTTGAATGGGAGGACAAACAGTTCATAAAGACAAAGTCCTTCACCATCTTCTATGTACCAGTGAACTTTGGCGGGGCAATGAAAAAACTCGACAAATTAGTTCGTGACGCAGGTGCCACATTTCAAGACAATATGGCCCTTTCTGACCATACCTCAAAATGGAATATGGATGTTTATGCCGCCGTTGATAGGGAGGTACCAGGGGCTGAGAACGTTACCCTTTCGGGTAAGTTCATAAGCAAGGTCTACGAGGGTGATTTTAAAGAAACCTCAGTGTGGGGAGAAGACTTTAAGCAGTTTGCAGCAAGCAAAAATGTGAAGATTTCCAAATGGTATATGTGGTATACAACCTGCCCAAAGTGTGCCAAAAAATACGGCAAAAATTATACCGTATTTATAGGAAAAGTAGAGTAGGAAGAAACCATGAATCAGAAGGTGCAAAAAACTGCAGGCAAGACCCTAGAAGCTCTCGCCCGAATAGAACGATTTATTGAGAAATACGGGCCTGACATAGACAAAGAACTAGTGGCTCAGATTGCACGAAAGCTCAAAGAGATTCAGAAGAAGACTGACGGTCTCATCGACTAATTACTGGATGTTGTTTGGCTATATCTTTTTTGCAGTGTCAACGATACGTTTGACTTGTTGCAGTTTTGCCGATAACTCAGCAGGGCTGGCAGCAGACGAACTGTTGTCTTGCTTGTATATATTTACTGCTTGATGCGCAATGAAGTTCGCAATTCCCTTAACTCGCACTGTATCGGTAGGGTCTTCGCTAGTTGTCTCAATAATTTGCTTTAAAAGTTTGATAGTGGACTCAAGGTCATCAACGCTTGAGGCGACTTCCAGTGAGCTTCTTGTGTCGAGGAGAGATCGAAAGGCACGCTCACTCGCAGACGAGTGGGGCAGGTTGGCGACAGCGCGCAGTGACGCGAGCATGTCACCTGAGCGTTCAAAGCGCTGACCTTTGCGCAAAGCAAGGTCGATGGTCATTGCGGCAACTTCGCCGCAGTCAGAAACATCAAGTTTCGCAGCTGCTGACATAAGAAGGTTGAGACCTTCTTGGGAAAAATCATCGAGTGTTGCAAGCGTATGCTTCAGGATACCTTCACTGAGTCGTTTGTCGAAGACACCTTGCGGTAAATGCTTGATTGCACTCAGGACATTGGTCATTTCGACGACATTCGGTTCGTCTCTTTCGGCGACGTGCAAGAAACGCGACATACATTCATTTGTCATGCGTGCAGCATTTTGTTTGCTCTTTGCATCGAACGTTATGTCGCGGGATTTGTCACTGAAGAATTTTATTGTCGATGCGTAGTTTTCTGGTCCTTCGAACTTACTGCCACCTTGACGGCGACGAACAGCCAAATAGTTAAGGGCGTCACCAAAGAAAGTGAAAGCATCGTCTTCATCACGAGCAAGTCCAGTTATGCGGTTATTGGTTGCGACAACATCATATTCACCTCGGGGGAGATGAGATATATCACCGCTGGCGGGCTCAACTTCTGCGGCTCGGCCACCAGTTTTCAGGTCAAAGAAGAAGTCAGCAAATGGTCCAATAGGTATTCCCTCGACGTTCGCAAGTGCAACTTGTCGCTGTTGTTCCCATAAAATCTCAGGAGTTGAAGCACCTTTCTTTGTCACGAGTGCCGCTGCGAGTGTACCCAGATGGATATCGGCGTTCTGCCTCCATGTTGCGTAGAGTTCGCCATCTCCATCGGCTGATTCAAATGCAGCATCGCGAGCATCCCGAAAAACAGGCATTATCATCAGGTCTGTGATTTTTGCAGCCGTATAGTCAGCTTTTGTAGGGGTAGGGTATGTTTCTTTTGATTCGGACACACTAAAATATTAGCATAAACTTAATCATTTGTCAATAATGTACTATACGTTGTTTATATATGTGCAAAGTCTGGCAATTTGGCAAGATGAGCAGCTATTTCAGGGGGCCATGTAGCAAAGCCAATATTACGATATGTAAAGACGATGTCTTCAATAGTCACCTCTTCAGGGGGTTTCTTGCAGTCGGCTGCTGTCAGGGCTATTGCACGCCGAAGAGCGTCATCCTGACGAGAGTCGGGTTCTTGCACTTCGGGTGCTCCGGGATATTCCATAAATCTACCATACCACCAGACGGCGTCCAGAGAAAGCAGTAGCGTGTTGCTCATTGAACCTACACGATTCACAGTTCAAGTAACAAGAAGTTACTTGCCGTTTTTCTCGCGATGAGGACAGCCTTGCCAGCAGCACGGGCGGCGTTGGCCTGACTCGAGTTTGCTCTGCGCAACCTCTATACGACGGGCCCTCGTATCTGCTTTTTTCGCGTCAACAATCCAACATATAAATTCATTGCGTGCGAGGGGCGTGATGTCTTGCCAAGCGGCAAGCATGACTGGACTATTATCGGTCAGCGCTTTGCGTACATCAGCAGGGAGCTTATGTACCGTACCACCGAGGATGTCTTGTTTACTCATACACTTAGTATACCAAGTCGTAAATGGTAAAATATATAAATGAAAAGATTTTACGCAGTCCTCGTAAATACACTTATTGCCAATGTGACGACGAGTTACTTGTGGTTTGCGTTGACGTTTTGGCTGTATCTTGAGACGAAATCTGTTCTTGCGACTGCAATAGTTGGTGGGGCGTATATGCTGCTTATCGCATTTTGCGGGCTGCTGTTCGGGACATTTGTCGACAAAAACTATAAAAAGCGTGTCATGCTACTATCCTCAATCATTAGTGTGATAGCTTATGCGATAGCTGGAGCTTTGTATCTACTGGTAGGTGAAGACCGGCTGGCAAGCATGTCATCTCCACTCCTATGGCTCTTCGCGGGTGTGATACTCGTGGGTGCTGTGGTTGAAAATTTGCGCAACATCGCACTCTCAACGACAGTCACGATACTGGTGCCAAAAGAACAGCGAGACAAAGCGAATGGACTGATTGGCTCAGTGACGGGTGTTGCGTTTTTGGTGACGTCGGTACTGAGTGGACTGTCTATAGGTTACTTAGGCCTTGGCTGGACAATGGCTATTGCGATTGCCCTGACGCTACTT
The DNA here is from genome assembly GCA_964536265.1 of uncultured Candidatus Saccharibacteria bacterium. Classification (GTDB taxonomy): domain Bacteria; phylum Patescibacteriota; class Saccharimonadia; order Saccharimonadales; family Saccharimonadaceae; genus JAPUDS01. The sequence goes on along the minus strand of CAZHVV010000014.1, from coordinate 10,501 downwards.
TCGCTTATACATATCATGACAGTGCAAATTCCCGAGAAGAAAATAGTGCATGACCCGAATCTTGCAGGTAAACATATAGATATCAAAGGGGCCATAAAAGCTATTTCACACGTACCGGGTCTATGGGCGCTGATGTTCTTTTCGGTGTTCAATAATCTTGTCGGTGGTGTTTTCATGGCACTCATGGATCCATATGGATTGACACTATTCAGCGTGCAAATGTGGGGGATTATGCTGGCAATCACAAGTATTGGGTTTATAGCGGGTGGCCTTGTCGTCGCAAAAACAGGTCTCGGTAAAAGTCCACTTCGCACGCTTCTGCTCGTAAATATCGCAACGTCGTTTGTTGGTATGTTTTTCACAATTCGTGAGTTGGCCTGGGTGTACGTCGTCGGAATATTTCTATACATGTGTTTTATGCCCGTTGCACAAGCTGCCGAACAAGTTGTGTTGCAGCGCATTGTGCCGCTCGCAAAACAGGGCAGAGTGTTCGGTTTGAAGCAGAGCATGGAAGCAGCAGCAGCCCCCATAACCGCATTTGCCATCGGCCCACTCGCTCAGTTTGTTGTTATTCCGTATATGCGCGGGCAAGGTGAACAGGATTTCGGTTGGTTACTTGGCTCAGGGGAGATGCGGGGTATTGCCCTGATATTCATGGGCGCTTCACTTATCATGCTAGTTATGGCTATACTTGCATTTCGCTCGCGTGCTTACCAGACAATCAGCAGAGAGTATTCCGAAGCAAGTCAGTAGTTTTCGTGAGTGTATACTAAGAGTGACCACATCATTGAATTTGAAATTAGTAATACGAAAGGGTAATGAAAATGGTACGAATGCAAAAAATAGCGACTAAGATTTTCATAGGGGCATCGCTCGTTTTTGGTGTTCTAGGTGTTCTCATGGTTTTGACGTCATCTGATCCAGGCGGTGACAGTTCTTACCTTAGTACACTCTTGTCGAAACTCTTGATGATAACTGTGTTTATCATCTTGCCATCATTTGCACTCAGCGTTGCGGGAAAATATTTGAACAATAAATAACAAGCATGATAAGTAGTAATTTCACTGGGGGCATGTGAAACATACATTTCATCCAAAACATAAAGTAAAGCGTGGTGATAAACTCGATGCACTTGCGCTTGTCGTCGGTATTATTCAGCCACTTGCCACGTTGCCGCAAATTTATCTGGTGTATAGTACTCGAGATGTTTCGGATGTTTCCTTGTTTATGTGGACAGCATTTAATGTCGCGAGTGTCGTCTTGCTAATGTACGGGTTGAGGCATAAACTGCGACCCGTCATATGGGCTCAAGCATTGTGGTTGATTGTTCAGACACCAATGATGCTTTCAGTCTTTATTTTTTCGTAGCACAGTGTTTGGTATTCAGTTTGTCGAAGTTGCTTATTTTCGCCGAGACTGTTAGTATTACCATAGGCATTATCACTGTACATATAAGTGGTGTGTCGATCTTTATAGCATATCAATCAACCATTTTTCAGTTTCAGGTTGGATTTGATGAACAGTAATGTTCTGACACAAAACTAGCCAATCAAGGATAGAAAAAGGAATGATATGTACAAAATTAGTAGTCTTTTAGCAGCAAAGTTTATAGTAGTGGCTACCTTTGCTGTTTTTGTTACCTCAATATTTATAACAAACGGATTCGCATACGCAGCACAGCCAACGGTTAACTTGGGTACTGCTGAGCCTTTTGCAATTCTTGCCGGTACAGCCAATATTACGGATGCTGGGAATGCATCTGTTATCTCTGGAGATGTTGGTCTGAGCCCTGCGTCGGGAGCTATGATTGGTTTGCTTTGTTCTCAGGTATCAGGAACGATTTATTCAGTTGATGGAGCTGGACCTTTGCCATGTAGAGTCACAAATGGTCCACTGATGGTGATAGCAAAAAACGATTTAACTGCGGCATATATTGATGCAGCTGGGCGCACCCCACTTACCACTGTACCAACTGAGCTAGGTGGCACAACGCTCGTTGCTGGTGTGTATGACTCAACGTCGACAACATTTGACATAACAGCGGGCGCAGGGGCACTGGTTCTTGACGCTCAGAATGATCCTTCTGCGGTATTCATCTTCCAGGCACCTTTTAGCGGAACCGGACTCACTGTAAATTCAGCCAGCACAATAATGTTAATAAACGGGGCGCAAGCATGTAACGTGTTTTGGCGAGTTGACACGGCAAGCATAGATACGACAGCCAACTTTGTCGGTACAATTCTTGCACTGAATTCAATATCAGTCGCCAATGGCGCAACAATCGAAGGGCGTTTATTGGCTCGCAACGGAAGTGTGACGCTTATCAATGATACGATTACCGTGCCAATCTGCGCTGATACTACGAGCACTACGACAACTCCAGGATTTCCCAATACTGGCAATCCAAAGGACGGCGTAGCACTTTGGGTTATTGTTGCAGCAATAATTGTTAGTGGCCTTACTCTTATGTACATCGTTCGTAAAAAGCGTCTTATTTAAGATTCTTGCATTGTCACACTTAGGCCGCACAAAGAGAACAATAAAAAGAACCATGTACGCTGTGGTACTTTTTGCTGCCATTCTTTTTATTTCCCTCGTTGTTACAGCACTACTGCTTCATCGGTATGTGCCCTTGACAACCGGTGAGGTCAAATCAGCCTCCATTTATAGAGCCCCTGAAGTAACAACAAAATCAGTGGGTCCTCCTGTGCGCTTGAATATCGCAAATATCAACGTTGATACACTAGTTCAGCCCGTGGGGCTTACTAGTGAAGGCGATATGGCGACAGGAAGCAATGTCAATGAGGTTAGCTGGTATCAGTTGGGCCCAAAGCCTGGAGAAAAGGGGAGTGCTGTGATAGCAGGTCATTATGGAGGGAAGATTGGTGGCGACTTAGTATTTCACGACCTCCACACTCTTTCTATTGGGGATGTTATCTCTGTCTATGACGATATGAATTCAGTGATGACTTTCAGCGTGCAGAAGATTCGATCGTATGGTTCAGAAGATAGCGCGGCAGAGGTATTTGTATCGAATGACGGGAAGGCGCACCTCAACCTTATCACGTGTAGTGGTGTCTGGGATGCTTCTACGAAAATGTATTCAGAACGTCTTGTTGTGTTTACTGATCAAGTAACGAATTAGCAGCCGGACTATCAATGCATGACATAACCAATATTTATTGAGTTGGCCAACGTTCAGATATGGCAAAGGTTTTACGTATCATATACTCAAGAACTGTGCTATAATAGGCATATGGACAGAGCACTTCTGAAAGAGAAAACCTCTTTTCAGGACACGCTCTTTTTTACTTGAAAGGAATACGATGTTAAAAGTTGGCCAGACGATTGTATACCGTCACGCTGTATGCAAAATTACAGACCTAATCGCACAATATCGAAGCGACGGAGACTATTTTACTCTCGTGCCATTGCAAGACGAGACGCTTGTTATACATGTACCAGTCGCAAGTGCTATCGAACTATGCCGTCCAGTCATCAGCCGACGCGAAGTTGAGCGTCTTATGACTAGTCTTCCTGATATTGAAAAAATTGCAGTGAATGAGCGGGTGCTTGAATCGGCGTATAAAGAGCTTCTCAACAGTGATAAACACGAAGATTTGCTTCGAATTATTAAAACTGCTTACTTACGCAATGATGATATCTCCGCGAACGTCGTCAAACGAGGCGAAAAGGACAAGATGTATTTTAGAATGGCTGAGACAATGCTGTACAGCGAATTTGCATCTGCGCTCGGAAAGTCTTTCGAAGACACGAAAGTCTACGTTGCTGGCAAGATTGATGCCTTACGCACAGTAGTAAGCTAACACCCCGTCCTTAAAGTCATGAGGTGGGGTGTTGGAAGAGTATAATACGTGTATGGCGGAGAATAAAACCAAGCCAAGTTCGCAGTCGGTGACAGATTTTTTGGCGGGTGTTGACGAGCAGAAACGCCGTGACAGTCTAGAACTTATTGAAATGATGCGTGAGATATCTGGTCATGAACCAGTTCTTTGGGGACCAAGCATCATTGGATTTGATACATATCATTACAAATATCCCTCGGGTCACGAGGGCGACATGTGCGCTCTTGGCTTCTCGCCGCGTAAAGCGAATTTAACCATCTATATCACCGATGGCTTTAATGCATATGGTGAGCTGATGTCTCGACTCGGTAAACACACGACGAGCGTCGCATGTCTTTATATCAAGAAGCTTGCCGATGTCGATAAGGACGTCTTAAAAGAGCTCATAACCCAGTCGTATCAGCAAACAAAAGCTACCCCTGCTGCGCCTAGCCCTGATGTTGATGCCTATGAAGCAACACTACCCGAAACAGTTGTACCGGCGTTCAAAACCCTACGGCAACTTGTACGTGATACGATGCCTCAGGCAGAGGAGTGTATTAGCTACGGTATACCTGCGTATCGCTTAGGTCCAAGCCGCGCGGTTGTCTTTATCTCTGGTTGGAAAGATCACCTTGCAATGTACCCGATTCCAAAAGACGAAACACTTTACAATGCGTTGAAGCCCTATATAAAAGGTAAGGGGACATTGTGGTTTCCGCTTGCCACACCTCTTCCAAGACATCTCATTGAGCGCATAATTCGCGCTCACGTTAGTGAATATGAAATAAGGAGGGCGCATGGACGGTGAACAGCTCGATACAACAACCAAACAGACAGAAGTACAGCAGCCACCGCTACCGAAAAAACAGCGAAATATTTTTAAGAAGTTTGTAACATTTTTGCTCATACTGGTTCTGCTGGCTGCAGCGGCGTTGGGTGGATATTTGTGGCGTGACCAGGAAGCTCGCAGCGAGTTGAGCACTAAAACAACACAGATAGAAAGTCTACAAAGCCAAATAACAGATCTGCAGTCTAAAGTTGAGACGGCGAAAGCCGCCGATGGTTCGGTCTGCGTCGTGACGCGTCCGAGCGATAACACGCTTGCTAACATACGCGCATCCATCACATCAGGCAATACAGCAGCTCTTGAAGGCTACATGGCTCCGAGTGTGAATGTTATCTATGCTGCATCAGATGGTCTTGGTCAGCGTACTGCCGCGAATGCAGTCAGTGATGTTACGTCGTTCATTTCCAAACCAGCAGGCGCAACCTGGAGTTTTGATGTTGCGACGGCTACCCTGAACTCATATAGCCAGGGTAGCTACAAACAGTATTTCCCAGCGACCGCACTTGTGGCACAGGCTTCTGACGACCGTTTACTCTCTATCTCATTTGATTGTGATAGTAAAATCAGTACGATTTTACTAGTGATGAACGAAGATAGTCTGCAGTAGTTAGTAAATAGTTATATTTTCAGCTCAATTTCAGTGGGCTTGTTCACAATATATTCATGAACACTAACACACGAAAGGGATACATGAAGACATCATACACAGCAATCACACCACACGACGCGCTACTTCTTCAGCAAATAAGTGAGGACGGCGAAGATGACCTAGCCAGCCTGTCGGCTGAGTTACGTGAACCACGAAAAGCAGTTCTTGCTCGCATTCATGCGCTACGCGCAAAAGGGCTTATAACTATCATCCATAACTATCAAGATGTGTGGGTACGGCTCAGTAGAAGGGGTAAGTACATAGTACGGGATTTGTGGCCCGAGACTCGTTTTGCAGCATAGGCACACTCGACAAAAATAGTCCGCGCAGGGGTGCGCGGACTATTTCGAGAGACGAACCTGTTAGACTGTTTTGCGGCCAGTGATAAGCTTCCAAACAAACAAGAGGACGACAGCGCCTGCAACGGCAACCAGAAGGCTATATAGGTTGAAACCGCTGATATCACCATATCCAAGACTTGTCATAATCCATCCGCCAATCACAGCACCCAAGATGCCAACAACAACATTTCCGAATGCACCTTGGCGCTCGTTAGTACCCGCTACCATGGAAGCAATCCAGCCAGCAAATGCTCCGAAAATAACCCAAACTAGTAATGACATATGAACATCCTCCTCGTTACATTTGTTCTACTACTATCATATATATCTCATAAAAAGAGATATATAATCCAGCTAACATAAAATGTGTTAGCTGCGTCACATCGTGCGTAGCGAGAAGTTGCTATAGTAGTTACGAAGGTAGGGACTATGGCAAAAGTGCGCGAAAAGAAGCGGGTGCTGATTGTTGGTGATGCAGATTCCTTTAGCCGGCAAATCATCGATGAGTTAAGCAATGTGTATGACGTGACTGTACTTACAAAAGAAGCTACGCCTGTTGGTGCTATCAATCTCATATTACTTGATAGCGACACCGCTCTTGGTAAATCTGTTCTGCAAAAGGCGGGTTCACTGCCAAGTGTTCCGATTATCACTATTTCTGAAAGTAGCGTTATTCTGCCCGCTGAACAAGCAAATGGGTTAGATATTCGCCACCAACTCAATAAAATGTGGACGTCACTCAACGCATTGTTGCGTGTTGTTGCAAGTGTACTCCACTAAAGCTCGATAGCTTCAGCATCCTCTTCGCCAGTGAGTTCACTAAGCTTGCCCATATGGACGACGTAATATTTTTCGTGTTCAGTTACTATATTGGCATCTTTCAATACACCAAGCTCAATACTGGCTGTTTCACGACTCATGTTGCAAAGTTTTGCGATGTCCTGTTGGGTGAGGCGGAGCAATATTTTGTAATGTCGACCATCAGGTAACTTCTCTCCGAATCGAATCGCAAGATACATGAGGGTGTGAATGACTTTATCGTAGGCGGTATTTTGCGCTAATGATGATATGTGGAGCAGGGCGCCAGCGTAGCGTTTTGCAAATCGGTGTAACTCATTTTTAGCATCGTTTTCGAGTACCGTAACAAGCTCATCACCGTGGTAGCATTCAAAAACTGAGTCGATGACAGTTTCATAGTAAAACAATGTAACAGGGGCAATATGGAAAGAAGCAGCGACAGGGAAGATATCACTAGGCCCAAAGAATGCAACTGTCGCTTCATCACCATTTTCGTGGATGATATAGGCACGCACAAGTCCTTTTTTCACTCGAAATGAGTGGCTGGGCACCTCGCCTTGGTAAAACACGGTCTGTGATTTTTTGTACTGTCTCAATGCGACCATATGCTTATTATAACAGAGACGGGGGTATTTTGTGATACGCCGCGTAGGCACTATACTGGCGGGTAATGATTGATGAATTACTTGCACGGTATCCACTTATCTCTGACCAAGTCGACAAGCGTGAAGTCCGTCTTGTGCTTGAAGCTGTCGCGCAGACAGCGGGGCAGAAAGGCGATGTTGTTGAATTTGGTTGTTATGCAGGTACAACGTCACTATTTATCTCACGGTGGCTGAAGATGACCGCAGACAAGCGCCAGCTGTTTGTATATGATTCGTTCGAAGGGTTACCCGAGAAAGCCAACAAGGATATGTCGGTCGTCGGGGATCAATTTGTTCGCGGTGAGTTGGCGGTGAGTAAAAAACAGTTCATTTTGAATTACAAGAAAGCCGGACTACAAATGCCGATTATTCATAAAGGCTGGTTTGAAGAAACCCCGCCCTCAGCGCTACCAACATCGATATCGTGCGCGTTTTTAGACGGGGATTACTATGAGTCGATTATGGCACCGCTCAAGCTCATCTGGCCACGTCTTGCTCCCGGTGCTGTAGTTGTTGTTGATGATTACGCGAACGAAGCGCTACCTGGTGCGGCTCGTGCTATTAATGAGTGGCTATTGTCTCATCCAGCAAAACTTCGCGTCGAGCATTCGCTAGCTATATTGACACAGTAGTTATACTTGTATAACATGTATAACTATGACATTTCATAAACATATTCACTTAGCGGGGACGGTAACGGTTGGGCCGAAGGGTCAAGTTGTGATACCGTGTGAGGTTCGCGATGACATGGGAATTAAACCAGGCGATAAGCTCATTGCACTGTATGTTGATAACAAGAAATCAATAGCTTTCATAACAGAAGAACAGGCGCAAGAGTATATAAACAGTATGGGTGAACAGTTCACTTACTTTAAAGACACATTAGGTCGCAAATAGCGCATGCTGCATAGTATTTCAACTCGACAAAAAGTGATAGTAATGTTGGCTGTTATGTGCGGGCTGTTTCTCGTCGCTCTTGACCAGACTATTGTTGCAACCGCGCTCGGCGCAATTGTCAAAGAATTCAGTAGCTACTCGAGCCTCGGCTTCGTCATAACTGCTTACATGCTTACAAGCACGGTTATGGTGCCACTTGCCGGAAAACTGTCGGACATGTATGGTCGTCGACCGATACTCCTCGGCGGTGTGGTAATCTTTACGCTTGGTTCATTTCTGAGTGGGATGGCTCCTAGTATTGAATGGCTCATTGCATGGCGCGCACTGCAGGGTCTTGGTGGTGGTATGATTATGGCCAATGCATTCACGATTGTTGGTGACTTGTTCTCACCGAAAGAACGTGGCAAATGGCAGGGTATGATTGGTGCAGTCTTTGGTATGAGTTCAGTCATTGGACCACTTCTGGGCGGTTGGCTGACTGATGGCCAGACTATTGCAGGTTTAACAACCAACTGGCGCTGGACGTTCCTCATAAATGTACCAATTGGAATTATTGCCGGTATTGTGATTGCTCGGTACACACCAACCTTCAAGCATGAAAAAACACATCATCCTGACTATCTCGGTGCACTGTTCATCACTCTTACATTGTCATCGCTCATTTTAGCTGTAGATAACACCGCAGCTATTTTCAGTGGACTCATTAGTAACGGTGTTAGCCTCGGTTTCATCCAAGGAACACTCTTTGTTATCTCGATATTGTCGGCGGCACTATTTCTGGCAGTTGAGCGACGCGCAAAAGCGCCGATTTTGCCACTGCGATTCTTCAAGAATCATACATTTTCAATCATGGTTGTTGTTTCGCTATTATTTGGCGCAGCGTTCCTGGGCGCAATTCTGTACCTGACGCAGTTTAACCAGCAGGTTTTCGGTGCATCTGCATCCGATGCCGGTCTGATGTTGCTACCAATGGTGGGAGGACTTATGATTTCATCAATAGCAACAGGGCAGATTATATCTCGTACTGGGCGTTACAAAGTGTTCATTATGACAGGATTCACACTCGCTGCACTTAGTATTCTTGCACTTATCACGCTCCAGCCCGACTCTCCGTATTGGCATCAAGCGGTGATTATGGCTGTTGCTGGTCTTGGACTCGGTATGGCAATGCCCATTTTGAATCTTGCAGTACAAAATGAGTTTACGCAAAAAGATCTCGGTGCGGCGACTGCGAGTGTGCAGTTGTTTCGAGGTCTTGGTTCGACAATTGGTACGGCTGTTTTAAGCGGTGTATTGACCGCAGGTATTATCAACTCCATTGGCAACCCGAACGATATTCCATATATTCAGACGCTCAAACAATCGCCTGCGTCCTCACAGATGCTGAGCGGTGAATTGAATGCCGATACATTACTCCGTGTAAATATGCAAGAAGATACCATTCGCACAGCTGCAAAGACAGCACTGAACGGAACAACACTTCCGACTGCAGTCAAAGAAGCACAAGTGCAGAAGTTTACTGAGCAGCAGGATGATTTTAGCGCCATGATTGTTGCTGCATTCACAGAAGCCTTACACCATGTATTTATGATTTCTTCTGTGCTCATGGTGCTGGCACTTGCAGTTGTTGCATTCTTGCGAGAGAAAAAGCTCCGCGACAACGTCGAAACGCCAATTAGTGAGTAAAATACTACATTTTGTGTCACATATCTATTTCAAACGCTACATTTTGGGTCTACAATAAAAGTTGTTAACAAACAGCCGCCAGTTGAGACGGGGAATCGCGTGCAAATCGCGAACTGTGCCGCAACGGTAATTTCGAGCGTTCTATGAGGGTAGATGCTTGAATGAGTCCGAGCACCGTCTCAACGAACAGGCGTTTCCCGAGCAGGAAGTGATACAACTCGTCTTTCATGAGTGTCTCTTTTTCGTTTCGGGAAGAGATATTTTTTATGTCAATAGCCACAAAAACACGCGAAACAATAGCTATACGACGAGCGGATGAACACGAACATTATCAGCTCGATCGTTTGCGTACCGACGAAATAACACAAGCATCTGAACAATTAAATGGTGCTATGAAGAACGCGTTTGAATATGAGCGCAGTTCCGATGGTGAATTGTATTTTCAGGGTCAATCGTTGCGTGAGGTCTTTGTGGACGGCATCAAAGCAGCAGAAGAAATCGTGAAACAATACCCGCAATTTGCAGTTGAACTGTATCGTCGTCATATAGAGCTACGACAATACGAAGCACAGGTGACGCTTGCCGCAATGCCTCAAAGTGACGACCCTCTTGTACTCGTGCATGTATCTCCAACTCCCGACACAGTGCTCAGCGGGGAAGTCAATCTCAATGCCTACGACACGGAGCGCAAAAAGATTATGGTGCGTGTCAGCGAACAGACTTCGAAAGGCCTTCGTGTAACGTCTTTTTCACTTGACGGTAATAACAGGCTTGGCCTGCAGGCAATAGCA
>CAZHVV010000013.1:0-13840 GCA_964536265.1 uncultured Candidatus Saccharibacteria bacterium | reverse complement strand
GTCAGCCACGAGTTCCGGACGCCGTTGGCGAGCGTGCTGGGCTACACCGAGATGTCATCGACCGACTACTTGAAGTGAAGCCATCACGAATTATTTACCTCAGCTGTAACCCTGTCACACAAGCACGCGACGTTGCACTACTCATGGAAGGCTACGGCATGACTCATCATCGAGGATATAATTTCTTTCCCCGCACGCCACATATTGAACATCTCGTAGTTCTCGACGTTAACAAATAATATCCGCTCAAAAAACGCGGTACAATACTAGTATGAAAAAGATGGCGATTTCAGCTACATTACACTGCCTCATCGGTTGCGCGATAGGAGAGATGATTGGCGTGACTATCGGTACGCACACCGGTATGAGCATCCATGGAACAATTTTGCTTGCTTCAGTTTTGTCATTTATTAGTGGCTATACCGTTTCTACATGGCCACTCATCCGTTTCGGTATGCCGTTTAAAAAGGCTTTGCGGCTCGTATTTGCCGCCGATACGCTGTCAATTCTGACTATGACAATTGTCGACAATATCATCATGGCAACTGTCCCTGGAGCGATGGATAAAGACCTCATGCACCCGATATATTGGTTCAGCCGTTTCGGTGCTCTGGCCGCAGCATTTGTCGTTGCAGCACCAGTTAACTATTGGTTACTCAAAAATGGCAAGGGGCATGCGCTACTGCACGAATATATGCATCATGACAAACCCGAGTCCCACCACCATCACAATCATTCGTAAATTGTTCTAGAACTCATTATCACCATAGCGATGGACTATTTCGGAAAACTTTATTCCTTTTAGTCCGACTTTCATTTCCTGGTCAAAACTTTTGTATTTCTTTTCTTCATTCGCCATCTCGGCCATAGAACGCCAAACGTTGCGGCCGCCATCGAACCGTTCTTTCATAGTGCCACTCGAGCTGTCGCAAAACATCAAGTGAAATATTTTGTCCTCAACAATTTCACCAGTTCGCTCATGTTCGACACGTTCGTGGTTCAGCCCACGGTATACAAACACACCATCGAGACCAGTTTCTTCTTTTAGCTCACGCGTTGCTGTTTCGAGTATTGATTCACCCCAGCGAACCTTGCCGGTTGGTGGCCCCCAATAACCATAGTAAGGATGTTTCAAACGCTCTTGAAAAATATATTGTTTTTCGCCATCCTGTTCGCGCTCAACAACTAACATAACTGCGACTTTGGGTTGTCGCTCTATAACACCGGCATCGGTGTCGAGTTTATTGGCGTATTCTTTTCCTTTGACACTCAGTGAGTAAAGACTGTTTGTTTTATCAACATAGCCAAGTTCAACCAGGCGTTTTATGTGAAATTTCGCATGGTCACTCTCGAGTCCACTAACTTTTTGCAGCTCAGCAAACTTGCAAGCTGGTAAAAATAACAGCTCGCGTAAAATCTTTGTCTGGGCTTCATGTACCTGCGCCTCGTGTGACATTGTCATTCTCCTCGTTTACCACCATAGCGTATGTGAGCCGAAAACAAAATACTAGGGAAGTACACTTCCGCAAAAACGAATAGTTGACATGATGGATGATTGTGCTATAGTTTAATTTATGTTCAAACAACATCAAGTCACTATTTGGAACGTCGACGGCATGTATCTTGCCGATTTCGGCATGATTTCCAAAGTGGCTCCTGTTGTTTCATAACTCTTCCAAGTAATTCGAACCGATAGCGAGCCTCCGACATACGGAGGTTTTTCAAAACTACAGATATATCGGAGACTCCCTTTCGTTTCCAATCGGAGACGAAGTACGTTCACACTTCATCAAACTTACCAAAAACGAAAGGGGTCGAAAATGCGCATTCGTGCGATTAACCGAAGCATCCGGTTGCTGCAAGCAGAAACCATGCTCACAAGCACCATTTTTGCCATGCCTATACTGAACATCTTCTACAAAGATGAAATCGGTATGACACTGGCTGAGGTCGGGCTAAGCCAGGCCGTATTCACACTTGCACTGTTGTTCGTGAACATCCCCACCGGGTGGCTCGCCGACAGATTCAGCCGCAAGGCATGTAACGCGTTCGGTGATGCTTTGTCGGCTGCGGCGTTTACTTACTATGCGTTCGCGAACACGTTCACCGATATTATCGTCGCTGAAATCCTCATCGGGATTGGCGTTGCATTCAGCACGGGTGCCGACAACGGCCTCATGAAAGCATACGCTGGAGAAACCGGTAGAGACTATCTAAAGCTCACGGCTCAGACAAACCAGCTTCGTCCTATCGGTGAGGCAGGGGCAATGATTATTGGCGGAATCGTCGGAGCATTTAACCCACGTCTCGCGATTGCATTGACGGGTATAACCTATGCTGCTGGTGCTATTCTCTCCTGCTTCCTCGTCGAGGCAGGTGAGCACCGTAAATCGGACAAGCATCCCATCAAGGACATGCTCACGATTACACACTACGCATTGCGTGGCCACAAAGAACTCGCATGGAATGTGATGTCACTTGCAACGACGACTAACATCACGCATGCGATAATCTGGGTCTTCACACCACTGCTCATACTAGCTGGGGTACCCGCTCCGGTTATCGGTGTCGCGTGGGCACTCAACTTGGCAGCCGTATGGCTTGGGTCCTTTCTAGCAGAACGTTTTGCTGACAGATGTAGCGAACCAAAGCAATTCGCTGTCAGCGCAATCGTTTTTGGCGTATGTTCGGCTGCATTGTTGCCGGACATTAACCTCGTGACGATATGGTTCTACCTAGGTTTCGGGTTCGTTCGGGGCTGGACAAGTTCGGTTATACCACCAATTGTGCAGCGGCACACGCCAAACGATATTCAGTCAACAGTATTGAGTGTCGCAGGTAGCTTGCGCCAAGCTATGTATATTCCGCTCGTGTGGGGATTTGTGGCTCTCGGCGACATCAGTCCGCAGTGGTCAATCGCAGCCAACCTTGTAGTCTTCGCGCCAATTTTAGCGATTATCTACTTTAAGCTGCGAAAGTTTGAGAAGCAGTGAACGTACAAATGCCCCGCATAGCAGCCAGTTATGCGGGGTTTTACATGCCTATTTACAATGTCTGAATCTGTTTATACGCAAACTTTGCGGAGATGCGCCACTCGGAGCTGTCGTGCGAGTCGAACTGGCGGATAACACCGTCACGAATTGAATCAATTTTGAGAAGAGCAGGGTTATAAGGGGCAAGCAACCTATAGAATCGCAATTCATTGTCTGCAACGTCATGACGTCCAGGGAAAATGCTGCGGAACTTTGCCCGCGCCGACTCATTGAAATATTCCGTATCATGTCGTGGAGGTAGGTAATTCTCGACAGAAAGACCCATTTTCCTCGCCATTTTTTGTACATCGCCAAGTGTCAGGGCAGAGTGGGCCTGAATAAGCGCGAACAGTTGGTGTTTTGGTGTCAAGAAGACTGTCGCAGTAGCGGTATGACTAACTGGAATCTCGCGAGCGACGACTTGTTTGACGTCCACTTGAAGACCAAAGTGGTTCTTTACGATTTCTTCGATAGCGATGTCATTGGTGAGTGCATCGAGCATAGTCACATTGTACCCCTAGAGCACCAGGGGCGCAATAAATATCTCGAAAAGTATTGACGCTGCTATATGAAAGAGATATAAATATACCTACACCAAGGCTCGCGCTACGGTGGTGTTGGGAGATTCCCGACAAATTATTCGCTCTGGCCGGTGTCACACCGTCTTCGGACCTCGATGACATCCTCCGAACATCCTGCGAAAGCGGGTACGTGCATACCATTATTACCAGCACGAGAGTGAAATAGGCAGCGTTGCAATGCCTATCAAATAAGCGGAGGTGATTCAACCTACCACCGACTCCTGGTCTGACGGCCATCCAAACCCAACCGACAAAATCCGTCCTCCAGAACCTCGAGAACCGCATTGCAAAACACCGTTCCTGCGGTCCGAACCACTCTCCCTCATGACGGAGAAAATCGGACCGCAGGGCGGCACACAATACTCCTAGTCGGGAGATTTTTTTGTTATTTGACCTCTGTTTTGAATATTTTTTGTAATTTTATGCAATAAAAGTGTTGACATAGTACACTATTTCGTGTATAATGTTTTTTATCGTTGATGCTAGTCTGGTTGCCTCTGGTGCCAGCAGCCATCGGCGGTGTTGAAATAAAGACGACTAGCCCTAGCCGGGCAAAAGGCAGGACGCCTTGGTCGTCTGAGAGTAACTTGCTCATACCTCGTTGCTCTCATCTCGGTAGTGCCGGTACTTTAATCAGCTGAGAACTTCTTACACCTTCGGCAAGTGGGCCTCACGGCCAATTAGTTCTCAGGCGTAGAAAATCGCAAGATGCCCCTACGTTCGGCTCAGCCGGCAATCTAAGGCAGACGTGGCATATCTGTCGCCCAATGGCGCGTTCGGCGTCTACAGTAAACCCGCTGCGCGGGAACCGAAATAGCTGTGTATCCAGCGATGAGTGTTAAATACCACAGAACCGTCACTGCTAGGCGAGCAGACTTACGACGAACAGCCCTCGAGGGACCGGAACAACTTGCGCCTCATAGCGTGCAAGAAACCCGGTCCCTCGGGTACCCCCTCATTTTTATGCCCAGTTTGGGCTATTTTTTATTTACATTAATCTGTAATTACTCAAACTGCTACAATAGTGATATATGCAGGAGTTTGAGAAACGTTACAAGGCACTAAATGCCAACCAGAAAAAGGCTGTCGATACCATTGATGGGCCTGTGATGGTAGTGGCGGGGCCAGGAACAGGTAAAACTGAGCTCCTGAGTGTCCGCGTTGCAAATATACTCAAGAAAACTGACACGTTGCCACAAAACATATTGTGTCTGACATTTACCGAGAGTGGGGCAGTTGCTATGCGCGAACGACTGGCGGGTCTACTGGGACCAGACGCATACAAAGTCGCCATTCATACCTTTCATAGTTTTGGCAGCGAAATCATCAACCAATTTGGTGAATATTTTTACCAAGGGGCGCATTTTCGTCCGGCAGACGAGTTGAGTAGTTACCAGGTTCTCACCGACATATTGCAGAAGTTATCGCACGACAATCTGCTCGCCAGCACTATGAATGGTGATTTTACCTACTTGCGCGATATACAAACAAGTATTTCCGAGCTCAAACGCAGTGGTTTAACACCAGATGAATTCGACAAAGTACTCGGTCGTAATGACCAATTTATATCGTGGTTTCAGCCGAAACTGAACGATACATTTGGTGCCAAGCTCAGCAAGAAAACAATTCCACTTGTTGATTCACTTCTCGGTGAACTCGAGACATATACCGAGGAACCTCTCGAGCTTATAGGATATGTTCCACTCCACGAACTGATACATGAAAGTTTGCGTGTTGCCAATGAAGAAGCAGTGAGCACTGATTCGACTAAACCGCTCAGTGCCTGGAAAAAAACGTACGTTGAGAAAAATGCCGAGGGTGAGCCAACGCTCAAAGACGAGAAGCGTTGTCGCAAGCTGCATGCTCTGTCCGCAATCTACTACGACTATCTTGTTTCAATGCAAGAACACGAACTATATGACTACGATGATATGATTCTTAGAACCGTACACGCACTCGAAGTGTTTAATGAACTACGTTTTAGCCTGCAAGAAACCTACCAATACATTTTGGTTGATGAGTTCCAAGACACCAACGATGCCCAGATGCGTCTCGTATGGAATTTAACAAACAATCCCACAAGCGAAGGGCACCCAAACCTCATGGTCGTCGGTGATGATGACCAAGCGATTTATCGTTTCCAAGGCGCATTACTTAGTAACATTCTTGATTTCACAACCCGTTATAGCGACGTACAAATTGTCACCCTCACCGACAACTACCGGTCACACGAAGACATCCTTCGAGTTGCACGGTCAATAATTGTCCAAGGTGACGAACGCCTCGAAAATACACTGGAGGGTATCGACAAAACATTGACACCACACCGCGAGTCGACGCAGCCACTTGTCGCACAACATCGCTATGAAAGTACCATAGAAGAACACCATGCACTTGCGGAACTTATAGCTGCAGATAGCAAAACCAATCCAGCCGATACTCGAGCAGTTATTGCGCGAAACCACCGCCAACTTGTCGCTCTTATGCCACACTTACAAGCAGCTGGCCTTCCGCTACATTATGAACGCCAAGAAGATGTCCTCGATAGCGAACCGGTCAAACAGCTTGAACTCACTGCTCGCGCAGTGCATGCGTTAGCGTCACAACAGCATGAACTCGCAAACCAACTTGTTGCAGAGTTGCTTGCACATCCTGCGTGGAACATTCCACCGATGGAACTGTGGCAACTCAGTCTCAAAGCCCATCGCGAACATGTATCGTGGCTAGAAGTTATGACAACGTCCAGCGGAAAAATACGTGACATTGCAGAATGGTTACTCGGTGCTGCGCAGCAATCCCACCATCAGCCGCTAGAATACATGCTTGATTTTATATTTGGTGTTGTCGACGAACAGTTACCGGACACAACAGGAGAAGAGGAGGGTGATATATCGGCAGCTTCTGTAGAAAAGTTTGTGTCACCCCTTCGCAATTACTTCTTCACAGAAAACATCCTAGAAAAACAACCGGGAACATATCTCGCATACTTGAGCGCACTACAGAAAATTCGCGCCGCACTCCGTGATTACCGACCAGACAAGACACTCACTCTAGAAGATTTTGTTGAATTCATTGACCTTCATCACCGACTTGAGCTACCTATTCAAGGCCATGGCGAAGTTGAAACTGGACAAAACCCGGTCATACTACTAAGCGCACACAAAGCCAAAGGGCTTGAGTTCGACACGGTATATATAACCGATGCCCAAAATAATATTTGGGGAGCTGGTGCACGACGCCGTGGTCGACTCATAAGTTTCCCGTCAAATCTTCCACTCTCACCAGTAGGTGAAAACGATGACGAGCGCTTGCGTCTGCTGTATGTTGCTGTCACGCGCGCCCGCGATCAGCTAGTCCTGTTCTGTGCTCGTACGAATGATGGCGGGAAAGAATTGTTGCCTATAGGCTCAATCTCGGAAGATGAGCTCACAATCACCGAACATGATGCTTTTGACGCGCCCAATGCAATAACTGCTACCGAACATGATTGGCGAAGCGTCTTTTTGTCAGTCGGCGAGACCGACAAGCAACATTTGCTTGCACCGTTACTTGAAACATACAAACTTAGCCCAACTCACCTCAATAATTTCCTCAATGTCGCACGTGGTGGGCCAGAACTATTCTTGCTACATAACTTACTCCGCTTTCCGCAGGCGAAATCACCGGACGCAGGGTATGGTTCCGCAATTCACGCAACTCTACAACGAGCTCATCAACATCTTCTTGCGACCGGCGAACAGCGACCTGTCGAAGATGTTTTACATGACTTTGAAGCGAATCTTCAAACCTGCCAAATGTCTGCAGATGACTTTACGAAATACCTCCAACGCGGCAGCGATGCTCTTCATTCCTTCCTCGACCAGCGGTATGACAGTTTTTCTCAGACCCAGTCAACCGAACGTAGTTTCTCTGGCGATGCAATACATATTGACGGTGCATTTGCCACAGGGATTATTGACCTTGTGGATATCGACAAGGCAACGAAAACTGTCTTTGTTACCGATTACAAAACAGGTAAAGCCGTCCGTACATGGCAGGGAAGAACCGACTACGAAAAAATCAAGCTGCATCACTACGAACAGCAGCTTATGTTCTATAAACTTCTCGTCGAGCGTTCACGACAATTTAGCGGCTATACAGTGAGTGGGGCCCGGATTGAATTCGTCGAGCCTGATGCAAGCGGAAAAATTATATTGCTTGATTATACCTATGACAATAAGAAACTTATTGAGTTCGAACGACTTGTATCGAAAGTCTGGCACCGCATATGTTCACTCGACTTCAGCCTTGGCCGAGACTACGACGCTTCAATCAAGGGAATCCTTGAATTTGAGTCTGATTTACTTGAAAAATAATTGACAACACAGTGCTTATGGTGCTATAATGCGAGAATGATTGGCAGTTTAGGCTGTCAATTCGCAAATCTTGGTAACTGTAGTGTGATTAGCTAGGCGATACGTTCGCCAAAATCCTTCGACGCTTTAGCAATCATTGCTAGCGTACACTGCGGTTACCGCTAAAGTCCATCCAGCCCGCATCGGTCCCCTCAGATGCGAAACAGCTCTCTCCCGAAGAGTCGCTGGATGGCGCATCACGACTGGATACGTGATGCTGGCTCCTCGGAGCCACTGCCTGCAGGAAAGGCCCATTTGCGCCCCCCGCGCATTGGAACCTCCTGTAGGTCAGTCTTCGGCAGTGAAAACTGCCAGCCTATGGATGATGGTTGTTCATTTCATTCTCCTCGCGTGAAGCTAAATGTCATAGTTGACATCGGACGCTTCCGCAAGTTGAGAAGAAAAGAACAGTATGGCGGGGGCCATACGAGAACCCAGTGACTGCGCCTCGCGCGACCTGAGCTCCCATCTCCCAACTCTTTACTCTCATATTGACGAAAGTCGGTGTGAGAGTTTTCACATTCAGGCGAATTGACAGAAGCTATTATATCTTATACTATAGTCGTTGACTCGATGGGAGATTCTTATCGTGTAGACCCTTTGAAAGAGGGTGATGAAAATGGTAATGGTCAATTGTGGCCACGGATACCCGCTAGAACCGTGCAATTGTGGTGATAAAAATAAAGGACCCAATCACAAGAGGTGTTCAGAGTGCAAAGGACACCCTGGTGAAAAGGTTCTGGTCAGTACCCGTAGTTTTTTCTCGCGGTAACAAAACCGCACGGGGTGTAGCGCAGTCTGGTAGCGCTTCCGGTTAGGGACCGAAGGTCGCAGGTTCAAATCCTGTCACCCCGACAAGTCAGTCAGTGTCCATCGGGGAGGGTGACCTGACTGACTAGGACGGCACGGGAAGCGTACTCTGCAAAGTGCGTCTCGACCCCGCACCTAGCAGAACCTACCGTGCCGTCCGACTTCACACTTTCAAAGAATCTCGTCCTTCCGAGGACGAGCTAGAGTAGGGGTAAGGGATGGGGCCCCACGCTCGGCCCCGGGGATTTTCAACCCATAAGATCCCCGGGGTTTACCCTCCACTACATTGTGCTCGGACACCGTCCGAGCACTAATCATATCCATACGTTATACTAGTTCAGGTCATATGAGTTTTTGGAATACATTAGAAAAGCCATTTTTTGTACTCGCACCGATGGAAGCAGTCACCGATGTTGTTTTTCGTCATGTCGTGAAAAAAGCCGGTGCACCAGATGTATTTTATACTGAATTCACCAACGCAACAGGCTGGGTACATGCAGGTGACAAGGCAGTTGGCGGTAGACTTGTTAAAACTAACGACGAACAGCCGATTGTCGCACAAATCTGGGGTGGAGAGCCGGGTGACATGAAAGCCTTTGCCAAACATTGCGCCGAACTTGGTTTCGATGGAATTGATATCAATATGGGTTGTCCCGCAAAAAGTGCTATAAAGAGTGGAGGGGCAGCTCTCATACAAAAGCCCGAGCTTGCTATTGAGGCTATTGCCGCTGCGAAAACTGCTGGCTTACCCGTGAGTGTTAAAACTCGGCTCGGGTACAGCCGTGTCGACGAATGGCAGCCGTGGCTAACCACTCTTCTACAGCAAGATATTGCTGTACTAACTATTCACCTTAGAACCAAGAAAGAGATGAGCAAAGTACCAGCGCATCATGAACTTATACCTGAAATTAAAAAACTGCGTGACGAAATTGCACCGCAAACTCTTCTCGTCATAAATGGCGACATCCGCGACCGCCAACATGGGCTAGAGCTCGTAGAACAATACGGCGTTGACGGCATCATGATAGGTCGTGGCGTCTTTATAAATCCATTTTGCTTCGCAAGCGAAACGCCTCTTTCCTCGATACCTCTGCGACCTCGCAGTAGCGAGGCGCAACTGGAAAAGCAACGAGCGCCGAGCGGGGTGGAGAGGAAAGATGGTGCGAGCGAAAAAATAAATATACACGATGACAAAAAAGGAAAATTATTCGAACTTCTACGCTATCACCTTGATTTGTTTGATACATACGAACCGCAAATTCAACGCCCATTCGAGACGTTAAAACGGTTTTTCAAAATATACGTTCGTGACTTCGACGGAGCAAGTGAACTACGTGACCGTCTCATGCACTGTCATACGACAGACGAAGCCCGTGCTGTTATCCTCGGCGTCGGCGACGATGCAAGTCCGCAACTTTAAGTCGAACCGCATGACGGTCAATGAGTTGGCTGGCCTTTTCAAGTTCAACTTGGTCTTTGGCTTCATCGCGCATTTGCATGGCTCGGTCTAATGCGGCCTGGGTTTCAGCTTCTAGAATTTCCTCTCCGTGTTCAGCTTCGTCGACTAGTATCTTCACTCTTGAACCATTTACCTCAACAACACCGCCGCTAATAGCAAAATACTCAAGTCGTTGTAGTGTGTGTTCTTTTTCATATCGCACAGTGACAGCACCCGCTTTTGCAACCGTCACAAGCGGTTCATGACCTGGGAAAATCGCTATTTCACCTTCGACAGTTGGTATGATGACTTCATAGACCTCTTGGTCTACTTTTATCCCCGAAAGTGTCACAAGTTGCAGATTCACGGCTATTTTTTATCCTTCTTCACATATTCACTCAGTGAGCCAGGAGCCATATAGAACCAACTTTCTGGCTTGTCATCGTAGACACCATTGAGAATATCTGCGCAGTCTTTGACTGTATCGGTAAGTTTGATGTACGCACCAGGATTTCCGGTAAATTGTTCAGCGACAAAGAATGGTTGTGCCAAGAATCGCTGCACACGGCGAGCACGTGCAACTGTCTGTTTTTGATCATCAGACAGCTCTTCCATACCAAGAATAGCAATGATGTCTTGCAGCTCTTTGTACTGCTGCAAAATACGCTGAACCTCACGAGCTACTCGATAATGTTCTTCGCCAACAATTTCAGGGTCAAGAATAGTCGAACTACTATTGAGCGGATCAACTGCAGGGTAGATACCAATTTCCGTCAATCCACGGTCAAGCACGATAGTTGAGTCAAGGTGAGCAAATGTAGTCGCAGGTGCTGGGTCGGTCAAGTCATCAGCCGGTACATACACTGCCTGAACAGAAGTGATGGAGCCTTTTTTTGTACTCGTAATTCGCTCTTGTAGTGCACCCATTTCCTGTTGCAAGTTCGGTTGATACCCAACAGCTGAAGGAAGGCGACCCAAGAGGGCAGATACTTCGCTTCCGGCTTGTGTGAAGCGGAAGATATTGTCAATGAAGAGCAACACATCTTTTCCTTCATCGCGGAACGCCTCAGCCATAGCAAGTCCTGCAAGTGCAACACGAAGACGTGCGCCAGGTGGCTCATTCATTTGCCCGAAAACAAGGCTGGTTTTATCGAGCACGCCAGACTCTTTCATTTCGTAGTAGAGGTCATTGCCTTCACGAGTTCGTTCACCAACGCCAGCGAACACTGAGTTACCACTGTGAAACTTCGCAATATTGCCAATCAACTCTTGAATAAGCACTGTTTTGCCGACGCCCGCACCGCCAAATAGACCGACTTTACCGCCCTTAGACATAGGTGCAATGAGGTCAATAACTTTGATGCCAGTTTCAAGAATTTCCGTCTTGTTGCTTTGCTCTGAAAGGGCAGGCGGTTCGCGATGAATCGGCGCAGTTTTACCTTTTGGTGCAGGTTTGCCGTCTATTGGTTCACCAACAACGTTGAACATACGACCCTGGGTTTCTTGTCCGACTGGAACAGAAATTGGTGAGCCTGTTGCCACGACTTCGCCGCCGCGCTTCAAGCCATCGGTATTTTGCAGTGCAACTGTTCGCACAGTATGTTCGTCAAGATGCTGCGCAACCTCAAGTGTCACCGTTTCTTCACCACGCATAACGTGAAGTGCTTCGTACATCGCTGGCAGTTTTTTGCCATCGAACTCAACATCGACAACTACGCCGACGATTTGGATAATTTTGCCTGTAACTTTACTCATACTGCCTCCTTTAGCCATTTTTCAATATCTTTACCAACAATGCCATCAACAAGAGCATCTAGCTCATCGGCGCACGCCTGCGATTTGTCATAATCATTCAGCAAATGCACCTGTTTACCCAGGGCAAATGCCATACCGATTTCAATCAACGTATTTGACCCGACATATCCTTTTACACCTCGCTTTTCCTCATTTACAGCAAGTAACACATCACCGTTTTTGAGACGCTCAACAGCGTCGTGGTTAAAACCACGAATTGCTCGAGGACTTGGGTTGTTGCCGACTGACGGCATAGTAACTATCGCTCCATTTGCTTCAAGCTGTTGCTTGATAAGCTGCATTTTCTCAAAGAAAATCATTGAGCCAGCAAGGACTATGTTCATTTCATTGCCTCCGCACCAGAGCTAATTTCTGCTAGCTCTTGGGTGATTGCACCTTGGCGGGCTTTGTTCATAGCAAGTGTTAAGTCATCGACAAGGTCACTGGCGTTATCGGTTGCGTTCTTCATAGCAAGCATACGCATGCTGTATTCGCTCGCGCGAGCGTCCAGGAGAGCCTGGAACAACTGTGAGCCGATGAGACGGTACGCAGCATCATCGAGCACTCGCTCAATGCTTGGTTCGTACTTTGCCTCGCGGACATACTCTGACACTGCAACTTCTATAAATCCAGCAGGAAAGAGTCGGAGAGTGGTTGCCTCTTGCTTCATACTACTCACGAAGTTGGTATAGACAACGTCAACAGCATCAACGCGTCCGTCTTCGTATGCGTCCTTCGCAGTGTTGAGAATTGTATAAAACTGTGCACCTTCAGGATGATCCGGCATATCTTCATAGGTCCCAATAACTTCAGTGTCTTTCAGCCGTGACACAAAATGTGATGCTTTACGCCCAACTGAAATAGTTTGGTTTGCAATACCGTTTTTATCATCCTCGCGTAGCAGGGAAACGTATTCTTTAAATACATTCGTATTATATGCTCCAGCGAGGCCTTTGTCTGATGCAATAAGTATAAGTAGGCGAGTCT
This sequence comes from uncultured Candidatus Saccharibacteria bacterium, assembly GCA_964536265.1. GTDB lineage: Bacteria > Patescibacteriota > Saccharimonadia > Saccharimonadales > Saccharimonadaceae > JAPUDS01. The sequence continues at coordinate 804 of CAZHVV010000013.1, read as the reverse complement.
TCACTGGGCGTTTTACAAACCAGCGGTGGTCAGCCACAATATTCTGCGAAGCGAAATAGGTAAGCAGCTCGCGGGCAGCATGAAAATATGCCATGGAGGCCTTGTCTGCATCTTGCGCACGGCGCATTTTACTCGCCGCAACCATTTGCATAGCCTTCGTAATCTGCTTGGTACTTTTGACCGAGCGGATACGAGATTTCAGCTGGCGAGTACTAGCCACTCACATCTCCAGCAAACGCATGTTCAAGCGCAACCCATCTGCTACCTTCATACTCCGAGATATGATTTCCAAGTGCCAAGCGTGCAACCACAAATCTACCTCTCATCCAATCTTCAATTTGGTCATCTTCAAGATTCGCTGGTACCTCGAGCTTTTCAGATAATAGCGACGTGGTTACTGACTCAAGCGCCAAATCACGATTCCATGATGCTTGAAAAGCAGAATCACCCGTCGTCTCCATTTGTCCCGCAATACGTTCCATACCTGGTCGAAGAATTTCTGCTGCCAAGAATGAATTCCTCATTCTACGAGAGAGATTTAATTCATGATATGTCAGTGGCGGTCTATCGAGACCAGCAAACTCTCTACTCATCCCTCAAATCCTTTCGCTACAGCTTCGGCGGTTTTGCGCACAAGTTTGACGAGTTTTTCATCCTCGCCAAATTTCTTGTCGCCCTTGTTCAGTACATCCATGTCGGCTTTGTGGTCCTTATAGAGCCGAGTCAACAGTGCAGCTTGCGCTTCTTTGATACGAGCAGTCACCACGCCGTCAAATAAGCCTTCATTGACTGCATAGACACTGA
>CAZHVV010000012.1:0-17840 GCA_964536265.1 uncultured Candidatus Saccharibacteria bacterium | reverse complement strand
ACGGTTTAGCAAACCGTCCCCTTCAGCCACTTGGGTACTCCTCCATCTAACGCTACAAATTGTAACATATTGGCGGAGAGGGCGAGATTCGAACTCGCGGTGAGTTGCCCCACGGCAGTTTTCAAGACTGCTACCATCAACCACTCGGTCACCTCTCCATGGCAATCGTTTCCTCATTTTAACAGAGGTTGTTTAAGAATTAAAGGCCACGCTACATGAAATACTACATATCAAGTGGCTGACGGGCGATCACCACACCATACAACTGTTCAACTCCGGCTTGCCGAAGCAGAGAAGCAGCTACCCCGAGAGTTGTCCCTGTGGTCAGGATATCATCGACAAGCAACACAGTCTTCGGCACACTACCGGGTCGGAGTGAAAAGAGGGTTGGAGCAAGGGTTTGCCGTTCAGTAAGGCCCAGAAAGTGAAGTGTGGCCATGTTCTCGCGGACAAGGGGTGTAGCGACCGACAAGCCACGAAGCTTTGCGAATTCCTTCACGATGAGCCCGACATGATCAAAACCACGCACCCGCATAGTTCGCGCTGAGGTCGGAATACCGACAACTGTGACCTCTGTCGGCAATAGTGGCAGCGTACGGTCAAGCAATCGCGCCATTGTTGGGGCAGCAGCACGCTCGGAACGGAACTTATACCCATCCAAAAGAGCTTTTAACTCAATCCTGCGCTCTCCAACTGCCCATACTTGGTCAAATGGCAATAGACGTACACAAGCTTTACACAAGCCACGATTCGAACATGGACGAGCACATCGCAGGCAACTTTCGTATGGTTCGTTTATGATGTTTTCTTCACAACTGTTGCACAAAATGACGCCATTTTGACCGCAAGCGCTACAGTAGTGGGGTGCAAGGGTGTCAAAAATGTAATCTATCATTGTAGTTTTTACGTTTAACTACCCCATATTATTGCAGATTGTCGGTAGTTTCGGCTATAATATGTCAGACAACTGTCGAATACTTTAGGAAAGTGGAGGAACTATGGCACGAGGACAAAAGCAAAACGATGACCTGCTCATGGAAGATGAGTTGGCAGCCGCATTTCTGACCGACGACACGCCTTCGGCAAACGACTCGGCAACCGTAGTGGCAGAAGAAAGCTGGGAAGAAGAAGAACCCATGCCTGGCCAACTTGCAGTCGATGTGTATGAGACACAAGAGAAGCTAGTCGTCAAAGCACGCACTGCTGGTGTTAACAAGTCAGACTTGGACGTCAGTATATCTGACGGCATCCTGACAATCTCAGGAACTCTTTCGAGCGGTGACGACTCGGACGCTCTTCAGTGGCACATGCAAGAATGCTACTGGGGTGAATTCAGCCGTACTTTGGCATTGCCAACCGCAGTCAAAGAAGATGAAGTCGAAGCCGTTCTAAAAGATGGCGTTCTGACAATCAGCTTTACCAAGGTGAAGCAAGAACAAGCTCGCAAGATTGAAATCTTGTAGAACTCTGAACATATCAAATGCCCCGCTTAGTGCGGGGTTTTGTTATATTCAAAAAACCTAGCCAACGCCTGAGAGTAGGGATGTCGTGACGAAACTGACTAGAGCATAGGCGAGGATTGCAACAACAATACCGATAATCGCATAGAGAATGGTATTTTTCGCTGCTGTCACTTGTGTCTGATCGCCACCGGAGATAACGTAGCGAATACCACCCACGATGAGCATGATGACTGCGACAGCGCCGACAATAAAGAGTAGAATGCTTGTGATTCGATTGAAGACGCCACCATCACCAATAAGTTGACTCGGCTGACCAGTACCACGTGCGCATGATGCGCCCGATTGAATCGTTAAATCAGACATATTACATGCGGCTCCAACTGGCATTATTGTCAAAAACAGGGCAGCCGCAATCACAAGAGACGCCACCACAAGTGGGTGACGCGACAATCTCTGAAGGCAATGGAGAGAATTTGCCAATAACATACTTATATTATATCGCATATTTCAATAGGGGTCAACAGATGAGAATCAAAAAAACAGGTCGCTGTTGCGACCTGTTTCCATCCGAGAAGAATTTGTTAGCTCGTAGACTTTAGAAGACCTGCAATCACAAAGTTGACAACCGCGTAGGCGAGGATTGCAACAACAATACCGATGACCGCATACAAGATGGTGTTCTTCGCACCAGTTACTTGGTTCTGGTCACCACCAGAGACAACGTATCGGATACCACCAAGAATCAACATGATGACCGCTATGGCGCCAACCAGGAAGAGCATGATGTTAACGATGGTCTGAAACAGACCGCCCTGACCGTCAGTACCAAACAGGCTTGTTGGCGTTCCACTGCCTTGTGCGCTATCGGCACCACAGCCAATAGTTAGACTGCCGTCTTCACACGCAGCACTGGCCACAGGACCAACAAAGCTAAGACCCAGCACTAGTGCTGGCACCAGCAATATGCCTTGGCTAATTTTCTTTACTAATGATTTCATTTCTATTCTCCTTCTTTCGGATGTATTTTCGCTATGCTATTAGTTATACCAGATACCGCGCTCGATTTAAACTACTTTACTCACAACAAACTGCACGATGGCGTACGCAAGTATCGCTACAATGAGCCCGACAACTGCGTATAAAATTGTATCTTTCGCACCCTTAACATGTGTCTGGTCACCGTTACTCGTCACGTAGCGTAACCCGCCAATGATAATCATAATAACCGCCACTGCACCAATAATGAACAGCAAAACATTAATGATTGTCTGTATGAACGTCGTCAGGTCAGTACCACTATTTGCCGAACCGCCTGCTTTATTAACACCAGCTTGAACCTGACATGCTGCAGTCTCTTTGTCGGGTGACTGTGTACAATCAACTGCTGCTACAGACTGGCCACTCACCAAGGCAACACCTGCACCACCGAGTAGTAGCATAGCCACCATCATCGAAGATGTGAGTATATTTTTCATAACTTTCTTCATCATTTGCTCCTTTTAAATCTTTCCTATTACAAAGTTTACTATAGCGTACGCAAGAATGGTAACCACAAGCCCAATAACAGCATATAGAATAGTGTTCTTTGCTTGCGTTACTTTCGACTGATCACCCGCAGATGTTGTGTATGAGATACCACCGATGATGATGACAATAACTGTGATAATACCAGCGACCATCAGCATAACATTGATGATATTTTTTATCAGGCCAAATACGCCAGTTGTGTCAGAACAGAGATTCGTGCCGGTACATGCGCCACTATCTAACACATCGACTGGACCACTCTGTGTAGGAGCAGGGGTAGTTGGATCTGGAGCTGGAGCCGCGAACACAAGACCCCCAGTTGCTAACGATAGCCCAAGTAGCAAAGCGGCACTAACTAGTATTCGTTGTACAAGGTGTTTCATCATCTTCTCCTTAAAATTTTCCTATGACAAAGTTAACTATCGAGAACGCAAATACCACTATAACCAGCCCGACAATAGAGTAGAGTATGGTGTCTTTGGCTTGTTTTATCTTGCTTGTATCTCCTTGTGAAAGAGTGTATTGCATACCACCCCAGACAATGAATGCCACCGCTATGGCACCTGCTAGCCCGAGTACAACGTTGAACACGTTCGTGACGGTTGCATCTGTGATATCAACCTTGGGTACATTGGTTGGGACTTGTACTGTATCGGCGAAAATAGTATATAAATACTGAAACATCTTAGACCATCTTTCCGTATACTGCGCCCTGAACGGTACGCACTATCATAACCGCGGCAAGTGCTATAACAAGGCCTATAACAGCATTTGTGATTGCACCTTTCGCGCTCGTTATTTTACTTGAGTCACCAGCGGCTGTTATATATTTGAAGCCGCCCCAGATTATAAAGTACAGCGCAACATAGCCAACTGTCACAATTAACCACTGAACAATATTCAGTACTATAACCCAGACAGCATCAAGGCTTGTCGGTGCAGGAGTTCCTTGAGCGTCACACTCAAGCCCGTTATACCACGCCGGGTAGGCAAGCAGGTTAACTTCAGGGCATTTGGCAGCGCCAACTGGGCTCGCTATGAGCGCAACGCTCGCAGCCACCATCAGGACCGAAAGAAAGCTTCGTTTTATGAGTTCGATATAGTGTTGCATATTAGTTAAATAACCCTCCTGGCACGAAAAAGTTGACGGCCGCATACATAAATATAAAAAGCAGTAATCCTATGACTGCATTAACAATTATTTGGTTGCCCTCCTTTGCCTGACTGGCATCACCATCTGACTGGGCGTACACAAGGCCACCCCAGACGATCCCTATAACCACAGCGATACCAACGCCTGCGGCAAGAAAATCCAGAACGTACAAGAGCAGGGCTGTTACGGTTGAAGCACCGTCTGTGCATCTATTTCCGAGATCAATTGAAATCATAATGGAATTACCACTAGCATCTTTGCCGCAACAGATACCCTGCACTGCTACCTCTTTACCATTTTCAATCTTCACACATTGCGTATTTGCATATGCAGATGTTGGCATAAACAAAAGCGCTCCAGCGATACCAAGGGTGAGAAGAGTGAAGAGTAAGCGTTTTTTCATTTTTTTCCTGTCTTGATTTTTAGTATACAACACTAGTGCCAACCCGCCAAGAATATACTTTTATGACAATTATGCTTGATTTTTTACACAATATAGTGTATGATAGGCGCATAGTACATAAGATTTAGTCATTAAGAGCTACTAACACACCAGAAAGTTACAATCATGACAATAGATCACAAAAACCCAGAAACACGTAGTGCGCCCCCTCAGACTCCTGAGGTGACAAAGAAGAAATTAGGTGCAAAGACCATTGCACTTATTGGTGGCGGAGTCGTCTTTGTTGCTGGTGCAGCAGCGGGACTCATAACTGCGTTGATGCCTCGTGAAGTACAGGCAGCACCTCCTCTCCCATCTGAAACCTTTACCTCCGGACCAGTCACACCAGGTCCTGAAACCGGTGCCCCGACAGTAAAACCAAGTGAAGTAGAGCCTACTGCAACTGCAACTGCAACTGCAAGTGAAGTAAAGCCTACTGTCGAGCCGAGTGCGACAACTCCTGAAAATAACTATTCTCAAGAAGTTGCTGAACAAAACGCCGAAAAGCCCAACACTTTCCTCAAAAGACCCATTGAAGAACGCCTTGTTCTCATCAGTGCACTTCTCAAACAAGCTGACGAGAAGTTTCCCGACCGCTATGTTGATATCGAATACGACATGAAACTTTGGGAAATGAACCCCCTCAAAGTTGCCTCGAAAGACAATACGAATGAAGAGATTGTTAGACAGCATAAATATATGTCAATCGCTGCAGTACTCGGCACAAATCTTGGAGCCGAGAAAGATACCGACGCAAGTCTTGAAACCGCACAGAAAATTGCAGGTGGACTCACTATAGAAACCCCTCAAGAGGGCGGAAAAGGTCGGGCCTCCAAAATTATTGAGTATGTAACGAAATTTATAGAAGAGCATGGTATTGGCGCTGGAGCGAGCTATAAGGATGAGGTGCTAGCTGATCAAAACGAGGAGAACTTCGAGTGCACCACATCAGACGGCGAGTCACGTACATGCCGAAATGTCTCCTGGAGAACGTCTGACACAGAATCTACTGAAGTTAAGACTGCTAGATTTGCCTACGTAGAGTTTACGGGAGAAACAGGACAGAAACAGAATATGTGGGTGCCAGATGTTACTACGGTAACCACTGTAGGTTAGTTTGTCTTCTCTCTTAGAAAATGGGTGGTAACCTCTAGCATTATCTATACAAATAGTGTTAAATAGCTAGAGAAATGCGCAGGAAAAACATATCCCTATGGCTTCTTAGCTGCCTAGTTGCCGTTCAATCGGTATTTTTGGCATTGGTTACTATACAGCCAGCTGTAGCACTCACGAATGATGATATGGTCAGCAACGTTAAAACGTTCAGCTACTATGCCTCGTTGCACTCATGTCTCTTAGCGGGTAAGTCGAAAGCTAACTACAACAACAACGACAGTCTTGGTCTGCTCATGGAAGGGGATTATTGGGTATCGATTGGGTACGTTGTTGAGTCGGATGGCGACAATAATGACGGCGGTGTGACGTGTCAAAACTCCATTAAGTTTGCTGTCGATAAATTAGGGTTTTCAAAGGAAGACTTGCTCAGGGGCCTCGGGTACACATTTAACGCCGCGAATTCCGTGTGGTCAAGCACCGCGAACGCATCATCACGCGCCAATAACTTCGAGACTCTAGCAAAAAGCAAAGGTATACCAACTAGTGAGGCGGGCTACTACTGGTACCAATTTGCGTTGGCAGCATTTACGAATTCCAGAGCATGTAATGCAAAAGAAATAGGACCACTTAGTAGTGTAGATAGTGCTGTTAAAAGCCAGGCGGAGGCTAAGACTGCTGGGTATTATGTCGTCCAAAAATTCGACGATACATCGGGAGCAATGAGTGCATACGTCTTTAGAATTACCGATAGCCTTAACAATCACTCAAGAGATACTAGGTTTTACACATATGCCCGTCCGGGTGACACAAACGCCGACCAAGGAATAAGTAGCTGTTACACCATGGGTAGTGATCTCGGAGGCCCCGCTGCGACAAAGGCAGGTCTTGCACTTGGGGCTGCGACTGGTGCAGAGGCGAAAGAAAAAATGGAAACGACATTTACAAGTGCCCTCGGTGAAAGCTTCTGTAAAAATGCACCCGCAATAGACCAAGCAGCATGTTATAGCTCAGTTAGAGCAGCCGTCACGAGCTGCTCGACTTCTTATTTTGCTGGTTCGCTCGGAGGAGCCTCACGAGCCATCACCGTAGAGAATGTAAACAATATTGATGTCACCGTACTCGCAAAATGTATCGCCACAAAAATCAGCCAACCACTGCCGGAAGTACTCGCGGTGCTTAAAGCAGCCCAAGAAACCGCGAAAACCCCGATTGACAAGATAGATCCGGATGTCCCAGTAAGCGAAGCTGCGGTCTGCCAAGGTGGAGCGTTAGGTTTTATTCTGTGTCCGCTCACAAACATGTTCTCTAGCATGATTGGTTCCCTGGCAGGATTTATAGAACATTTTCTTGTCTACGATCCGCTCATGGGCTCAGACCAGGGAGCTGCCATACAGACAATCTGGCGGTATGTTGTGAATATAGCCAATATCTTACTAGTCATTGCGTTTTTGATTGTCATTTTTTCACAGGCAACATCAATAGGTCTTAGCGCCTATGGCATCAAAAAAATGCTCCCACGCATTATTGCTGCTGCCATACTCATCAACCTGTCATTCTTTATATGCGCATTGGCCGTGGACGTTTCGAATGTCTTGGGTGCGGCAGTCCAAGGGATAATAGAAACTGCCACCGCGACAGTCACTGGTCCCCGGCTTAGCGATAGTCAAGGTTCATTGTGGCTCGATAGCGTTGTGTATCTACTAGGAATCATCGGTACGAGTTTTGGGGCAGTCGCTTTGGTCTCGGGCTCCATATTCTACATTGTGCCAATACTACTTAGCGCCGCTCTGACGTTCCTTATGGCATTTATTCTACTAGCAGTACGTCAAGTACTCATCACGCTCCTCATAATCATCTCGCCACTTGCTTTCGCTGCCTTCGTATTACCAAATACAGAATCACTGTTCAAAAAATGGCAAAAAACACTTATAACACTCCTGCTTTTGTATCCAATGATTATGATAGTCTTTTACGGATCCAACTTCATGTCTCGGCTCATCATTGCGACAAGTAAAGGAGCAACCGACGAAGTAACAACTATCAATAACATTATTGCTTTCCTTATTATATTTGTACCACTCTTCATTCTTCCGACACTCATTAAGTCTGCCGGTGGCTTTCTTGAGAAAATTGGTGCACTTGTCAATGATCGCGGAAAAGGCTTGCTTGACAGAAACAAGAAGTGGGCAGGTGACAGGTCTGATACTCGGCACCAATATCGCAAAGATGTGAAGATGTCGAAGCTAAGCGAAACCCCAGGACGCTGGCAACGCAAACTACCAGCATATCAAAGACTAAAGCGACAAGAACTCTACAGAAATGCCTCTGAGGAATCAAAGCTCAACCAGGCGAAAGTTACCGCGCGCCAAGTTGGTAGTGACCCTCGTGCAACTGCCCAAGCAAAGGCACGCGCAGAAGCAATTATTGATGAAATCGAAACGAAAGAAGCAAAGATTAAGCTCGACTTTACATTCAAGGGGGACGCCCAAGCAGCACTAGACCATGCTATGAAGACAAGAGATCAAACCCTGATGAATCTATCAGCCGGAAAGATGGTAGACACTGCACACCTCAAGGAAGTACAGGATGCGATGGGAAGCTCAGACGTCGATTCAGAACAAGCGGCAAGCATGGCTCGCTATATTCAAAACAACCACTTCCCGAAGATGAAGGAACAAGATTTGGGTATGATGTACGCCGTAAACGATATGGCCGACGAAACGAAAGATGCTAAAACGGTCCTGAGAGACCTTCAGGCTGGAGCCTACGACACGAAGGCCGCTTCTGGAAGCAACGTGGCCGTAAGTATTCAAGAGACATATGCCCTTCAGAGGCAGGTCGATAGTGGCAAACTAACAGCCGACAAAGCAGCTGCAGTTCTTAAAGATCCGAATGCCGCTAGTGGAATTAAAGAGGGCCAACGTAAAATCCTGGAAGATTTGGTTAAAAGCGCTACGCCTCCACCACCTTCACCGTAAGCCTACGGTATTTAAACGTGTTGAAGTGCTAATGGTATAATAAACCCATATGGCAGTCTACAAAGTCCCGCAAGATGTTGAGGCCGAGGACAAGCTTCTCGGGCCGTTTACGTTCCGCCAGTTCATCTATCTGATGATAGTCGCGGCGGGCGCTTTTTTGGCATATGGACTGAGCCAACTATTTTGGGGCCTCGCGCTGTTGCCGCTACCAGTTATAGGCTTTTTTCTCATACTTGCGCTACCGCTCAAAAAAGACCAACCTATGGAGACATATTTGACGGCAGTCGTCCGTTTCTGGCTCAAACCGCGCACTCGTCGCTGGGACCCAGAAGGGAACGTCGTAGCTGTTGAGATAACCGCTCCAACGACGGCAGACATGCCACTCACGAAAGACTTCACTGGAGCCGAGGCATCACAACGCTTGTCATACCTCGCGCAAATCGTCGACACTGGCGGATGGGCAAGTCGAGGGCTCACATCGGCAACCGACAATTTACATTTGAGTGATACATTGGTTGCCGAGGCGCAAACTGCGGAAGACATATTCGACACGGGTGGCAACGTGACACAGAATTTCGACACAATGATAGGCAAGAGTGACGTGGCGCGCAAAGAAGCGATGATGGCCACTATGCAGGCAGCTTCAAGCGCACCAGCTCCTCTTACTGCACAACCAGTAACCCCGGTGCCAGCCCCTGTGAGCCCACCACCTGTTATTACTGACACACCGACTGATGACAATATCACGTTCAATCCATACCCCTCGAACATCCATCAGCGCGTCATAAGCCCAAGTGGGCCAGCTCCTTCGGCTCAGCCGGTTGCAGAACCGCAAAAAACTCAAGCACAAGCGTCTAGCGATGAACCCCTCTCTCCTGATATAATGAGACTGGCAACAAATAACGACTTGTCGATCAGTACGATTGCTCGTGAGGCACAACGTCTTCATAAGAAACATCTTGACGAAGGAGAGGTTGTAGTTTCACTCAGGTGATAACTGGTTCGGTGGGAACAAACAATGAATCCGACAATTCCTCAACAACTACCGACGACGCCTCCGCTCACGCCACCTATCGTGAATCCGCAACCAAACGCGGCAGTCACAAGTAACACTCCCACTCAAGCGCAAAAAACTCGCAACCCGAACAGTACACAAAATACGCTGTTAATTTCTGAATTAAGAGAAGGGTTACTAATCATGAACGATGGCAGCTTCAGGGCCGTCGTGTCGTGCGATTCAATCAACTTCGACCTTATGAGCTCGCGTGAACGCGAAGGTGTTGAGTATAGCTACCAGAGTTTTCTAAATTCACTGTACTTCCCAGTGCAGATTTATGTTCGCTCACAGCGCGTCGATATCGGACCATACCTTGAAAAACTGGTGCGTATCCGCCGCGACCAAGACAATATGCTACTCGGTGTACTCATGGATGACTACATCAACTTCATCGATGTCGTGTCACGCGAAACAAACATCATGGACAAGAACTTTTACGTTATCGTACCATTTTTTAGTGCCGGCGATCTCAGTGCGCTCGCAACCGCCAGCAAAAGTATTTTTGCCGCTTTCGCAAAACCACAAGAGCAACATCATATCAAGATTGATCAGAATACGTATACGAAAGCGAAGGAAGAGCTTGGCAACCGCGTTAACGCAGTGATGAGCGGCCTGTTTCAGATGGGCGTCAAGGGGCGCCAGCTCAACACAAAAGAGCTCAGTGAGTTGTACTATAACGCATACAACCCAGATACTGCTGTCCGAGAACCACTTGGAAATCCTGACCAAATGACAGGGACGTACGTTCAAAAGGGGCAGGGACCAGCACCATCTACGCAATTCGGAGGAACAGTCTAATGGCTTTTGGTAAAAAGAAGGAAAGCGCTATCGACATTGCCGAACAGCAGCGCGCCCGAGAGCAGCAGGAGATTGAAGCTGAGTTTCTGAAGGGAATCACAACCCTACGCGATATCATTGCCCCAAGCTCACTTGAAATCCAAAGTAGTTATTTCCGACTTGGTACAAGATACGGACGGACGTTATATATATATGGTTACCCACGACAGATTTACACTGGATGGTTAAGCTCAATCATCAATGTTGACGAAGTTATTGACGTCAGTATGTTCATTTACCCAGTTGAGAGCCAGATAGTGCTCGACAACTTGCGCAAAAAAGTTGGTCAGCTCGAAGCAAGTATGTCCATCAACTCCGAACGCGGCAAGGTACGCGACCCAGCGCTCGAGGCCGCCATACAAGACGCTGAGGAACTACGCGACCAGCTGCAGGTTGGCGCTGAGCGCTTCTTCCGCTATGGCCTCTATATCACCATGTATGCTGACAGCCTTGACGAACTTGGCTTTGTGCAGCACAAAATCGAGACAATTCTTGGTCAGCAGCTCGTTCTCAGCAAAGTTGCATCAAGCCAACAAGAACAGGGGCTGAACAGTACGATTCCACAAATGACTGACCAGTTGCAGATTCGACGCAACATGAATACCGGTGCTGTTTCAACAAGCTTCCCATTCACGAGTGCTGACCTGACCCAGCAAGACGGAATTCTCTACGGCGTAAATATGCATAACAACGGCCTGGTTATTTTCGACAGATTCAGTCTCGAAAACGCCAATATGACCGTATTCGCCAAGTCTGGAGCCGGCAAGTCATTCGCCGTGAAACTAGAGGCAATGCGCACAATGATGATGGGTGCAGATATTATCATCATCGACCCAGAAAACGAGTATCAACGCCTCGCAGAAGCAGTTGGTGGCACGTATATTCGCTTGAGTTTAAACTCTGACGTACGAATCAATCCGTTCGACCTGCCACGCGTCATCGATAGCGACGAAGCCGACGACGCTCTGCGCGCAAATCTTGTAACCCTGCACGGCTTACTGCGTTTAATGCTAGGTGGCGCAACTGCACAAATCGCCAACAACGGGACTTCCATGATGCCTGCTTTAAGCCCCTCAGAAGAGGCTGACCTTGACCAAGCACTCATAGACACCTATGCCCGCGCAGGTATCACCTCTGACCCTCTCACGCACAACTCAACACCACCAACTATCAATGACCTCTACGAAACTTTGTTGCACATGGGTGGCAACGGCCCACAACTTGCACAACGGTTGCGCAAATATACCTCCGGCACATTCGCTGGTATCTTCTCGCAACAGAGCAATATCGACATAAATAACACCATGGTTGTGTTCAATATTCGTGACCTTGAAGATGAGCTGCGGCCAGTAGCTATGTATATTGTCCTCAGCCACATTTGGAATCGTGTCCGAACCGAACAAAAAAAGCGTATGCTGATTGTCGACGAAGCGTGGCAACTCATGAAGTATGATGACTCGGCTAACTTCTTGTTCTCCCTCGCAAAGCGAGCCCGTAAATATTACTTGGGCCTTACTACTATCACGCAGGATGTCGAAGACTTTATGGGTAGCAAAATGGGCCGTGCAATTGTTGCTAACAGCTCCATGCAGCTTCTGCTCAAACAGTCAACAAGCGCCGTCGATGTATTATCTGACGTATTCAAGCTGACAGAAGAAGAACGCAAACGCCTGAGCAACTTCCCAGTTGGCCAAGGGTTATTCTTCGCTGGACAAAATCATGTACACATACAAATCGTTTCTAGTCCGACCGAACAAGGGCTCATCACTACCAACCCGCAACAGTTACAGCAGATGCAAGCCTATCAAGATGGCCAACAAGCTCAAGCAGGCAATCCTCAAGCTCTCGAGCAAGAACAACCTAACCAGGTAAGCTAACATGGCGGGGACGGACCTTTTACCACAAACCCCTCAAGAACAAGACAACGCCTACAATCCAGCAGACGCGGACTATTTACTGTCGCCCGAACATATGGCGAAAAATCCCGAACAATATCCTGACCGAGAAAAACTCAATGATGCCGAGAAGACCCCCGAAGCTCCAGCAGGGGATGATATCAATTACAGCCCGACAGGCACGAATAGCAACAAGAGCCAGCCACTATGGTCGCGGATTAGCAAAAATAAGCGTGTTGCAATTGGTAGTATTGGTGCACTTGGTGGTGGAGGTCTAGTTCTTGCTCTCTTTATGGGACTCCTACCGCTCAAACTCGAAGCGCTCATAAGCAATATCACCGATGCAGCCTCAGAAGTTCCAGGCTATGCTGTTGAACAGCGGACCGAATACCTCATCACCCGTGTCCTCGCTACACGAATGCTCATGCTCGCGAATGGCACCGATGAAAAGACAGGTGAAACAGTATTTTGCAAGAATAGTAGTATATCGTGTTCACTCTTCTCAACATACACAGCTGATTATTTCAGCAAAGAGATGGACTTTGATATGACAAAAGAGTCTAGGGGCAATGTAAAATTGTCCGTAAAAGAAAGTGGACGTGAACGGCTTGGAGGAAAGGCAACATCATGGACTATCTCCATAGAAACGGGACTTAATACTGATACCGATGGCATAAATAAAGTCGTAGAAAAGCTCGATTTTTCTACGAACAGGGAAATGAAAAACTACTTAAAAGCAACTGTTAACACGAAGCTACATCATAAAAATGTTATCTCCCGTTTTGTTGCACGGAAAATCCTCATGAAAAAATACGGCGTAACCTCGTGGCGGGCATTCGAAAAGACAACAAACAAGGTTAACGATATTAAAACCAGCATGAAAGCAGCCATGTATAAAAACACTATCGGCCGAATATCGCCACGATTCGGAGCATACCTGGCATGTTTTCAGGGTGGAACCGACCCTTGCGATAAACTTATAGAAAGCTTGAGCGCAGATCTGGGAACTGTCGAGAAGCCAACGGACGAGAATGCTCCTGATTACCAGGAAAAGCTAGCAGAGTATGAGAAAAAACAAAAACAAATCGAGGCTCTATCAAAATTAACTGCGAAACTCTCTGGCGATATACCGGCTGTGCCAGATGCAGGTATTGAGAAGATTATAGGTAAGCTTTTCTCGTCAAAAATTATTGCAGCTGCAACAGGTGCAGGTGCTGTTATAGGTGGTATCCAGCTGGTAGACTTAGGGCTATCTGGTGTTGGAGCGGTTGAGAGTGGGGCGGCATCACTTGTTAAGCTAGATATGAACTCACAAATCTACACGGGCTTTGCCTATGGGGACGCAGTGGGGGTAGTCACAAACTGGGAAAAGGCCAAGGCGGGTGATTTCACCGACAATGGTGGTGGTGAAGTTATAAATGAACTGAGTACTCTTGTTGATTGTGACGGAAGTCCACTGTGTGCATACGAGAGCGGGTATATAGACACAAACAGTACCGTAAGTGCAGCAAGCAACCAAGTGAAACGGGAATGTCCAACCGAAAATGGTTACGAGATGACAACGCTCCCTGCAGGTGAGCTTGTATGCCCTACATATCAACTCTTACCTGATTACACGAAAGAGTTCGCAGACAACCCGTTATGGAAAACTGCAGTTGCCATGAATACTGCATGGGTGGCCGCAGGTGCACATGCAATTGTTCAAATATATACTGAGGTGAGTGGTGCCCTGATAGACGCTGCCGAGACAGCCCTTGGACTTGATAAACTCTTTGCCGGGATTGCCGGGTGGGCAAAAGACCAGTTGCAACCACTCATGAACTGGATTATGGCAACCGTGTTTAACCCAGCAGCAGCAGGCTATGGCGTACCGACTTCACTCAATTACGACGCGCTGAGTGGAGCAATCCATACTGAACAATGGGAACTGATGCAGAACGGTATTGACACCGACGGCACTGTGTTGGGTGGAGGGGGACAGTATCTCAACTCCGAAGAAGCAAGCGCCATCACTGCATATCAAAATACTGCGGACCAGGAAAATTTCAACAACCAGTCATTGTTCGCGAAACTATTTGACCCAAGTTTGAAGGGATCTCTCGTCCAACTTGCGACAGTCCAAATGCCAACCACACTTAGCGGTCTCGCAAAACTGCCGGCAAAAACTATGGCAGCACTTTTCTCTCTGCCGGGTGCAAAAGCGGCAAGTACCACTCAGTGGCAAGATTTTCACCTCCCGCAATACGGCTATAAGCTAAATGACCCAGTGATTCGTGCTGACCCAAGTATATATACTGAGGCATATTGTACGGCGAGTGCCCAGGCACGGGCCGATCCCGCAAATAAAAAGAAGGTGGGAAATTCAATAATAGCCGTGTATACAGTCAGTGACCCATGTGCCCTTGAAAAGCTGGTTGTTGGCTCTGCTGTTACTACAGCCAACCCAACCGATAAATATGCCTTCAAGCCATTATTTAATGCCTCATCAACTGCCTCTAGCGGGTCATGTCCAACCGGTACAGAACTAGTAAAGGATATCACAGAGGGCTGGGATAGGGGTGGTGACAAAAAGACTATCGTACTGTGCTCAATCCCAGGAACAACCATGACAGGTGAGGGTTTATGGAAAGACGAGCGATACAAAGGAACGACAGCACTCGGAATAACAACGCTCACCATTAACTCGAAGGGTGCCGCGGCACTTCTTGAGGCTGCAGAATTGGCGAAATCTGAGGAGGGAGGGAAAGTAACTCTCGGGGCGTCAATTGGCTATAGAAGTCTCTTCGAGCAATGTTCTATATACATACGAGACTATGCACGCCCAAGTGAATGCCCAGACTGGATAACAAAAATAGATGCGGGCTGGAGCACAACGACGTTATACTCGAATCATATGATGGGCCTGTCATTGGACTTTGATGCTGCATCTGAGAGTTGGATGCGCACATGCATGCAGAGTAATGACAAGGAGAAGTACGACAAGAAGGACGACAATAGGTGTTATGGTTTCTGGGATGATGTCAAGCAAAAACAAGGCTGGGATGATGCTCACTTTACATACGATCCATAAGGTAAATACAATGAATATATTCAATAAAAGAAACCTGAACCAGCAGCCAAAGAAAGTTATTAAGATTCGTCATATTATTATGGCTGTTGTTATGGTGGTCTCTTCTTTGCTTAGTAACCTCGTATACCTCAATGAATTAACATCAGCGGCAACCTCAACTACAGAAAGTCTTGGTATTACAATTGGCTCATACAATGTTCTAACAACTCGATGGGGTGGTTTCGGTTTTAATAGTAGATCAAGCAAGCTAGCGAAGAATATAAAAAGTCTCAATATGGACGTGGTTGCTTTACAAGAGTATGAGAGTAGTCGTGGAGCAAACAAAATCATAAGTGAGCTCGGGTCTGACTGGGAAGTCCTAAAGGATAATGGCGCAGGTCCTGCGCAAAAAGGATTTGGGCTTGCCTATGCTTGGAACACAAAGAAGGTGAAGAAGGTGAGTGAAGAACCGATGGTTAGTGTGTCAGCAGGAGCAGGTTGTGGTGGTGGTTCCAGTGGCGCGCGAATCGTACATTTCCAAACAACTGACGGTAAGGATTTTTATTTAGGAAATCATCATGGACGAATTACGCGAAGTAATTCTTGCTCAAGCGCAAGGGCAACGAATATTAAGAAAATTATCAACAAGCTAGATGATATAGCTGGGACTAATACCCCCGCTATATTAGCGGGTGACACTAATTCCTGGCCAAGCGACGCAAATGGTGGTGTCTACACCACGGTTAAGAATCTTAAATGGGCTATCGCTAACGAAACTGCAAAAGACAAATCTGGCGGAACACCAAAAATTGATCGGATATTCTACAACCCCGCAACAGTCTCAGATCCAACGTCTTTCACGAGGAGTAGCTGTACTACAAATAGCTTTGGTAGTGGTAGTTGTGGGTCGGATCATAAACCTATTACTGCGACGTTTGGCAACACAGACGAGGATAAAGCCGTGCCTGTAACTATCGGCACATACAACATTCTCGGCTATTATCATGGTGAGGGCTCAAAATATGCTCCTGATCGGCTTAAGCAAATTGTAAAAAATATCAATACATTGCAGTACGATATAGTCGGGCTACAAGAATACAAGAATCAAGTAAGCGGTGAGCCCAAGGCGCTCGAAAAGGAGCTCCAGACATTGAATCCTTCAATGAAAATGGCCTATTTGAATGATAAAGGGGACGCTGACCAGCTCAATTTCATCTACAACTCAAGTACTGTCCAGTTGGTTGATGATAAATCTATAGTAGCAGGAGATTCAAAATCAAGCTGTGATGGTGGTACTATTTATGTCAGAATTGCTCGTTTCACGGTCATAGCGTCGGGGCAAGAGTTATTGGTTATCAATGCACACCCTACCTCAGATCATGATGTCGATCGATGTGATACAGAGCGGCTTAGCGTCGTAAAAGGTGCTGTTGCTGACTCTGAAGTTGCGACGTATGGAGGTCCCGTGCTGTTTGTTGGAGATTTTAACGCTAATCCAAAAGGCAACCGTAAAAACGAAAAAAATGTTGAAGAATATTTAAAGACAGCCGGGTTTGCCAATGCGCGTGATTTTCCTGGTGCAGACTTGAATGAAGGAGGTAAGATTGACCATATTTACTACAAAGAATCATCCATACCCGCTCCCTCAAGCTTTGAGGTTATGGATTGTAAACAAATTGCTACCGGTGACCCGACAAAATATACTCCTTCCACAACCTGTGCATCCGACCATTCCCCAGTCAAAGCCGTCTTTGGTACTGGCGGGAACACTGCGTGTGGTCCACTAAGCGAGGCTCAACGGTTACAATACAAAGCGTGGGGAGTTGGTCATTATGGCAACGAATGCACGTGTTCGGAAAAAACAACTGGCGGTACTATGAGTGGCCAGACAAACTTTGAAAAAATTGCAACGTATTTGGCAAGTAAGGGGCTGACGGCGATGGCAATTGCAGGAATTATTGGTAACTGGAAGGTAGAAGCCTATCCACAACTTAGTCCATTCATTCAACAAACTAACTCATCCTGGCCGTCGGGGGGCTATGGATTAGCACAATGGACCGGTAGTCGCCGGACCAATGACAGCCTTACTGGTGTCGTCGACTCACTACAGAAAGATTCACGAACAAAAGATTCTTTTGCACAGTATTATGACAATAAATATGGTGGTAGTGACTCCCCGGAAAATGGTATTCCTGAGGGCGTGCCGACAGAAGTAAATGACGCCTGGCTACAAGTCGAGTTAGATTTTATGTTGGAAGAATTCAAACAACCACAGTACAACATAGGTGGGGGATACACAAAGCTTTTAAAAACCGCTGTTGAT
>CAZHVV010000011.1:0-21481 GCA_964536265.1 uncultured Candidatus Saccharibacteria bacterium | reverse complement strand
GTGGTCGACGAGGTGCGAGGGCTTGAGCATATAGATATATCCAACGCATACCTTCTGCTCGAACTGCTCACCGGTCAGACCGTCGTAAAGACGCGTCTTGCCCGATGGTCCGACTGACGGCGGCAAACCTAACTCGTCGTACTTCTCGTTGGCCTTGCCAATGTATTCCTTGATCTCGGCCTCGCTTGCTCCGTCAAAAACCGGCGTCGCAAAGTGAAGTCCAAGGACCCGGGCAGCCCATCCGAGGTGCGTCTCGAGGATCTGCCCGACGTTCATGCGCGACGGAACGCCAAGCGGGTTGAGCACGATCTCGACCGGCGTACCATCCGGCAAGTACGGCATATCCTCCTCGGGCAGGATGCGGGCGATAACACCCTTGTTACCGTGACGGCCACCAAGTTTGTCACCAACAGCAATCTTGCGCATCTGAGCCACGAAGACCTGGATTTGCATCAGCACACCAGCCTTCAGTTCGTGGCCGTTCTCGCGGGAGAAGACGCGAACACCAACGACTTTACCGTGCTTACCGTTACCCATGCGTTGTGAGGTATCACGAACGTCTTTGGCTTTTTCACCAAAGATAGCGCGAAGGAGTCGTTCTTCTGAACTGAGTTCCTGCTCACCCTTTGGTGTAATCTTACCAACCAGGACATCGCCCTGCTTGACTTCAGCACCAACACGGACAATACCGTTTTCATCAAGGTGGCGGAGGCTTTCTTCACTGACATTTGGAATGTCACGAGTAACAATTTCAGGTCCTAGCTTCGTTTCACGAACTTCAACCATGAAGTCATCAATATTAATACTAGTCAACTCATCATCGCGTACCAAACGGTCGCTAAGAATAATTGAGTCATCCATGTTATATCCGCCCCATGGCATGAATGCCACAAGAAGGTCACGGCCAAGAGCTAGCTCACCATCGGCGATTGAGGCGCCTTCGATGAGGATATCACCCTTCTTTACCTTGTCACCACGAAGTACGCGCACTTTTTGGTTGATAGCGCGGTCGTCGTTGCTTTGTTCAAAGTGAACGACTGGGTATATAACAATCTCTTTCGGACCATATTTGACATGGATTTCATCGGCATCGGCACGGACAACTTCGCCATTACCAGAAGCAACGATAAGTTGTGATGTGTTACGAGCAATATCACCCTCAACACCCGTTCCGACAATCGGACTTGTCGTCTTCACAAGAGGAACTGCTTGGCGTTGCATATTTGAACCGGTCAAGTTGCGGTCAATACGGTTTTTCTCAACGAACGGCACCAAGGCTGCTGTTGTACCGATAACCTGCATCTTGCTGGCGTCCATATAGGTAACTTCATCAGCGTCAATTTCAGCTGGGAAGAGATTTTTGCGAGCTGAAACACGTGTTTCAGCGAATGAACCATCAGCCTTCAGCTTGTTGCCTGCCTCAGCGATGATTTCTTTTGCTTCCTGCGCGGCGTCCATATATACGACATCGTTGGTGACCTTGCCCTTCACGATTTTGCGGTAAGGGGCTTCAATAAAGCCATACTCGTTGATACGTGCATAGCTGGCAAGGTTCAGCACGAGGCCGATGTTTCCACCTTCAGGCGTCTCGATGATGTCGATACGGCTATAGTGAGTCGAGTGAGCATCGCGAACCTCAAACCCGGCGCGTTCGCGGCTGAGTCCGCCAGGACCCATAGAGCTAAGGCGTCGTTTGTGTGAAAGTTCACTGAGTGGATTCGTTTGGTCCATGAACTGTGACAACTGTGAGCTTGCGAAGAATTCGCGCACTGCAGCGACGACAGGTCGTGCATTAATGAGCTGGTTTGGTGTGACGTGTTCAATATCACTAACGCTCATGCGGTCTTTAGCGTTGCGATCCATGCGGAGCATACCAATTCGGAATTGTCGTGCAACCAGCTCGCCAACCAGTTTGATACGGCGGTTATGGAGGGCGTCAATGTCATCTGGTGCTTCTTGGGTATTGTTGAGACGGATAATTTCTCGGACAATTGCCACAAGGTCTTCAACACGCATGATGCGGTTTTCTGACGTATTTGGCACTTTCATTTCGAGACGTTGGTTAATCTTGTAACGGCCAACTCGGCTAATGTCGAATCGTTTGTAGTCGAAGAACATGCGCTCAATCATATTGCGTGCATTTTCAACCGTGACAAGGTCACCTGGTCGCAAGCGGCGATAGACTTCAACAAGAGCTTCGTTTGTACCCTTGCTTGGGTCTTTTTCAAGCGTTGCATCGAGATAGTTCGCTGTACCGGTGTCGACGTCTTTAAATAACTCTTTCAGTGCCTTCTCAGTTCCGTATCCAAGGGCACGGAGCAGTGTTGTGACGGCAATTTTGCGGCGACGGTCAATTTTGACATACATTGCGCCATTGACTGCAGTTTCAAACTCGAGCCAAGCACCACGGCCTGGGATAAGTTTTGCACCATAATAATTACGGCCACCATGGTTGTCGGCCGTAAAGAAAATACCAGCGCTACGAATAAGCTGGCTGACAACGACACGTTCTGCGCCGTTGATGACGAATGTACCGCGCTCGGTCATCCATGGGTAATCACCGAGATAAATTTCCTGTTCCTTGACTTCACCAGTTACTTTGTTAGTCAGCTCAACGACAGCTTTTAGTGGAGCTTCATAGCTAACGTTGTTCTCACGAGCATAGACTTCGCTCGTTTTTGGTTGCTCAAAGTGATATTCCTTGAAGCGTAGTTCCAGCTTTTGGCCGGTGTAGTCTTCCATAGGGTTGATTTCAGCGAAAATCTCGCCGAGTCCTGATTGCACAAACTCTTTCCAAGAGTCGAGTTGGTGAGCAATCAAATTTGGCAAATCCAAAATACGATCGTCTTCAGTAAAGTAGACGCGTTTTTTGAGAGGCCGCTTGATGTCTGATGTAGCCATCTTTGTCCTTCCGAACTTTTTTTGTCCCGCGATGATCAGTCAACGGGGTTCGCATAAAAGTTCAATCTCGTTACATTTAGTGATTCGTCTGGCGCCGAAGTTCACTAGGGGGAGGGTAAGACACGAAAAACGCCTCGCCAAAGCGTGCGTGTACAATAACCCAGCCTATACAATCTTCATTACCTATCAGTGTACGCCGTTACAAGCATACTTGTCAAGGGTTTTGGGCACAAAATAAAACACGCCCCTGTGATGCCGTCACAACCTGTCAAAACAGGATGTAATCTCGCACCACAGAGGCTTCCCTAACCTGGAACGTCAGTCAGAACTGGCGCTTTCTCCATGGGTAGGATCTCCGTACAGGAGTCCCCACCACTCCTCGCGCAACTCATGGAGCCACGTCCGGAACCGATGCCACCTCGACAACTCTGACGGAGGTGGATAGGACATAGTCATGGCCTATCACCCCTCAGTCGATGCTATCCCAGAGGAATGGCGTCTTGTACAGATTGCGATTCGCGTCGCGCTCCTCCCGGCGATGAGCTCGAGCACACATGAGGTCCTGAAACCACATGCGAATACGAACCCACAACGGGAGCATTCTGAACCTGAACATGGCTTGCTCTCCACTCAGCTCATCGGTGCCCGGTAGGGCGGGTACTCATCATCGCCAGCTGCTGCCCCGAACATCCCCTTGAAGTATCCGATGCAGTACACGGTCGTGGTGACTGCGGCAACAAGGCCGCCTACCACCAGGCCAAGGCGTACGAGTGTGTTGACGTTCATCCGTTCTGTCCTTCCTCTTTGGTCAAGTGCTTGCTGATGAAAAGGTACTGGACGTACCGCTTCAACTTCTTGATGCTTCTGAACTTGATCTTTCTGAGAAACCTCATGGAACTCCTAGAGCTTTGGGAGCTATACTTCTCCACAACAAGCACTTGGCTTGCCGTAAATGACAACTTATTATACCACAATATTTACTTAATACTAGAAACGATTTTGTCAGCCACACCGTACGCAACGGCTTCTTCGGCATTCATCCAGAAATCACGTTCGGTATCGTCCTTGATACGGCTTCGTTTTTGTCCTGTTTGTTTCGTCATAATGTCTATCAACAAATCTTTGATTCGTACCGATTCTCGGAGAGTTATCTCCTGGTCGGTTACAACACCTTGCGTGCCGCTGTGTGGCTGATGAATCATCACACGAGAGTTCGGCAACACGAATCGCTTGCCTTTTGCACCACTCGCAAGCAACACCGCACCAAAGCTTGCCTGTAACCCGAGACCGTAGGTTGCGACATCTGGTTTGATGAAATTCATCGTATCGAGTATTGCTAGACCATCATACACACTACCACCAGGGCTGTTGATATAGAGGGAAATGTCTTTTTTCGGGTCTTCGTAGGCAAGATGTAAGAGTTGTGCCACAACAATATTTGCAGTTTGCTGGTTCACTTCCTCACCGAGAAAAATGATTCGTTCTTTCAAAAGACGCGAGTAAATGTCGTAGGCACGCTCACCGTCATAACTTTTTTCAACAACTGTTGGGACTAAGTAACTTTTCATGTTCACCTCCGTAATATTACTTCAGTATATAGCAAAATTAGCACTCGTGCAAGTTGAGTGCTAAACCAGAACGAATATATATCCAAAGGAAAACCCGCCATCACTGGCGGGCAGGGGTTGAACCCTTCTTTCCCTTCTCTCGGGCGGTGATTACTCCGTAAAGGAATCGCCCGAGTGCGAGCATTGTACCGGGCACGACCAGGACGACAACAAGGAACTGATTTGACTCCAGTTGCAATTCAATGGCCAGCCACAAGGGGTACATGAACAGGGAGCTGACCACGATGAAGCGCTCCAGCCCGGTCGTAATCATTGCTCCCAGGGGGAACAACAGCATGACGACACAGTAGAAGACGACTTGCAGAACAAGCTCTCCGGTCATTTTGGAATTCCACCTTTCATTTTGAGTCCTGGGCGAAGGAGCACCGGCAACACAATGAGGCCGATGATGATGGCTGCAATCAGTACCACGAGAATCTCGATGTTCTGATTGGGGACCAACTTCCTGAGCGGAAGAATGGCCTTTGCTTGGACGTTGGCAGGTAACGATGAAAACAGCGCGTACACGCCGATTCCAGTCACGACCGCCAACAAGCTGTAATACCAAAACTTCACAATTCCCCCCTGGAACTTGTGCTAGGTGATTTGAGCTATCAGCAGTTTTTCGACCACCGATAACAAACATTGGGAAAGACAAGGTACTATTTTAGTATAGCACACTTTGCGATTTTTGTCAATATTTCTTGGTTATTTTAGCTATTAAGCTCAACGAGTCGTGCGAGGGTCTTCTCTGTTAATACGCGGTTCGCAAGGTCACGACGTGCCTCTGGCGCATCAAGTTGGTCTTTCATGTTCGGATACTGCGCAATCATTTCGGCTTGGCGAGTCTCAAGCTCTTGCAACGTCACTTCAACATTCTCAACTTTTGATAGTTCAGCAAGCACTAAGCCTGACTGGACACGGCGAACAGCTGCGGGTTTGAATTCCTTTTCACGCCATTCATCCTCATCCTTGAAGCCCTCTTGCGCCATATATTGCTCTGGTGTCATGCCGCGATACATCAGGTTTTGCTTGGCATCTTGCTCGAGTGATTTCAACTGGTCTTCAACGAGTATCTCCGGAACGGGCACTTTTGAAGCTTTAACGAGGGCACCTATAAGGTCGTCTTTCAGCTTGTCTTCTGCGGCGCGCTCTTTTTGAGCAGTTAATTCACGGCGGATATCGTCAATAAGTTCTTGTTTGGTCGTAAACGGACCGACTTTTGCGGCAACTTCGTCGGTGAGCTCAGGCAATATAACTTCATTCAGCTTCTTGAGCGTGACTTCAAAGACAACTTTGGCGCCTTTGAGGTGTTCGGCATGGTAATCTTTTGGAAATGTCAGCGGAACCTCGAACGTATCGCCAGGTTTGTGGCCAACAATCTTCTCTTCGAAGCCTGGGATGAATGACTTCGAGCCTAGTGTTAGAGCGTAATCAGTTGCGGTACCGCCGTCAAAGGCTTCGTCTCCTTTTTTACCTATAAAATCTATAACTGTTTCATCGCCCATTTTAGCGGCACGACTAACTTCCTTTTTCTCGGAAAGATTCTGACGAACGCGCTCGAGCACCTCGTCGATGTCTTTTTTCTCGACTTTCTCAACAATTTTCTTCACTTTGAGTTTCTTGTGGTCGCCGAGTTTAATGTCAGGGATAACCTCAAGAACAGCTCCAAATTCAAGCTCAGTGTATGGGACAAATTTCTTGAGCTCAACTTTTGGCTGGTCGAGAACTCGTAAGCCCTCAATAGTAATAATTTCATTGAGTGATGTGTTGATGCCGTGTTCGGCCACCTCATTTGCGAGTACATTCGGGTCAAGATGTTTTTCAGCGACATTCGCTGGAACCTTGCCTTTACGAAAACCTGCAACTTTTAGTTCTCTTGCCAGGTGTGACAAAGCTGTTTGTTTTGCTTCAGCGAGGTCTTCACCACTTAGTGTGATGAGTAATTCAATTTGTGTGTCAGATAATTTCTTCAGAGTATGTTTCATAGCCTATCTAGTCTACCAGATGTGGTGTCCTGGCGCGACCGTAAGCTATTTAATGTGGGCGAATACCATGTTGTGGTTCACGACCGCCAACAGCCTTTATATCCGCACACCCGAGGGCTGCTTTCGCGAAGCTAATGACGACAACAGGGGTTCTATGCTCGTCGGGAATCATACCATATGCCTCCCGAGCACATAACAGCACCCCATTTCCGAAGCGTCGCGCGAAGCAATCATCGCAATACTTTTCGGCTGTAAGTCGCTCAACTGGCACAACGGTAAAAAAAGAAGCCTCCGAGGAGGCTTCCATTGCTATTCGTGTGTTTGGGTCTGATAGATGTTCTGTCATATCAGGATGTAAGTATAACAGATGCTTTCCTAGAAGTCATCGTCAGAGTGTTTTTTGCGATAATCCCGAATCATACTGACTATTCGCTCGGTACTGACTTCGGTCTCCTCTTCAGACTTGATGTCTTTGAGGCGATACGCACCATTTTCAACTTCTTTGTCGCCGATAAATAACAAGTACGGAACCTTCATTTTCACGGCTGCTTTGATTTGCTTGTCGATTTTACGGCCAGTGATGTCCACTGCGACACGTATTCCCTCTTCACGCAGAGACGTTGCAACTTTTTCAGCCTGACGCTCAACATCGCCGAGTACAACTATGAAAACATCGGTTGTTGACATGAGTTCAGGCACCAATTCGTGGCCACGCAAAAACTCCTCTAGCGGAGTTCCGCCCATACCAACACCAACGACTGGCACCGGCTGAGCACCGAACAGCGTCACAAGACCATCATAACGACCGCCGCCGAACAATGAACGGTTATTGTCAGGATGATTGTCATACACTTCAAACACCATGCCAGTGTAATAGTCGAGGCCGCGCATGAGTGTGATATCGAATTTCGCATTTGTGATTCCTGCCTCAATCAACAGTGTGAAGAGTTGTTGGACATTTTTCACCGCTTCACTCCCCAGGATTTCTGCAGGTAATTCAGCCATCGTACTAGCACCAACAAGTTTTGCAATCTTTCGCAATCCCTCATGCGCCATTTCGGCACCAAAAATATCTGCCGCTTGGTCACGGAATTGTTCGTTTGAGATTTTACCTTTCTTATCGAAAAGTTTGGTCATTAACTGCCCTTGAACAGCGTCAAGCCGTAAGTATTCTGCCATCATAAAATTGATAAGATCACGGTTATTCACACGGATTGTGTACATTTTGCGGTCTGCGCCAAACGACTGCATAACAGCGTCACTCAGGCGAATAATTTCTGCATCTGCCATAACACTCTCAACGCCAAATATATCGGCATTGAGTTGCCAAAACTCCCGCTCACGACCCTTTTGGGGTCGTTCGTAGCGCATGAAGTTCGCCACACTATAGAGACGTGCTGGATAACCAAGTTCTTGCTGGCGAGCTGCAACCATCCGGGCGATTGTCGGTGTCATTTCTGGACGAATTGCAACATTGCGACCACCACGGTCAACAAACTGGTAGGTTTGTTCGTTGACGATTTCTTGACCAGACTTTGCAGCGTATATTTCAAGCGGTTCAAGCAATGGTGCACCGTATTCTTCGTACCCAAACTTTTCGGAAGTCGTTTTCCAGGCATCAAATATGTAATTCTGCAGCCGTTTGTCAGCTGGATAGTAGTCTCGTGCGCCCCGATAACTGAGTGGTGATAATGTCGCCATATGTATCTGCTATTGTTGCATAATTGACCTCAGTTAGCAAGGATAAGCGTTACAGGGTGTTTTGGCAAAGCCACGCATACATCGCAACTGCTGCAGCAGATGCGACATTGAGCGAGCGCGTTGAACCAAGTTGCTCAATATGAACGATAGTATTGGCGATGGCAAGCAGTTCAGGAGAAATCCCTGGCCCTTCTTGGCCGAACAGCATCACGGTGTTCTTTGGTATATTTGTTTGTGCAAGAGGTTGTGAGTCAACATTGTTCTCAATTGCTACGATTGTTTTGCCTTCCATAGCTTTTTGAAAAGCTTTTGCGTCCGCATAGTAATGAACATGCATATACGAGTCGGTTTTCATAGCGCCACGTTTGTTCCACTGCCGCCGACCAATGATGTGAATATGTCGCACGCCAAACGCATTCGCCGTACGGACAATCGTGCCGAGGTTGTAGTCACGCAATGTGTTTTCAACGGCAATCTCGAGCTCGACACCACGCGCATCGAGTACAGCTACGATTTTCTCGTGTTCCAAACCTTTGAATTCATCCATCACATTTCGCGTGTCTTCCATGAGAACTATCATAGCGTAGATGCGTCAAAAAATATTACCCAGTTCGCTTACACTTGGAAATCTCTATGTACATCCCTGAGCAATACAGCCATATACTCATTCAACCGCTCGTGATAATTTGCGATAAAGTCTTCAAGTGATTCTTGGTTATTATCTATGCAAAACAATTCACCGAACTCTGGCTCATCACCACTATCGGTTACTGATTTAACAAACTTTTCATAATCAATCATGAACTGTCTGGCAGTCTGGTTTATTCGTAATATGTATGAAATCGTTATTTTGCCTCTGAGACCTCCTGATTTAAGGTATGCATGATGAAACTCTTTGACTCGCTGTTTGTCATATGCATCAAGTCCTAGTTCCTCTAAGAGTTCTTTTGTTATGCAATGTTCAATATTAACGACATCATCCTCGATGTCGCTATAATCAATACCACCTCCACAGCACTGAATAATCCCTGGGCGACTGGTATGTGCCCCCATTGAACCGAATATAAATTTATTATCCGAGCTAACAATTAATGCATCCGGATGAATAACACGTACCGTGTACTGTTCTAGACCGCCTATCTGCTCACTATAAACGTAATGGGCATAGTTAGTTTCTGCGATTATGACCGATACGCTATCACTTCTCCATTCAACTGAAGTTACCGTAAATACTTCACCATTCCGCAACTTGGAATTCTTAGTGATTAGCTCCTGCCAGTACTTATCGACTTTTGCACGCACAGCCACGGGAAGTTTTACTTTCTCATGTACGAGGCTGATTACAAGATGTGGTGGCATTGGCACATTCTGGATTTGATCCATATTTTCCATAATAACATGCACTCAATTGATGTTAGACAAGATAAAATTTATAAAAAAGACCCGACATTTGTCGAGACTTTTTATATGGTGCGCGAGAGAGGACTTGAACCTCCACGCCTTGCGGCACTAGCTCCTAAGGCTAGCGTGTCTACCAATTCCACCACTCGCGCATATAGATGTATTTCGTAGTTTATCGTCATTGCAGACCTGCGAAGTTCTGACACGTGCGTGTCTACTATTTTCTATGGCGGTGTTTCACACCGGCCCACCACTCGCGCATGTACCTAATTGTAAGGTTCAAGTACTTAATCATATAAGACTTAGTCACTTGCCTGGAACAGTATAACAAAAAACTGCCAATCAGGCAGCATCTAGACGGTAGAAGGCTAGCGCCGCGTCTCCGTAACTACGATTGTCCACCACAACAACTCCATTAACGGTCGGCGCTAACTCCCTACCTGGATATGATAATATCATAAGCCCATTGGGTTTTAAATACTTTTTTAGCCGTGCGACTGTGGATAACTGTAAGTCATGATATGGTGGGTCAGCAAAAATGATATCGAACAACGTTTCATCTGGGAATTCGTCCCATTGTGCAACCGATGCTGCCACCAGTTTTGACTTCTTTCCTACACCGAGTGTTGTAATATTTTCAGCAATTATTCGTTGGGCAACTTTATCACGTTCAACGAACGTCGCAAAGGTTGCGCCACGACTAAGCGCTTCCAACCCAAGCGCACCCGTTCCAGCAAATGCGTCGAGCACCGTCTTCCCTGTTATATCGCCCAGTATATTGAATAGTGAGCTTCGTACCCGCTCTCCCATCGGATGTGTACGTTCACCTGGCGGGCATGTCACTGTTCGTCCGCCCAAACTACCACTGATGATTCGTATGTTCACTTCGCTCGAGCTTTCCGCTCAAGAGCATCAACATACGCCGTATACCATGCCAAAATAACAGTTTCAATGATAAGCGGAACAAGCTGCCGCCGAGTCGTACTTGCAATCGACCTCGTCCAACCACGTTTTTTGTATTGTGTATACATATCGAGAGCGGCTACTTTTTGTAATGCTTCAAGAAATATGGCCTCAAATCCTTCTTGTCTGACTCGAATCAAGTCATTCTGCGACGGTTGGGCTTCCTCAAACTTCAGTGCTTTTATAGTTGTCGCAACACCACCCTCGAACATTGTATGAGTTGTCATAGTACCGCCAGCGCCCCAGTGGTCCCAATTGTTTTTCACAAACTGCTTTGCTGAACCATTGCCTGATATAATGACGCGACTTCGAACTGTTTTCTTATCCTGCACTTCTTCGCGAGCGACTCTCACTGTTTCTTCTTCAGGTTCATGATGTGCAGGTGTTAATCCATCGACAACCGCATGAGCCAGCCATGAAGCCTCGAATGAGGCGCGGATGTCATCCTTCTTATAAAGCGCGGTTGACAAGTTATGCGTATGGTTGCGAATATCAACAAGAAGTGATGCATCGTGTGGGTCGCGGGGGTCGATAAAATGCCACGGTTCGTCGACACCTGGGCTCTTAAGCTTCATACCATCGGGGCCATTTATACCTTCAAATCTCAAAATTGTTCGGATATCTGGAAATCGCAGCGACCGAGACAACAGTGTATCCAAATGGCGGCGCGCAACACGATCAATTTTCTGATGTGCACCTATGATACGGCCTGATTTTCCGACTTTTGGTAATGGTCCGAACGAATACATAGTTTCCTTAGTTCAATGTTGTCAGACGACGATATTTTTCAACTCGCCTATGTAACTCCTCATATTGTAGCAAATCCGGTTCGTTTTTCAGTAGCCACTGAGCGCTGCCTTGCACTCGCTTCAAAAGACGCGTGTCGGTAATTCGTGCGAATGCCAGATTGAGTGCGCCATGTTGCGAACGACCATAGATTTCACCCGGACCCCGCAGTTCAAGATCTTTTTCGGCCAGATAGAAGCCGTCATTTGACTTTTCGAGCTCTCTTAACCGGCGCGAGGGTGCATTCGACGTGCTTGGCACAAGGTAACAATAACTTTGCATACTACTGCGACCGACACGACCACGCAACTGATGAAGCTGCGCAAGTCCGAACGTGTCCGCACCTTCAATGATGATAACTGTCGCATTCGGTACATCGACACCAACCTCAACGACTGTCGTACTCACCAAAATATCCGTTTCCCCAGCCGCAAATGATTGCATAGCCGCCTGCTTTTCGTCGGCCTTCAGTTTGCCGTGCAGTAAACCGATACGTCGGTGCTTGAAAATTGAGTTCTTTAATCGTTTAAACTCTGCTGTAACATTTGCCAGCTCATCATCCTTTTCATCGATTCGTGGACATATAACGTAGACTTGTCGTCCATTCGCGATTTCACCATCAACCGCCCCGTACATTTGCGCTCGGGAGTTCGGTGAAATGATATACGTTTCAATTGGTAAACGGTTACTCGGCTTTTCGTTGAGCAGAGATATATCAAGCTCACCATACATCGTTAGCTGCAAACTGCGAGGAATCGGTGTGGCAGTCATCGCCAAGAGGTGAGGCATCTTTTCGCTTTTCGTTAGTAGTCGCTGTCGCTGTTCAACGCCAAAACGATGCTGTTCATCAATCACGACGAAGCCGAGTCGAGCAAATACAACCGCGTCCTCTATGAGTGCATGCGTACCAACAACCACATGAACTGTTCCTTGTTTAATTTGCTCATACAGTAATTTTTTGGCTTTCGGCTTGACTGAGCCTGTCAGTAACCCGACAACAACACCAAATGGCTCCAGTAACGTTCTGAGTGTTTCTGCGTGTTGTATAGCCAAGAGTTCTGTCGGAGCCATGAAAGCAGCCTGGAAGCCCGCACGATGCGCAATATAGGCCACGAGACCAGCGACGACGGTCTTGCCAGAACCAACATCACCTTGCAATAAACGATTCATCGGTGCACCAGCCGCGAGGTTTTGGATAGCCTCCCATGCCGCTACCCGCTGAGCATTTGTCAGTGAAAATGGTAAGTTTGCCACAAACTGTTGAGCGTCTTGTGCGGAAAAATTGATAGTGTGTGCTGCAAGTGCGGCATTGTCTGCCCGATTTAACACCGACGCGAGCATGAGCGCAAGCAGCTCCTCAAAGCCCATTCTTTCTTTGGCGGCCGTTAGTTCGGCGTCAGAATTCGGAAAATGGAGCGCCTGGACAGCTTCGCTATAGCTAACCAATCCTTCGCGTTTTACAAGATCAACTGGTAGCGTTTCATCAAGTGTCATCATGAGCGGTCGTAGCTCGAACAATATCCGCCGGACCACGACAGATTTTAACCCCGCAATTTGCCGGTAGACAGGGACTATACGGCCACCACTGGCCGCTTCGCCTGTCGTGGCTTCAGCACTCGGGTTGACTATCTGATATCTGCCGCGCTGCAAACTAAATTCACCAGAAACCAAAAACTCCTCGTCTTTTTTGAGCTGAGCAAGCCGGTAGGCTTGGTTGAACCACACAACAGCCACTTTGCCTGTTGCATCGACAAGTGTCGCTTCGGTTACCGTCATACCACGCCGTACACGGCGAGTTTTACCAGCTTCAAAATGTCCTCGTAAGCTCACTTTACCAGGTCGAATAGCTGCAATTGTCGTAATATCTGAATAATCCTCATATGTTCTGGGGAAAAACGTCAACAAATCGTGCACGGTTTCAAGCCCGGCCGCATGTAATTGTTCGGCAGTCTTTGGCCCAACACCTTTAACGAGCTCAAGTGGAGAAGTCAGTTCCATATATCCAGTCTAGCGCACGAGAACGAAAGAGTTCTTGCCTTTTTTAATCAGGCTCGGCGCAGCAACATCGCGGTCTGCTGAAATCTTTTCTCCATTAACGGACACGGCGCCAGCTTCAATCATCCGACGCGCTTCACCGTTACTTGAACATGCGCCACTCGTCACGAGTGCATTTATAACATTACTCGATGTCGCAACAGGTATCTCGCGGCCAAGCATGTCGAGCTCTTCGCTCAACAATTGGTTAAACGGTGTATCGCCGAAGAGTGCTGTAGTCACGTTTCGCGCTTGTTCAGCACGCGCTGGACCATGGACAAGTTTCGTTACTTCATACGCCAATACTTTCTGTGCCTCTCGTTGCTCTGGATGCTCTGAAAGCTCACGCTCGAGCCGTTCAATCTCTTCACGCGACAAGAGAGTATATATCTTCATATAATCAATGACACCTGAATCATCACTATTCAGCCAGAACTGGTAAAACGCAAAGACGCTCGTCTTGCGTTCGTCGAGCCACACAGCACCATCTTCGCTTTTACCAAACTTTTTACCAGTTGTTTTATTCATGATAAGAGGAAGGGTGAGAACATGCGCTTCACCGCCAGCAAGTTGACGTATGAGCGGGATACCAGAAAGCATATTGCCCCATTGGTCAGAACCGCCAACCTGAAGTGTAACCCCCTTCTCACGATGAAGATGGAGGAAATCATAGCCTTGTATAAGTGAATAACTAAACTCAGCATAACTTATGCCACTTGCACCTTTGCCTATGCGTGCCTGGACAAATTCCCTATCAAGTAGCTGTGTCATAGAGAAATTTTTGCCAATTTCACGCAAGAAATCGAGGTAGTTAATGTCTTTAAACCAATCGTAGTTGTCGACCATTTCGAACGTTTCGCCATCAAGAATCTGTCGATACTGAGCAGCAATACCGAGTTTGTTCTTGTCAATTTCTTCTGTAGTTTTGAGCGCACGCTCGCCGTCCTCTTTTGGATCACCTATCCGTCCAGTTGCACCGCCGACCAAGACAATTGCACTATGTCCAGCATTTACAAGATGCCGTACGAGTATGACAGCCGCTAAGTTACCTATTGTCATGCTATCAGAGCTTGGATCAACGCCAAGATAAAATGTGCGAGGCTGATTAATCTCGGCTATATCGGCAAATGTCGTCTGATTGACAAATCCGCGCCACGTAAGTTCTTCTGCAAGCGTCATGTCTATCCTCTCGTAATTAGCTACGTTATCTCTGATAATTGTAACAGAATGTGAAATGAAAACGATATTGATAGTGCTATAATAGAGGACATTGTGGAGATTATAAGGAGGCAGAGGGTCTGTTCATGAAAAAACGAAATGCAAAACGTTTGAGTCTGTATTCGAATTTGTCGAATCGTCGGAAGTCAAACCGCGACTATAAAGCACGACGTAAGGCGGAATACCTTGCTAGCCTACCAAAACACCCTGTGAAACGGATGTTGTATCGCATGCACCCAAAACGCTTCTTTGCGTACTGGTTTAGCCGTGAGGGTATGTTTATGGCGCTCAAGCTTGGTGCTATCGGTGTAGGCATCCTTGTTCTGATTGTCGGTGTCCTCTTTGTTTTCTATCGTCGCGAACTTGATGCAATTCGTCCTGATGAGATTGCAAAACGTGTTCAAACTACTGTCACACGGTATTATGACCGAAATGGCATTCTTCTTTGGGAGGATAAAGGTGATGGTAACTATAAACTTGTCGTGAAATCTGAAGAGATATCCAAGTATATGAAAGATGCCACCGTCGCAATTGAAGACAAAGATTTCTATAAGCACGGTGGATTTAGTGTAAGTGGCATCATGCGTGCAGCATGGTCAAATCTGACCGGTAGTGGTACTACGTCCACACAGGGTGGTTCGACACTAACACAGCAGCTGATTAAACAGGTATTCTTTGCTGATGAAGCTGGTGACCGAGGCTTGACTGGTGTACCGCGCAAAATCAAAGAAGTGATTTTGTCCATCCAAGTCGAAAGTATGTACGACAAGGACCAAATATTGACGATGTACTTAAATGAGTCACCGTATGGTGGCCGCCGCAATGGTGTTGAATCCGCTGCTCAGACGTATTTCGGCAAATCTGCCAAAGATCTGACAATTGCTGAATCGGCTTTACTTGCGGCTATCCCGCAACAGCCGGGCGTATACGACCCCTATAATATAGACGGACATAAAGCACTGCTTGCCCGTAAAGACATTGTTCTCACCTATATGGCCGAACAGGGTTATATAACCAAAGCTGAAGCGGACGAAGCAAAAAAAGTAGCAATCCTTGATACCGTCAAGCCTGTTGCTGATCAATTTAAGGACGTCAAAGCACCTCACTTTGTGCAAATGGTTAAATCTCAATTGCAGGCAAAACTCGGCAGTAAAACGGTCGGAGATGGCGGTTTAACCGTCAAGACAACCTTGGATTGGAGAATGCAAGAAATCGTCGACCAGAAGATGGATGCCTTGTTTGCAAGTAGCGCGCCCCGAACAAACCGTTTCGACAACGGCGCCGCAAGCATGATTGATGTGCCAACTGGTCAAATTTTAGCTATGCGCGGTAGTCGTGCATACGACTACCCAGGCTACGGTTCCGTCAACTACGCGACTGGGTACATCCAACCTGGCTCAACCATTAAACCTCTCGTTTACTCTGCTCTCTTTAAGGGTAACTATGGTCCTGGTTCTATTGTCCCGGATACAGCAATTCCTCAGTCTATCTATAAAACCGATAGCGGTCAGTCTGTTGCAAACTTCGACAATACCTTCAAGGGCTCGTTGACAGTTCGTTCTTCGCTCGCATTATCGCGCAACATTCCAGCCATTAAAGCCATGTATATCAATGGTGTCGACCAGACACTTGCCACAATTCGCGACATGGGTAACCTCAGCTACTGCACGAATGGTGTCGAGAAAAGTGCTGGCCTTGCCTCAGCTATTGGTGGATGTGGTACAAAACAAGTCGAACATGCCAACTCATTTGCGACCATCGCGCGTATGGGCGTTTACAAACCACTTGCAAGTGTTATTGAAGTCCGAAATTCACGTGGTCAGATTATCGACCAATGGAAAGATAGCTCAAAGCAAGCAATCGACCCTCAAATTGCCTACGAGATTGCTGATATTATGACCGACAACGCCGCTCGCACTCCTGCGGTTGGGCCAAACTCACCAGGCTTCCTACCTGGTGATGGTGTCAAGATTGGTGCAAAAACTGGTACATCAAATGATGGTACAACTGGAGAGCCAACGAACTTTTGGTTCGTAAGCTATAGCCCACGTGTCGCGCTCGCTGTATACGTTGGCAATCATGATACGAAACCAGCAAAAGGATACTCACTCATACTCGGTCCAACGTCAGGACAAATCATGCATGACGTCCACGTCAATGTTCTAGCCAAAGACGGAACTTGGAAGGCGAATGACTGGTTCACAAAGCCAGCAGGCCTACAGACACTCACGGTCAATGGTAAAACCGACCTATTCCCATCCTGGTTCGACAAGAAGACCGCATCTACAGGCGAGAAGATTATTTTTGACAAAGTTTCAAAGAAAAAGGCTACCGATTGTACACCTGATGCGGCGAAAATCGAAGTGACTGTGCAAAGCTTAGTCGACCCAGTCACAAAGAAGAAGACGTACATCTCGACGGATGGTTATGATCCTGAGGCAACAGATAACGTACACTCATGTAATGACCTTAAACCGTTCGTAAACAGCATAACTCCTACAAAATCGGGAGCAACCTATACGATTGCTGTGAGCGTCACACAAGGTACACATACGCTTCAAACACTCACCGTCACAGTTGGTGGTACCTCAGTCGGTACTGTCACCGTTAGCGGCAGCGGCACGTATCCTGTCACCTATACGCCAACTAGCAGTACATCTCAAACAGTTACTGCAACAGTAAGCGACAGCGGCCTATACAGCGCTACGCTCAGCAAACCGTACACTTTTAACTGAAGAGATAATGATAACCGCCGATGATTTCGGCGGTTACGTGTTACATACCGTTCTAAGGTTTAGTCGTCTGTTTTATTCACGAGCGCCACAAGGCTATCTTCGGGTGACGTACGCGAACGTTTTTGTGGACGACGGCGCTGCTGTTCTGGGTGGTAGACTTTATCACCCCCACGAGGTGTTTGAGCAGGCTTTTGAGCTTGTGCAGGCCGACGTGCCGGTTGCTGTGTCGCAGGTTGTTGTTCATGATGACGAGCAAACATCATATTGCCTGCCGCTGTTTGCAGTACTCGCGTTGCCTCAACAGTCAACGTCTGTCCAATAAACCGCTTGGCATTGTCAACGACGACCATTGTGCCGTCATCGAGATACCCGACAGCTTGTGTATTGTCCTGTCCAGGTTGAATCAACTTGACGTCAAATTTCTCGCCTGGCAAGTATGACACTCTCAGTGCATGCGCAAGTTCATTGATATTAATGACTCGTACAGATTGAACTCGTGCAGATTTATTTAGATTATAGTCAATCGTACACAGTTTGGCGTGCCATTTTTGCGCAAGACGAATAAGCTGTTCGTCGACTCCGTTTTGGTCAGTGATACCATCATTGACGACAACCAGTTGTACACCATCAAGCGCCTGGAGTTGTTCTATGACATCGAGTCCAAAACGCGCCCGTTCACGCTTGTCATGATCTGCTTTATCAGCCATGAACTGTAGCTCACGTACAACACTAGTGGGTACAACGAGCTTAGCGCTCAGAAGCCCTGAACGTGCAATGGCAAGCAAACGGCCATCAATCAGCACGCTTGTGTCAATGAGGATACTATCTTTACTGACACGGCTTGGTTTGATTTTCTTATATGTTAAATATGTTGTCTCGGCAAAAATTCCGAGTGTAATAATACTCAATAATTCCATATTATTCCTTTGATGTTAAATATTGATTAAGTGCGTCACGCAAGTCTGTCACAGGCCGGACGAACGTGTCACGAGTTCGCGGGGATGGTGCAATTGCCCCCTTGAAACCCAATTTCTTTGCTTCGGCAGTGCGTCGTTGACTTGCAGCAACTGACCGAATCTCTCCCGAAAGACCAACTTCGCCGAACGCAACAAGTTGTTCGTCGAGTCGTCGTTGCGCGGCTGCCGAAGCTATAGCCATACAGACAGCGAGGTCCGCAGCTGGATCTTGCAGCTTCAAACCACCAACAACATTGATAAAAATATCGCTTTCAGCCAGCTTTAATTTTGTCCGACGCTCCAGCACCGCGATAAGGACATTCAGCCTATTCAGATCAAATCCACTTGCCGTCCTTTTGGGATATCCAAAATGTGTCGGGTTAACAAGTGCTTGAATCTCTACCAGAAGCGGTCTATTGCCCTCCAGAGTCGCAAGAATGACCGAGCCATCTTCTTGACCACGTTCGGCCAACAACTGCGCTGAGGGGTTCTCAACGTGCCGTAGGCCTTCGCCGTCCATCTCGAACAGTGCAACCTCGGCAGTAGAACCATAACGATTCTTTGCAGCCCGTAGTAGCTTGAACCCACCATAACGATCACCTTCAAACTGCAGCACGACGTCAACTAAGTGCTCAAGTACCTTTGGCCCTGCTATACTTCCCTCTTTCGTCACATGTCCAACCAGCACAACCGATGTATTACTGGCTTTGGCCGCCCGAATAATAATATTTGCTGAGTTCGTGATTTGGCTAACTGTGCCGGGAGCAGATGCAATCTCTGCCATCGCCATCGTTTGCATTGAATCGACGACAACTAGCCGATACTCGCCTGAGGCAACTGTCGCTGCAACGTCATCTGCGCTTGTACTGACAGCAAGCGAAAGCATCTTAGGGGTCGTTTTCGACAGACGATCACCACGGAGCTTCACTTGTCCTGCAGACTCCTCGCCACTCACATACAATACTTGCATGTCGTTCGCAACAGACAACGCAATCTGCATGAGCAATGTACTCTTTCCAATACCTGGTTGGCCGGCCAAGAGCACAACTCCACCTGGCATTAACCCACCACCCAGCACATCATCGACTTCTGAAAAGCCACTTTTGTGTCGTATGGACTCAGACTCAACTTTCACGGATTGAAATGCTTCGGCTGTAAGTGGTTTTCCCTGCGAACGGTCAACAACTGCTTTCTTCTCGGTGGGAGCAGCTTCCTCGACGAGTGTATTCCACTCACCACAATTCTCACAGCGCCCGCTCCATTTTGAATAGCTGGCACCGCATTGCTGACAAACAAAAAGGTGTTTGGATTTTGGCATTGGTTATAAACTCTGTGGCGCGCTTAACTTACTGTCAATGCTTTGGTTAAGCGTTTCTGCTTGCAAATTCAATGAATCAAGTTCTGCCTTCTTAGTATTATACGTTGTTGTGAGATCATTTATAGTATTTCGCTCTGCATTGAGTGCGTCAATACGCTGAATAAGTTCCGCTCGACGCGCACTAAACTCATTTGGGGTTGCTTCGTCCGAATCTGCCCATGAGTTAAACGTATTGATGTCATTGTTAAGAGTGGTAAGTGCAGCCTGGTACGCTTTCTGTCGAGCAGTAACGTTTGCGGCAAGTTTGTTGAGTTCTGTCACGAGCTTATCTTGTCGAATAGTAAGGTTGGTGAAGATTTTCTCGTAATTCTCTTTCATTGTCACCACAGCAAGACGATTATTGAAATATCGCCCATAATATGACTCAAGTTCTGGAGATATGTCTCGGACCTCCGTGCCAATGATTGAATGTAGTTCATTTATGACTTGGCCAGGCTCAGATTCTTTATATAATTCAATAAGTTGCCGTAAACGCGTGTCGGTGATTTTCTTTTCCTGTGCGAGCAATAGCTCGTCGAGGTGTTGCTTGTCAAAATAATTCAATCTGTCATACGCTGCGTGCAGCATTTCGTGCGCCGCAGTCGCCTCCATAATACCGTCGAGACGTGTATCGTTCACATTGAAGATAAATATCCGCCGTTCAGGTACTATATAGCATCCGAGTATAACCGTCTTTTCGTTCTGAAGCTGGCCACATTCTTTATTAAAATTTTCCCTATCAACAACCAATGATTGTGACGCATAGAGGTAGTATTTGCCCGTTTCACTCAAATCTGATCGATTAACGATAGCTGCTACTTCGCGTGACGGTGTGTACCTCCAAACGACATACGTATCAAGAATCTGCTGCCGAAAGATGACAATAAGCGCCGCAACAAGAAGGAAGCTCGCCCCCAAGAAGATGCGTTTCGTGCCGCGCCGAACGCGCTGGTTGTCAGGCGTTTTTGGCTTGCGTAGAGGCTGTTGTATTATCATGCGTCACGTCCTTTGTCTCGCGTGAAACTAGTACCTCAAGCATACCATGCTTCAGGGAAATATTGAGAATGTCTCCTGCCACCCAACGCGACTCAAGTAAGCCTTCGGCCAACACGTGTTCAACTTCATTCTGAATAACACGACGCAGAGGTCTAACACCGTGCGATTTGTCGTATCCTTTGTCAATCAACCATTGTTTTGCACGACTATTAATAGCAAGCCCTATACCTTTTCGATGCAACCGTTCACGGACATCGTCAATGAGTAGGTCGAATATTTTACTGACTTCTTTTCGTGTCAGTGCATGGAAGACGACAACATCATCAAAACGCGCAATTAATTCTGGTTTCATGACGTCAGACAGCGCGGCACGCGCAATCTTCTCGGTTTCTTTATGGGCCTCAGTAAGACCAGCGGCATCCGCATCAGTATGTGCGTTAAACCCTAACGATGCTTCCTTCTGCATTCTGTCCGCACCAAGATTGCTCGTAAGAATGACAATCGCATTTGAGAAATCAACATGTCGACCTTTTGCATCAGTTAATGTTCCATCCTCGAGCATCTGCAGGAGAAGCTGGAAGACATCACGGTGCGCCTTTTCAATCTCGTCGAACAATACAACGCTGTACGGTTGCCGACGGATTTTATCAGTCAACTGACCTCCGTCTTCATAGCCAACATAACCAGCTGGTGCACCGACTAAACGTGCTGTTGTATGGCGTTCGGAAAACTCACTCATATCGATTTTTATAAGTGCCTTCTCGCTACCAAATACTTCGCGCGCAAGAACACGAGCTAGCTCTGTCTTACCCACCCCTGTTGGACCCATGAAGACGAA
>CAZHVV010000010.1:0-23465 GCA_964536265.1 uncultured Candidatus Saccharibacteria bacterium | reverse complement strand
AGAAGGGCCTGGCTGCAAGACTGGTATGCTCGCAGAAAAGCTTGGTGGCATTCCAGCGCCTCCCATTTGGGGATTCATAGGGCCTGGGGCTCTTGTAGAAGGGCCTGGCTGTTAGACTGGTATGCCCATAGAAAAGCTTGGTAGCATTCCACCGCTTCCCATTGGAGGGTTCATAGGGCCTGGCTGTGATACTGTTCCGCCCAAAGAAAATCTTGGTGACGTTCCAGCACCCGCAAATGAAGGAATCGCCAAGTTTGACGGAGCATCAAGTGCTGGTATTGCACCCATAATAAGTAGCGCAATAAAGGCAAACATCGCACCAATAAAGGCTATGATGATTTGTCCATTCACGAAACCAGTTACAACCCTATACATCTTCTGTACAGTCGCGCGGTGTCGTTCAAGCTTCTCTGAATCCTCGTAGAGATCCCACAGTTTTGATATCCATAATGGACCCTCAACAAGCATAAAGAACGTTATAACGAGAACAAATATAAGACTCACGAGTCCACCTGCCGCACCCGTAACAATTCCAACTAACGCCCCACCTAGCTGAGTAGAGAAGCCAGCTGCTTGTTGCTTTAGATTTTCGATTGCCTGGTCAACAGGACCCTGGAGACTAAAACGAGTGATGAAATCATCAAACACGACACGAAGTGAGCCTACTTTGTCGATAAGTTCCGGAACAGTTTCAGTAAACTTTGCAGTCTGTTCAACAATAGGCGGCACAATCAGGAAGATAAGTGAGCCAAGAATCGTTAGGACAATCAGGTATGATATTGCCGTAGCACCTATTCGGCTTTTACCAGGCAATTTACGGGCAAGTCGGGTGACAGGTGGGTTAAGAGCAAGTGCAAGAAACAGGGAAATACCAATGCTCATCAGCGCACCTTGCGCTAAGTACACCGCAAGTAGTACAAGCACGAAACCAATGATTACGAGTCCAAACCGGATAAACGTCTGTGTCTCAATATCAATCTTGACTTTCATAGGCCCAAGTATGGGGCAAACCTCAAGAAAGTTCAAGACGTACGACTAGAGTTGACTAACGGCGACGAAGAGAGTTACGGCTAGTGCGGCAGTCACGCCTACCATGAACAATACACGATTTGGCGAAAATGGAACTGATATTTTCGTACGAGCGGGTTTTTTCGTCTGCTTTTTCATATGCCTACTATACCATAAGCAAAATGGCGAAGCATAGGTATCTACTTCCGATACGCAAGTAATTCCGAAATCGTGACAAACTTATAACCTTTCGCATGTAGTTGGTCGATTATCATTCCGAGCGCTTGGCGCGTCGAACTTGTGTGGTCGTACATAGGGTGCATAAGTACGATTGAACCCGGCTTTACTTTTGACACGACCTCGTTTGTTATCTGTTCTTTCGTCACACCGTCTCCCTCGTCAGGTATGACATCACGCGAGATTGCTGGCCGATTATGTGACGCCAAATAGTAGGGCAGTACGACAAATTTCAAATGATAGGGTGCACGAAACGGAATATACCCACTGTAGCCAGACTCACGTATCACATCGTCCGTACGCTCAATTTGTGCCGCAACCATCGCAGGTGCCAGGAATGTCAGTGCACTGTGGTCATAACTATGATTACCAACTTCATGTCCAGCCGCAATAATATTCCTAAGAGCTTGTGGATATGCTTTTGCAACTTTCCCTATGACAAAAAAAGTTGCTTTCGTGTTCTTTTCTTGTAGCGTCGCAAGTGTTTCGTCGGTTCGTGACGGCAATGGGCCATCGTCAAATGTCAACGCAACCACTTTCTGGTCAGTTTCGACGCGGGTGATAATATCGCCAAATATCATAAAGTTTGTCGAGCTTGTTATACACCATGTCGTCACAACAACAATAGCTGTCAGCACCGCCACAATAACATAGTCACCTAGCGGCAACTTCTTCGATTTGTTCGCACGTTTCATACCGTTTATGGTAACACAAACACCATATGCTACGATAAATAGTAATGGTTCATTACTTCCTGCTTACGGCTATGATTCTTATGACTGCTTCAAGCCTCTGGGCAGTGCAACATGTTGGCAGAACACCAGCACTCACCGTCAGTCTGCATGTCGCAAAAAGTCGGCAAACAATACTTGTCTTCGGGCTGCTTTTTGGCGCAGCGACTATTTGTTACGCTCTTTGGGTATTCTTGTGGCTATTCGCTACTATTCCACTTGGCGTAGTAGGGCAAATTTTGTACAGCGCTATCATCTTTTGCTTTGCGTGCGTCGCTGTATTCCCTGATATAGAGAACACGTCTGTTGGAGCATTTCATAAACTGCTTGCGTGGGCATTGGTGTATCTTTTTCCACCGACAATCTTAGTGACAATACTCGCCAGCTCATTACCCCTGATTCAGGTCATGGGCAGCATATACCTCGCGGCTCTATTTGTGTTGTTAACCGGCTATATATTTGTCAAATCACAAAGAAATTATTTCCTGTACTACCAAACTGCGTACGTAGCAGTTTTCTTCGTATTTATGGCAACGCTTGCACGATATTCATAACGGTTGTGTTCGAGATTAGTGGCAGAGTATACTAGAAATAACACTATGAACAACACTATTCTTACAACTAAGCTCACAAAACAATACGGACAGGCCCGTGGCATTGTCGACGTTGATCTCGAAGTCCACGAGGGCGAGATTTTTGGCTTTATTGGCCCAAACGGGGCAGGAAAATCAACCACTATCCGCACACTACTCGGCCTTATCAAGCCCACGAGCGGCTCCGCAACTATTTTTGGTAAAGATATCATCTCAGACGGACCCGAGATTCGTGAAGATATCGGGTACTTGCCATCTGAAGTCTTTTACTACGACAATATGCGTGCTATTGACCTCTTGCGCTATTCTGCGAGCTTCTACAAAAAGCCACAAGAAGCTATGGAACAGCGAACTCGCGAGCTCGCTGAGCTACTTGACCTCGACCTGAACCGCAAAATCGAGGACCTTTCGTACGGCAACAAAAAGAAGGTTGGGATTGTGCAGGGGTTGCTTCATAGTCCAAAACTTATCATCTTAGACGAGCCAACCGGCGGACTCGACCCACTTATCCAGCAAACATTCTTCTCCCTGCTCCGTGAAGAGAACAAGCGTGGCGCAACTATCTTGTTTTCGTCACATATTCTCAGCGAAGTACAAAAGCTATGTGACCGCGTCGCTATCATCAAAGAAGGGCAGATTATCAAAGTTGAAGCTATGAAGGACCTACGCACAAATAGTTATTTGCGTTGTAAACTTGAGCTCATCAACAAAGACGACCGCGGCAAATTCATAGCTCCAGGCATAAGTGGACTCAAACAAGACGGACAAAACCTGAGCTTTCTGTATAAAGGCGATATCAACCAACTTACGAAGTTACTTTCTAGTATCGAACTCAATAACGCATGGATTGAAGAACCGGAACTAGAAGAGATTTTCATGCACTACTATCAGAAGGATGACGAGTGAACATTTTTCGGTACGAATTCCGCTCATTGCGCGGCTCACTTGTTCTTTGGCTCGTCGCGCTCTCGCTTCTCGCGCTGATGTTTATCTCACTGTATCCTGCGTTTAGTAGTGATATGAAAATCAGTCAGCTATTAGTCGATAAATTCCCGCCATTTGTGCGTGACATGTTCGGCATATCACTCGCAGCATTCGCAAGCTTTCTCGGCTTTTACGCCTACACATTTACCTATATCACTCTCGCAGGAGCTGTCCAGGCTATGAATGTCGGCGTGGGGCTACTATCTCGGGAAGATAGCGCAAAGACGACGGACTTTCTATTCACAAAACCAGTCACTCGTACGAAGATTTTTCTCAGCAAACTTGCAGCCGGCCTCTGTGTTCTCGTGCTCACCTCCCTCGGCTACACACTTATTGTTCTTCTCTTCACGCAACTTATCGGTGTTGGTGAATTTGATGTTCAAAAATATCTTGTCATGAATGCTGTCTTCTTCGGCCTACAAGTGTGGTTTATGGCACTTGGTTTACTCGTCTCTCAACTTGTCAAAAAAGTTCGCTCTATTGTGGCACTGTCACTCGGTTGGGTATTCGGCTTTTTCGTCATAGGACTTATAGGTGCATTGATTGGCAACGACAAAATCCGCTATATAACACCATTCAAATACTTCGACTATCTTAGCTACGTTATGTTCGAAAGTTCTGAACTACGGTACCTGGTAGTGGGTGGTCTGTTTATTATTGCCGCAACAATTACAAGCTATATCATTTACACACGCCGTGATGTACGGTCAGTAACATGAGAAAACAGGGAAGTATATGCATATCTTTCGTCGTGAACTAACAAGCCATCGCAAAAGCCTTATCATCTGGTTAATCAGTATTATCCTGTTGTTGGTCGCAAGTATGGCCAAATACGGAACACTTGCCTCTGGTGGCCAGGCCATTCAAGAGCTCTTGGCGCAATTTCCGGCAGCTGTTCAAGCTATCGTCGGTATGGACGGTCTTAATATAGGTACAGTCAGCGGCTATTACGGCACAGTGTTCAGCTACCTCGCTGTTATGGCGGCAATCCATGCTGGCCTCCTTGGCGCTGAATTACTCTCAAAAGAGGAAATCGACAAGACAACTGAGTTTTTGTATGTTAAACCTATCAGTCGCGCCCGTATTATTAGTGAAAAAGTTATTGCAGGCCTTGCACTACTACTCGTTATC
Source organism: uncultured Candidatus Saccharibacteria bacterium (assembly GCA_964536265.1). Classification (GTDB taxonomy): domain Bacteria; phylum Patescibacteriota; class Saccharimonadia; order Saccharimonadales; family Saccharimonadaceae; genus JAPUDS01. The sequence goes on along the minus strand of CAZHVV010000010.1, from coordinate 18,781 downwards.
AATCTCGTCACTCTCGGAGCGTCATTTGCCTCCGTTGCAGGGTTTATATCGGTGAATGAAATTGCACGCGAATTACTGCTCTTCGGCGCAGCACTTGGCCTTATCCAACTTGTCTTTTTTTCGGTCGGCTTATGTGCTGCAGCAGTCAGTACAAACTCAAAATTACCGAGTAAGCTCGTCGCTGGATATATATTCGTTGCATATATACTCAGTGTCGTCATAAAGCTTGCGCCAAACTTGGACATACTACGCGTAATTTCGCCCTTCATGTATTTCGAGGCGAAACATGTACTCGCCAACAACTCTCTGGACGGATGGTATGTGACACTTTCGCTGTTGATTGTCGCAATCGCGTTGCCTGCGACATATTGGTTCTACACGCGTCGCGACCTTGACGTCTAATATTTTCTGCTATGATTAACGCATATGTTTGATACTTTTCTGCACCGTTGGTTACACGTACCATACCCGTTAAACGTGCGTCATATCCGTCGCGAAAAGAATGCAAAACAGACTATTTTGCTCATACATGGTATCGGTGACACTGGTAATATGTGGAACAAACTTATCGACGAGTTACCGAAAGAGGTAAACGTCATCGCTGTCGACCTTCTTGGGTTCGGCGACTCACCACGACCCTCCTGGGATACCTACGACGCACGCACGCAGGCTCGTAGTCTTCTTGCCACCTACTTGCGTCTCGGCATGAGTGGGCCCGTCACAGTAGTTGGCCATTCACTTGGAAGCCTCGTTGCAATCGATTTTGCGCGACGTTACCCTTTGCTCGTACAGCAACTCATACTGTGTGCACCGCCAATTTACCAGCCACAACAGGCGAAACCTCGCCAAATTGACGATATCTTGCGTGAAATATACGCGTTGGCCGCTCAACAACCAGAACTACTAGTAAACGCATATGAAATAGGGCAGAAGTTGCATTTAATCAACCCGAGCCTCGAGGTAACAAGCGACAACATCGCACTATTTACTCGTACGCTCCACGCTAGTATCATCAACCAGCGAACAATCGACGACTTAGCGAAAGTAAAAGTGCCCATCACTATCATCAGTGGCTTGCTTGACCCATTCGTTATCCGCGGCAACTTCGTGACGCTTCGAAAGCAGTACAACAATATTCGCCTTATCGACATACCAGCAGGGCATAGTGTCAACAGCCGCTACCAAAAAGAAATCATAAAAACACTATCATAACAGCTCTTATGCTTTGAATTATGCGCAATTCGCAGTACCATGAAGCATCATGACAGCGGATAACCAGCGAGAACAATCTGAATCAATACAACCGCACAGCAATGCGCTGAAAGATGCGATAGAGGAAGATATTGTTCAAGCAGGTACAATGCAGGATTATCTAAATAACATTCTTGGATTTCATTTGCTTCGTTCACCAGATGGAAGCGAGAGTTATTCTCCCGAGGCTTTACAAATGAATAGTCTTGCAAGCCTTATCACCTCATACAGACGTTTTGAAGACGAATCAGCCAAATTCGCATTCTTCAGTGGTGAGCTTCTTGCAGACGCAGTTTGCAGAAAACTCCTGGACACAGAAGTATGGTCAGAGGCAGCTCATAGACTTACATCCGAATATCTTACTGACCACCTCCGTGAAATACACAATATCGTTCCACTGCAAACTTCCGGAGACAATATACAAGCATTAGCAGATTTCATGCTTGGCGAGCTATCTGACGAGCAAGACAATCTGCTACCTGATGAATTCGAGGTAATGATTGACGATTGGGCAAAACGATTAAGTCCAAATGAGGCAGATCAAGACTACATAAAAATGGGGTTCCGACTCATCATGCACCTTGTTGTTAGAAAGCCGAACGAAGGAACCGATATTGATTCACTCTCTCCTAAGGAAATCGAAGAACGTTTCGAATCTATCATGCGCAATTCAACGGGGGACAATGGGCAATCGCTTCTGGTGGCCCATGACAGATTCATGCAAGAAGGCGCGAAGGAGATGACGAAACTCATGCAAGAAATCGAAGACTATACTGAGTGGTGCTATAGCCGAGTCGATAGCAATGATTTCCTAAATTCACCCCTAGCTGAGCAATTACGTATCCTTGATAATCTTATGGCACGTGCTGAAGCTATTATGACTCATCACTTCGGCGAAACAGCACCTCACTTGGTTATTGAATGTGACAGCTTTTATGTCACTCCTATTGATATCCCCAAAGATTTTGACTGGGAGAAAAATCTGGTCTGGGTGAGTGAAAACCCGACCGAAGACGATATACCACAGGGGACACTTGACGATATATGCATTCCCGAACGCATACAACACGCCCTCCATTCATTTGAAACTATGAATGACCTACCAATCAGTTCCGGTATACCTATGCTCGTATTGCGCAACGGGGATGAATTGTACTGGATAAGCTTTGAGATGCTCAGGGATTTCATATAAAGTAAATACCCCAGACGAGATGACCTGGGGTATTTGTTGTATATCTATGACTTAGGCGTGTTTCGTGCCGACGTATTTGGCGCTACCAAACCCGAGCATCAGGAAGCCAACAATAGAGAAGATTATCAGGCCAAAGACGCCAAAAGCGGTGCTCTTGCCGAAATGTTTCGCCAAATCAAGCATCACCATGATGTAAATCACAAGGTTCACGAGCGGGATAAATAGAAGCAAGAAGCCCCAACCGTTTCGACCGGCAATACGAAACAGTGTATACGTGTTGTAGAAGGGAACTATCGCTTTCCAACCAGCTTCGCCGGCCTTTTCAAACATTTTCCAGTACGCAACGATTGCAACTACTGCGAGTATAAGACCGAACAACCACGAGTTCGAGTCTGTCTGATAATTTACGAAATAATCCATATGCCTCCTCATTCACGCTTATGTAATGTTCTCAGCATATCATAAGGAAAAGGTGAATACTACAACGAAATTGATATGTTTTGAACAATCTTTTGCTGGTAGTAACAGGGGTGAGCAGGGTATAAGCACAACCTTTTTATACGATATTGTTGACAAAATTCAATCTTTGATATATAATATGCGACAGTTAGACGTAAGAGTCCACAGGAGGAACATCAGACTATGAAATCATTTATAAAGAAACTTGCTATTGTCGGCAGCACACTCGCTTTCGCAGCAGCCATACTTGTCTCGTTCGGGACAGCAACTCCAGCTCAAGCTACAAGCTGTGTTGACGGTAAACAATACACCGACTTCAAAGGTTCATACTCAGGTAGAGATACTATGACAGTCGAAACAAAGAATGGTGGGAAGCTATGTAATGACGTAAAGGTTAACTTTGCATCATTCGTCGCTCCCGCAAACTATAACGGCAAAGGTTTTAGCAAGAACCCAACCGCTATTCCACAGTCACAGTTCTACAATAAGACTGTTACTCTCAAAAAGGGTACGACAGGCAAAACAACTGTAACCGTCCAGGTTCCAGATGCATGTACGAACTACCAAATTGACGCGTATCTCGGTGCAGTACAGACGAAGATTACGACAAGTGAAGGCTTTATAGGCACGAACGCTATTGTCGGTAAACTGTTCCAGAAGCTAAAAGATGACTGTTCAGTTCCAAAAGTTCAGACATGTAATACTCTAACTGGCGCAATCGTCATGGTTGAAAAGGGCAAAGAAAACACTGCTCCATACTCAACCGACCTTGAGAAGTGTCAGAAAGTAACAGTCTGTGATACGTCAACTGGTGCTATTGTCACTATCACAAAGAGTGAGTCGAAAGATCCAAAGTATACGACTGACTTCGACAAGTGTGAACGAGCTACTGTCTGTGATACTACTACTGGCGACGTCGTAACCGTTTCAAAGAGCGATGCGAAAGACCCACGTTATGTCGACCAGAACAGTGACAAGTGTAAGGATGTTCCAGAAGAGATTCCATCAACGGGTCCTATGGAAATAGTCTCGGGTGTTGCAGGTATCGGTTCACTAGCCGGTGCAAGCTCGATGTACTTCCGAAGCCGTCGTACACTCCGACGCTAATACACACATCTGTCCGTTAAATGAACTACCTTCCAATCACTCGGGAGGTAGTTTTTTGTATATACAGTACGTTCTGTTTACTCTAGTGTACAACTCTAAGATACCGCACGAGAGCGACAGTACATAAAACGACCACTGTACCGACCATTATCATTGGTGGGAATGCCGCAGCACCAGCAGTTTGAGCAATCACTATCATTGCCGCTACAATGCTAGCGCCCATCAGGATAGAGAACATCAACCATGGCGCGACATATGATAAACCAATTCGTGTATTCTTAAGACACCAATACCCAGACAGAATAAAGGCAGGCAACACCGCTGCAAGGTCAATAACATACACAGGGTTTGAGACAAGCCCAGCTTCGACTAGACTTTTCGGAACATCACCTGCCATGATTGCCGGTATAATTTCACTCATCCAGAGCAGAGCGAACATAATCCCTGTTCCAAGCAACACGCCACCCGCAAATTTGCGCGCACCTGCCGCATCAATACGAGGTGAAGGAAGGGAAGGTAGTGCGAAAATAAGTGTATAGAGTGCCAAGCCAAGTAGAACCACATACACAGGGAAAAGGGCACCGAAATGTACACTCACTGCGTACACGAAATAAGCATATAAAAAGTAAAAGAGTGAGCCAATCCATACGAAAAAGCCTCGCTGTGAACCGCGCATTGCAGTGACAAGGCCCACTACGAGAGGAATAATCGCCAACAGATTACCGATGTCTTGACCCCATGCCTGTTGGCGCCAGTTTTCTGTTTCATAGGCATACGGCCAGTTAGTAAATAGGCCGAGAAGACTCGCGGCCATCGAGAGCACCGCTATAGCTATGGTCGAGATAACCATGAACTTGGAGAGAATAGGTTTTTTCATAATCATGATTATATATCACTACGCGCACGTTCATATCTAACTTTTCGTAAGTCGCTTATCGTTTACATCATTTGTATCAGTAACGTACAATGGCCATATCATGGCATATGATCACAGTGGAGATTTGCCAACTGACTATGCATTCGAAACAGTCGAATGGTATCTCTCTTTTCCTGAGCATATGGAACGCGCCTCAAAACGAGCGCTAAACGGAAATTATCTCAATGATCTTGGGTGTCGTGCGATTGCGCGTATAATACGTCGGTTTGCTGGCGACTTCGGTGGCGATTTGGTTACGGGTGCAAAGCTATATGCAGCCATCACTGACACGCCACACGTTGGCGACGATACTGTCGGAACACCAACATACACTGACGTAGACGGTGTGAGGATTGCTCAGGAAGTCGCAGCTAGCTTGGACACTATTCAATCTCCTCGCGATTTTGAGCTATATGTTCATACTCAATTTTGGGAGATGGATGAACATGCCGACCAGCTTCGTAATCTCCTTGACTCAATTGCTAGTTCTCACACTGCGGACGAAAGATACGCTGAGCACATCAAAATGGGTGCGGCAATGCTTCGGGGGCTGCATATTGACGCCGCCCGGCGCTCACAATCCGAATAGTTTCAGTCTTTCAACGATGAATCGTAAAAACTTATAACCTTATTTTTATACTCGTCCGCATGTTTATATATGCCTTGCGTATGTGGCGTGTCGTCAAGCGCCCAATACGTGGTTGTACTTCCGCCCAGGTTCGCATAGACACTGTTCATCTCTTGTTCTTTACTACTCTCGCCTGAAATTAGAAGGACAGGTCGCGGAGAAATCATTGCCATAGCCTCAGGAATGGAAACCGGAACTGAGTCATCACTGATAATTTGCATGGTTGTATACATCAACCAGTGAAACGGATATGACGTTATGGGAGCACCCGGCATCAACGTTTCATCTTTGAATGTATGTGCACTGGCTCCTTCGGCAACGACGGCTTTGACGCGCGTATCGACAGCGGTGGCAGAAAGTGCGCCCTCGGCACCCATTGAAAGGCCTAGAAGCGCAATTTGGTTGTCGTCAACCTCAGACTGCTGCTGTAACCAATCTATGACCGTCTTGACGTCGTTCGGTGCATTCCAGCCATACTCCATGTTTCGGCCTTCGCTGTCACCATGTCCATGTGCGTCAACAAGGAATGTATTGTAGCCAGCTGTATGGAGAAATGCCGCATGGTCCAACATGGTAGTTTTCGTCGACATCGCTCCGTGCATCAGAACAACAGTTTTCTTATTTTCTCCCGGTATGAACCAACCGGTCAGTTTCGACCCGTCGGTATTTTTCAAGTTGACCCATTCAAAATCCATCGAGTAATCTTTTGGTGTTTTGCAGCAGCTCGTAGCCTTCGGGGCAACGTTAACGTAGACGCCAACACCTATAGGCACGACGATGTAGTCAACAATCAAGAACACTGCAATGGCGATAACTGGCCACTTTACGAACCATTTTGTATACCATTTCTTCTTGAGGTCTGACTGCATATTATTCATATTGTATCCGAAAGAAACATAGAAAAACAGAGGAGCAGGTAATATACTTGAACATACAAGAACAATGAGTAAAAAAGCCGATAACCACAAGACATCTCCTAGAGAGAATTTAACTGACGAGGAACGACAGGTTATGTTCGAAGGTGGCACCGAACCGCCATTTTCTGGTGCGCTCGACCTTGAATTCCGCGAAGGGCAGTACTACTGCAACAATTGTCATTCGCTACTTTTTACTGCAGACGCGAAATATGACAGTGGTTGTGGCTGGCCAAGTTTTACCGAACCGAGTGATGCGGCAAATGTGAAGTTATTGCCCGACATCTCACACGGCATGATTCGCACAGAAGTCCGCTGTGCAACTTGCGACGCACATCTCGGGCATGTGTTTGATGATGGGCCGGTAGACAAAGGCGGGCAACGCTACTGTGTAAACTCGGTGAGCTTGTCTTTTACACCGAAAGAATAAACAGTTAAACGAACTACCTCCCGGAAAACTGGTCGGTAGTTTTATATTTGTTTGTGCATGCGTCTTGCGCGTGCCTTACGCCTATAGGAAATAATCAACGTCACAGAACCATCAAATACTGCGACATATAACGGATAAATCAAAACTGTAAAACCGGCATCACCGACGGCAAGAACCGCAAGTATTCCTGAAAGTGCCGACATAACCCACGAACTAAGTGTCTCGGTCCGTGGTGCTCGCCATGCCTTCCTGAGCGTCAATCCATATGCCACAACATCAACCATCATAACTATGAGAATAGCTGCCAGCGGGCTGTCAGTAACCTGCCACACAACAATTCCTATGACCGCAATGACGAGTCCTATAGAATCACGAGTATCGAATTTCCCATACCCATAGCGAAGTGACAGGATTGCAATAACCAACAGTCCGACTACTTCTCCAATCGTCAGACCAAGTGACCATGTCGCGCCAGCGTCAAACTGAGCAAAAAGAAAGACAACACTGAGTAGTGACCATATCCACCACGTTCCACGTTCAGGTTTTGTCTTCTTTCGGAAAATATCACGGATATACGGGAAGGTAGAAATCAGGCTGAGCAGGCCAGACGAAATTCCGATGATAGCAAGAGTTAATTCGTTCACCTATGACTCATTGTAGCAAACATATGAAATGTTTACGCTTTACATCTGTTATACTTGAGCGCTTTTGCCACTCAGGGTATACTTGAAACAGCACATCACAATTTATATCAAGAAGCGGCGAGAGATCTGACTCTATAACCCGCTAGCAACCGGCCCTCGTGCAGGCACGGTGCTTCTTTCAGCCCTAGAAAGGGAAGATATGTCAAAACAACGAAGTATATAACCCGCGCTTTTCGCTCTAACCAGCAAAAGGGCGGATTTTTAGTATCAAATGAATTACAAAAGGAGAACTACATGAGTACATATAAAACAGCTGAGAGCGTGTCACCAGGACACCCAGATAAACTATGTGACCAGATATCTGACGCGATTCTCGACGCCTACCTCACGGGCGACCCGGACGCACGCGTTGCCGTCGAAACAGTCGGTGGACACGGCAAAATGTTCATAACAGGTGAGGTTACGAGCTCTTTGCATCCTGACATCGAACCGATAATCCAGCGCATCGCGGGAGACATTGACGTCACGATTCACTTGGTCAAACAAAGTCCAGAAATCGCCCAGGGCGTCGATACTGGCGGGGCAGGCGACCAGGGAATCATGGTTGGCTATGCATGTGACGAAACACCGGAATATTTGCCGCTCGAAGTCGTACTTGCACGACGACTAAATCAATACTTGTATGAGAAATGGCCATACGATGGGAAGACTCAGGTGACAATAGCAGGTAAAGAAATGGCATCAATTGTTGCAAGCTTTCAAAATGCATCGCATAACGAGCTAGAAGCGGCCGTGAAACAGTGGGCGGCTACGCAGTCATATGTGAGCAAATGTTTCGTCAAAGGAAGAAACAGCAACCCAGTCCTTCATATTAACCCCGCAGGTGACTGGCACCAGGGCGGTTTCGACGCTGATGCTGGCCTGACTGGCCGCAAATTGGTCGTCGACAACTACGGTCCGGCTATTCCTATTGGTGGTGGGTGTTTTAGCGGCAAAGACCCTAGTAAAGTTGACCGTAGCGCGGCATACATGGCGCGGAAAATTGCGCTTGACTACCTGAAACAGCGCAAAGCACAGGAGGTGATCTGTCACCTTGCCTATGCTATTGGGTACAATCAGCCGCTCGAAGCCAGTGTGACCATAGACGGGAAGCACGAAATTGTTGATGGGTACGACCTGACACCAAACGGTATCATTCAAGCCCTCGAACTTCGCCGACCTGTGTATGAACAAACTGCTCGCTACGGACATTTTGGTCACTCGGAATTTTCCTGGGAAGTATAAGCGTATGATGTTCCTTTTGTGCTCGCGTGTACGTATCTATTGATTTACTCATAGAAATATAGTATAAAAAGCATATATGACTACAGAACTTGCACCAGGTGGGGTTACTGAAGACTCGGCTGAATTTAGTTTTAGCGTCGAACCGTTCGATATGCACGGTACGACAACTACTGAACACTTCGCCGTCTCTTCATTGCTTATCTCGCATATTGGTGGTCGAATGCCTATCCGCACAGAAGCTGACCTAGAGCGTTTCAAGCGCCAAGAAGCAGGGAAGGATTTTTTCGTAGCTCGTGAGAATATAACCTCAAGAATCATAGGTGTCGCGACAGGATTAGCAGTGATTGATGAGGCAGTATTCGAAGAAACACCGTCAGTAGCAACGACTGTCGAATATACTGAAGTTGACTTGGTTATTGACGAGCAATATGACACTAACCTTGTTGAAATTGCACTCGTCACTGAACGAACAGAATGGGCTCGTCGCTGGGGACATTCTGTCATATCTCAGTTATAATCGCCGGCAGTATCGCCATAAAGCCCGTGCTTTACATCTGTTACATTTGAGTATACAATATCGGGATTATGGCAATGTTAGACCGACCGAATGCATGTGATTTTGAAGAGTATACAGCAGCATTTGCTCAACGACTCAAAGAGGGTTATCTAACGGATAATGAGATTCTTATGTTATATCTTCGACTTGAACGCAGACAAGAAGCTATTAAACTCCCTGTTCAAGTCAGTCTTTCAGGCAATAAACTTGGAGGACTCGCTGTAGATGTAACAATCGTGAATGATGACTTAAAACGTATGCAAGGCGCTAAACCATGTCCGGGTATCTTAATCGATGGAATTTGGGGCTACACAGACGATACTAATACATTTATCGCTACCGATATAAGTGGTCGCAAACACACAACATGTGATGGTGCCTTTCGCCAATATGATGATGGCCTCGACATGAGCCTTATTAGAAAAGAACTTGCCTTTGCAGGAGCTGATAGAAACCTTGACCTCGGCTCGTTTCGTTTTTAACTCATTTTGCTAGAAAAACAGGGGTTAGAGGGATATACTGAGTGGTAATGAATGAGATTATCTACATACTCACAAACGAGGCGATGCCTGGTTACGTCAAAATTGGTAAAACTAGCACAAGTCTCGAGCAACGAGTTCGAGAGCTAAGCAGCTCAACGAGTGTTCCTCTACCATTTACGGTATTTTATGCGTGCACGGTCGCGAGTGCAAATTTCGTGGAACACCAGTTGCACGACGCGTTCGACAATAACCGCGTTAACCCAAGACGAGAATTCTTTTCCATCGACCCGGAACGGGTAGTCGCGGCATTGAGACTTGCGCAAATTGAAGAGATTACTCCACATGCTGACATCGTCGATTCTGCCGAAGACCAAAAGTCGCTCGACATTGCGCGGCAAATGCGAAGTAGATTTAACTTTGATATGGTGGACATTCCGCTCGGCGCCGAATTGTACTTCAGTCGTAACGAGAACATAAGAGTCAGAGTGATTGGTCGCGCAGGTTCAGAAAGCATCGAGTTTAATGGCAAAGCGACTAGCTTATCTACTGCTGCACAGGAAGTCCTAGGTTATCGAAATGCTGTCTCTGGCACCGACTACTGGGTTTACGAGGGAGAAACGCTAGATGAGCGACGACGACGCCTTGAAGTCAGCGAATAATTCTTCATTGAGTACCAGCACCAACCTAGGAAAAGTGTGAAACAGAGGATATACTAGCATTATGACTGAAATAATTCTCAGAAAAATATTTAAAAATCCTGAACAAGAACTATTGATGTTTGATGATTTGTCGGCTATCAGTATCTATGAAAAAGACAAAGGCAAGTTTTATATTAAAGCCATTTCAAAAATGGACGAAGAGAAGCTTGTATACAATGCGAACACGGGAAAATGCGCACCGGAAGAAATTGTCAGACAGCTATATTTAGTAAAGCTTACCAAATACTACAAATATCCTAAAAGTCTCATAGAACTTGAAAAGCATGTTAACTTTGGGCGCCAAAATTGAAGTCCGATAAAGGCGAGAATAGAATATAGCATCCAGTTGCCTATGACGAGTGGGGTAGTTATATATTTGATTGAACCATCTCGTTCTAGTACGACAGCGCTGAACGGGAATCCATGTACAGTTACGTGAACAGTTTGGGATACGACCGCTGCACCGATTGCTTGTGCCTCATGCATGTCGCTAGTTATCGTTGTCTGAGTGAAGTAAAAGAGTGATACAAGCGAGAGCGCCAGCCCAACAACCAGGGCTATGAGGATTCGTTTTGGTTGAGTATTTTTCATATTTCGAAGTATAGCATAAGCCTAAAGCAAAAGCATTTAGCATAACGATGGCATGACAAACCTCTTATCAGAGCGCGGTGATAATAACACCTAGCATACCGAGCGCGATGGAACCCCAGAGTTTCTTTTGGTCTTCGCGCTCATGAAGCAACCAATAGCTTCCGAGCGCGGTGAGGGGCAGGACGAATGAAGTGAGCGATGCGATGAGCGGTATATTATCCGCCGTATTGACAGTGTAGAGGTAGGAAAAACCTGCGAGGGCGCCCAGCATGCCGACAACGACGTTGTTGCGTATGTCTGAGCGGGATATCGTTTTCCATACTTTTTTGTTCACGTCTTTCAGTGCTATGAGTGTCACAAATACCATTTGGCTACCAATGCCAAATATAAAGTAGGCACCAACATCCATATGTCCCAGAGCAGCTTTTTCGGTGATGAGGCCAAAGCTCATGATGATGGCGGCGATTATCACAAGTTTGATAGTTCCGGGCTGTATAGCTTGCTCCCGCTTCTTTGATTTTGCGGCGAAGGCGGACAACACTGCAGCTGCAAGGATAAATGTGACTCCGATGAATTGCACTATCGATAGCGTCTCGCCCAGAAGTATCCAGCCGCCCAGAATGATAAATATCGTACCTGACTGGTTGAGCGTCTGAAAGAGGGATATAGGTAAACGTTTGATGGCCCGGACAGACAGTTTATTGTACAGGCCGATGGCAAATCCTTCGACGACGAGGAGAACAACAACCCACCAACTCCAATTGACGTGGTGGGGTAGCAGCAATCCAAAGACGAGAGCAAGTGGAAAAACGCCGAGTACGAAGTTCATCGAGGCGACCACGCTTGATGGCAGACCGGTTTTACGCAAATAACGGCGTTGACTCAACGATTTAAACACCGCGAACACATAAAAAAGTAACAGCGAAACGTGCCAGTCCATCAGTCATCCTATCTTTATTTATTTGTCCGCGCCAAGAGACGTAAGCCATACGGACTGCAGAGTCGCGAACTATCTATACATAAGTATATGGCTGAGGGTACGATTCTACAAGGCAGACCTCCATCACGATTAGCCCATGCACCAGAACTGGTTTACAATAGAAACATAAGCAAAAGGAGGGGCCTATCCGGTTAAAACGCATAAAACGAATCATATTGGTACTTCTCGGAAGTAGTGTCGCTGCAGTTGGGCTGCAGTTTTTCTTACTTCCAAATCATTTAGTCGACGGGGGAGTAACGGGTATTTCTATCATCGCAGCAAATTTGTCAGGCTGGCCGCTTGGTCTATTCCTGGCACTTTTTAATGCCCCATTTATAGTTCTAGGCTATAAAAAATTTGGCAAAGAATTCGCCATACTTTCAACCATAGGAATCATCGCGCTCGCAGCGCTCACATTCACACACGTCCCGCAAGGTTTCACAGACATACCCATACTTGCGGCCGTATTCGGCGGCATGTTTGTTGGAATCGGTGTCGGCATAGTTATACGCTACGGTGGCATCATCGACGGGTCAGACACTGTAGCAGTACTCATAGACCGAGTGACAGTATTTTCAGTCGGCGAAGCAATCATGGCAATTAACGCGGTCATCATATCTGTCGCAGGTTTCATATTCGGCTGGGAACAAGCCCTCTACTCGCTCATAGCCTACTTCATAGCCCACAAGGCCATCGACGTTACCGTGAAGGGCTTGGACGAGTCACGCTGCGTCTGGATAGTCAGTATGCACGTGCGCGACATAGGTAAGGTCATCAACGAACTCATAGCAGAACCCGTGACCTATATAAAAGAAAGTGACCCTAAAGACAGGGAACCGCATGGCGTCATGCTCGCCGTCATCACGCGGATGGAAGAACATCAAGTTCAAGCTGCTATACGAGCTGTCGATCCTCGTGCCTTCATAGCTATCACCGATGCCCAAGAAGTTATCGGCAAGGTCTCTGAACGCTCACACTACCGCGGCACGCAAAAAGTTTAACTATTCCTGAATGGAGTTTGGTTTCGTGTCTTCAGGTAACTTCGTAGTTTTCGAATCACGAAGTATATCTCGGATTTCTAGTATTGCACTGTCGACACGGTGGCGATGAACTGATTTGATGATATACACCACCAAGAAAAGTACCATGAAAATGATAGTCGGCACGACAAGATATTGCACCAGCATATTGACTATATCGGTCGTTGCATCACCGACAGTTGTTTGTACATATTGATTAAGCTCATCCATTTTCTTTAGTATACCGCATGTGCTTTAAAAATGAGACCCAAACTACCAAACACTGTCTAAAAAGCGAAAGCGCCCGGCATGGAAGCCGGGGCTGTCGCATGCTGGGCGCGAAGGGTTGTGGGAGAGTGCGGTCAGGCGGCGTCGAGGACAACCGGGAGTTCATGGAAGGTGACATGCTTGCCAGTCTCAACCGTGACCGTCGGCACATCTTCCTCGGACTCAGGCTGGAGAACGAACACCGGCATGATTCCGCCCGAATTGGTTCTCTCGACAATCTTTCCGCGGAATGGGCCCAGGGGCCAATCCACATCGACCGTCATGCCCACACGGAGAGTAAACCACCGGACAACATTTCCAGTGCAAAGATCTTCAGGGTCAGACATGTTATTTCCTCTGTTCGGGGATTGCACTCTCGCAATCCTATACTGTTATTATAGCACATAATATACATAAATACAATGAAGCTCGTGCATATCTATGGTGAATTGAAGGTTATTGACCGTCATACGCAGCTTGCAGAGCTGCGATGTCGAACTTCTTCATAGGCATGTACGCTGCCATGACACGCTCAAGTTGTTCGGGGGTGCCGTTGGCCATCATCTCTTCCATAGCAACTGGTACAATCTGCCAACTCACGCCGTATTTATCCTTTAACCATCCGCACGCTTCAGCTTCTGGAACTGCAGAAAGGGCACTCCAGTACCTATCAACAGCTGCTTGATCGTCAACAGTGACTACTAGCGAAATACCTTCGCTGAACTCAAAGTTATGCTCTCGAGCGCTGTCCATTGCAGCCAACATCTCACCATATAGGGTAAAGTCACCATACGCCAACGTGCCAGGTACGTCTGGCTCCATGCCTTCAGGATAAGGACTCACAGTACCCTTGCTCGCGTTATCAAACACGGAGACGTAGAAGTCAATGGCTTCTTGCGCTTTGCCAGTGTTGGCACCATGGAAGAGCAGAGAGGGCATAACGCGTTGGGTGATTGGCGATGTTGCAAGCGTGAGTTGCCAGCTCACACCAAAACGGTCAGAAACCCAGCCATAGTATTCGCTGAATGGATACACACCTAACTCCATTAGAATATTGCCACCATCCATGAGCTGTCTCGCGACAGCATCGAGTTCGTCTGTCGTTTCTGCATAGTAAAAGAAGGAAATCGATGGATTCGGTGTAAATGCTTGGCCTCCGTTGAGAGCCATAAATTCATATCCACCAATCGCAAACGAGACAGTCAGAACATCACCTGCGTTATGACCGTGAATTTCTTTTCCTGCGTCACTATAATAGTCTGTACGCAGAACTTCGAAGTTCGGAAATGTCGCTTGATAGAACTGTATGAGCTCGTCTGCCGTATCATTCAACCATATGTTTGGTACGATTCGTTGCATATTTACCTCCTAGTTGTTTTTCAGTATACCCATCTCAAAACAAATAAAATGTGAGGGAGCTCACATAAATTTGCGCCTGCAGATAGTATCAACTTGTTACATGCGAGATAGGGCAAGAGGGGCATTCAATACTGCAGTATATAAATCATCCACAATTCTCTTTTGTGCCTCGCCAGATGAAGCATAGTGATCTAGTCCTGGTTCAGCATTGATTTCAAGGACGCTATACTCTGAGTGTTGCGATTCAATATCCGTACATGCCATATCTACACCACACAATCGCAAGTTGAAACTCTTCGTAATTTTAGCGGCAAGTTCTACCCAACGTGGCGAAATAGTCTTCGTAACATCAAGCGATGTACCACCAGCGGAAAGATTGGAAATAGACGAAAGCAACAATTCTTCGCCGTCGCTAGGAATGTAATCAACATCGAGGTCAGCCTTCCCAAGATGCTGTATGATTCTTTGATTTTGGTTATTGAGTTGAGTTTTTCTACCTTCAGAGAGGTAATGTGTCTGTAATTTATGTATCAAAGTTTTAGTAGTATCTATTCCATTACCAATCACCGCCAAAGGAATTCGTTTGTACGCACTGATAAGCTTGCCGTCAAGGATTACCACCCTGTAGTCAGGCATGAAAACAGCCTCCTCAACAACAGCTACCTTAACGCCTTTTTCCTCGTAAAGTCGAAATATGTTTGCCATTTCTTCAGCAGTATCAACTCGATACACATCGTCACCTTTAGAACCACTTACAGGCTTAACATACACTGGGTACCCAATGCTTTTCTGAACATATTCATCAGCCTGGTCAGTAGTTTTGCTGGCTAGTTCACCTGGTTGCTCTTGCAGGGCCTTGATACTTTCCGACCACCACGGTAAGAGAAATTCTTCACCTCTTGGGCATACAACCCCAATACTTCTAAGCATAAACTTCGTGTGTCCTTTATCCTTCGCGAGGTCTTCAGCAGCACCAGGATTAAGGCCGAGATCATTTCCATAGGTTATTCTAAACGACCCATCACTGTATTCTATACGAGTAACACGTCCGTCCACTGGTTCAACCAACACATTCGCAACATTTGTCAGCCGACCTTCGTTGAATAAACGCATGGTTCTACGCGTTACATAGGTATACTTGTCTTTTATTGTCAATTTTTGCATGTTCAATCGCACCCTCTCTCACTTCACTTGTTTTCATTAGTATTATAATAACATTATTTTCATTATTTTTCAACATTCGCTCTGTGACCAAAGAGGAAATCCAAACCAAGGATTCACTTTTACCCTCACCAGGAGCATACTATACATGTATATTTAACATGAGGAGTCGTATGAAAAGCGAAAAGAATATAGTAAAGGTCGTTAACGAGAACGGTCAGCTAGGTTTTTTGCTGTTTCTTGCCTATATTGGCGCGGCAATTTACTTTATTGAGCAGTCGGGTGGAGGCTTTTGGCAAGTGATACTAGGATTGCTACAAGCTATCGTCTGGCCGGTCTACGTTATCTACCATGTCCTCTTGCTACTCGGTGCCTAAGTACTGCTTCATACATTGCCACGTATGTTAGACCAATAAACCCCCGAAAGAGGGTTTATTTCTCTAGGCGCTTGTCGAAATAATCTGCAATTTGTTGCAAAATAGTTGCACAGAGAATGATAGCCACAAGGCCGAAGAACCCACGGATTTCAACGGAACCACTAAATACTATGTCGAGTACCGCAAGAAATACGAATTTCGAAAGAAACATGACGAGCCATAACGACATAACCATCGCAAATTTCGTATATTTGCCACTGCGTCCCTTAAACCAGTTTGCGATTTTCTTCTTCAGTAGTAACGTTGGAAACACCATAACCTGCATGACGAGTGCCATGGAAAATGTCGTTGAATAACTGGTCGTAAATAACACGTTAGTGTAGTCGGCGAAAAAGCCCAATACTACTGAGTATATGAGTGTCCCAACAACAATTGCACGATAGACGCGTTGTTTTGATAGTACTTCTGGCTCAGTTTGCATATGCGTATTCTATCAGATTGAGATATATATTGAATACCCGCCACTAAAGAACGTTGAAGCCTCTGCATATAATAAGTAGTACTAGTAGTGCAATCGCGACTGCAACTGCGGGAAGTGCGCCTGGGACAATCAGCACATTGCGCGTCAGTTCTTTTACGTTCCCAAGCCAGTGGGGGAATTCGTCTAGTATCAAACCAAGACCAATCCCGTAGGGTATAACTATCCACCATACTGATGCGTCAACCCCCATGGCAATGACCAAAAAACTGGTCAGAAGTATGAGGAAATTGCCGTAAACAAAATGATGAAAACGTCTGCCATTCGAGAGGCTGCGTAAGGGTAATATCCTCCATTGCAAGACCGCAAACGTAATGACTCTTGAAACAAGAACTGTCAGCACAATACATACGAGAAGTATCACAAGCTGCTTCATATTGTTTAGTATAGCGCAGTCGAGAAACTATTAGCTATTGGTACCAATAAGCACGACTTCGCCACTCATTTTGTCGCGGAAGTAGCCATCGTGGCTCACATAGATGATTGCACCGGAATATTTGCCGAGGGCAGTCTCGAGCTCTTCAATACTCGGCAAATCAAGGTGATTTGTCGGTTCATCGAGTATGAGCAGTTGCGGGTCATTCGCGAGCATCGTGATGAGTTGGAAACGAGCTTTCTGCCCACCACTGAGCCGCTTGATAGGAATTCGTCCGTCGCCTTCATCAAACAAATAGTCGTTCATGATACTACGAATCTTCGTCGTCGAGATAGAAAGGTCACGGTCGAGATACATTTTCTCTATAGCTTCTTCAAGCTGCAGTTCGAAATACGTCGGTGATACTTCCTGCTCATACACGCCGAACCGAACATGCTTGTCGAGCACGAGCTCACCAGCATACTGCGTTGCTTCGGTTGTACCAAGAATTGCTTTTATAAGCGTCGTTTTACCCGCGCCGTTACGGCCACGGAACTCAACAGCTTCACCTTCGCGAAGGTCAATATTGATTCCTTCAAATAGGGGAGCTTCATACCCCAAACTGAGACCGCGAGCCGACACAAGCACGTGTTTACTACGCGACTCATCATTCTTCAGGTTGATTCGGACATTCTTCGCCTTGAACTTTTCGTACTGCGCAGCAGCTTTGTAGTTCAAGTCTGACACAGAGTCTTTGTCAATCCAGAATGTTGGTTTCGCACGTGTTTGCAGTTCGGCAAGTTCTTTGCGAGACACTTCCTCGAGCCGTTTGAATCGTTGAATCGTACTCGGGTTGCGTGATTTTTCCTTGAATCGTTGATACTTGATGACTTTTTCTTTCAGGTTCACAATTCGCCGTTCAATCATTTCGAAATCGTTCATTTGACTGCCGGTACTTGTCGCATTCTGCTTCAAATATGCATCATAGTTACCTTTGTAGCTTGCTGAACCGCCGTCTTTCAACTCGATTATCCTGTCAACTTCACGCAGTACATCACGGTCGTGGGTGATAACCAACACACCTTCGCGTGCTTGTCGTAACCAGTCAACGAACTGTTGCTTCGCAATATAGTCCATGTGGTTCGTTGGTTCGTCAATGAGCGCCAAACTTGCGTCAGAATGCATAATCTTCACGACATCAACCAAACGCTTCTGTCCACCAGACAGGGTAGAGAATTGACGGTGTGCAATGCCACTCAGCTGAAAATTATCAAACTCACGCTCAATCTGTTCTTCTATTTGGTAAAAACCTTTGTCATCAAACCGCTGTAGGGCTTCGGTGTATTCGGTGATTTTGCGAATACTCTCACCCATGGTTTCAGGATATGTTTCAATGATATGACTTAACTCAGAATATTCAGGTAGACCCTGAAGGACGTATTGAAGAACTGTTTTGTCGCCAATGTCATGATATTCCTGCTGTGTCGCAACAACTACCACACCCGGCTTATATATAATCTCTCCGCTAAAATCTTTGTCAGTTCTGATAAAATCATTTTTGAGGAATTATCAAG
>CAZHVV010000009.1:0-23985 GCA_964536265.1 uncultured Candidatus Saccharibacteria bacterium | reverse complement strand
TTGTCGATTATCTTAAATGCTGCATCGAACTCTTCGTCACTGCCGCTTAGGTGTAGCTTCGCTTCGGCGCTCGCAGCGAGCATCTTTTTACTTGGTTTCCATTGACGCAAGCGCTTTTTGTTTTTTTCTTCCATATGCCCTTATTTTAACATAAGCACAACTAGCGCGCCCAAGAATGATAAAATGGATAGAATGGATAAGTTTCGACTCTCATCAAACTACAAACCAACCGGTGATCAGCCAACGGCTATAGCTGAACTTATTGAGCGGCTTGAGACTGGCGAAAAAGAACAGACACTTTTGGGTGTGACTGGTTCAGGCAAGACATTTACGATGGCGAATATTATCGAGAATCGGAATGTGCCGACTCTTGTTCTCGCACACAACAAAACACTTGCCGCTCAGCTATTCTCTGAGTTCAAGGCCTATTTTCCTGATAACGAAGTCCACTATTTTGTGAGTTATTTCGACTACTATCAACCAGAAGCGTACGTTGCCAGCAGCGATACGTTCATCGAGAAAGATTCACGAATTAATGAAGAGATTGACCGTTTGCGTCATGCGGCAACGTCGTCACTCCTCAGCCGACGTGATGTCATCATTGTTGCGAGCGTGAGTTGTATCTACGGTATTGGTTCAGTTGAAGACTACGGTGCGATGGCGATTCGCCTTCAAAAAGGCGAGCGTCGTCAACGAGATAAATTATTGCGTCAGCTAACGGATATACAATATCATCGCAATGACGTTGACTTTTCGCGTGCGACGTTCCGTGTGCGAGGTGATGTCGTAGATATTTTCCCGGCTGGTAGCGAAGAGGCGCTGAGAGTTGAGTTTTTTGGTGACGAAATTGAGCGACTTGCACGTATAAATCCACTCACGGGCGAAGTTATTTCTGAACCGACCGAATTTACCGTATTTCCAGGTAGTCACTATGTTACTCCTGAACAAAAACTAAAAGCTGCACTTGGAAAAATACGTGAAGAATTAGCGCAACGGCTATCGTATTTTGAGAAAACTAACAAGCTGCTTGAAGCGCAACGCCTTGGACAACGAACAAAGTTTGACCTGGAGATGCTTGAAGAAACAGGTTTTGTAAAAGGCATTGAAAATTACAGTAGATATCTTACAAACAGAGAACCAGGCGAGCAGCCAGCAACATTGATGGATTATTTTCCTGACGATTTCCTGATGTTTATCGACGAGTCGCATATGACGTTGCCGCAGGTTCGGGGTATGTATAACGGTGATAGGGCTCGTAAAGAAGTGCTTGTTGAGCATGGGTTTCGTTTGCCATCAGCACTTGATAACAGGCCGTTGCGGTTCGATGAATTTACACGACATCTCAATCAGGTCGTGTATGTATCGGCAACGCCAAGTGATTATGAGCTGTCACGTACGCCACCACCAACGCAACAGGTTATCCGACCAACCGGCCTAGTAGATCCTGAGATTGAAATTCGGCCGATAGAGGGACAGATTGATGACTTGCTGGGCGAAATCCGTAAACGCATTGCCAAACAACAGCGCGTACTTGTAACAACTTTGACGAAACGAATG
The DNA here is from genome assembly GCA_964536265.1 of uncultured Candidatus Saccharibacteria bacterium. GTDB lineage: Bacteria > Patescibacteriota > Saccharimonadia > Saccharimonadales > Saccharimonadaceae > JAPUDS01. Next base: position 22,428 of record CAZHVV010000009.1, on the reverse strand, counting down.
GCTGAAGATTTGTCAGCCTACTTGCAGGAACTATCAATCAAGACGGCATATATTCATAGCGATGTTGATACGCTCGATCGTGGAGATATCTTGCGCGACCTACGGATGGGTGTATACGATGTTCTGGTTGGAATCAACCTGCTTCGCGAGGGGCTTGATCTGCCTGAGGTAAGTATGGTGGCGATTATGGATGCAGACAAAGAAGGTTTCTTGCGTAGTGAAAGCGCTTTGGTGCAAACAGTAGGTCGTGCTGCTCGTCATCTTGAGGGCAGGGTCTTTATGTATGCCGACCATATAACAAAATCTATGAAGGCCGCGATTGACGAAACAAGCCGACGACGCGCAATTCAACAGCAATATAATGAAAGCCACGGCATCACTCCAGTTTCTATCGCGAAGGAAGTCGACCAAGGTCTACGTTCAGTTATTCCACAAAAAGAAGACCAGAAACCATCACTTGACCTCAAGAAGATTCCTAGCGATGAGTACCCAGGACTTGTGCGCGACCTAACTACCCAAATGGAGTTTGCCAGTGCTAACCTTGAGTTTGAACGTGCAGCAGAGTTGCGCGATTTGATAGCTGATATAAAACAGAAGATGTAAGTAGCTGATTACTTACTATGCGCATCGTGATATATAATAGCTTCCAATAATTACCGTAAAACTACCGATGTTCACCCCATGAAAGTGGTATACTGGATATAGCAATGAGTTCGATATCTATTGATGATGTAAAAAAACTAGCGACACTGTCGGCTTTGACAGTGAGTGATGAAGAGGCTATCGCCTTGCAGCTTCAGCTGGAAGAAATCTTAACATTTGTTGAACAGCTCAGCGAAGTAGACACAACAGGCAAAGAGCCAACGTATCAGGTGACTGGTCTTGAGAATGTCGCACGTCCAGATGAGATTATTGATTATGGTCTTAGTCGTGAAGACTTGCTAACGAATACTCCCGACACACAAGACGGGCATATAAAGGTAAAGCGAGTTCTGGCATGACGATTGCAGATGTAAAGGCGCAAATTGTTGCCGGAAAATCTGTTCGTGAGGTAGTTGAAGAAGCTATCGCTCGAGCAAAGGCTGACACGCGCCATGCAGTGTTAACCGTTATTGAATCACGAGCTCTTGAACGTGCCGATATGATTGATACTCGGTTGAAAAAGGGTGAAGATGTAGGACACTTGGCAGGCATACCATTTCTTGCAAAAGATAACATACTGACGTTTGATAGTACGACGACAGCTAGCTCTCATATGCTGGAGAATTTTAAAGCGCCATACCAAGCAACAGTTATTGAGCGTCTTGAAGCAGAGGGTGCGATATGTATTGGCAAGACCAATCTTGATGCTTTTGCCCACGGCGGAAGCACAGAAAATTCATATTTTGGGCCAACCCACAATATTGTTGATGGTGAACGGGTTGCGGGGGGTAGCTCTGGGGGCTCAGCTGTAGCCGTTGCTGCCGGCATAGTGCCGTTCGCACTCGGTAGTGATACTGGTGGATCAATCCGCCAACCTGCAAGTTACAACGGTGTATTTGGTTTGAAACCAACTTATGGCTCAGTTAGCCGATACGGCGTTGTAGCTATGGCTAGTAGCACCGACGTCGTTGGCCCGATTACGACATGCACAGCAGATGCGCGAGAAGTACTAGATATATTACGTGGCGTTGATGAGCGTGACAGTACGACGATTGCTATTGAACCACTCGATACAACAAGCGCACCGCTCCGAATTGGTCTTATCAAACAATGCTTAGGTGAGGGAGTTGACCCTGAGGTTGTTCGTGTTACTGAAGAAGCAGTTTCAAAACTTCGAGCAGCCGGCCATACGGTTGATGAAGTCGATATGCCGACATTTCGTTATGCCCTCGCCGTATATTACATAGTTGTCCCAGCTGAGCTAACTTCAAATCTTGCCCGATATGATGGAATAAAATATGGTAGTGCAAAAGACGGTGCTACTCTTGCCGATGTCTACTCAAATTCACGAAGCGCAGGCTTTATGGACGAGAACAAGCGACGAATTCTGATTGGGAACTACGTACTCTCAAGTGGTTACTATGACGCGTATTATCATAAAGCACAGACAGTACGTACGGTTATTATCGATGAATTTACAGCCGCGTTTGCCTCGCATGATATTCTGCTATGTCCAACAGCTCCAACGCCAGCTTTCCGGCTTGGTGAAAATACCCTTGACCCAATCCAGATGTACTTAGCGGATATGATGACAGTTCCTGCTAGTTTGGCAGGGGTGTCGGCCATAAGTGTACCTGCTGGAACATCTGAGAGTGGACTGCCTATTGGGGTACAATTCATGGCGCCTATGCGGCGCGATAACACTGTTCTATCAATTGCTGAAATGTGGGAGAAATTGTAAATGGAAAATATGCTAGTATTCTTTTTGGTCGGAATTCTCGTTATTGGCGGGTTGCTTATAGGAATTATTGCACTAACGAGGCGCACACCAAAGTCGCTACATAAAGAAAAATACCAAGCTGACTGGTTAACTATCGAGTCATCTATTGGTGACGGGACGGGTTCATGGCAACTTGCTGTGTTAAATGCTGATAAATTACTTGACCGTGCACTAAAGGAACGAGGGTTTAAAGGCCAAACAATGGGCGAGCGTATGGCATCTGCAAGCCGTTCATTTAGCAAATGCGACACAGTGTGGGCAGCACACAAATTGCGTAATCGTATAGCGCACGAAGAAAACGTTAAGTTATCCGCAAACATAACTCGTCAAGCGCTGGTGGGAATTAAGCAAGGTCTAAAAGACCTAGGAGCGTTATAGACATATGTTACAGCCCGACGTACGTACCAAATATCTTCCGACTGTCGGGATTGAGTGTCATGTACAGTTGAAAACGAAGACGAAATTATTTAGCGGTGCCAATAATGATGCGCGTGATGCGGCACCCAACACGACAGTGAGTCCGTTATGTTTTGGTCTGCCTGGAACATTGCCAATTCTGAATGCTGCTGTGCCTCAGTTAACTATTCGGGCTGGTTTGGCACTGAAAGCTGACATTGCTGGGGTGAGCCGTTTTGAGCGGAAACACTATTTTTATCCTGACTTACCGAAGGGTTATCAAATCACACAGTTGGCGGAACCGACAATCGGCAAAGGTATCGTGCGCATTGTTACCGCTGATGGTATTGAACATCTCATACGTATCCATCACGCACACATCGAAGAAGATGCTGGTAAATTGACGCACCCTGTTGGTGCAGACTACAGTCTAGTTGATTTGAATCGAGCGGGGACTCCACTAATTGAAATCGTGTCCGAGCCGGATATTCACACGTCTGAAGAGGCAAAATTGTATGCACAAGAACTATATTTATTGATGACATATGCCGATGTGACTGATGGTGATTTATACCAAGGAAATATGCGTTTTGATGTCAATGTCTCAGTTGCTCCGCACGGCGAAGCACTCGGCACACGTTCTGAAACAAAAAACCTTAACTCATTTAAAGCGGTTGAGAGAGCTGTTGAATTTGAAGTTGAACGTCAAATTGCTCTACTTGAAAAAGGTGAACGTGTCGTTCAGGAAACACGCGGCTGGAACGAAGACCGCCAGGCAACATTCTCGCAACGCTCAAAGGAAGACGCACATGACTACAGATATTTTCCAGATGCTGACCTACCGCCGATTCACCTGACGGCAGCAGATGTTGATGCAGTGAAACAATCGATGCCACGTTTGCCTGATGAGTATCGTGAAATCTTTGTAAAACTTGGACTCGATTCATCAGTCATTGATGCACTTCTTGGTGTTCATACAAATGCCGATATTGTCCTTGCACTCTACGAAAAATCCGGTGCAGACACTGCCGCAAGAGTTGCTCACTGGCTATCAAGTGTTCTTGTAGGTGATACGACAGATAGGGACATGACAAAACTCGACTTCCCGCGTCTTGCTGAACTCTCAACAATGGTTGAGAATAACGAGCTTAGCTCCACAGCTGCGAAAGAAATATTCCTTGACTTCTTTACTGATACCCGAACAGCGAAAGAGATAGCTGAAGCAAAACAGTTACTACAGGTGAGTGACAAGGGAGCAATCGCAACTTACGTTGACGCCGTTCTAGCCGACCCAGCTAATGCAAAAGCAGTTGAAGATATTCGCGCTGGAAATGAAAGGGTCATCGGCTTTTTGGTTGGTCAGGTTATGAAACAATCCAAGGGGCAAGCTAACCCAAGTCTGGTACAAGAACTAATAAAAGAAAACCTAACCTGAGGAGTAGAGAATGATAGTCCCGGGACTGGATGATAAATATCAAAAGAATCTAGACAAAGCAATTAAGAAAATGCAGGATGCTGAAGTTGACGCGACAGCCATTAAAGTCTTTGCAAGCCACTATCGAGCTCTTGCTAGCGGTGCCACCGGTATAATCCATGAGGCTGACATACTTCCTCTGATGAGTCTTCCAAAGTTGGACGACATAAAAGTGAGTGAGGAGTCGGTCTCGGATGCCTTGAAAAAAACTGTTGTTATCAAGCTAAACGGAGGGCTTGGTACATCGATGGGACTCGATAAGGCAAAAGCATTACTACCAGTCCGCGACAATAAAACCTTTCTAGATATCATAATTGGTCAAATTATGTATACCCGCAAGGAGACTACTGCTCGCTTACCGTTGATTTTTATGAATAGTTACCGGACACGCAGTGACACTGCAAAGTACTTAGAGAATTATCATGATCTAAAAATTGGCGAATTGCCAATTGACTTCTTGCAGAACTTCAACCCCAAAATATATGTCGATGATCTTTCCCCGGCAGAGTGGCCGCAAGCACCTGAACTAGAATGGAATCCACCGGGTCATGGTGATGTGTATCCTGCCCTCTGGAGCAGTGGTATTTTGGATGAGCTAATAAAAGAGGGTTTCGAGTACGCTTTTATCTCGAATAGTGACAATCTCGGCGCTACAGTTGACGAGCAGATCGCTGGTTGGTTTGCAGATAGTGGCGCATCATTTGCTATGGAAGTTTGTCGCCGCAGCGTTAATGATCGCAAAGGTGGACATCTAGCCATCAGACAAACTGACGGAAGAATTATTTTGCGCGAATCCGCTCAGACAGCGCCAGATGAGATGGAATTCTTCGCCGATGAAAATCTTTACTCATTCTTTAACACCAATAATATATGGATAAACTTACATAGACTTTACGAAGTGATAAAAGAAACAGACGGGGTCTTAGAACTACCCGTAATTCGTAATATAAAAACAATTGATCCGACGAACCCTGGGTCCCCAGAAGTTATCCAGCTGGAATCTGCCATGGGTTCGGCTATCGAGGTTTTTGAAGGCGCTACTGCCATTGAGGTACCTCGCTCACGTTTTATGCCAGTCAAGACAACTAACGAACTTTTGCTTATGCGTTCAGACGCATTTGAAATCGACAACACCTATAGGCTCAAGCAGAAAATAAATACATTGCCACGCATTGAACTTGATCAGCGCTACTATAAATTCATTGACGATTTTGATAAACGATTCAAAGTGATCCCATCTCTAACAGATGTTAATTCTTTGAAAATTATGGGTAATCATGTATTTGACCAGCCGCTACATCTGACGGGCGATGTATTGTTTACAGAGTAGCACTAATAGGGCAGCAATTGACTTTTTAAAGAGCTCGTGCTAAAATATTAAAGTAGACACATAAAGATAAAAAGGTAGAATAGAATTATGGATGCAATGCAAATACTCGTAATAATCTTGTCGACATTCCTCGCTATATTCCTCGTCGTAGGAATTATTCTCATGGTCATGCTGATTCGTGTAACGCAACAAATTCGAACAATCGCGACAACGACACGTACTGCTGTTGAGAGTGTGCAGTCTTTTGCTAGTTCTGCGGCCAAGATTGTCTCGCCTGCCTTTGTTGCACAGGCAATCATGAACCAGATTAAGAAGTATAAAAATAAGGAGGATTCTAGCAATGACAAAAAGTAAATTTGCCCTAGGCGCGCTCATTGGTGCTGCCGTTGGTGCTGTCACAGCACTCTTAACTGCTCCAAAAAGTGGTAAAGAAACCCGTGAGGATATCAAGAAAAAAGCAACTGAACTGAAATCACAAGCTGACGAGAAAGCTACTGAAATCAAACAGGAGACACAGAAGCGCGCTGCCGAAGTAAAGGAAAAAGCTGACGTGGTCCGTAAGGACGTTGAATCGCAAGTGAATGAATATCGCGCTCGTACTGAGAATGCTATCAAGGGCGCAAAAGAAGGCTTCGAAAAGAAATCCGAAAAATAATTCGCTATGGCAAAACAGAAACCCCGCGGACGAATTGCAAAATTCTTTGATGTGATTCGTAATGGGCAGGAATCTTCTGCTCGTGAAGAGATGCTCGAGGAGATGTTCCACGATATGTACCGCAACAGAAGCCGCGTCTACAAAGTAAATTTTGTGCGCGGTATCTTCTTTGGGCTCGGAAGTGTGCTCGGTGGAACGGTAGTTCTAGCAGTTATTTTATGGATATTCAGTTGGTTCGTTGATGTCCCACTGATTGGTGAGTGGCTTCGTAGGATTATTGACAGCATTCCTTCTCGCTAAGTTGCGCTATAATAGAGGAGATGAAAGAGGGTACAACGGCGTCCAGCAAAAAGTTGGTGGCGTCAGACTACGTGCATTTGCACAACCATACACACCATAGCTTGCTTGATGGTTTGACAAAGGTAAACGAACTCGTTGCCCGCGTAAAAACGACCGGTATGCAAGCTGTTGCTATAACTGACCACGGTACGTTGTCGGGAACTATTGAATTTTATAAGGCATGTAAGGCTGAGGGCATTAAGCCGATTATTGGTATTGAGACGTATGTTGCATCACGGACAATTCATGATCGTGATCCAGCAAAAGATAAAGCTCGTTTCCACCTCATTTTACTAGCTGCAACAAATCAGGGATATCAAAATCTGATGCAGCTTAGTACAACTGCCAACCTTGAGGGTGTGTATTATAAACCACGTGTTGATCACGACCTTTTAGAAAAATACAATGAAGGGCTGATTGCTCTTAGTGCTTGTTTGGGTGGTGAGGTTAGTGAACGGCTTCAACATGATGACTATGAGGGTGCGAAAAATATTGCGAGTTGGTACAAGAAGGTCTTTGGCGATCGATATTACCTGGAGATACAAGATCACAACGAGTATCCAATGCAGCTCAAAGTCAACGACTTAATTTTTAAGCTTGCCAAAGAACTTGATATTCAGTGCGTTATCACGAGCGATGCGCACTACGTTGAAGAGAGTGACCAAGACGCGCATGAAATTCTTTTGTGACTTGGTACTGGAGCGTATTTGTCAGATGAAGACAGAATGTCACTGAAAGAATTTCATCTGCATGTCACAGATCCAAAAGACGTTATTGAACGATGGGGAGATAAACACCCTGACATCATTACGAACACGAAAGTCATTGCCGACCGCTGCAATGTTGAGCTTGAGTTTGGCAAAATCCTCATTCCGACTTTTCCTGTTCCAAAAGGAATGAATGAGAAGACATATCTTCATAGCCTTGTATGGCGCGGTCTTGTATGGCGGTATGCTGGCAAAACGCCTGAGGAGGCAGCAAAGTTTGATGAAACCAAAGCACGTGCCCTCCTGTCTGCTCCAGTTATTGAACGAGCCGATTATGAGTTGGGCGTTATTGACCGTATGGGCTTCAATGGTTATTTTTTGATTGTCCAGGATTTCATCAACTGGGGAAAAGATCGCGGTATCATCTTTGGGCCTGGTCGCGGTTCAGGAGCAGGTTCAATCATCGCCTATTCAATTCGTATTACCGAGCTTGACCCGCTGCATTACGACCTGCTGTTTGAGCGTTTTTTGAACCCAGATCGTATTTCGATGCCAGACTTTGATATTGATATTCAAGATACTCGTCGCGATGAGGTTATTCAATATTGTGTTGAGAAATATGGGACGAATCGCGTGGCTAACATCACGACATTTGGCAAGATGGCAGCTCGTGCAGCAATTCGTGACGTTGCGCGTGTCTTACAGATGCCATATGGTGATGCTGATCGTCTTGCAAAACTCATTCCACCACCAGTCCAGGGACGGCACATTCTACTCTCTAAAAGTATTCAAGACGACCCAGACTTGAAAAAAGAGTACGATACCAACCCGATGGCAAAAAAAGTGATTGATTACGCAATTCGGCTTGAAGGTACTATCCGCTCACACGGTGTTCATGCTGCCGGTGTTGTGATTGCGCCAGATGATATTGTTAAATTCGCTCCGCTCGAAATGGCACAAAAGGGGGTCGTGGCGACACAATATCCGATGGGTCCAATTGAAGAACTGGGTCTGTTGAAGATGGACTTTTTGGGCCTCTCCAACCTTTCTATTATCAAAAATGCCCTTCGTATCATCAAGAAAGTGTATAAAAACGACATTGACCTTGGCACGCTACCGCTTGATGACCTTAAAACATATGAGCTTTTCCAACGTGGTGACACAACAGGTGTTTTCCAACTTGAGTCAGCAGGAATGAAGCGTTATTTGAAAGAGCTAAAACCAAGCGTGTTTGACGATATTATTGCGATGGTGGCGTTGTACCGTCCGGGTCCGATGCAGTTCATTGACGAATTTATCAAGCGGAAACATGGTGAGAAGAAGATTGTGTATCCACATGACACTATGAAAAATGCCCTCGAAAATACCTATGGCGTATTGGTATATCAAGAGCAAGTCATGCAAATCTCCAAGGAAGTGTGCGGTTTCACTGGTGGTGAGGCGGACACACTACGCAAAGCAATTGGTAAAAAGAACGCCGAGTTGATGGCGAAGATGAAAGACAAAATGATTGAGGGTGGAGCAAGTCACTCAGGTATCGACAAGGACCTGATGGAGCGGTTCTGGAAACAACTCGAAGACTTTGCCGCGTATTGTTTCAACAAGTCCCACGCCGCTTGCTATGCCCTTATTGCGTATTGGACGGCATATCTGAAAGCACATTACCCTGACGCGTTTATGGCAGCGCTAATGACAAGTGATCAAGACGATGTTGAGCGGTTGGCGATTGAGATTACAGAGTGTCGCCATTCGGGATTAACCGTGATGTCACCTGATATTAACCAGTCATTCGTTGAATTCGCTATCGTACCAAATGAACAGAAAATTCGTTTCGGCATGGCTGCAGTTAAAGGTGTTGGGACAGGGGCTGTTGAAGAGATTCTACGTGCGCGTGACCAAGACGGGAAGTTTACGAGTATTGGTGATTTTGCTCGTCGTGTATCACCATCACGATTTAACCGTAAGGCGTGGGATTCACTTATTAAGTCTGGTGCATTCGACGCATTTGCTACTCGCTCGGATCTCCTTTTCAACCTCGATACAATCGTCGCATATGCATCCCGTATGCAAAAAGAAGCCAACACGAACCAGGCGGACTTATTTGGTGGCTTGGCAGAGGCAGTAAGCATACCAGAAATGCAGCTTGAGACTGCGCCTGAACAACATCATGAGCGAGAACGATTACAATGGGAGCGAGAGCTGCTAGGTCTTTACCTCAGTGCACATCCACTTGACCGCTATGATGATTACTTTGCCGAACAAACGGTCGCACTCAGCAGCCTCACGACCGACCACGATAAACGCGCGGTGGTTATCGGTGGAGTTGTCAGTACAATTCGCTCAATCGTTACGAAGAGTGGCAGTAAAATGGCATTTTTACGGATTGAAGACAAAACCGGTGAAGGCGAAGTGATAGTATTTCCGAAGCTTTTTGAAGAACTAGGTGAATCACTTGTGCAAGACTGTGTGGTGCGAGTGAGCGGAAAAGTCTCCACAACCGATCGTCAAGGAAACTCTATAGGAGAAGCAAAAGTGATAGCTGATGAAATAACACTTGTTACCAATGATGAACTGGACAATTACACCAGTACTGGGAAAAAGATGAAAGGGCCGAAAGCACGCAAAAAGGACGATAGTCTTGCAGCGAAAGTTATTGAACCTTCAAACACGGTCTATACACCAGTTGATGAAACACCGAAGAAGCTATATGTTCACGTCAAAAATCCAGATGACCACGAGACATTATTTGAGCTAAAACAGTGTCTCAATAAATATCCAGGAGACAGCGAGATTGTCTTGGTCCTTGGCGAAGGCGAGAAAAAGTCAGCACTTCGTTTGCCATTTTTGGTTGCGCTTTCTGATGAACTCGCGACAACAATCGCCACTATGTATGGTCAAGAATGTGTCGTGATTCGATAACCTAGAGTAGTTTTCCGATAGTAGTTGTGAGCACGATACCCACCGTAAAGCCGACTGCAGTGATATCAAGTAGCGGGTGGTGAAGTGCGAACTTCTTGCCATCGGCAAATAAGTGTCGAGCGAATGATCGATGAGTAAACAAGAAGCCTGCTGTTGCTGTTACTACGAGACCCAGACTTAGAGTAATTAACAAAGGAGCCTTGCCACTGGTGAGCTGTTCCCATGCAGTGACGTTCCTTGTTGTATCTTGTGTAGCAACAGGCACTTCTGCTGCTTTTGTTACCGTATCTTCTGTTACATTGCTAGTATCTGGTTCAGCGACGGTCGCAGGCTCGCTAGTAGTGGGTGCTGGGCTGTCTGGCGCGGGTGTTGACGGCGCAGTACTGGTTGGTATCTCGCTTGGTGTGGGCGTTTTTGCTGGTACTGGCGTTGATTGTGTCACGGTTTGTGGCTTGCCATAATGTGCGACGACCACAGTATTTTCACCATCTTGGTAGGTAGCACTATTTGCAATACCAAATCCAACATCTACATAGTCGCCCAAAATATTTGCCTTATGAGTCGGACTGTTCATCCATGCCGATGTAACTTCACTGCCATTTGCAAAACCATAGGCAAGATTCTCACCCGCGCCAATATACGCGTAGCCTGCTTGTGTGAAGAAAAACCATGGCTGTGTCCCGTCCGGTGCAATATGCGCCCAATAGTTATAATCAATCATGTGTTGCGCTTTCGCTTGGGCTGAATTGTTCAGTTTTGCGTTAAGTGTTAGTGCCACTAGTCCATTTGCCGAACGCGACGCATTTGCCGATGACAGTAGCTCATCACGTGTCATATTTGTTGCATATGCAAGCACCTGTTTGTTATAGGCAAAGCCCGATGCCCCGTGAATTTCACCACGAGCAAGAAGTATTGCAACAGCTAAGATGCTAAATAAAAACAGACGCGAGATATGAAATCGTTCAGTGTGTGTGAGTTTTGCCATAGGCCTATAGCCATTGTAGCATAACAGGTATCAAACTATTGAGTGAGGGCGTAGAGCGCAATACCACACGCAACGCTGACGTTGAACGATTCTTTATGACCATGCATCGGAATTTCGACGATATCATCACATTGAGCGAGTAACTCTGGAGTTATTCCCTCTACTTCTTCACCAAGAAGTAGAGCAATCTTTCCATGAACAGTGTATGCGTTGAGGGGGATACTTGTCGTTGCTTGCTCAAGTGCTACCAACGTATAGCCTGCCTGCTTTAGCTCCTGAAGGGGTGGTCGGGGTGAGTAGGTGAATGGTACTGTCATTTCAGCACCGAGTGCAGTTTTGTGAATTTGACCACTAATCTTTTCACGAAGGTGTGGCAGACGCGTATCTTTCGGTAATGACGGGTAGGGACTATAGCCGCTCAAGACAATGCTCTCAATGCCAAATCCATCACACGAGCGGAAAATCGCACCAACATTGTGCGTGGAGCGGATATTGTGAGCAATAACAATGATTGAGGACATAGTGGTTATAGTGTATCGTACGTTGCGCTATTTCTGCATAGTACTAGTGTAAAAGGCTTATGCTATCTGCTACAATGAGAGACAATGAATGATGATGATCAGGCCCGTCGGTATCGTGAACAAGACGAGCGCTCCACCCAGCAACGCGCCGCACTCTTAGGTTTGCAATATGTTGATACTCGAGATATGTCCCTCTCGGCCCCGCTCGTACCGAATGTTTTGGATATTAAGGCCATGTACGATGGCAAACTTGTCCCCTTGCAGGCTGGAACAGATGAACGAAACGCTATATTTGGAGTGACATCAACGACACCGCAGTCAGTTATGCGTGCTATGGAGCAACAATACAGTAACGAAGGCAAGGGTATAGCCTTTTATCTTATTAGCAATATGGGCTTTCGCGACTACATGACGCGGTATGACCCCCCGCGTGAAGTGACATACGACGATGTCAAGATTGCAAAAGAGGGTGATAGCGAAACTATACGTGCTGTTTCTGACACACTAGACACCGTTGGTAGCGACAAAATTCTTGACTATATCATCGATCAGGCTGACAAACTGAATGCAAGTGATGTTCATATGGAATGCCAGCACGACAATGTACGGATTCGTCTGCGTGTCGACGGGACGTTACACCCAGTTGCGGAAGTGACACACGAAAAATACAGAGTTCTCATAGGGGCACTTGCGTCTCGAGCAAATATTTCTACAGCCTCAACTGACGCTCAAACAGGACATATGCAACGAGAGTCGGCCATAACTCCTGGGAAAACAGTCAATATGCGTATCGAGACTGTTATGACAACTTACGGTATGGATGTTGTTTTGCGTCTGTTTAACTTTGACGAAACTCTACTGAGTATTGAACGGCTTGGGTTTGATCCTGCACGACAACAAAACGTAGAGGAAATAGTTTCACATCCACACGGTATGGTGATGGTTGTCGGACCAACTGGCTCGGGTAAATCAACGACCCTCTACAGCATTATCAACGCGCTCAATAGTCCATCGCGCAAAATCATTACACTTGAAGATCCAGTTGAGATTGCCGTACCTGGCGTAGTTCAAATACCAGTCGATACAAATGCAGGTAAGACATTCGCTGACAACTTGCGTGCTGTCCTACGTCTTGACCCAGATGTCGTGATGATAGGTGAGATTCGTGATTCCGACACTGCAAAGACAGCTATTCAAGCATCTATTACTGGTCATCTCGTTCTGACAACCTTTCATGCATCATCGGCTGCAGCTGCATTCTCGCGTATGGTCGACATGATTGGCCAAAATCCTATCTTCTCGAATGCTATCCGACTTGTTATTGCGCAACGTCTCGTACGACGCCTAGACGACGCGACAAAACAAGCCTACCAGCCAGATGACGCGACAAAACAATGGATTCGCGACAATCTCGGCGAGCTGCCAAATGGTATTGATGCTCCAAACCTCGATACTATGCAACTCTATAAACCAGGTTCAAGCGAAGATTCGCCATTTGGTTATAGGGGTAGGATTATGATTTTTGAACAGTTGGTCGTCGATGAGCAAATACAGAAATTTATTCGTGGTGAACTTGCCGATATCAGTGTTTCTGAAATTGAAAATGCTGCCAAACAACAAGGCATGCTAACTATGATGCAAGACGGCCTTCTCAAAGTCCTCCGCGGCGAAACTACCCTTGAAGAAATCAACAGAGTTCTCTAGCGGTTTGGAGGTGTGTCCCTGTTAAGAGCTTCTCTAACCAAGCGTTCTGTGTGTGCTGCGCTGTCTAAGAATTGTCGACCGATACGAGGATCTGCATATCTTGCGGCATGTTGTTCCGCTATCTGCTGCAGTTCCGCTAGGTCTCCCTCAACTTGCTCTCGGCGTACCGCATTTTGAGATTCAATCAGAGAATAATCTCCACGCACAGCAGCTGCAATTGCTGCGTCGTTTTCTGGATTACGAAAATTACCGATACCAGGTGTCATATGTTTATTATATCACAAGGATATATATTAGTCAATAACGCTTGAGACGGTCGGAACGACACGCTTGTCGAATGGTGAGGGGATGATTTCGTCTGCAGTTGGATTTTCAACCAGGCCAGCGATGGCCTTAGCAGCGGCAATTTTGTGGTCGTCAGTAATTTTCTTAACACCATTGTCGAGTGCTCCACGGAAAATGCCTGGGAAGGCGAGCGCGTTGTTAACCTGGTTTGGGAAGTCGCTACGTCCTGTCGCTATGACTGCCACACCGGCTTCCTTTGCGACATCGGGCATAATTTCTGGGGTAGGGTTGGCGAGGGCAAAAACAACAGGGTTCTCGGCCATAGTTGCGACCATTTCTTTTGTGAGCAAGTCTGGTTTACTGACACCAATGAATATATCGGCACCGTGCAAAGCATCTTTAAGGGCTCCAGACACAGAGGTGTCGAGATAGGGCGTGAGTGCTTGCTTCTCTTCGTTCAGGTCGTCACGCGCGTCAGATATAATCCCCTGGCTGTCGACGGCGAGAATTGAACTGACCCCGTACTTATGGAGTAGCTTCATAATTGCCGTTCCAGCAGCGCCCGCACCGATAGTAACTACTTTACAGTCCTTCAATTCTTTGCCAACGACTTTCATGGCGTTTATGAGTCCGGCAAGTACGACAACTGCCGTACCATGTTGGTCGTCATGGAAGACTGGAATGTCCAGCTCAGCCTTGAGTCGTTCTTCGATTTCAAAACACTTTGGAGCCGCAATGTCCTCGAGGTTAATTGCGCCAAAACTTGGCGCTATCGCCTTGATGGTAGCGACGATTTCGTCAGCTGTATGTACGTCAAGCGTGATTGGAACACTGTCGATGTCGGCGAAGTGTTTAAAAAGTAGCGCTTTCCCTTCCATGACTGGCATTGAAGCCTTCGGTCCGATATCGCCGAGTCCCAAAACGGCTGAGCCATCAGAGATAACAGCCACCAAGTTGTTCGTCCAGGTGTAAATAGGCAACAACGATTCGTCTGCCGCAATTCGACGGCTCACCTCTGCCACGCCTGGGGTATAGTAGGTGCTTAGTTTGGTTTTATCGAGAACCGACGCATCACGAAGACGCATGGTTATCTTGCCTTTGTGTTGTTTGTGTAGTTCGAGCGCAAGTTTGTCATAATCCATTCCTCTATTATACCCTTTTCATACGCTGTTAGTTGTGGTACAATTGACAATCGAATTACTACATAAATTATAAAAGTGAGTGAGTTCATGAGTTTTGCTATTATCGACAAAGTCAACAAAGAATCTATGAAGAAAAAGGTCGTAGATGTTCGCAGCGGCGACACGGTTCGTGTACACCAAAAAATTACTGAAGGCACTAAAGAGCGTATTCAGATTTTTGAAGGTGTCGTTATCCGTTGTGACCGCAAAAACAGCGTTACAAGCCGTATCACTGTCCGTAAGATTACGAGTGGTATCGGTGTAGAGAAAAGCTTCTTGCTCCATAGCCCACTTGTTTTGAAGATTGAAGTGACAAAGCGTTCGAAAGTTCGACGCAACTTCCTTAGCTATCTGCGCGAACGTTCTGGTAAGAGTGCTCGTCTTGTAAGTGTTAACTTCGACCGTGAAGGTGTTAACGACGTACATGACAAAGCTGCAGAAGCAGAAGAAGCAAAACTTGCTGAAGAGACTGCCAAAGCTGCTGAGGCTGAAGCCGCGAAGAAAGCCGCTGAAGAAGCAGAATTGGCTGCCAAAGCCGAGGCTGTCGAAGCTTCTCACAAGCAAAACGAAGCAAAGTAACAACTCTTCGAATAGTGTGAAGACCTCCATTTGGGGGTCTTTTCTCTAATTCTGTCTCAATCGTCTATAATTTAGACATGGTTTTTCAGATTGTTTCAGTTATTGTTCCAGTCATCATCTTTTTTGCAGCGCCATATGTCGTCCGTAGACTCGGCGGTGACCCAGAGCCGTATAGATGGTGGTTAGTAGCTGCCTGTCTGCTATTTTTTGTCTCATGGTATCTACCGTCACCCACAGTTGATGGGAGAGACACGTCGTTTACGACACATTTTCTAGGCGGTGGTATGTTTACGGGACTTTTGTGGATTTTCATAAAGGAGTCACTCGGACGTCACCCGCACTGGTTTGTTGAGGCGCTGTCGTTGTTTACTCTCGTGAGTGTGCTTGGAGTCATGAATGAGTTGTTTGAGGTAGCACTGTATCTTTCCGGTGGGATGTCTCAAGGCATTAATGACACGTCGTGGGATTTGCTAGCTAACACCTTTGGTGCATTGGTGATTTATATCGCGTACATATTGTTTTTTAAACCAAACAAATATGATAGTTGGGATTGACGAAGTAGGCCGTGGACCGTGGGCAGGGCCATTAGTCGTTGGTGCTGTTGTGCTTGGAGAAGTACAAATAGACGGTTTGACTGATAGCAAAAAACTGTCTGCCAAAAAGCGAGAGGCGCTAGCGCCAAAGATATACGAGAAGGCCCAAGCTGTCGGACTTGGTTGGGTGTCAGCAAGTGAGCTTGATACGCTCGGTATGAGTAGAGCATTGACGTTGGCATGCAAACGGGCACTTGAGGAGATAACCATACCGTATCATCAGATAGTGCTTGATGGAACGGTGAATTTTTTGAAAGATACCGGCAAAGGACCGTATGTCACGACGCTAAAACAAGCTGATTTACTGGTACCGAGTGTCAGCGCAGCATCGATAGTCGCTAAGGTCGCTCGTGATGCCTTTATGAGCGAGATGTCCGAGTTCTATCCTGGCTATGGTTTTGAAAAACATGTCGGTTACGGTACGGCAGCGCATCGTCAGGCAATCGAAGCGAAAGGATTAACACCACTGCACAGAGTGAGTTTTGCGCCGATACGTGCGTTTGCAAACCTACCTCATCCCCCTCATCCCACAGCTCCACGTCAAAGTGTATCATCTCGCGACATCGGTAATCTGTCGGAAGACACGGCTACTGACTATCTTATGGCAAATGGCTACAGAATTGTTGCACGTAACTGGAAAACGCGTGTGTGTGAGATAGATATTGTTGCCGAAAAAGCGGGGATGGTGTATTTCTGCGAAGTAAAACACCGCAAGAGCGAACGGCAAGGGAGTGGACTAGAAGCTATCACGCCAAAGAAATACCACCAGATGTTATTTGCAGCCCGCGTGTTTGCGCACTATCATGATCTCATGTCTACTGATTTGCAACTTGTCGCTATAGCAACAACTGGCACGCCGCCAGTTGTCACTGATATTGTTGAGTTATAGTACGTTCTACCAGATTCGAGCACGTTTGTCTGACGGCAGATACAGTTTATCGGACTGTTCGAGGTGGTAGGTGTCGTAAAAGCTATCTGCATGGGTGACGACACAGTTGACGCGGAATGGGCTAGGCGGATGCGGGTCTGTCTTTGCGAGCTCAACTAAACGCTCTTGCGTGGCCTGGCCGCACTCCGCACGAGCGAAATTCACAAAGAGTTCTTCTAGAGCGGCGGGTAGCTGCTCTTTGTTCACGTCTGCGCGCAATGCTTCAATTGCAAGTTCAAGCCCGCCAAGGTCGGCAATTGCCTCACCTAACACTAATTTTCCTTGTAAAAATGTTCCTTTGACAGTTTCATATGTATCAGCTTGCCGAACAATAACATCAGCTAGTTTCATAAACTTTTTTCGTTCCTCATCACTCTGCCACTGTTTGGTGTTACCAGCTTCGTCAAACTGTGAGCCTTGGTCATCAAACCCGTGAGTGAACTCATGACCGATAACAGCACCAATACCGCCAAGATTTGTCGCATAGCTAGCGTGCGGATCATAAAATGGTGATTGCAGAATTGCTGCCGGGAAAACGATTTCGAGTCGGTTAGGATGGTGGTAGGCATTGACGGTGTGGGCATGCATTTCCCATTCTTCTTCGGCTGGTGGGTTACCAATTTTTGCGAGCTCAAGGTCAGATGCCAAACCACGCGCGGCAAGGCCATTTTCAAGGAAATTATCTGCAGAGAATGAAAGTGTCGAAACATCACGCCAGACGGTTGGATACCCTATGAATACCTTGATATTGTCGAGCTTTGTGTGAGCTCGCGCCTTGGTTGGAGCGGTCATCCAGTCGAGTCGGTCAATCCTCGCGTGATATGCGCGGCGAATATCCTCAACGATTTTTAGTACTGATTCTTTTGAACTCTCAGGGAAATGTCGTTTTGCGTATTCACGCCCGAGTGTTTCACCGATGATTAGCTGGTCAGCACGAAGCACAACTCGCTTCCAGAGAGGCTGAAGCTCCTTGGCACCACCAAGTACTTTGCCATAAAAATCGAAATTTGCTTGGGTGACAGTTTCGTCTATCCAACTCAAGAAACGCCCGAGTGTATGCCACGACAGGTAGCTTTTGATTTCTTCGAGTGAATACGCATCTATGAGTCGAAGGGTAGCCTCAATAAAAGAGGGTTGGTCAATTATGACGTGGTCACTTGGTTGTTTCCAGCCTAAGCCGGTAAAATACGCTGACCAGTCAAAACTAGGAAAATGGCTGTTAAGTTCAGCTATAGTGAAATGATTGTAGTTCTTCTCGATATCACGGAGTTCGACATCGGTCCAGGCAGCACGTGCGAGATCCGTTTCAATTTCGATGATGTGCTTCCAGTCTGAATGCGCTAGCTCAGGTAATAGTGTAGTGATGGTTTTGTAGTGAGTTTCATATGCCGAACGAATATTTCGCATTTCCTCAGTATCATCAAGGTAATAGTCACGGTTTGGTAGGTTGAGGCCGTCTTGAAAAATTCGTAAAACTTGCATCTTGCTATCTTTGTCATCTAGTGAGACGTATGGAGTCCAAAAAACAGACAACTCTTGTCGGTGTGCCGCTCCTAGAAACGTTGCGAGGTCAGCTTTCGTTTGGAGTGCGTTCACAGCCTCAAGTTCGCGCGTAACGGTCGCGATGTGTTGCTCTCGCTGTGATTCATAGTGCAAGCCGCTTGCAAAAAATGTTTTCAGTAGTCGTTCTTCGTGTGATAGTGAACTATCGTCCTGTTTTGTCAGGTCCTCGACAATTTCGTGTGTTGCTCGCCATGCTTGATCGCGAAGTACGTAGAAGGTGCCCCACATCGATTCACTTGGAGGAATCGGATTAGCCTTCAGCCATGCGTTGTTTACATAGCCGAAAAAGTCGTCCTGAGTGCGAACAGAGGTGTCAAGTTGGGTATTTTGCATAGAATCTATTGTAACAGACACGGTTTACAATATTGACAAATATATAACAATTTGCTATAATAATAAAATAGCATATCGCAAGATAGGCTTAATCTTTGTCGAGAGGCAGAGTAGCCACGGGGAATCCGTGGTGTCGGAACATTATGGCTACCTCATAGTCATACGTCGAAAGGGATTAACTCATGACCGCTGCTGTCGCTCCGGGCCACGTCGCGTACATCATCACGGCACCTGGCATCGACGATCTCGTCCACGCCAATGAAGCACTCGAGAAGGTTCCCAACTCTCGGGGCGTGGAACTCACCTTCTGGGTGCGGATGGTCGATGGCACCGAACAGGAGATCACCATCACCTGCACCCGGGTCGACTTGCCACCAGAACTATCTCGTGCGTACGAGATGGAAGCAGTGGTCAACGGCAGACTGGGCAAAAAGCCCGTCGGGTGTGCGTTCCAAGTCGGTGGTAGTGGAGACCTCGGTTCTCCGCTGTAACTGACCCTTCGACGAAGGCCTCACACTGTAGTGTGGGGCCAAGTCATATATTGACAACATGGACTAATTTGCTATGATAGTTACGTACACATCCGGCCGGCAGGTCGGAATTTTTCGTATCAAGATAATGAAAGGATACTATGGAAGATTTAAACATTAAACAACTCGTTCTCGCCATCAGCACTATTGCTGAGGAAAAGAACTTACCAGAAGAATCAGTTTTAGACGTCGTTCAACAGGCAGTTGCCGCTGCATGGCGCCGTGATAATGGTGACCGTGAGCAGAATGTTCGCGCCGAATTGAACACTGTTAACGGTACTGCGAAAGTATTTGTCCAGTACGAAGTCGTTGAAGAAGTTGAGAATGACGCAAACCAAATGACCATCGAAGAAGCAAAACGACTCAAAAAAGACGCAGCGCTTGGTGATATTGTCGAAGAGGGCTTTGAAGCATCAGCCTTCGGCCGTGTTGCTGCTCAAACTGCAAAGCAAGTTGTGCTCCAAAAACTGCGCGAAGCAGAACGTGAAGTTGTCATGGAAGAGTTTGAAGACAAAGTCGGCTCTGTGCTTGTTGGTACGGTACAGCGCGTTGAAGCACGGGTTGTGCGAATTGAACTCGGCAAAGCAATCGCTATTTTGCCTGCCAGTGAACAAATCCCTGGTGAATACTACGGTATTGGATCACGTATCAAGGTATACCTAAAAGATATCGACCGTGAAAATCGTGGTCCTCAGCTCATCGTCAGTCGTTCAAATGAAGCATTTGTTGAATACCTCTTCCGCCAAGAAGTACCAGAAATGGAAACAGGTGCAGTTGAAATCAAGGCGATTGCTCGCGAAGCCGGCAAGCGTACGAAACTTGCTGTTCGTTCGACAGTTCCTGGTGTTGACCCAGTCGGTACATTTGTCGGTGGACATGGTACGCGTGTTACTGCAGTCATGAATGAGATTGGTGACCAGGAAAAAATTGACATCATCACCTATGACGAAGATACAAAGAACTTTATTGCGAATGCGCTCAGCCCAGCTGAGATTGCACGTATAGAGATTGATGAAAATGACAAACGCGCACGCGTCTTCGTCAATGAAGATCAGCAGTCAATTGCAATTGGCCGTGGTGGCCAGAATGTTCGGCTTGCTAGTAAACTAACTGGTTACGAGCTTGATATCGAGACAGCTGCTCCTACTGCTCCTGCTCCAGCACCAATAGTCGAAAAAGCTGCACCAACAAAAGCACGCAAGAATATTGAAGACGATTTGCTAAGCGCTATCCAAGAAACAGCAGAATAAATAGGTATTCTGAGAAAATTGAATTAGCACTCTTGACCAAGGAGTGCTAATTTTGTTATACTCAAAGTATTGTCCAAATGGGGCAAAAAGGAGGGGCAGATGCCTGAAAATTTTCAAGATTTTTCACAGTTTCTGACAGACAATGCACGAGGCAGTTTGGAGCAGGCCGACATGCTCGCCCGGACGCTCGGCAGTGCGTATATTGGAACTGAACATATTTTACTAGGTGTCTTAAGCCAATCTGATTCGGTTGGAGCACGAATGCTTGCAGATGCCGGCGTGTCGTACGATCGCGCCCGTCTTGCGCTCAATTTGACCCCAAGGTCGCTTGTCGTAAACAACGGCCAAAAGGGTCTAAGTGAAACTGCAAAATTGACACTTCGGATGAGTTGGGAGGTGGCACAAGAATTTCGACAAGATATTTGTGGCACCGAACATATTCTCTTCAGTATCCTATCGCAGAAGAACGCCCGTGCGACAGTATTGCTACGTGATATGAATGTGTCGATTGATGACCTGATTGGTGATATTGAGCAGTATCTCGGGCGCCAGTCGGACACTGAACAGACAGCCCAAACAGGGTCAGTCAAGACGCGTCGTCCTCGTCGTCAGACGGCAATCGATAAATACGGAAGTGATATCACCCAACTCGCAAAAAAAGGCGAGCTTGACCCGGTCATTGGCCGAGAAAAACAGATTGCCCGTATGATTACTATTCTGTCGCGCCGAACAAAGAATAACCCGATACTTATAGGTGAACCAGGTGTTGGAAAAACTGCAATCGTTGAAGGGCTCGCATCGCGAATTGTTGCCGAACAGGTACCAGCATATTTGCTTGACAAGCGGATTATTCAGCTTGATATGCCAGCGTTGATTGCTGGAACAAAGTACCGAGGGGAGTTTGAAGAGCGCCTCAAAGAGGTGCTCGATGAAGCGACTGAGGATAAAAATATTATATTGTTCATCGATGAACTACATTTGATTATTGGGGCAGGTTCGGCCGAAGGTTCGATGGATGCTGCAAATATTCTAAAACCAGGACTTGCACGTGGCAAAATCCGCATGATTGGCGCGACTACCCTTGATGAGTATCGCAAACATATCGAAAAAGATGCCGCTTTTGAGCGTCGCTTACAACCAATAGTCGTGCCAGAACCTAGTATTGCCGATACAAAAGCAATACTTCGTGGACTCAAGTCGTATTATGAGAAGCATCATAACGTGACCGTTGAAGATGACGTGATTGACGATGTCGTGTATATGGCAGAGCGTTATATTTCTGATCGCTTTATGCCTGACAAGGCACTCGACGTACTTGATGAATCGGCTGCGCTACTCCGTGTCCGAAACTCCAAGACTCCTACGAAACAACGCGAGTATATGAGGGAACTACGTATACTGACGGATAAAATGGAAGAGGCAGTAACTGCTGAAGATTATGAACGAGCAGCCCTGTATAAAATGCGTATGAGCCGCTTGCAGGAGAAGATTGATAAGCAAAAACCATCAGCAGACAAAGTCGTACCTCTCGACACCGAAACGGTTGCCCGAGCAGTCTCCGAGATGAGCGGTGTTCCAGTAACGCAGTTGAGGAAAACTGAAGCTGGTGCCTACAAGAAGCTTGAAGCCACGTTAGCAAAATATGTTGTTGGTCAGGACCATGCACTGAAAACCGTTGCGAAAGCGATCCGTCGTAGTCGCTCAGGCATTGGGTCAGGAAAACGTCCAATAGGT
>CAZHVV010000008.1:0-29008 GCA_964536265.1 uncultured Candidatus Saccharibacteria bacterium | reverse complement strand
TCTTGATGCTCCGTCAAACTGTGCGATTCCTCTTTCTGTTATTTTCTTCTTCTTCGCCTTTATTCCAATGATTGGTTCAACTATAGGTGGTGCGCTTGCATGTCTCGTGCTACTACTCAACTCACCGCTTGCCGCGCTTATATTTGGTATTTACTTCATCATTTACCAACAGATTGAAAACAACGTTATTGCACCACCTGTGCAATCAAAGTTAGTTGATTTGTCGGTGTTATGGACGCTTATTGCAATCTTGATTGGCGCAAGCCTGTTCGGACTCATAGGTGGTCTTATCTCCATCCCTATTGCCGGTTGTCTACGTGTACTGTTGACTGATTATCTTGAGCACGCAAAAAAAGAGCGCGAACGCAATGCTAAACGTAGTGTTGCCAGTAAGCTGTTGAAAAAGATTACAGAGTAAAATTTACGGAAGTAGTCTAGCGCGTCCACACTGTTCGTGACGTTGTATCACGGAGTGTGATTCCCTGTTTTGCGAGTTCGTCGCGGAGTTCGTCAGAGCGCTGCCAGTTTCGGTTATCACGGGCTCGTTCACGTTCAAGAATGAGCTGTTTTTGCTCATCTGAGATGTCCGGGGTGGCTTTGGCGAGTCCAAGGCCTAGTGTCTCGTCTATCCATTCGACAAGCTCTATAAGTGCGCTATGTTGCAGTTTTTCAAGCGGAGCTGTGTCAATGGCGTCAAAGGCTGTTTCTATGGCTACAAGTGCTTCTGGCGTGTTCAGGTCATCATTGAGTGCCTCAAGTGCTGCATGCGGTGCTGCGAGGATGATACCATTCACCTTGTGTGCTGTGTCTTTGTCGTCATCGTCGTCCAGCGTGTCGTGTATCTGCCAACGAAGCGATGCCATGGTGCGCCATCTCTCAAGACGGTTCGTTGCCGCGAGTACATTGTCGAAACTGAAATTCGTTGATTTTCGGTAGTGCGACTGTAGAACAAGTAGTCGAAATGCGAGGGGGTCGACCTGTTTTTCAGCCAAATCAGCTAAGGTATAGAAATTCCCGAGGCTTTTGCTCATCTTGCGGCCATCAACAAGAATATGTTCGTTATGAGAGAAGATAGTTGCGTAAGTTGGTGAATCTTCACCTGCGGTGCTTTGCGCTATCTCGTTTTCGTGATGCGGAAACATGAGGTCAACACCACCAGTGTGAATGTCAAATGGTTGTCCGAGTTCAAAACGGCTCATAACAGAACATTCTATATGCCAGCCAGGTCGACCGGTCATGTCAACGCCGTCAAGTTCAAAGTCCCATGCAGGCTCACCCTCTGTTTGCTTCTTCCAAAGCGCAAAGTCATGCGCTGATTCTTTGTCGTATTCATCATTTGCAATGCGTGCCCGAGCAGTACTACCGGTAGTAACTTCGACAAGTTGGCCGTAGGTTTTGCCAGATTTCTTGTAGGCTTCAATGCTGAAATATATGCCGTCGTCTGCTAAGTAAGCAAAACCCTTGGCGTGAAGATTCCGAATAAGTTCTCGCATGCCCTCGATGGTTTTCTCGTCCGTTGCACGAATAAATGTGTAGGCAGAACTGTCGTTACCAATGCTTGCAATGTCGTGCATGAAGATATCGCCGTAGTGCTCGGTTGATTTGCGCAACGCTTCGCGTGGCTCGTCGTCAGGGAATTCTTCATGGCTGCGTCGAATTGTTTTGTCATCGACATCGGTAAAGTTCATGACATGTTTGACCTTCAATCCATTTGCGGCCACAGCGCGGCGCACCGTGTCTGCGAATATGAACTCACTCAGATTACCGATGTGGGCGTGGTCGTAGACAGTTGGTCCACAACTGTAAATCTTCACATACACATCAGATAATGGCTGTAGCGTATCAATACGTTTTGTCAGGGTGTTATGCAGCTTCAGCATGCTCGTCATACTCCTTCAATGCTTTGTCGACAGTTGCGACTAGTTCGTTGATAGTTGGCTCGTAGTCTTCATAGATTTTAAACCCAGCTGAGTACGAGTGTCCACCGCCACCAAAAAAGCCAGCAATAGTGTCGCATATAGGGATATTTGCACGAATCTTCCCTGTTAGCTTCTGGTCTGGGTAGGTCTTTATGGCGATGGCAACATCGACACCTTCAACCAGGCGCATTTCGTCGAGTACTAGAATGCTTGGGTTGTAGCGGTCGCTATACTGCGCAATATCTTCCCACGGGATATGAACAAGCGCTAGTCGCCCGTCACAACGGTACTCAATTCGCTCAATCAATTCGCCCTTGTAGGCTAGAATGTCTGCTGGTTTGCGCATATATTCACGCCGTTTTGCTTCAATAGTTGCTGGATGCGCGCCACACTTGACCAGTCCAACGACTGTTTCGAGAGTGTGGATGGTTACGCTTGGTGTTGCGAGTCCAAGGGTATCGCCCAAGATAGAGGCAAGCATATTCTCAGCTGCAATGCTACTAACAGGCCATTCAAGTTCTGTGGCGATAGCGTAGACGAGTTCGCTCGTTGCGGCTGCATTTTCATCAAGTATGAATTCGTGTGGGAAACTGAGCGAAGAATCATCTGTCTCATCTTCGCGCTCGTCATTATGATGGTCGAACACGAGCACGGGATGCGTTTCGAAAAAGTGACGGACACCCGCGGTTTCAAGTGTTTTGACGAGTAGTGCCTCGGCGGCGGTGTCGACGATGATTGCAAGGTCGTATTTACCGTCGAAGTCTTTGATCACCCTACTCCACCCTTCGATATAGTGAAGATACTTTGGCATGTCAATGGCGCAAAAAAGCGTGACAGTTTTGCCGAGGTCACCAAGAATCTCTTCGAGAGCGGTTGCCGTCCCTAAGCTGTCAGCATCGGGATTTTCAGGCTGAATAACGATAATACGTTGCGCTTCGTCAACGCGTTGTTTTACTGTGTCATACATCTGTTTTATTGTAGCAGATATTGCGAAATAATAATAAATATGCTATAACAAGAGTATAGACCCACTTCATCACTGGAGCGTCGACTATTGTCCACCCACTTGAGATTGCACACCCGCGCTCGTGGGTGTGCTTAAAAAGGCAGGAGAGAAACTATAATGGCCACCGTCGACGAAACTCTGGATTTCCTCGTCATGAGGTCGAAAGATTTTCATGTCGAGAAACAGGTAGCAAGAGCATGCAAAATGCTCCGCGTGGAAGTGCCAGACATTGAGGAGTTCTGGAAAGATTTCGGGGACAAGGCAGGACGTGCATTCATCGTGATTCGGGTACGCACTACCCTCAGGCGAATCGGCTTCCCACCGAATCATCTATTAGAAGGCAACTTGTTCCTGACACGGGTCACAGGTTACGTCCGCGAAGCGTTCATCGAATAAGAATTAGGAATCTCATATTCCTAATTCCCAGCGAGGACCCACAGGAATCATCTCTTCTGCCTCGCAAACAATGTTTTTGAAAGTATTCGAAGATTTTGTTTGCGAAAACTATAATTTACGACGGCCTTGAAGGGCATGAGTCAGAGTTATCATGTCAGCGTATTCGAGGTCAACGCCAACTGGGATACCGCGTGCGAGGCGTGTCATGGATATGTCAATACCCTGCTCTTCCAAGTGTTTTTGAATATACAGCGCTGTCGATTCACCTTCGACGCTGGCATTTGTTGCAAGGATAATTTCTTGAACAACATCTTTTTTGATTCGTTCTATAAGTTCGGGGATATGCAGCTGTTCAGGCCCAATTCCATCTATAGGGCTCATAGCACCACCGAGTACATGGTAGGTGCCATGAAACTGTTTTGTGCGTTCAAGCGCAACGATATCGAGTGGTTCTTCGACGACAGCTATAGTCGTCTTGTCGCGTTCAGGGTCGCTGTAGAGTGAGGAAACGTCTTCGTCTTTGTCAATAAGAGCGAATGTTACCGGACATACTTTGACGTTTGTCTGAACGGTCGCAACGGCATCGGCAAGTTGTTCTGTAACACGGCTGTCGGCACGTAGTAGAAAATATGCGTATCTTTCGGCAGTACGGGAACCAACACCCGGGAGTGAGCCGAGAGCATCAATCAAATCAAGTAGAGCTTGCGGTAACACGTTCGTGTATGTCTCGGCTAGAGACCGAGGTTTCCTAGTCCGCCCATAAGCGGCTTCATTTTTTCAGCAGCAATTTCTTGAGCTTTTTGCATGGCATCACGAACAGCGACTTCAATCCAGCGTTCAAGCTCATTGATATCATCGACATCAACACGTTCTGGGTCGATAGTTACTTTCTTCAGCTTCAGTTCTCCATTAACACGGACAACTACTGCCCCGTCACCTGCTGATACCTCAACAATTTCGTTGGCGAGTTCTTTTTGGGCTTTCTTCAATTTCATCACCATTTTGGCCTGGTCAAACATACATTCTCCTTTGCTTTCTTGTCTTTATTATACCTTATTATGGCCGATATACGCGTAGGACAACACTGTTGTCACGCTGTTCAGATGTCAAAATGCGTGAGGGATGTTGTGTATACGGTACAGTAACTTGTGGTACAACCATTGTCGGTTGAGAAACGGGCGTGGTAGTGTCTGTCGTAATGGTGAGTGCGGGGTATTTTTTGGTAAGTAGTTTATAAAATTCGAGTGATGGCGTGTCGCTAATGAGTGTAATCTTCGATCCTTTTGCATTGTTCAGGGTTGTTTTGATAGCCGACAGTGAAACATTGTAGGTCGGATTTGCGACGTATCGGTACGTATAAAAATAGTGAGTGAGATTACCAAGTGCAATGCCAATAAATAATACACTGAGTGGCACGAGTCCGGCTATGCGTGCATATGGATTCAATGGGAACAAATCATACCAGTCCGTAACGAGCGTCTGGATACCAATAGCGAGCAGCAACATACTTGGCATTAGCACGAGTGAGAGTGTGGTTGGGTCGAATAGTATAACAAGTGCTGTAACTGCTGCCCACGATAACATGACATATGAGCGAGCGGTATGGCGGTCTTTGATACTTCGGAACAGTCCAAGTAACATCACTAAAATAGAGGTGACGTTAAAGATTGGTATAAGGATACCACCTAGGAAACTGTTTTGAGTCACATTTATATACATTTCATACAGTACACGAACGTTATCTAGTGGGTGTGCAAGAGCTTCGCGAAATACTGCTGCGCCTGTGAGGGTACTGATATCTGAAGGTTCGATGATGAGGCGAATTACAAGCGGTGTGATAGCTAGTACCGTAAAAATACTGAGGATAATGACACGGTGTTTTCGCATACGCCTGAGACGTGAGCGGACATGCGGGTGAAGAAGACCACCAATCAGAAATGATACGAGCGGATAGATACCGAGCGGAGTGTAGAGTAAGCCAACCGCAGCTATAACAATCACAAATTTCCATAGAAATGGGCGGTCGTGTTTTATGAGAAGGCGGACAGCTCCAAATAACAGCAAAATTGTCCAGAACGATAACATGACATCTGGTGTAGCGCTTCGGGTGAGAGTAATAAATGGGATGCTCGTAACAGCAACTGAGGTAGCAATAACAGCAACCGTGCTGCGGAACCACTGATGGAGTGTCATAGCAAACAGAATCATGGTGGCGCAGCCGATGAGGAGTGATGGCAGGACGAGTGACAGGCGCGACACGCCAAATACAAATAATGAGATCTTTTGTAGTAACAAGTATGGCCAATTGATAATCCAGTCGAAGGATAGATTTGGCCAGAACGCGTTGCTAGCAACTGCGCTTTGCATTTCGGCAGCATTGACGCCATTCGGCAACGAGCGGATGTCGAGAGTGACAATAAGTATAAGGATAAACGCAAGGATGCTATACCCAAGGATATAGCGAAATTTGTAGAGCGTAACTTGTTTCAAAAACGACGGTCGAGCTAACATGTTCCTACTATTATAGCCTAGTCGCGCTTCTTTTCGAGGGACATAAAGCGCAAGCGCTCTGGGTGGAAGTATAGCTCGATTCGTCCAGTCGGGCCGTTTCGATGTTTCGCGATGATAAGATCGGTGATATGTTGGCGGTCAGTCTCGGGGTTGTAGTAGTCTTCCCTATAGATAAACATTACAATATCGGCATCTTGCTCAATAGAACCTGATTCACGAAGGTCAGAGAGTTGCGGGATCTGCGGGTTGCGGCTTTCGACTGAACGGCTCAGCTGGCTCAGGCCAACAACCGGTACGTTGAGCTCGCGAGCGATGAGCTTAAGGCCGCGGGAAATCTCACTCACCTCTTGAACACGATTTTCACCGTAATTGCGCGAACTACCCGACATAAGCTGCAGATAGTCAACAATAATAAGTCCAAGTGGCTGGTTGTGTGCGACACGACGTGCTTTGGTGCGCATTTCGAGGACTGAGAGGCCAGGCGTATCATCGATGTAGATAGGAGCTTCAGCCATCTCGCCCATGGCATTTGATAGTTTTTCAAAATCGTCGTCACTCAAGTTACCGGTGCGGATGTTCCATGCATCAACACCTGCGGCGTCTGCAAGCATACGGTCAACGAGCTGTTCCTTGCTCATTTCGAGGCTGAACAATAGTACTGCTTGTTTTTCCTTACTCGCAACATTGTATGCAAGGTTTGTGACAAGCGTTGATTTACCCATGGCTGGGCGAGCGGCCAGGATGATAAGGTCTGAGCGTTGAAGACCGGCTGTCATACCGTCGAGGTCACGCCAACCAGTTTTGAGGCCACGTAACTTGCCCTTCTCGCGGTGGAGCTCTTCGATTCGGTCAAAACTTTCGGTCAAAATCTGTTCAAGGCTCACAAGGTCTTGTTTTACACCGGCATCAGAGACAGAGAATAACTGGCTTTCAGCCGATTCGAGTAACTCTTGGATATTTTTATCTTCGTCAAAACCAAGTTCGGCAATTTCGGAGCTTGCCTGAATGAGCCGTCGTCGGACAGCTTTTTGCGTAATCATTTCTGCGTATGCCTCGGCGTGTGCAGCGGTTGGGACGTAATTTGTTAGTTCGGTTAAGTAAGCAGACCCACCAACTCCTTCGAGTTCATCTTTCTTTGACAGCTCATCACTCAGAGTCAGAAGGTCGACTGGTCGGTGACGTTCATATAGTCGGAACATTGCATCGAATATGCGGTCGTGGCGTTTGTCGTAGAAGTCATGCGCTTTGAGGTGGTCGCTAACGTTTGCGAGTACTTCGTCATCAATCAAAATTGCGCCCAAAAGACTCTTTTCCGCGTCAAGATTTTGAGGGGGGATTTTTGCTTCTTGTGATTTTCTGCGTGTGTCAGCCATAAAGTTGTTCTATTCTCCCACCCCTGTTGTGATGAATGAGCGTCATACGCTCACGACATCTCCTCCACCCATAATATCAGCTACGGCGCGAGTTGTATCGTTTTCTGTCACTTGTGGGGTAGAACCTTGGATAGTAATTTTCGGATTGCAGCCACAAACATCCTCAATCAGCTGGGCTAATTGTGTTCTATATTGTGATTGCTCAAGCTTCTTGCGGTGTAGTGCATACTGGAACGACAGGGTTAATGTATCGCCGTCGTATGACATGGTTGCTCGTGCAAGAACACTATGAAGCGGAGCGTGGTTCTTTTGGGCAGCAGTGAGTACGGCATCCCAGTCAAATGTGCCTGATGCTTTCGCCACTTTTACTGGTTTTGGTGTAGGCACTGGTTCCGGTGCTGGTGCCATAGCGATTATCACTGGGGCTTCCTGTATGACTTCTTTTGGCGGTGCGCTAACAGTTTGTGCAGCAGCGCGTGGTGAACCTTTTTTCGCAAACGACAGAAGATGTGTCATGAGCAAAAGTTGCGGAAAATGCGCACGTGGAATCTCCATAAGCTTTTCAACAAGTACATACCAACTACTACTGAGGTCGGGTTGTGTCAGGATTAACTTAACAAGTTGCTCCGCTAGTGTGACTGGAGATAATCCGTTCGTGTCGAGCTCGCTGACAATTTTTCGTACTGCGGTCTCATCGTGTTCTTTTAGGCTGTCGAGAAGTGCTTGGAGCCGTGTGACACTCGCCCGACCCACTATAGACTCGACAACTTCGGCAGTAATTGGCTTTTCAAGGCTACCTAGTTGGTCAAGCAGGCTGATACTATCGCGGAAACTGCCACCGCCGTGGTCTGCCACAATCTCAAGCGCAGACTGATCAATATTTATCTTCTCTTTTTTGGCGATATCTTTCAGATGAGCTACGACTTTATCGCGTGCAATTGGGCGGAAATGGAAACGTTGTGTGCGGCTAACGATTGTTGCCGGCACTTTGTGGAGTTCAGTTGTTGCCAGAATGAATATGGCGTGTGCTGGCGGTTCCTCGAGAGTTTTGAGTAGTGCGTTGAAGCTTTCACCTGTCAACATATGTACCTCATCGATGATATAGACCTTGTATGGCGCGCTCGATGGTGCAATATGCACTTTTTCGCGGAGGTCACGTATGTCATCTATTCGGCGGTTGCTAGCGGCGTCAATTTCGATGATATCGAGATGCTGGGCATCATGTTCGTATGGAATGTTGTTGATAGCAAATGCCAATATGCGAGCAACGCTTGTCTTTCCTGTTCCTTTTGGCCCCGTAAAGAGGTAAGCGTGGGACACACCACCATTTTTTACGGCTGTCGCGAGCAGATCGGTGACATGTTCTTGACCGACCACTTCATCAAACGAAGCGGAACGATATCGCCTGTACAGCGCTTGCTTGCCCGTAGGCTGTTTTTTCTCCCCCATAACTCACTTCATTATAACGCGCATCAAGTTGACGTGCGCCGTAGCGTTTACAACGATTAGCGATTATCACCGGTACTTTTTATAACGTCACGTGCTTTGCGATCAGCAAGTTTATCGAGGTTGGTCTGTGCGACATCTTCGAGTGATAACCCAACCTGTGTTGTCATCATGGAGATATACCACAGAACGTCACCAAGTTCTTTTTTGAAGTCATTCAGGTCAAGTTTCGTCATATCATTGTTGTGGTTACGGATAATCTTTTTCATTTTTTCAGCCACTTCGCCTGCTTCACCTGTTAGTCCCAGCGCAAAGTAGTATGGCGCTGTCACGCTTTTCGGGTCTATGGTGCTAGTTGTTATGGCTGATTTCTGGTAATCGTCAAATGTCATACGTTCTCCTCCATTTGTATATATCATACCAAACAACCTAGATCCTTCCTGGGTTACGCGTTTCGAAGTAAATATTTGAGGTATAGTGGGTGTGTGCAATACGAAATCGAAATCAGATCACTTGTTGGTAGTCAGAAGAGTACGGACGAGCTTCTCAAACATGTCCAACAGCTTGATTCAAATATGAAACTTGTTAGTGAACAATATCAACTCAATCACTATTTCATAAGCGGTGATCTACTAAGACTAATTGATAACTTCAAAACGGAATTAACCGACGAACAGCAAAAAGCACTTAAGGAAATCGCTGAGCGCGCGACTTCAATCACTGTCCGTTCGCGACAGAAAAATGACATTGTTCTTCTCATGGTCAAAGGCTCACTGGATGCGACGTCGGCTGTTCATAGCCATCAACGGATGGAATTTGAAGCACTGCTACAGTCGAGTATTGAAGAGTTAGACGAGCAAATTCTGAAAGCTGGATGGCAACTTGAAGCAAAATGGCAAGCCGAACGAAAGATGTACGCGGCACTTGGACTAACGCTCGACGTCTTTTTCACCCCTGGCTATGGCTACATGGTAGAGTTTGAAAAAGTTGTCATGGATGATACCGACCGTGAAACGGCATATCAACAGGTCATTGATGTTATGAACAAGCTTGACGTCGAAAGCGTACCGAGTGATCGTCTTGAACGCATGTTTGCATACTACAACGAACATTGGACCGAATATTACGGTACTCGAAACATTTTTACTGTTGAATAAAGCAATATAGCAAACACCCCGCCCCTGATTCCACCAGGAGCGGTTTTGTCTGCTCAGACTGGTGTTGATCAGGTTGCGGGGTTGAACTAGGCGTCGATGGCGATACACGCGGTGTCCGGCTCACCCTTGTCACGGATGATGACCCTCAGGCTCAGCCCATAGATGTCGGGCTTTCCATCTAGCTCATCGGCCACTCGACCGAGCAGGTCGGCGTACGTGTTTCCGCGAGAGCTGGTTGCGCCAGTCGGGACGATGTCTTGCTCATCTCGCACACCGAGAAGACCAGTCGTTCCGTTAAAGCACGCCGTACGGTTGTTGAAGGTCTCGGGCAGGTAGTACTCAGGATGATCATTCAACTGCTTTTTCCTGGTATCGACCCACTCGATGTAGCGCAAGTGGACAGCCATGATGACTTGGGCTTTGACTTGAGCCACGAAATTCATGATTGGTGCGGTTGCGTGTAGCAACTGGAGCCGCTTTTGCTCGTCTTCCTTTGCGGCGTTGAATTCGTCTCGTGCCTCTTGATACGACGGTTTAGCGTTGGTCATTACCATCTTCCTTTGTTCGTCTCTGCCTTGGCGGCAGATTGGTCCGTCAAAACTTCGAATACTCGAAGTATCCCCAAAATCTCACCAAAACGCAAGCATGAGTAAAAAGAAAAGCCGCATGAGCGGCTTATTCTATAATCGAACGTTATTATCTGTTAAAGCCCGGCTTCAACGGCTGCCCAAATGGCGTCGCGGTTATCTTCTGGAACAATGATACTGACCTGGTCACCTACACGAGCCTTAAAGTAGGTAACACTCGCAAGCAGTATTCGGTATTCACGGCCTGCAGCTTCGACGTAGTAGGCGCCATCATGCTGAACAAGCTGGCCTATGAGCTGTCGACGTGCGACTGGGCCAATTTGCTTGTAGATGAAGCTACCATCGTCAGCGATAGTAAGTTTGAGGATATCACCCTCAATAAGCTTTGACTTGCTGGCGTAATTTGCTGGAACTGGGTAGTTCTTGCCATCTGGGCCAACCATGCTTTGGCCGTCGAAGACGCCTTCAATGACTTTTCCGGCAACTTCTTCGGTATTTGAGTGAACTGAAAGATCATCGTCGCCGACGACGCTGATAAGTAGTTCTTTTGCTGCAGCCAAGTTCGTCTCGGCCTCTTGAATGAGTGCCTTGAGTCGCTTGACTTGTTTTTCTGGTAATTCAGACATGTTATCTCGCAATCCTTTGTCTGTTTTTATTGGTAATACCAACAGACTATCACCGTGACCGCCCCTTGTCAAGATACCTCGCTTTCCCGCTTTTCCACATGATTTTATGGGGCAAACAAAAAGTCGTTGTTTTTTTCATCGTTGACAGACATTTCATTTCAAGCTTCTGGACAAAACACTCGCTTTATAACAAAAATACTCCGCGAGAAAATGCGGAGTATTTTTGACCTTACGACTCTAGTCATATCAGAGAGAACTTATGAAAGTTCGACAGTTGCGCCAGCTTCTTCAAGCGCTTTCTTTGCAGCTTCAGCTTCGTCTTTTGAGACCTTTTCCTTCACAGGAGCAGTAACACCCTCGACAATATCCTTTGCTTCACCAAGGCCTAGGCCTGTGATGTCTTTGACAGCCTTGATGACTGCGACTTTCTGATCACCTGCATCCTTGAGGGTGACGGTGAACTCAGTCTTTGTATCTTCTTCAGCTGCGCCAGCATCGCCAGCAGGACCAGCAACAGCGACAGCTGCAGCAGCTGGCTCGATGCCGTATTCGTCTTTGAGGACATTCTTTAATTCGTTAACTTCGAGAACAGTCAGTTTGGTTAGCTCTTCAGCGAGCTTTTTTACGTCTGCCATTTGAGACTCCTTCGTAATAATTAGGGTTAGTTGCTGTACTTAGACAGCTTTGGCTTCAATGCCGTCCAAAAGGGCGTGCAAATTGCCAGAAAGTGCATTGGTAACATCGTGAACTGGTGAAAGCAGTTGCGCGACGACTTCGGCGATGAGTTGATTCTTGCTTGGGAGACCGGCAAGTGACTTGACTTCCGAAGTAGTAAGCAGGACGCCAAGGTCGTTAAACCCAGCGACGAGCTCAAGACTTGGAGTGGTCTTTGCAAACTTGTCGATAACTTGTGCTGGAGCAACTTCGTCCTCAGTGCTAAATGCATAGAGGAGTTGTCCGGTAAGAAGTGCAGTATCGGTACCTTCGAACCCTTTTGTCTGAGCCATAGTGGCGCGAACAAGTCGGTTCTTGATAACCTTGATTTCTACGCCAGACTCTCGTGCTACGCGGCGCAAGGCCTGCATGTCGGCAACTGAGGTTCCGTCGTATTTTACTGCGACTGTCATCTTGGACTTGCCAAGAATATCACTGAAATCTTTTACCAACGCGTGCTTTTTATCGCGAGAAATTGCCATTTCTTGCTCCTTTATTCATGCGTTATTGGTTGAATGATGACTAGAGTTGTTAAGGTGCGTCACAAAGAAAAATCTCTCATTTCGAGAGACATTTGCGACCACTTCAATGAAGATGGTTGCCTCGGTAGCATTCTTAAGTGATTTCTCACCGCCACTGTCTCTGGTAACGACTGATGAGTATTTTATCACATTTATAGAGTCAGTTCAACTCATGAATATGAAAGAGTTACTCAAATATATACTTTACCCCAATCGGTATGAAAAATTATATTGACGTAAGCATTTCGTCTGGGTACACTGAGGATGTATTAATCTTAGTGAGGAGAATAACCGTATGGCAGGAATGTCACCACAGGCGCAAGGAAAGAAGCGTAAGAAGTACGCACCACCGCGTGGCTTAGGCGGTACAAGAAAAGCAATCCCTAACTAGGTTATAACTTAGTCTTGCTAATAAGGATGTCCTTTGCGACATCCTTATTAGTTATGGACAATTATATTATTGTTCTATTGGAGCAGCAGCTAAAGCGGTGAGCTGACCATCTTTCAGCGTGTATATGTGCTGAAACTTTCGGATAACATTTGCATCGTGTGTAATTATGATAATTGTCTTACGTGGCGCAATTTCTGAAAGATTATTCAGAAAAATTTCGGCCGAACGTTTATCTAGAGCTGATGTAGGCTCATCCATAATCATGATTGGCGCTTCTCTGTAACTTGCCCGAGCTATTGACAGGCGTTGTTTCTGGCCACCACTTAACTTGTCATCACTAATAGTAGTTTCGTATTGATCTGGTAGTTTTTCTATGAACTCGCTCGAATTAGAAAGGTGTGCAGCTGCCGCAATATGAAGCAGCGAAAATGAGCGTTTTGGATCAGCTAATATGATGTTATCTTTGACAGTACCGTCAAATAGCTCAGGAGTCTGATTGACAATAGCAATACTTGATCTAAGGAAGTTAATATCGAAATTTCGTACGTCGATATTGTCTATGCTCACAGTACCACGTAAAGGAGTCACGAAACGTTGCACCATAGCGAGAAGTGTAGACTTCCCTTCTCCACTTGGCCCAGTAATAACATACACATTACCAGGTGTAAATTCAACGCTGATATTGTCTGCAATGACTTTATCGTCAACCGCGTAGTACACACGATCAAACTTTATTTTGCCATATAACTGAACATCCTTCACGTCACCAGATATTGGCTGTAATTTTTCAGAAGTATCAATAACTACTCTGGCCTGTTTGATGCTTGCAATTTGCTCTTGAATACTTCCTATTGTTTGCGTAATGGTCACAAGAGGATCACTCATTGAGCTTATGTAGTTTATAAATAACAACAGCGTACCAAAGGTCATCATTCCGCCACCCAAGACGGTGTAACCCCCGAGCAACATAATGGCAGAGATTGCAAATAATATAGTTATTTCAGTCGAAATTGAATAGATGCGATTCATGAACAGTGACTTTCTATATGCTTTGTTACTTCCTTTGATAAAGCTAGTCAGTTCGTTGGTCTTCCTTTTTTCAAGACTGAATTCTTGTACAGCACGTATTTTCTCAAGAGAGCTACTAATATGTTCGTATACTTTCGATTCAGCTTCCTGAGCATTTTCGGCACGTCGCTCAATTGGCTTGCTGAATACCCGTACGATGAGAATTAGCATTGGTACGACAAGCAAAGCAAAGAGAGTCATTTGGCTGTCGATTATGAATAGGATTGATAGTATCGACAACACTGTGATAATTGACTCAAACAATATTGCAAAATTACTAAATAGCAGAGAGGACATTTCTTGGCTCTGACTAGTAATTTTATACAATATACTACCATCGTCTTCTTTTCCTGCGCTGTTATACGGGATATACAGGGCTGCATTAAAAGTATCCTTCATAGCGGATGCGTCGATGATTTGAAATAATTTTTGTTCCAGAATCACACGAAAACCTGTATATACATTTCCGAATACATATATGGCAAGGTAGGAGCCAACAGCCAACAGCATGAGTTGTTCCTTTTGCCAATCGAGAGTGATTCCGTAGATAGTGAGCGGCGGTTTATCACCAAAAACATAGTCAGCCATAAATGCCAAAGGGATTGGCCCAAGTATGGTTATAAATACTGTTATAAGCGTTAATAATGCTAGCAGTAAAAATACCCACCAATACTTGAGGGCATAGGCTTTAACCCACGATTTATATGTATTTGTTTCCATTCAGGATAATTATAGCAAAAATGTGAAGCGTTATTTGTATGGCGTATAATTTAGAATAAGGATAAATAAAGATATGGCGCAAAATATTCCGCACCAACAGACGCTTGGCTATACCGTTGATTATTGCGCAATTTACGTGCATAACAAGTCTGCAAGCAAATCTATTGGGCAGACGGATCAATTAGTAGAGGCGGCAAGTACTATCAAAATACCTATTTTTATACTGGCATGCCTCCA
This sequence comes from uncultured Candidatus Saccharibacteria bacterium, assembly GCA_964536265.1. Classification (GTDB taxonomy): domain Bacteria; phylum Patescibacteriota; class Saccharimonadia; order Saccharimonadales; family Saccharimonadaceae; genus JAPUDS01. The sequence continues at coordinate 14,336 of CAZHVV010000008.1, read as the reverse complement.
TAATGAAAAGTCTGGTCACACCCTGAATCATACATTGCAACAACTATCACAACACAGTTCAAATGGGTCGGGTATATTGGAATGGGCCACGTACGTGAATGACTACCATACTGTTCGGGAACTTCTCTACTATATGATGTCATATAGTGATTGTGTTGCGACTAATATATTGATTGACTATGTTGGTGGCAAACAAGCAATCAATACTTGGCTGGAGCAACACAACTTTACGACTCGTCTTGTGATGCCATATATTACTTTCTCTCCAGAGAAGACTACGGAATCAGTGGGCATTACAACAGCAAGAGAAATGAGCCGTTTAGTTGAGATTCTGTTCACACATGAGTGGCATCCTGCCTATAGCAGGCTCGCAAAAGTAGCAACTTCAACACTCGGTGATTCCTGGGTCGGTGAGAAGTTGCCAGAAAAATTCCCAGGAATACAAGGAAAAACCGGATCCATGGTGAATTGTACGCCACACAACAATACGTATCTCAATATCGCCGGAAGTCTTCCAGGGGCAGAATCAACAACTGTATTTTCAATGGTTGCTTGTGGTCAGGCTGATGATGAAGTCTCACTCGAAAAGCTAAAAGATGCTGTCCTACTGCGGCTTATCGCAACACTGAAGGCATTTTTACCCGTATGAATACATCTGCGTTCATTTTTCCATTGTTGTTAGTTGTTGCGTACTATGCGATTGTCATACTATATGTTCTCTGTATACAAAGACATTTATCGGTTCCGAGAATGACCGAAAAATTTATTATTACAGACCAGCAAGGATGGCTAACTGTTCTTGCTCAACTCGGACTATCAGTTGCAATCTCCTATTGGATAGGACAGCTAGGAGTAATTGTGATTGTCTGTACTGCATTTGTTCTTTCGTTGGCTATATTTGTGATAATGGAGGTATATAGGCTTGTTTCGCTACGGTCCGTTATCCTGCAAGTCATTGGGATGAGTATACCCGCTTTTATGCTTTCACCTCTTGGTGTCATATTTGCAGGAATTATATTAGCCTTCTCAATTGATTCAAAAGAGTCCCCTACGTATATTCGACGTTATAAACGATATATTGCTCATCTAAAGCACCGATATGAAGCAAAATTTGGTAAATATTTTGCATTGGAAGATAAATACATTGCCGATGTATCGCTGTCAATCTTGCTAGTTGAGGTACTGTGTCGTCCATGGATATTCAGAGTCCTTGAGTGGATTGTAAAGAAAACAGTATACCGTTCTCAGCCGATGAGCACCGGGATTATGCAGGTTATGTCGCCGACTCTACTGAGTGATGGGCAAAGCGTAGTTCTTGGAATCGCGCATGTCAAAAAATTGAATATACATTGTAAGCAGCAAGGTCTTCGCGATGAGTATGAACGTGCACATATGATTGCTGCAAAATATAACGGTGATAGTTGGTATGGAGATTATTTATCGCCAATATATTACTTTGTGAGAAATGGTACATTCTCTGATGACAATCCGCCTACCTCGTAGTCAAAGGTCGATGTATATTGCTATTATATTGTGCAATGACGGTACAGTATCGCGTGAATCAAATACTAGCTAGTATGACCTTGCGACAGAAGGTCTCAGGTTTACTTATATTGCATGTAGCCGGGACTGATTCAGTAGCAATACGCCACTTTCTAGAGACATATCAGCCTGCGGGTTTGATTTTTATGGATGACAATATCCCAACTACTGACAAACAGCTCAAAGAATTGATACGTACAATACAACAAGATATACCATTTTTCTTCACTATTGATGAAGAAGGTGGGCCTGTGAAAAGACTTACATCAGATACATTTTATGCAGCCAATCAGCTAATGACACTGCCTGCTTCAGCTACTGCAGATGCATTTCGTGAGCGTTCAAAGCTCTTGTATGGCTTAGGGCTAAACGTAAATCTTGGCATCGTCGCCGATATGAGCAATGACTCATCTGCATTTATCTATTCGCGTACATTTGGTGGTGACCCTGTGATAGTAAGTGAGCGAGTATCGGCTGCGGTGAAAGCGTCACATGAAGGAACATTATCGGTATTGAAGCACTTTCCTGGTCACGGAGCAACCACGGGTGATTCACATACCGATTTACCAATAGTCAATATTTCGAAAGAAGTATGGAAAGAACAACTCGCAGAACCATTCGTAGCAGGTATTGATTCGGGTGCACATATGGTAATGTTCGGCCATTTAATATTTAGCTCAGTCGATGAATTACCATCTTCATTATCATCAACTTGGCATACTCTTGCCCGAGATGAACTTTGTTTTGATGGCCTGATGATTACTGATGATATGGTGATGCTGGCAGTGTCTGAGGATCCTCGTTACCAAGATCATGTAGCAAATGCAGTTGCTGCGCTTCGTGCGGGAAATAACTTACTACTTTTCGTAACTGACTATGGCTGGCCTGAGTCAAGATTTGATGTTCATAAGTTAATTGAAGGAATTGTAGTGGCGGTCGAGTCTGGTGAGCTAGACGAGGAAGTAATCAATACATCGCTCCAGCACGTACTAACAGTTAAGCAATCACTGGTAGCACATGGCGTATAGTGATTTTTTCGTGAATGGGTGTATGATATTAACTTGCCGAAATAGATAGAAATTGACTAAATAGTATAAAGTGTGTTATAATATATAATAATGACAAAGATAATTGGCCCATCAGAATTCGTGGCGTATACTCACAGTGATTTCCTTGAGTATCAGACAGCATCAGAGCGAACAGTTGGTATGCGACGAGCTATTGCTAATGTTGCGAAAGCTACAGGTGAATATTCTGAAGAGAGTGTGCGATTTGGGATTGCAATAAGTGATGGTGTCGGCATTGAGCGTGATTCGCGCATTAATCATCAGAACCGCCTAAGGTTTTCATTGCGAACAGTTGGGATTGATTTCCCCCTACCTGCTTCGCTTGATACAGCAGTAACAGATTCTTTTGTAAATTTTTCAACAATCAGTGATAAGTTGACGAATGATAATTGGCGAGTTTTGAAATTTTTCGGTGGTAAAGGACTAGCTGCGGAACATGGCCAAGTCGAGCAATATGGTTCATGGCTGGGAGTGGAGCAGTTGGATGCTACAGCCGCTACTCTTGGCGATCCTGATTTTGTTGCTACGCTAGGAATCGAACTTGAAAAAGTATATGACCATGATGGAGAAGGTAAAATTGACTATGAGTACCGAGTTGTCAATTCTGATGAGCAATTTATCACCATTGAGCGTATGCGCCCAACTCGTGATTATAGCAACGGCATCCACTCTATTAAAAGTTCACTATTCACTCTGGATACTTCAAAGTTGTCTGGTAGACAACGGGGTATGCTAAGTGATGTACTAAATGGCCATACGAAGAAAAGAAAAGATGAGCGCATGCAATTTGGTGAAGAGATTGTTGAACCATTGATTCTTGATCCTGCTCTTCGCAACAGTGACGTAAAACTATTTCCAACTTCTGCTATTCATTTTTCACTGCGCCGACATACTGAAGAATAGCTTTGATATACTGTAGTTATGATTTCCATTATTGTTGCACGTGCTAAAAATGGTGTTATTGGGTCAAAGAACGACCTGCCTTGGTATTTACCGGCAGATTTGAAACGTTTCCGTGAACTTACGACTGGCAATACTGTTGTTATGGGACGAAAAACCTATGAATCGATAGTCGCGCGGCTTGGGCATACCCTTCCCGACCGACGAAATATTGTGCTGACACGTGATGAAACTGCCGCATATGATGGCGCTGAAATACTACACGACATTGACGCTGTGAAACAGCTCGATGGCGATGTTTTTGTTATAGGTGGTGCTGAGATATATAACCAGCTGCTGCCTTTGGCTGATAGGCTATATATAACAGATGTGAAAGCTGATATCGATGGCGATACATTCTTCCCTACTTTGGATACGTCTGTGTGGCATGAAATATCGCGTGAAGCGCACGAACGAGATGAGAAGAATCAATATGATTTTGACTTTGTTTTGTACGAGCGCTTGACATGACACTTAGTGAGTTGCAGTTAAAAAACATTCTGGGCATGTATGGACGTGTATTCTCGCGAGTCGTATTTATTAAAGGTGGGTACAGAAATACGTCGCATATTGTTGAACTGACGAGTGGCAATTTTTGTAACCTGATAGTCTACAAAAATGAACAAGGGATTAAGGAACGCATTCGTCGTATCAATGGTTTGTCCACTCATCTTCACAAAAAAGGTTTGCCTGTTCGTGTGCCACTCGATGAACGGATCGTCACTATGAAAGGCGGACATGCGACACGATATGCGAGCCTGTACAGTTTTGAAAGTGGCGAGACGATTCCATGGGAAGCCTATACAAAAAAGCATATAAAACTACTTGGTTATGTGCTAGCACAGTTTCACGAATCCGCTCTTGATTTTGATGGTCACCTGCCGACGGTTCAAGACGAATATCGTGCAGTTGCGGAGCGTATGAAACGGTATTTCTCTGAGGAAAAAGCACTTGAAGCACTCAAAGAAAAACTTACTGTTACATTATCGGCTGAGTTTAGAACGTCTTTAGAGTTTATTGAACATACAAAGAGTTTGTCACAGAAACAACCACTCCATATGGACTTTGTTCGCGGGAATGTACTCTTTCAGTCGACAACACCTGACGACACTCTTGTTGTCGACGGTATCGCACTTTCAGGTATTCTTGACCTTGAAAAAGCAGCAGTTGGCCACCCGCTGTTTGATATTGCGCGCACTCTTGCCTTTTTATTGGTTGATTGTGATAAACCAGCGGATAAAGTTTACAAATACTTTCTCGATTCTGGTTACAGGAAACGAGGTGGACAACATCTACAACCTGTCGTGCTTGATGGCGATGATGTCTTAGAAAAACTCGTCACCTTTTTCCTGCTTCATGACTTCTATAAATTCTTACGCCAAAACCCATACGAATCGCTACCTGACAATCACCACTTTGTACGGACTCGAAATATCCTACTCGAGCGAAAAGTGCTACAATTGTCCTAAGTAAATGTGAGGGAGAATGAGTATGGCCGGAGATGCGTGGCGCAAGCGACTAATTTCACAAAGTGATTTGATGACGTTAAGTGAAAAACTTAAAGGTGCTGGCAAAAAAATTGTGTTTACTGCAGGGAGCTGGGATTTGATTCATGCGGGTCAATGCCGTTATCTTGAAAAGTCAAAGGGCTATGGCGATGTGTTAGTTGTAGGTGTGAGCAGTAATGAAGCAATCAAGCGTGTCAAAGGGCCAAATAAGCCCATATTGGATGAAAAGATTCGTGCAGAGATGCTTACTTTCTTGCGTTCAGTCGACTTTGTCACGATTCTACCTGAACCAAGTTGTGTGCCGTCACTCGGACTGTTAAAACCAGATGTTTTCGTTACTGTTCAAGAAGATTGGACAAGTGAATATAAAACATCTAAGGAATACAAAACTGTCACCGGCTATGGTGGTGAAGTTTTGGTCGTTGATCGACAATCCACGAGTATTTCGACAACACAGATTTTGCAACGCGCTATAGGGGGTGCTCTTAGTGAGACCCTCAAAGACTACATGCAGTATAGAAAAGACCCAATCAAGGAGAAATAGTGCTAACTCCTGAAGAACAAAAACAAGAAGAGGCGTTTCGGCTTGCAAGAGTAACTGGCAAATACGATAACATTTGGCAGACCGTTGGGCGCTGTGTTTTTTGTGATCATGACAAAGCTGAAAAACGTCACGAAATTTATGAACAAAACGGTGTGTATATGACTGTGCCAGCGTATGCGTATATAGATGGCCACTTACTGGTCATTCCACGCCGACATGTTACTTCGGTCAAGGAATTAACGCCCACAGAATGGGAAACCATGCGCAAAATGTTCTATCTTGCGAAGAAAATGATACGTGAAGTTCACGGTATAAAAGGCATGCAGATTGTTCAGAAAGACGGCGTAACGGCACAAAGATCAGTTGAACATTTGCATTTTCACTGTGTGCCGTTCGACCAGCCTGACTTGAGCCAGTGGAATTATCGTGAACTCGACAAAACACCATATGAAAACGCTGAGCTGTACAAGGAAAAAACGGATACATTGCAAAAGCTTGCAAAACGTTACGGGGATAAGTATGAATAAGATGCTTGAAAATCGGGATTTACTTGCACCTCTTAGAAAACTCGCGAAAGCATCACAGTCGAAGCTGGTCGGCGTGGCATGTTTTGTGGTGAAGAACGGAGCTGTCGTTTCAAGCGGTATAAATTACAATCCGACCGGTGAGCCGATGGAACAGATGATTGACGGTAAGTTGGTTTCGCGTCCAGAGGTGATTCATGCTGAAGTCGCAGCTTTTCAAGCAGCAGCAAAAAATGCAATAGATTTGACTGATACAACGTTACTACTTACTATGTCGCCATGTATCAAGTGTGCTAGTGAAATTGTAAGAACTGGCATTAGTGAAGTGAAGTATGTTCATGAATGGTGGGACAAAGCTGCGCTCGATATTTTGCATGAGCACGGAATCAAAACCGAACAGCTAAAGGAGGAACGATGAGCAAACATCCAGAGTACGAATATCTTAAGCTAATGGCAAAAATCCTTAAAGAAGGAAAAACAAAAAAGACGCGTGGGATTCATGACATTACCTCGATTTTCGGCGCGCAAGTTCGTTTTGATATGAGAGCTGGTCTTCCGATATTAACGACTAAGAAAATGCCGTTTAAAACCATGCTCCATGAACTGTTATGGTTTATTTCTGGCAGTTCTGAGGTTGGATATCTGCATGAGCATAACATTCACTATTGGGATGGATTCTTGCATGAAGGAAAAACAGACCTCGGACGCGTCTATGGAGTGCAGTGGCGACATTGGCAGCGCACAGACGGTACAGAGTTCGACCAACTTGCTTGGGCAATTGACGAGATTAAAAATCACCCGCACAGCAAAGGAATTATTGTGAACGCCTGGAATGCTGGTGAACTCAGCGAGATGCGTCTGCCACCGTGTCATACGATGTTTCAGTTCGATGTCACAAAAGGAAAACTACGCTTGCATCTGTATCAGCGTTCATGGGACGTTTTTCTCGGTGCACCGTTTAATATTGCACAGTACGCTATGTTGCTCCACATGGTGGCGCATGTGACGGGACTTGAAGCTCGCGAACTTATCATCTCAGCTGGTTCAGCGCATCTGTATAAAAATCACATTGAGGTTGCAAAAGAACAACTACAGCGCAAACCTTTCCCCTTCCCAACTTTAAAAATTGTTGGTGATGTGAAGTCTATCGATGATTTCAAAGAAGAAAATTTCGTTCTTGAGAACTATCAGTCACACGAGCGAATCAAAACCGACCTAGTGATTGTGTAATTGTTCGTATAATTGCGCGTGTTGCTCGCACATCTTCTCAAGCGTAAACTGCGTTTCGTACACTTCACGACATGCTAAACGGTCGATAGCTTCGATAGCTGTGAGTGCGTGAGCAAAACCATTAATCATAGCTGTGTCGTCACCCTTCTCGACTATGAAACCTGTTTTTCCATGTTCAATAACTTCTGGCAGTGCACCAGAATCGAGTGCAATCACTGGTGTTCCGCACGCAAATGACTCGAGTGTCACCATACCAAATGGTTCATTGAATAGTGAGGGAACCAGAAGTGCCCCAGCATTGCCGAGAAACTCGCGCTTTTGCTGCGATGTTTCGAGAAAACCAACGTACTCGATAGCATCACCGAGCTGAGGCTCGATTACCTCTTGCCAGTAGCGGTCTTTACTCTCTTCTGCGTAATGTTTCCCGGCAATTTTTAACTTCAGTGGTGTATTCGCAGTTTCGTTATACTTCTTTATGGCCGCGATGGCGAGGTGAACACCCTTTGGTTCGATAATGCGCCCAATGAACGCAACATAGTCACTAGACGGGCTCTCGAGAGGCGTAAGTACAGGGTCATTGAGTCCATGGTAGATGTTCCCTACCCAGTTCGTATCGTCCGGCATGCCTTTTCGTTGCGCATACGACATAGACAGCCAGTTGAGGTGTTTGTACTTTGGAAAGTTATTTTTGTACTTAACGAGGAAATTGAATGGGTCGTGGTGCGTAAACACAACTGGCTTTGAACAGAGTGGGGCAAACGGCAAGGCAATTTCTTCCTCGTTTGTATAGATATGCACGACATCTAGCTCGTCATTATTTGCCATTTCATAGGCTTTCGCGACTATCTCGCTCTGTACTTGTCGCGCTAGAGTGATAAAGGTAAATGGATGTTTCTTCAGTAAATCCATATAGGTGTCGCCACGCCCTGCGAGCTCGTGTTCAAACAGGTTAAGGTCTGCTGTAACATTTGTGACACTTGTCTCTACTGGACCAGGGCTGAACAACGTCACATCTGTTCCCTGCTCCTTAAGTCCTTCGGCGAGTGACAATGCTAAATGCCCAGGTGAAAATATCACCTGGGGCAAAATATCGCGGTGCATGAAAATATGTGGGACCACCAACCCAACACGGAGCGGTTTACTCTTGTTCATCGTCAAGAAAGCTCAGGTCGAGTTCTTCGCTCGTTCCTTCGCCATCACCATAGTAACCATCGGCTTCTGACATAGTTCCTCCTGTCATTCTCAACCATCATAACAAAACATCCCCGTGAATAACAGGGATGTTTTTGAAGAACTCAAAATTAGAATTCGATTTTAATACCAGGACCCATTGTCGAGGCGACATGTGAACTGATAATGTAGGCACTCTTGAGAGAGCTTGGCTTGACACTGTTGAGGCTGTCGAAGAACGCCTGAGCGTTTTCTGAGAGCTTTTCACCGCCGAAGCTAACTTTACCGATAGCTAGGTGAACAATAGCTTGTTTGTCGACGCGGTATTCAACGCGGCCACCTTTAGCTTCTTTAACGGCTTTTGCGACGTTGGTTGCAACAGTGCCGCTCTTTGGGTTTGGCATCATGCCACGTGGGCCCAGAAGACGTGCGTATTTGCCGAGCTTTGGCATCATTTGAGGTGTTGCGACCAACACGTCAAAGTCGAGCTTTTCTTTGTCGAGCAATTTAGCAATTTCTTCTTCACCTGCGATGTCAGCGCCAGCTTTTTTAGCTGCTTCAACTTCGTCACTTGGGACAAAGGCAGCAACACGGACAATTTTACCTGTTCCGTGAGGCAAACTTACAGCTGTGCGAATGTTCTGGTCAGCTTGACGTGGGTCAACACCGAGTACAACATGTACTTCAACGCTTGCGTCGAACTTGACTGGACTTGTTTCGCTTACGAGCTTGAGAGCTTCTACGAGTGAGTATGCTTTGCCGGCTTCAAGCTTCTTGGCAACTTCGCGATACTTCTTGCTGCGGCGTTCGAGGCGTGTGCGTGTGGTAGGTTTTGGGCCGCGTTTGCCGTGTGACTCAGCTTCTTCTGTAAGTGGAGCTGTGTCGTGTGCGGCTTTACGAACTTCTTTTTCAGCCTTCTCTTCTGCTTCGTGTGCAGCTTTTTCACTACGCTTGCCAGCTTTGGCTGTTTCAGCCTTGCGCTCAGCAACAACTTCTTTGTCTTCGGCTTTCTTAGTAGCTGGTTTTTCAGCTGCTTTGATAGCAGATTCAATCTCAGCAATAGTATTCTTTGCTGTTACCTCAAGTTTGAGCTTTTTAGCTTCCTCGAGTAAATCGGCTTTTTTAGCCATGTGTAGGGCTCCTTTCGTGGTTCAAACGGCGTTTCAGGCCTCCCACGGTAAAGTTTTATATCTTCAACAGTATACAACAGAGGTCACAAGTTTGCAATAGAGGTCATAACATTGACAAACATTAGCATTAGTGCTATAATGATAATGTTAGGGTCGAATTGTCGTGAGACAAGTCACCCAAGCACCTTCAACCCTTTCGGCGAAAGCCGTCCTTCCCCAAGGAGTAACTAGCTATGTGGAATCTTGACGCAATCGTCATCTTGTCCAGTGTGATTGTGGGCATCATCATCTTTGTCGGAGCATTGATGCTTGCCGGCGGAAGCATGAAAGCCGCACTCGTGTTCATCACTGGACTCATGTTGGGTGCGACGACCCTCTGGGTTAGTCACCCCAACACCCTGTCCATCCTCCTGGCCTGCGCCTTCATTATTGTCGGTGTCTGGCTCATGAACATTGTTCGGATCCGGGAGGATCAGAAGAAGTCTCAGAAGCAGTGAGTAAGGGGAAAATGGAGGTTATGCGCTTCGGCGCAAGCAACGGGGCTCGGCCTCTAGAGAACATTCGTTCTCGGGGCGTGAGCCCCTTTTCCTTTGTCAAAAATTATCGTAAATGATCAACTGAATTATCCGCATTTATACGGATAATTTGCGAGGCGTGAACGGTTTCAGGCACCTCACCACCGTCTATGTACAAATCAACCTTGTCGCCGAAGTATGCTTTTGCTTCGGCTATATTTGTTGCTGGCAGTTCGCTTTCAGGGTTTGCGCTTGGTGCTATAACAGGACCAACGGCTTCTATCACCTTCTTTAGAAACTCATCACGAACTATGCGGTACGCGACGCTGTTTCCCCCACGTAGTAGCCACTCAGGTTCATCAGATGCAGGCACGATGACTGAGGTTGGTGTTGCTTCGGCTTCACTATAGAATTCTATCAATTCAGCGTGAGCTGGGACTGATTCTGCAGCGGCAATGAGTACAATACATTGCTTGTTAGCTTCGCGTTGTTTTGCTTTATATACTTTCTCGACAGCTTTTTCATCGGCAGCACGAGCAATAATACCGTAAATGGTATCTGTACGAACGACAACAATGCCGCTATTTTTAAGAGTTGTAATAGCTTTAGATACAGTCATGAGATTCACTGGAATTGTCCAGATTACTCTGGAAACAATTTATCAAGAGCTTGTTCAAGTTCTTGGCGAGTTATTCTGCCAGCCTCTGCATCAGCCATGAGGCCATCTGCTAGAAGTGTAGCGTGATTAACCGATACGCGCAGTTCAGGATTTGCAGGTGAAGCGGGGTTATGTACGCCATAATTCTTACCTATAGATACAAGAAGTTCAGAATTGGTGGGTGATGTACCAAAGTGCTCATCATGTCCATGTTCAATAGACATAATGTTTATTAACCTTCGACTGTCACGCCCATACTGCGGGCAGTACCAGCGATGACTTTAGCGGCTGCGTCAATGTCGTTGGCATTGAGGACACCCATTTTGACTTCAGCAATTTCTTCAAGTTGTTTGCGAGTAATCTTACCAACTTTTTCACTGTGAGGTTTGCCAGAACCAGCCTTGAGGCCGATTTTCTGCTTGATAAGCTCGTCGACAGGCTCACCGAGGCATGTCCATGTGAATGAACGGTCGTCGTAGACAGTCAAGTGGACAATCACATCTCGTCCTTGGTACTCTTTAGTTGCTTCGTTGAATGGGTTAATGAAGTCCATCATGTTGAGGCCCCATTGACCGAGTGTTGAACCTACTGGAGGACCAGCAGTTGCTTTGCCACCAGGAACACGAAATTTGATATTTCCAATAATTTTCTTAGCCATAAAATTCCTTAAGTAATTTACTAAATATATTGTTGAAGCAATATTTAGTGCGTAACGGTGGTAGATTGTAGCAGAAAATGCCCTATATGGCAAGCGACTACTCTGCTATGTATTGAGTCGATATGAATCGGTGGCTTCACTGTCCGAACTCGGGTCGTATGCAGCAGCTGGTATGTTGTCGCGATACCCAGATAGCTTAAGAAATGCAGCAGCGCTCAATCTACGCATAGTATCGTCTGAATGGGTCTCGTAGATTCTCCCGACTGTCGTTAGACGAACCGGTGAGGAGTTCCTGTCGATATATGCGCGTACTTCGTCGGGTGTCATTTGGTCAACAGCCATGGTAATAGCTTCTTTCCCCACCAACTTAGTAGTTAATTAGACTTTCTTGACTTGGAGGGCGTCGAGCTCAACCGGTGTTTCACGGCCGAACATGCTGACGAGAACTTTGATTTTGCCTTTTTGGGTATCAATTTCATTGATAGCACCATCGAATCCCTTGAATGGACCGTCAGTGATATTAACAATCTCACCAACCTTGAAGTCAATCTGGTGCTTTGGATCTTCAACGCCCATGCGCTTCTTGATTTTGGCAATTTCAGCTTCAGAGACGGGCGTTGGGTCAGTGCCGGTACCTACGAAGCCGGTGACACCAGGGGTATTGCGGACAATGTACCATGCATCTTCGGTCATTTTCATATCAACTAGAACGTAGCCCTGGAAGATTTTCTTCTCGACGACTTTGCGTTTGCCGTTCTTGATTTCAATCATCTTCTCTTTCGGAACCATTACGCCAAAGATTTTGTCGGCCATGTCGACTGATTCGACGCGTTGCTGAATGCTTTCACCCACCTTCTCTTCGTAGCCAGAGTAAGTGTGGATAGCGTACCATTGTCGGGTAGAATCGTATCGTTTTTTGTTTGCACTCATAGAATAATCTCCTTAAATAGATATGTAAAACCAAGGTCAAGCAGGAAAATGATGACACCAAGTGCGAGTGAAAATATCAGCACTGCAAGTGTTAGGCCCCATGTTGCCTTACGATCTGGCCAGCGAACTTGGCGTAGTTCTTGCCATGCGCCTATAAAATAGCCACCGATTGAACGAAATGGTTTTGTCCATTTACGTGGTTCACGATCAGTTTTGACCTGTGATTGCGGTGCTTTTGCTGGTTTCTTTGTCGCTTTCACGACCTTTGACGGTTTGTTCGCGTCTTCTTCAACGGTAAACTTGTGTACTGCCACCTTTGTTCTCCTGCTGATTTCGCCAATTAAAATAGACTGCTTTGCAGTCCTGTCAAGTCAATACTACCAGAATAGTCCATGGTTTACAATGAACAGTTTGCAAAACACGTACAATTATCAGTTTGCAAAAACAAACGCAAGCAGTTTTTCATAGCTCGTGGCTAGTGTAGGATAAGGTAGAAATATGCCAATATATAACCCAGACCCATTAACCTTAGAATGGCCTAACCCAGGCTTACGCCCTGTTGGGTTATGGCGTGGGTATCAAGATGGTGATTATTCTGGTGCGGAAATGCTGGCTGATGATTTACGAAGTAAATTCGCTACGGATATTGCGCCTCGAGCAATGTTATTTGCTGTGTGTGCTAAGAGAGGCTGGCGCGTTATTACAGACCATATAGGTTCAGACCGTCCCTCAACAGTTCGTTCAGTACTAGTGCCCATGCATACTGGCGGGTTTAATATTGTACTTAATGGCGACTATACCTATGGCGAGCAGACAGAAGCAGTCGAGAATGCTCTTGTAGCCCATGAAGTATGTCATGGAGCTGTCTTCTATAAGGACGGGATGCCCCCGAAGCGTCGAATACATCATACTGAGGCTGAAGAAGAGTTTTGCGATACATTCGCTCTGTCTCTGACAGGCATTCATCTACAAGAGGCGATTAACGATTTGTCCGTCCTGAAGGCAAGACGAAGCTAAAAGTTGACCCGTGGTTGAGACGTGATTCGACGTCGACGTGCACTTTGAGCTTGTGAGCGAGTTTCTGCACGACGTACAACCCTAGTCCCGTACCACTCGTTTCGCGCGTTCTATAGTCTTCTGAGCGATAGAACTTCTCGAATATATGCTTGAGGTCTGTTTTCCCAATACCTATACCCGTGTCTTTGACACCGAAATACACACCATCTTTGGTTCGTTTGATACGCAGGGTTATTGTGCCCTCTTGCGTGTATTTTATAGAGTTAGTGATAAAGTTCTGTAGCATCTCTTCGAGGTACAAACGACTCGAGACAACCATACCAACGTGTCCGACAATGTCGAGATTAAAGTGAAGCTTCTTTGCCTCAGCACGCGGGGCGTATTTGGTGTATAAGTCATGAGATAGGTCATCAACGTCAATCTCTTCGTGCGCGTCTCCGACACCCCTCTCAGCACGCGACAACGTACCTATGTCATTGACCATGGTTGCGAGGAATACGACTTGTTCATGAGCCTCTTCGAATGTCGTCTTTAGAATATCGTTGCTTGCTCCACGCTCAAGCAGAAGCTGCGCGTTACTAATTGAGCCTTCGCTAATGGTGATTGGTGTGCGAAGTTCGTGGCTGATAACAGAGATGAATTCGTCACGCTCTTCTTCGAGGCTTTTTTCTTTCGTGATGTCTTCTATGACAAATATATACCCACTTGCCTTGTTATTTGTGGTGCGGATAGGGTTGATAAGGATACCGAGACGGATTTTGTCGTCTTCGTCGTAGACGAGAGATATGTCGTCACGCTCAGTCATGTACCGTTCCTCAACAAGAAGAATCAGCTCAACCTTTTCACCATTTTGTCATACGAAGCGCCATAACACGCCGGCTTATTTACCTTCTAAACCTTCGTT
>CAZHVV010000007.1:15776-51671 GCA_964536265.1 uncultured Candidatus Saccharibacteria bacterium | reverse complement strand
ATCCTAGGCGTCAATGTCGATAGGTTCGTTGAAGCATTTAAGATATTCGAAAAATACCCAAAGCGGGTCACGATGTTCGGTTCGGCGCGCACTACCGAAAGTGGTGAAGTGTATCGCAAAGCTGCCTACGATATAGCTTTTGCACTTGCAAAAGAAGATTTTGCAATTGTCACTGGTGGCGGTGGGGGTATTATGAGCGCAAGCAACCAGGGAGCATTCGATGCTGGCGGAGTGTCAATAGGGTTCAATATCCAACTGCCACACGAGCAGCATTTGAACCCATACATCACAGAGAGTCTCGGTTTTCACTACTTCTTTACGCGGAAAGTGATGATGACGTTCTTTGCACATGCATATGTGTATTTCCCTGGTGGATTCGGTACGATGGACGAGTTATTCGAACTTATCACGCTTATACAAACCCACAAAATGCCACAAATTCGAATCGTATTGTTTGGTAGCGATTTTTGGAACGACATGGACAGCTTCATCCGTAAGCATATGTTAGAGGGTGGATTAATATCTCAAGGTGACGAACAACTGTACTATATAACTGACGATGTCGAAGAAGCCGTTGGTTTGATCACACATATTGAAACCTCAAATCAAACAATCAATGACTCAGGTGCAACCATATCATTGTCAAGCTGATACAAAATCTGTCGTTCAAGCGACTGTGCTCCCATGTATCGTGTAAATATTTCATTCCATAAACTTTCTCGAAAATGATAGCTGTAGGCTTCGCGATACGGCACTGCATTTGCATAGCTCAAACTAACATCCATCAAATTGAATGTAAGTGGTTTACTATCAATAATCTTCCCGACATAGTCTAAGCCATGCCAAAACTTCATGTCCGGGTCAATCATTGTCACCATTTCCTCTGCTTTGCGCCAGTGTAAATCCTCAGGCTGCAGATGAGGTTCAAATACCTCTGGATGTTCTCGAGCTGCATCAATTTTTCCGAAGTAACGCTGAATGACACGCCAATGAACGAATTGACCTGCCATTTGCGACGCGCTTGCCGGGTCGGCATTGAGTGTCTCAACGATAATTTCACCAAAGTTTGGGCTCACCTGTTTCAGTTTGAAAAAGGCAGAATACAGACGAACTTCGTTAATGTAATGAAGGAGCAGCGGCAGTGTCATGAGTGTTAACCCACGAATGTGCTTCTCTTTCGTCGGAACAATGACGATTGTTCCGAGTTCTTTCATGTGAGTCACGTTATGTCGTTTCTTCTTCACAAATGACGAAGCAAGTTCGACATATTTGCCATGGTCCATAGTCACAAACGAGATTGGGCGAGTTTCAAAATCGCTTGGCGTCAGCTGTGCAAGTAATTTATTATACCCACGCAACCACTCTTCACCCTCAGAAAAGCGTAACGCAACATATAGCTCATCAATCGGCTCGTGCTTCAACATACTATCTACCGAACGATGACCAAGCTGTTTCATAAGGTTCCTTGGTGGCATCGCCCGTAGCATTTTCTTCGCAACCGAACGACGAATTACCCAACAATCAAACGAGATTGGCAATTTTTTTACCGCTTTTACCATCAGTGGCAACATTTCATCAACATCATCTGGGTCGGTTCCGCCAACACGTTTTGCAAGTCTTTTGTTATCCCTTACTATACGAGCAAGCTGCGCCGCATATAGCTCAGCGCCCGTAGTATCATCGGGGTCAAGACCAAGTGCTGTAGTTGCTGCGCGCATTTTCTCAGCAATTTCACCAACCAAACGGACATCTCGTCCATGTTCACCACTCGCAACCTCTAACTGACGAAGCGCCAGTGAAAAGAGAGGCTCCTCCGCATCCAATAAATCTCGTAAAATCTTTGCCACGCGCTACACCGCCTTTTCTTGCATTGGCATATCATGCAATTTCACACCTTTATGTAAAATGCCTTTTTTTGCCCCGATATACTCAACTACGCTGGTTGCGTTCGCACTAGCAAATAGTATAGATTCCTTCAGTGAAATACCCTGAGCCCATTGGCTCAGGAACCCGCTAGCAAACGCATCACCCGCTCCTGTTCTGTCAATCACTGGCACGTCTTCATACATATTTGCCGAAACGATTGTTGTTCCATCTGAGGCACAGACCCCATTTGGTCCATCTGAAACGATGACAACTGGGCAGTAATGCAAACCGTGTCTTACTAACGTTTCACTGTCATGGCCCTCAACCAGGAGCTGAATCTCCTCTTTGTTTAAACAGAGTACATCGACACTATCAAGCAGTGTTCGAAGCCGTTTCGGATCGGTCAACTCACTCCCAGCAGGATTCAACATGACTTTGCTGCCGTTTTTCTTTGCCCATGAGATGATTGTCTCGAGCATTTCAATTGAACCAACGGAAGTTGGGTAGACCCAATCAGCAGGCTTTAGCTTTTCGAGTTGACGCTCAATGTCAGCAACTGTCGGCATAATTCCGTGGTAATTCAAAATTGTTCGCTCGCCAGATGGTGCTAACAATACTGTGGAATAGCTCGACGTAAAATGCTCCGACTGTACAACCGACGATGTATCCACGCCTTCATTATCGAGGTCGGCGAGCACGGCATGCGACGCCGGGTCTTCCCCTAGTGCCCACACGTATTTCGATTCAAAGCCTTGACGAGCAAACGTCGTCGCAACATTGGTCGCATTGCCACCTGTCGCGAAAAATAATTCCGATATATCTAACTTCGCACCAAGCGGCAAGTGAGTATACGCGACTTTTCCTTCAACTTTTGGATCAAATTCATCATCCCGCAAAAAGACGTCTTGCGCCGCTTTCCCTATGCAGGTTATTCGGGGAATCGAGCTCATCGAACCGCCTTCCCAGCGCTCCCAAATGCTTGAATTTTCTCTTCAACAACCAGTTGCACAGCATCTTTCACCTGGTCCATCAGCTTCACGACAGCAAATTCATCGGGGTCTTCTTTGAGTGCTTCTTCAAGTGTCGTTCGAAATGCATAGCGCATATCGCTGTTGATATTGATTTTACTCACGCCAATCTTCGCCGCTTCTTCGAAATAATGGAGTGGTGTGCCAGACCCACCATGCAGGCTTATTTGACAGTCTATAACGCCTCGTATCTGAGTGAGGAGATCGATATCGAGCTCCTTTGGTACAGGGTATTTGCCATGCAGATTACCAATGGCTGCTGCAAAAGTGTCGATACCTGTCGCATCGACAAATGTTTTTGCGCCCTCGGGTGTTGAGAATGTCTTTTTGATTTCTTCGTAGTCAATAGATTCTTCGTGAACATTACTGCTACCGCCAAAATAATGCGGCTCGCTTTCAACGAGTGCCCCTGTAAAACGTGCATACTCAACAACTTCCTTGGTTTTCTCTATGATTTCTTCTTCGCTCGCATCATGATTTGCCTGGGAAATATCAATATGAATAAACTCAAAGCCAGCATCAATCGCTCGCTTGCAGTCTTCGACGGTAGGGCTATGATCAAGGTTAAGATACATTTCAATACCATATTCGTCACGGTAGTTGTCGACAAGATCACGAATATTTTCAAGCCCCATGGCTTTGACTTCTCCATCGCTTACCTCGACAAGTACTGGTGAGTTCAGTTTCTGAGCCGCACGTGCCACCGCAATCAACGTTTCTTGATTGTCGATATTAAACGCCCCAACAGCAAACTGTTGTTGGCGAGAACGCTGCATGAGATGCCGTGCTCGAACACAATTGTCTCGTATCTGTTTTATACCAAGTGCCACCTTGCCCCCCTACTCTGTTATAAACGCTAGCTTTATTGTATCATACGGTTCAAATTGGTCTGTTCTATTGCCGATGATACTGTGGGTTGTGGGTTATGAAATCATGTACGTTCAATGCAATATGCTTTGCGTTCAAACCAAATGCTTCGAGTAACTCGTCAGCCTTGCCAGACTCGCCAAAGCGGTCTTGCATACCCATGCGCCGAAGCGGTGTTGGCATGTGCTCTGTAAGTAGTTCAGCGACCGCGCCACCAAAACCAGCAGCAGCCTGACCTTCTTCAACGGTAATGCCTCGACCAGTTTTACGTAGGCTAGCTAAAATTGTCTCCTCATCAAGCGGTTTGATAGTTGGTACATGCACAACCTCAACGCTTACTCCGTCGTGTTCCAACCTCTCTGCCGCAACTAAACATTCATATGTCATAGTGCCAGTTCCAAGTAGTGTCACATCTGTACCTTCACGCAGCACATAGGCTTTGCCAATCTCAAACGGCGTCAATGCTGTCGTGAATACCGGTGTCGCTTCACGCGCTAGTCGTATATATGTAGGCTGCTCTGTTGCAGCTATTGCCAGTGTCGCCTTTTCGGCTTCTATACTATCTCCTGGTACAACAACAACCATATTTGGCAACACTCGCATAAGTGCAATGTCTTCCAACATCTGGTGAGTTGCACCATCAGGGCCAACCGACACACCAGCGTGAGACCCCACAATTTTCACGGGTCGGTCATTCAAACATATTGTTGTCCGAATCTGTTCCCAATTGCGTCCTGGATTGAACGCGGCATAACTACTCGCAAATGGAATTTTACCCATAGCTGCCATACCAGCTGCAACCGTCACAAGATTTTGCTCAGCCACACCAACTTCTACGAACCGCTCCGGAAAAGCTTCTTTAAACACATGCATCTGCGTAGATTCAGTCAAGTCAGCACACAAGGCAATAACTCGCTCATCAGCCTCACCTGCCATTTTCAATCCACGACCAAACCCTTTACGAATTGGCTCAGTGGCAATATCTGGCTGATGCAGCTTCTCTGTCAAATGCATATTATTCATGCTCGCTCCGTATTTTTCCACCCAGCGTACGTAGTTTTCGAAGGGCTTCTTTCGCTTGTTCATTATTTGGCGGCATACCATGCCAACGATAATCGTATTCCATAAAATCAACGCCCTTACCCGGGATAGTATGCGCAATTATGACACTTGGTTTCTCTACAATCGCTCGCGCCATCGAAAAGGCATCAATGATACTTTCTATATTATGGCCATCGACTTCCTGCACGTGCCAGCCAAAGCTTTCCCACTTGCCGCGTAAATCTTCCAGCGGCATGACGCTTTCAGTATTGCCATCTATCTGGATATTATTGCGGTCAATAATTGCAACAAGGTTGTGAAGTTTGTATTTGCCAGCAAACATGGCGGCTTCCCACACATTTCCTTCGTCGAGTTCACCATCCCCCATCATCACATAGACCCATTGTTCGGTAGCCATATTAATATTTTTCAGCGTATATGCCATACCAGAAGCTTGGCTTAAGCCAGAGCCTAATGGCCCGCTTGTTGTTTCAAGTCCAGGTAAACGCTGACGTTCAGGATGGCCCTGTAGGCGAGAACCGAATTTGCGTAGCGTCAAGAGTTCATCAACAGGAAAATAGCCACTTCGAGCCAAACACGCATAGACAACTGGCACTGTATGCCCATTGCTTAGTACTAACCGGTCACGTTCTTCCCAATCTGGCTTACTTGGGTCATGTTTCAGCACGCGGAAATACAACGCCGTCATAATATCCGCCATACCAAGTGGACCGGCGCTATGGCCACTACCGGCCGCTTCAAGCATATGAATAATATCTTGACGAATTGTGTTCGCCATTTCATCGAGTTGCCGTAACGTTTTCTGCCCACTCATTTACACTTATTGTAGCACAAGCGTCTTGACCATAGCTCAGCGAACGAGTTCTACAAGCTGTTCGTACACTGCCTTGGGATTTTCAGCTCTCTCCAAGTATCCGCCGACGTTAATCACGTCTATTCCACCATTTTTCAGAAGCATCGCATCGGTCTCATTTGCTCCACCATCCCAGCCAATTTCCATTGACGGGTGAATAGCACGAACTGCAGCAACTTTATCAAGTGTCGCGAGGTTAGCGCTTGCATGCACACCTAGTTGGCCCGCGAACAATAACACGTGGTCAGCTTGCTCAATGAATGGACGGACCGATTCAACTGCTGTGCCGGTCAATAACGCGACACCAGCCAATATCCCTGCGCTTTTGATTTTTCCCATGAGGCTCAGGATATCGTCATCTGCTTCTACGTGCAAAATTATCATGTGAGGGTGTAGGGCAATTAGTGTATCAACAATACTAGCAGGATGCTTATACATAACATGTATATCGGCTTCAGTTCCGTCTGGCCACCATACTGCACTCGGCTCGATGTTACGATGCGGTGCGAAAACACCGTCCATAAGGTCAATTTGGATACGTGGCGCCAATACACCGACACGCTCCATCAAGCCCCTAAAGGCATGAGGATCATCAATGGTCGGCATAACAGTCGGACAAATCTGAGCCATTTTGGTCTAGCGCTTCCTTTTTGCAAACAACAGACCAAGGAGTATGCGCACTGCAAGAACCAGAAGAACGACTATCAGGCTCATGACGCGTAGTTTGTTACCGTCAGCGCTACTGCTAAGGAAACTTGGGGCTACAAAGAAACCGGCAATAACAAGGTCTGACATCATAACAACCCATCGGTCAAATACGTGACCCAGCTTGAGAGAACGTGCCACAATAACATACCCGAGGTCAAGAAGCAGTAATGTCGCTAAACCGTAAATCAAGAAAAATGTCTCGGTTGTCATGAATTCCCATGTTGAATATGCGGAAATATTTATAACAAACGCTGTCACAACTAAAATATTGACGAGAAGCAGACGAGCTGCTGTCCCCCAGTACGATATAGATCCTAGCAGTCCATGAGCGGTAAGTTTTATTGGTGCCTCTGCGTTTGTCGATTTCTTTTGTACCATATTCTTACTATATCACTTTCTTTTTCGTTAGATTTTCCCTAGGAGAGTTCATCGAGTTGACGATTTCGGCGTACGAATCGTACTGCTCCAGCAAACGGCGTTTCGAGCCACGTATCAAGTATAGCCTGCCACTCGGCATCATCATTTTCGAGCACGCGCGCTGGCAAACAAAGGACATTGCTGTCGTTGTCATTTCGTGTCATTTTTGCTTCGTGTTGATCCCAAATAACACTTGCTCGAATACCGCGAAATCGGTTTGCGGCCATTGCCATTCCTTGACCACCACCACATAGCAATATTGCTCGTCCATCATCTTCGCCTAGGACTTTTATACTGGCA
Source organism: uncultured Candidatus Saccharibacteria bacterium (assembly GCA_964536265.1). GTDB lineage: Bacteria > Patescibacteriota > Saccharimonadia > Saccharimonadales > Saccharimonadaceae > JAPUDS01. Next base: position 44,570 of record CAZHVV010000007.1, on the reverse strand, counting down.
GCTTGTGCAAACTCAGGAAAATCATCGTCGGGCTTCATTTCACTGTCACCAACATCTTGAACGTCATAGCCACGCTTGCTCAAATACGCAAACACTTTTTCCTTGAGATGAAATCCATTGTGATCTGAACCTAGGAATAGCTTCATATCTATACCCCTATGCTCTTCGCCACATCGGCCGAGAGCTCAACGAGACGATTCGAATAACCCCACTCATTGTCATACCAAGCGACAACCTTCACGAGCGTACCATCTATAACAGCAGTGAGTGGTAGGTCGACAATGGCTGAATGCGAGTTGCCTTTAAAGTCTGAGCTGACTAGTTCTTCTTCAGTAACAGCCAAAATGCCCTGGTAGTATGGCTGTGCAGCCGCTTCTTTGAATACCCGATTCACCTCTTCAACTGTTACAGGACGTTTTGATACAAATGTGATATCACTCAAGCTTACAACTGGAGTTGGAACACGTACGCTTAATCCGCCAAATTTATCTTTGAGCGATGGAATAACAAGTGTCGTAGCAATTGAGGCACCAGTTGATGTTGGAACAATATTTTCAGCTGCTGCTCGCGCTTCACGAAGATCTTTCGCTGGCGCATCGAGAAGTTTCTGGCTCGATGTATAACTGTGGATAGTTGTCATCATAGCTTTTTCGACACCAAAGTTATTTTCAAGTACGCTCATAACTGGCGAGATGCAGTTCGTCGTACATGATGCGTTGCTGATGATATCGCTCGCACCCTCACTCAACTTGTCATCATTCACGCCGAGCACAATAGTATCAGCACCGTCACCCTTGGCTGGAGCTGAAATCACAACTTTCTTGGCGCCAGCTGGATCAATATGCGCTCGTGCCTTTGCTGGGTCAACAAAGAATCCAGTTGACTCAATAACAACGTCAATTCCCAGTTCACCCCATGGCAATTTTGCCGGATCAGTTTCAGCAAAAACACGAATTTGCTTGCCATTCACCGTGATAGAGCTATCGTCATAGCTGACACCATGCTGATATTCGCCATACATTGAATCATGCTTTAACAAATGAGCCAATGTTTTGGTGTCAGTTAGGTCATTTATAGCAACGACTTCAACATCTTGACGGCCAAAGGCAATCTTAAACGCGTTCCGACCAATTCGGCCAAACCCATTGATAGCAATCTTTTTCATCTTCGTGCCCTTCTTTAGCATTAGCTTGTTCTGAAGTTCATTATACAGCAGTAAACACGGTATAATAAACAGTATGAAAAAACGCGAGTTGCTTAAACTGGCTCAGGTTCAATACGATGAGACTCAACTCGCCGAACTCTCAAGCGCAATTGACTTTGCTACTGAAAATCACGAAGGACAAAAACGCCGAAGTGGCGAACCATATATTACACATCCTCTGTCGGTCGGGGCAATCCTTGTCGATTGGGGTATGGATATCGACACCGTTCTAGCAGGTGTTCTGCATGACACACTCGAAGATACAAGTCTTACCACCGATGACATTGAATCACTGTTTGGTCGGGATGTTGCGTTTTTAGTCGATGGCGTCAGTAAAGTGTCAAAAGCACGTTCTGGCATGCGTGACCTCTCAAGTTACCTGCCAGCTACGAAAGATAACCTCACAAAACTTCTCATCGCAGTTGGACAAGACATTCGGGTAATCATCATAAAGCTGGCGGACCGCCTCCACAATATGCGCACACTTGGTTTTATGCCCGACGACAAGCAGCGAAAAATCTCTCGCGAGACTCTTGAAGTTTTTGCCCCTATCGCGGACCGACTCAATATGGGGCGTGTGCGTGTTGAGCTCGAGGAGCTCAGTTTCAGCTATCTGCAGCCAAAGACATATGAAACATTACGCCAACAAATGCGTGACCGACTTGGCAAAAGCCATAGACGTCTCTCGAAAGTGAGGAAGGCAGTTAACGCAAAATTACGAGCAGAAAAGATGCCGTACATCATGGATGGCAGGGTGAAAAGCATCTACAGCCTGTATAAAAAGCTGAAGAAAGTCCCCGATATTGATAATATTTACGACCTTATCGCCCTACGTATAATTGTGGATGATATTGACTCTTGTTACCTTGTACTTGGTCTACTGCATGGCATGTATGACCCGATGGTCGAACGAATCAAGGATTATATTGCCCGGCCGAAACCAAATGGCTACCAAAGTTTACATACGACAGTCGTTACTCCTGACGGTGAGATTGTCGAATTCCAAATCCGCACCGAACAGATGCATGACTATGCAGAACGCGGACTTGCCGCAAGTTTTCATTACAATGAACAAAAACTTGCCGATGCCTACAGCAAGAGGCAAATTGCCGCTATGCCAGCAGACCTTGCCTGGATTGTTGAACTCCAAGAAGTTGCGGTGGCACTCAGCGCTGGTGAGGAAGTTGATATTGAGGCACTAAAAATTGACCTCTTTGGAAATCGAATCTTTGTATTTTCGCCAAAAGGAGATATCTACGATTTACCAGAAGGCTCGTTCCCTCTTGACTACGCGTATCGTATCCATAGTGACATTGGCGATCATACGGCGGGCTTCTTAATCAACGGTGTTATGCGTTCGTTTGATTCGCGCCTGCAGCATGGAGATCGTATCGAAATTATTACCAAACAAAATGCCAAACCAAAACTTGATTGGTTAGAATTCGTACTCACAAACCACGCTCGCAGCAAAATCCGTGCCCGGTTGAAGAAACTCTCGTAACGCTTGACTGTATTTTTTAGGCTCCACACACTTCCGTGAGCAAGTGGCCACTCTTGATTGACTTTAGTTGCCAGACTACCAAATTTTGCAAACACATTTCTCTCTGTTATAATTCTTCATTATGTCAACACTAATTACCAACCTACTCATTTTCGTACCTGTAGTCTTGGCGACCATATACAGTGCATACCTTGTATATTGGCTGCTTAAGAAACCACAGGGCGACAAGGAAATGATCAGCATTTCCAAGGCTATTCAAGAGGGCTCGGCGGCATTCTTGAATCGTCAATATAAAGCCGTCGCAATCGTCGCAGCCATTTTGGCTGTTATCATGGGCTTCACCCTCGGTTGGGTAAGCGCAGGGGCCTTCTTGGTCGGTGGATTTGCTTCGGCAATCACTGGTTATATCGGCATGAACGTTGCTGTACGCGCAAACGCACGTACTGCGGCAGCCGCGAAAAAGGGTCTCGGACAAGCACTCGACATCGCCTTCAAGGCTGGCTCAGTGACTGGTCTGTTAGTTACAACGCTCGGCCTTTTGGCTGTTGCAGGTATTTACTATTTAACTGACCATAACGTTGATGCGCTCATCGGACTAAGTTTCGGCGCCAGTTTGGTGTCAATCTTTGCTCGTCTTGGTGGTGGTATCTACACGAAAGCAGCTGATGTTGGTACTGACCTCGTGGGTAAAGTTGAAGCAAACATCCCTGAGGATGATCCACGCAACCCAGGTGTCATTGCCGACCTCGTCGGTGACAACGTCGGCGACTGTGCCGGTATGGCAGCTGACTTGTTTGAAACCTATGCAGTGACCCTCAGTGCGGGTCTATTGCTTGGCGCTATTGCAACAAAAACAGGCGTCGGTTCTGTTGAGCTACCATTAATTCTCGGTGGCGTTTCAATCCTTGCATCTATCGCTGGTACATTCTTCGTTAGACTCGGTAAAAAGAAGTCTATCATGGGCGCGCTCTACAAGGGTATGATTGCCTCGCTTGTCTTAGCAGCAGTCAGCTTCTACTTTGTTATCAATGCCATGTACGGTGGCAGTGAAGAGGGCTTGAAGCTCTACTTCACCGCACTCATCGGTCTTGCCGTTACTGGACTCATGGTCCTTGTTACTGATTACTACACGTCAAAGGATTATCGCCCAGTCAAGGCGATTGCAGAGGCTTCTGACTCAGGTCATGGCACGAATATCATTTCCGGCCTTTCAGTTGGTCTCGAATCAACCTTATTGCCAGCTTTGATTATTGTTGCCGGTATCCTTGGCAGCTTCGCGCTTGCAGGCATCTTCGGTGTTGCAATCGCATCAGTCGCTATGCTTTCAGTCGCAGGCATCATTGTCTCCATAGATTCATTTGGCCCAATCACTGACAACGCTGGTGGTATAGCTGAAATGAGCAAACAACCTGCAAGCGTCAGAAAGATTACTGACTCACTTGATGCAGTCGGAAATACGACAAAAGCCGTCACAAAAGGCTATGCAATCGCAAGCGCCGGATTGGCTGCACTCGTCCTCTTCTCGAGTTACGCAGAAGAAACAGGTGGCGTCGTATTTAACCTTTCTGATCCTAAGGTTCTTGCCGGACTCCTACTCGGTGTCGCAATGGTATACATTTTCGCTGCTCTTACCCTCCGTTCAGTCGGTCGGGCTGCAGGTACTGTCGTCGAAGAAGTTCGTCGTCAGTTCCGCGAAATCAAAGGTATCATGAGTGGCAAAGCAAAGCCTGAATACGGCCGCGCAATCGACATTGTGACGAAAGCCGCAATCAAGGAAATGATTATCCCTGCCCTTATCCCTGTCGTCGGTGTGCTCCTCGTTGGTTTCCTCCTCGGTAAAGTTGCCCTCGGTGGCCTCTTAATAGGTATCATCTTGGCTGGCCTATTTATGGCAATCAGCATGACTACCGGTGGTGGCGCATGGGACAACGCAAAGAAATACATCGAAGACGGTGCATTTGGCGGTAAAGGTTCTGAGGCTCACAAAGCAGCTGTCACTGGTGACACTGTTGGTGACCCATACAAGGACACTACTGGCCCAGCTATCAACCCACTTATCAAGGTCGCGAACATCATCGCCCTTCTTATCGTCGGATTGATTCACTAATCCAATAGTATCAAGTAAAAAAACTCGCCGCGTATCGTAACAGAACGCGGCGAGTTTTTTGTGACTCCTCACTCTTGATTTACGCCATATACGCTATACTTGTCTCATGACTTCTACCTTCACATTGCTTGAGCCTAAGGCATTTCTTGCTGATGCAATAGCAGCAATCAATACAGCCGAGAAGCGAATCTTTGTACTCACTATGATACTTGACCGCGACAGCACAACCGAACCATTCTTTACTGCTATCGAGCAAGCTGCAAAGAGAGGTATTCCGGTTGAAATGGCCGCTGATACATTTACCTATACTGAACTTAGCGGACACTTCCATCTTTCATCACAATTCAATGAAGAAATCCGAGCAGTCATGAATATACGACGCCATCTCGCAAAACACGGCGTCCACTTCAACTGGCTCGGAAACTATGCCAGCACACTTATCACCGGTCGCACACATAGTAAATGGCTAGTAATCGATGACGTTGTATATAGTTTCGGCGGCATCAATCTGTATAAGGTTGGTTTTTCGCACACCGATTTCATGATTAAAACCACCGATGCCACTATCGCGAATAGACTACTACAAGAACAGACCAGAATACTCGCCGCCGACAAAGCAGGGCATGCCTACCGAAGTTACTCGTTTGGCGATGAAATAAATCGCGTACTGGTTGACGGTGGCTTCCTGGGAGACTCCATTGTGTATCGTAGAGCATGTCGTCTTATCACGCAGTCGAAACGTGTCACGTATGTATCGCAGTATTGCCCCACCGGAAAATTAGGTCGACTACTGAAAAAGGTCGACTCAAAATTATATTTTAACCCGTGGAATAAAGCTGATTCAATGAATGCCGTGTTTATTCGTTTAGCATCATATTTCAGCGGACATGTGACCAACTATACCCGAGACAACTATCTCCATAGTAAATTCATACTTTTCGAGTTAACAACCGGTGAGAAAGTTGCCATAACTGGCTCTCATAACTTCGCGAATGGTGGCATATGGCTGGGTACTCGAGAAATTGCCCTCGAAACACGGGACCCACAGCTCATAGCACAGCTGGAGCGGTTCTTCAGACATCATATCGCATAGCGTGATACAATCGCAGTATGTTGATAATCGCACGTCACGGCGTCTCAGATACGTCGAAATATCACAACCTCCCCGGCCTAAAGGCGGCTGCACAATCAGGTGCAGATATCGTAACATTTGCAATTCGACTCACTCGAGATAATCATCTTGTTCTTGCGCGCTATGCTCATCTTCAGAATGATCGGCGACAACCGCATTTCCGTAAACTTAGCCTAAAAGAACTGCGTCGTCATACCGCTGGTAGTCGACAACCTATCGTGACGCTTGATGAGGCGCTAAAAGCAATCCTCGGGACAATCTATATTCAAATCGAAATCGCAGAGCGTGCAGCAGTACTTCCTCTGCTAGCGCAAATTCAGCCATTTCTACGCCGTACATCTGACTGGGAAATGGTGTTATTTAGCTCTGAGAGCCCACGTGTGCTATCAGAACTGAGAAAGAACGCTCCTCATGCAAACCTCGCACTCATCCACCGACACAACCCGTTAAGCTTCCTCGCCTGGCACCCTTCGCTCCAGCTTAGTGCTATTGGCCTTCACCGCCTCTATGTCAACTCTGTCGTTATAGAAGCAGCCCATAAGCTTGACTTACTCGTCTACGCATATACGGTTGACCGAGTGGCTGCAGCAAAGAAACTTGAAGTAGCAGGCGTTGACGCCATCATGACAGACAATCCGGAAAAATTCTTGAAATTTTCTAAAACCAACAGTAAATAATATCTATCGTTGACGCTCAAGCTCTTCGAGATACTGACGCATTTTAAGTGCTGCCGTAGCACCCTCACCTACCGCGCTGGCAATTTGAGCTGTTGCACCTGAGCGGACATCGCCACTGGCAAATACACCTTGCATTGACGTCATCATATTTGTGTCTGTTGTAATCATACCGATTTCATCGAGCTTAACTGGTGAATCAGCGAGAAAACCTGTATTTGGCAATAGACCAATAAAGACGAATACCGCGTCAACCGTAAAGACAATGTCTTCTCCAGCTTTTTTGCCTCGAACACTGTCAACTAACTTGCCATCGGAAGCAAGAATTTCTTCTGGTACTGTTTCAAGATGAACTGTTATCTTTCCTGCTGCAACTGCTTTATCAAGTTCATGCTGCAACACATCACTGGCGCGAAGTTTTGAACGGACCAACAAGTCAATATGGGACGCAAATCGAGTCAAAAACAATGCTTCTTGAACTGCCGAGTTACCGCCACCGACGACAGCCAATTTGCGGTCACGGTAAAACGCACCATCACACGTCGCGCAGTAATGTACGCCTCGTCCATAATATTCAGCTTCACCGGGAATCCCAAGTTTTTTATAATCACTCCCCGTAGCAATCAAGACTGCCTTGCCATAGAGTGTACCATCTGTTGTTTCAATCCGTTTTACCTCACCCTCATCAACAATCTTCGTAACTTCCCCAAAACGAATATCAGCGCCAAAACGTTCAGCTTGCGCCTGTAGCTCACCGGCCAATTCAAGTCCAGAAACACCTTTTGAGAAGCCTGGATAATTGTCCACCCAGTCAGTAATCGCCGCAAGCCCACCAATAACGCCTTTTTCAATCAAGACTGTATCGATATCTTCGCGAGTTGTATAGACCGCCGCGCATAGAGCACTTGGCCCAGCACCAATCATTACAATATCATGCCGTGTTTCGTCACTTTGCATATGCTTCTTTCTGTATTTTTTACGAAATTGCTGCCGCTAACGCACCTGGGTTCCAGCCAATACTTGCAATAGTTTCCTTGCCACTTTCATCAGTCACCATCACGACTGGAACTGTTCGAGCTCCGCTCTTTGCAACCACTTCTGCTTCAACAGCTGGGTTGTCGTCGAGATTGATAATGTCATACGACTTGTCTTTCATATCGAGATATCGCTTCACCATTGCGCAGTATGCACATTGTGTCCTCGTGTAAATTGTAATTTTCTTTGACATAGCCCCTCCGACATTGTTAGTGATTGTGTTTATGCTAGTACCCATTATATAGCGTTTCTAAAACCTTTCAATACGCTATATGTTGTATTATTTAGTATATACCGACTAATCGTATCGCGAAAATTAGGTCTGAATTTGCTGGAATTTCACCATTCGATTGATCAGCGTACGCCTTCGCGCTTGGAATATATACCAGACGTTCGCCGCCAACTTTCATCCCGACCAGACCCTCACCAAATCCTTCGACGAAACCTGTTGTCGATGAACGATATGGTACGCCATCTGCATAGTTATCGCCGCCAGCAAATGCGACACCGGTCATTGCGAGTACCCCATGGTAGAGAATCTCAACGCAATCACCGGCAACGACTGTTTGGCCACTGCCAACAGTAATATCCTTGGTTGTTACTTCACTGACGCCAGCAGGTACAGCCTCGATTGCAGGCACACTTGGCGCAGGTGATATTGTTTTGTCCGTCACCTGACCACTTGGACAGGCTGTTTGTTGTTCCTCATATTGGCTTAATGCCGCTTGATCATTGTTATTGGCTAAAATTGCCACAAAATACACGCCGACTGCGCCGATTGCCATGACAATTGCAATAATCCAGATACCAATCCGTTGACCTCTCGGTGTACTCATGTCCCCTCCTCAATAATTCGCTGTTAATTATACCGACTTGTCGTCGAGTTTTATAGTCTCTGCCGGAATTTCGCCATTTGCTACCGCCACAATCAGTGGTAGATAGCTGTTGTAATAATGCATCATGTGCGACTCAAGTCCGTCGACCGCCACCCATCGCACCTCGTACTCATCGTTGCCAGCTGCCATTTTGGCTGCTTCTTCCGAGTCAGCCGCGAGCCTCGGCTCACCCGAGATAATTGTCGCGTAGTACATAAAATGTTCGTGACGCTCTCCCACACCATGAGCCAGAGGTATTGGCCTCTCAAGACGAATTTCGACACCCATCTCTTCGCGTAACTCTCTAACTACTGCTTCTTCTGGGCTCTCGTCAGTGTCGATTCCGCCGCCTGGAATACTATAGTACTCAATAACGCGTTCGCTCTTCCTATCGAACCGACGACGAAAAAACAGAAGTACCTGTCCGTCCTGTACGATAATTGCCCGGGCCGTACGATATTTGTTAGACATCGATTTCGAACGCTTTTAGCTTTTCCTTATTCTGCGTCGTATCCTCAGTTTGCAACTTAAGCAACTCTGCGTATATACCATCTGTCTTGGCAAGTTTTGCTGGCGAACCAATTTCATCGACACGGCCATTTCTGATTGTGACAATGGTATCAACATGGGCAATGGTTGATAGCCGGTGAGCAATGATAATGGTGGTACGACCTTTCATTAAACGGTCAAGTGCCACTTGGACCTGCTTTTCAGCTTTACTATCCAAGCTTGAGGTAGCCTCGTCCAGAATCAGGATTGGTGCATTCTTCAGAATTGCCCGGGCAATTGCAATACGCTGTTTTTGGCCACCGCTCAGTTTCAAGCCACGTTCACCTATCTGGCTTTCAAGTCCATGTTCAAGTTTCTCTATAAAATCATACGCATTTGCTGCTTTGGCCGCCGCAACAATCTCATCCTTTGTGGCATGCGGGTTAGCATACGCGATGTTTTCCTGAATAGTCCCACTGAATAGCGCGGGGTCTTGGAATACAACGGCAATGTGTTCACGCAAACTTGTTTGTCGAACCTTCGAGATCGTGGTCCCGTCAATCGTAATACTGCCTGAGCTGACATCATATAGACGCAGCAGTAGACTCGTAATTGTCGTCTTTCCTTCGCCACTCTCACCAACAAGGGCAATTTTTTCACCTGGATTCACTGTAAAGCTGATATCATGCAGCACTTGCTCACCTTTTGAATAACTGAACGATACATCATCGAATACAACCTTGCCACTCGACACAACAAGCTCAGGTGCATGTGATTTATCACTGACAGCTGGCTTCAGTTCCATTACCTTAAAGAAGTCGTCTGAGCCAGTGATAGCTTTTTGTGTATTATCCACAATGAAACTCATACCGAATATTGGCTGACGAACCATAGCAATAAGCTGAATCAGAAGCACCATTTCACCAATACTAAACGCTCCCTGGGCAGTTCTAGCAAACAAGTACCCGAATACCAACAAGAACAACAGATTGAGCACCAGGCGTCTTCCAACGTCCATATTGTGCCAATATCGTGACTGTTTGGCTGTTATATCAACGGTATTCTGAAAATGACGCTCAAAATGACGATACTCAAGCGCCTCCTGGATAAAGCTCTTAACAACACGGATTTGAGCAACCACCTCAGCAAACCGACCAGTCGCAATGTCGGTCTCGCCGTTCTTCTCGTCCTGCCACTTGCGCCACTTTTTGCTCGTCAGTGTCGTTAACCACATAAAAATTGGATACAGTATAAAGAGAAGAAGCGACAGTTCCCAACTATAGAACCACACAATGATGAGTGTCAGAATAATCGTGAGGAACATCTGAAAGAACGTGTTAGCAAACATGTTGATAAACTGTGTTACTTCACTGATAGTTCGGTTAAGCCGGTTGATAATTGTCCCTGTCAACTCTTGGTCATAGTAGCTCTGAGGCAATTTCAGAAGATGCTCATAGTAGCGTTCAGACAACTGCTTCCTCAGCTTTGCGCTCATCATATCGCCCAAATAGCCGCCAACATTTGTGAAAATTGTGTTTGCGACATCAACGGCAAACATTGCAACGGCCAGCCACAGTGCACCACTTATATCTGCGTGTCCAGACTCGAGCGACGCCACAACAAGATCAGTTGCAGATTTGATAATAAACGGCATCGCAAGCGCCGTCAGACTCATAAGTACTGAGAAGATTGTGATACCAAGGTAATACGGCCATAAATTGCGCGCATACCCCAAAACTTTTCCGAGCTGTTTCATTCCTTCTATGATACAGGAAATACCCCGTTGTGACAGCCACTAGACATTTTAAAAGACTTGTGCTATAATGCTTGTATTGCATTCGATGAGTGCTAGATATCTCTGTGCTTAAAGCGCACTAACCTGTTCTTGGACGATTACGTCCTCCGGCGCTTTCACCGAATTTTCTAAACGTTTTTCATTTGCATCAATACTATCTCTAAAAGAAAGGTACTACACGTGCCCAATTTTTCACGGCGCCCAGCGCGCCCTAACTATACTGGTCGACGACCAGAACGGCGTTCTAGCTCAGGCGGTAATCGTAAACGCTATATCAACCCGTTAAAATTTACTAACCGAGCTGTGACAGCAAGCGAGGAACAACCGTACGAAGCGCAACATGTCTTTGATGACTTTGCGTTTACAGCACCTCTCGCGCGAAACATCGCTGCAAAAGGCTATACCGTTCCAAGCCCTATCCAAGATCAGGCTATACCTCATATCTTGGAACGACGCGACGTTATCGGTCTTGCTAACACTGGAACTGGCAAAACGGCAGCATTTTTGCTACCTATAATCCAACACCTAGGCACGAATGGTCCACGACCAAGTGTCCTCGTTATTGCACCAACCCGAGAACTTGCACAGCAAATTGAGCAAGAGTTCCGTATCTTTAGTCAGTCTATGCAGTTGTACTCTACACTTGTCGTAGGTGGTATGAATGTGAGCCGACAGATTCGTGAGCTTCATCGCCGACCACACGTTGTTATCGGCACGCCAGGACGCCTCAAAGACCTTATCGGTCAAGGCCACCTGATACTGCGCGATATCGATACGCTCGTCCTCGACGAAGCTGACCGTATGCTCGACATGGGATTCTTACCAGATATTAAGCATATCGTCGGTAGCTTACCGCGCGAACGTCAAACGCTCTTTTTCTCGGCAACTATTACGCCACAGATTGAGCTGATTGTTCGTGACTTCTTAAACGACCCTATCACTATTTCTGTACGAACTTCAGAAACCAGTGACCATGTTGAACAGAATGTCATCGAAACTCGAGACAAAGCCCACAAGGTTGAAATTCTCTCTGATCTTTTGACCAAAGAGGAATACGACAAGGTACTTGTCTTCGGCGAAACGAAATTCGGCGTACAACGTTTAAGTGACACATTAACACGCGCCGGTATTCCATCAGCAGCGATTCACGGCAACAAGAGCCAGTCACAGCGCCAACGCGCTCTGCAGGACTTCAAAGAAAATCGTGTCAAGGTACTAATTGCAACTGACGTTGCTGCACGTGGCCTCGATATTCCAAATGTCAGCCACGTTATCAACTTCGATACACCAACAACCTACGAAGATTACATTCATCGTATCGGCCGAACCGGTCGTGCTGGTGCCAAGGGCACAGCCCATACCTTCATCGAAGTTCAACACCAGCGTTATTAAAGCAGCTCTATCTTGGTCGCTGACCGGTGGTATGTGATACCATAAGACTAATGCATTCGTCGAAAACTATCATCGATCTTGACCCATGGCTTGCACCTTACCGCGACACTATTGTGTCGCGAGGTGCCTACATTGCTAGCAAGACAAATGAAATACTCGATGGTCAACAGCTGGAAGATTTCGCACTTGGATACCTTCATTTTGGCCTCCATACTGAGAATGACGGATGGGTATTTCGTGAATGGGCACCGAACGCTCAACGAATAGTTTTGTTGTGCGAGACAAACAATTGGAGTGAGGATTCCGCATACGAACTCCAACGTCTTACACACGGCGAGTGGGAGATTCACCTCCCTGCAACCGCCCTGCACCACAGCGAACACTACAAATTGCGCGTGTACTGGTCGGGTGGCGATGGCTTCCGTCTTCCTTCGTACACCACGTACGCTGTTCAGGATGAGCTGACGAAAGAATTTGATGCAGTCGTATGGGCACCAAAAACTGCCTATAACTGGAAGTATACAAACCCTACTGAAATTGTCGAACCACCTCTCATTTACGAAGCGCATGTTGGCATGAGTAGTGAAGAACCAGAGGTAGCGTCATACCACTCGTTCACCACGGACGTTCTGCCGCGCATTAAAGCAGCAGGTTACAATACCGTGCAGCTGATGGCAATTCAGGAACACCCATACTATGGAAGTTTTGGTTACCATGTTGCGAACTTTTTTGCAGCCAGCTCGCGATTTGGCACTCCAGATGATCTCAAAGAACTTGTCGATACTGCCCATTCCCTTGGGCTTCGCGTCATTCTTGACCTCGTGCATTCGCATGCGGCCAAGAACGAAGTGGAGGGACTGAGCCGTTTCGATGGAAGTCTTACGCAGTATTTTCATACTGGTGAACGTGGCCAGCATAGCGCATGGGATTCGCGTGTATTTGATTATGGCAAATCAAACGTCGCACATTTCCTGCTGAGCAACTGCCGTTTCTGGCTCGATACTTACCATATCGATGGCTTTCGATTCGATGGTGTGACGAGTATGCTGTATACCCATCATGGACTGAAGAAGGACTTCACTTCATATGATGATTATTACGGCGATGATGTTGACCTTGATGCGCTCACTTATCTTACTTTGGCTAATCAGCTTATTCACCAACTGCGACCAGATGCGCTCACTATCGCTGAAGAAATGAGTGGTTTTCCTGGACTTGCTGGACAGCTTTCATACAGCGGTCAAGGCTTTGATTACCGTCTGAGCATGGGCATTCCTGACCTCTGGATAAAGCTGCTGAAGGAAAAAAAGGACGAAGACTGGGACCTCGGCACACTTATTCACGAACTCACCACTCACCGGCCCGAAGAAAAGGTCATCTCTTATGCCGAAAGTCATGACCAAGCACTTGTTGGCGACCAGACGTTGCTTTTTCGTCTAATTGGAGAGGCACTCTATGACCATATGCACATCGATGACTCAGACATTCGCGTTGAGCGTGGTATCGCGCTTCACAAAATGATTCGGCTTATCACCGCCAGTACTCATGGTGGTGGATATTTGAATTTCATGGGCAACGAATTTGGCCACCCAGAGTGGATTGATTTCCCACGAGAAGGTAACGACTGGTCATTTCAGTACGCGCGCCGCCAGTGGCACCTCGTTGATGATACAACGCTAAAATACGCATGGTTAGCAGCATTTGACCGTGACATGCTCGCAATTATAAGAGAGCTACCACACAGTGCTAAGGTAGAGTATATTCACCACGACGCCGAAAAACGGATTTTGAGTTTTTATCGTCATAACTATATATTCGTCTACAACTTCTCACCTGGCGATTCTCAGGCTGACTATGAATTACCCGTCCCGGCAGGTTCATACCAGGTTGTCCTCACAAGTGATGACACACTGTACGGTGGACAGGGTCGAATTGACCATGCCACTACTTATTTGAGTGACAGTACAAAAAAGACCGATACGATTAAGGTATACGTACCGGCCCGAACTGCATTAGCTCTTATGAAGCGCGATTAACGCTTACGTGCGTTCTTTGGTCGAGCGATTGCTTGTGTCTGTGCTGGAAAAAGTGTATTGATGATTGACCACACAACGAGATTAGCGAAAAAGGCAACCGTTGCGACGGTGGTGATTTGCAAAACAAACGCACCTGCTTCACGATTCAGTAGCGTCACAATACCAGCAACAACTAAAGAAACCAGCGCAACGACTGCGTATACATATTGAAGCTTAACAAGTTCACTTGCTTCATTGTTCCATTTTTTCAGTGAGTGTATGTCCATAATTACTATTATACTACACTTGTCATTTTCTGTCAATGTCTAGGCTGTAATTTGTTTCATGATATCGGTGAGTGCAATCTCATAGGCGCTTCTGTACACTCCATATTGTTGTGCTACCCAACCACCCGCATGTCCCGCCCCTGCTAGGCTGAGGCGACCCAAGCCACCGCCGAGAATTTTGTTCATTTCTGTGTATGCCAATACGGTATCCACATACAGGTCACTCTCATCAAATGAGCCAATGTAATGTTTTATCGATTTCTCATGGGCTATCGGTGCTGGAAATCGATTGTCAATGAGTTTCGCTTGGTCAGGAATTACGCTCGCAAATGTATCGCCAGAACATTTCATCATATCGTACCATGCACTATCGTCACGTCTCCCTTGTTCGACAAATATACCCCACATATTAGACGCATATAGCATAACCTTGCCGACAGGACGATGTGAACGAACGAGGAACTGTCCGAGTGGCTTCTTCACAGCTTCTGGACCACTTGGTGTTGATTCATACATTATCCCTACAACCTCAACGTTATCACTGTGATGTTCAGTTAAGTAATTCGCAACCAACTGTGCTTCAATTCCACCAAAGCTTAACCCATGGAAAACGAATTTTAATTTCTCCATATCTGGACGTAGACCCCGAGCACGTCGTATGAGCTCCTCAGCCACCCCTTCTATATTTATATGCGAACCGTCATTGACCGCTAGCGCAGAAAGCCCGTGTTTACTGACATCGGCACCAATCAAATTGCCCATATAACCTGCAACGGGTAAACCTGTTCCACTAAATGATACATAAAAACCTAATGTGTCTGTTGCATCGGAATGTTGCGTAATCCATGGTGGAATATTCTCACGTTCAACGAAAAGTTGTGTCGCTACTGTATCGATAGTTGTAAGTGTATCTGCTGTTGACGCGATTTCAGCTACCGCAGCTGCAGCTACTAGCCCTACTGTACCTACCTGTTTAAAGAATCCTCGCCTAGACGCGTGCGATAGATGATTCAGTGAATTCTCTTGATTCGGTGGTGGCATACGTATTCCAAGTATACCGCGTATAGCACGCGGTTAATTGAGATTATTTAGATACGTTCAGCTTGTAGCCCGCTTGCTGCAGCAGATGCAATACCATCCATAAGTATGCTAACGGCTTTGTCCGTCAGTGTCGTATCATAGCTTGCGACTGTCAACCGTATTGTTATCGTCTTACTGTCACCTGTTTCGGGGATATACACGCCAATTGTTTTCAGGCTCGCAGATGTCTGAGGTGGTTGAATGGCTTGAAACGCATCACGTACAACAGCGAACAATGTTTCATGTGGTACATCAGCTGCAACTTTAAGAGAAATATCCTGCGAAATCGATGGGAAACGGCTTAATGGCTGGTATGGTTGAGATGTCTGTCCAGTAAGAGCTGAAAGAAACAGTTCAAAACCTGCAACTGCAGATGGCAGTTTGAAGTTGTGGCGCACACTACTTCGCAGCTCACCAACAACACCGACAAATTTATCACCATTCATCACAACTGCTGAGCGTTTTGGTTCAAACGGACTACTGAGCTGGGTAAATATCTCATGTTCTGAGTTAAAGCTATCAAGTGGTACGTACGTCATATGTGGCAATAACATATCAACATACCTACGCGGATGATATACGTCATTCGTATCTGGTTTTTTCCCTGCATACACAAATGCCAAACGGTTATACTCTCGTGGTAAACCTTCATCGTCCATATCACCTTTGCGGTGGGCCTTGCCGAATTCAAACAGCGCAAATTCGCCATGACCAGCTTTGATATTTGGATGCACTTTCTCGAGCAAGCTCGGCAGTACACTCAAGCGATAATACTGAAGATCTGGGCTCAGGGCATTGGAAAGTTTGAATGCTTGCGTTGCGTCTTGGCCAGCTTTTTTTAGCGTGTTTTCATGAACGAAACTATAACTTAGCACTTCATTTGCACCTGCTGCGGCGAGTTGTGCACGTACCCGACTCTTCGTGCGAAGAGCTATATTTACTGGCGCAGGTACAATACTTCTTTGGGGTAATTCAAGCTGTAACTTATCAAAACCATGCAAACGGCCAACTTCTTCGACAATATCTTCTGCAAGTTCGATGTCCGTTCGCCAAAATGGTGCGGTAATCCATCGTTCAGAATCGCTACCTTCACCAGTCGCGACGTGAAATTCCACATTGCCAAGAAGTGCTTCGATTGCCTTTGGCTCAAGTGAAAGACCAAGGCGTTCATTGATAAATTCTGGTTGAGTTTTGACGGCCTGCGCAGATGGGAGACTTTGATTTTGGTCAAAGACATTACTCGCCTGCTCACCACCAGCTGTATCAAGAATAGAATTAAGTAATAGGTTCATGACAGCACCATTCTGGAGTGGGCTTTGACCTTTCGTAAACCTCGTCACGGCGTCTGTAAACAGACCGTGTCTCATGCTCGTTTTACGTACCGTATACATGTCAAATGTTGCAACTTCCAGCACGATATTCTTCGTCTCAGGACTTACTTCACTATTATCACCGCCCATAACACCACCAAGGCCGACAATACCCTCACCATCGACAATCACGATGTCTTCCTCAGTAAGCTCATAGCTCTTGCCATTGAGGAGTGTTGTGGTTTCGTTCTGTTTCGCCATGCGCACGCCGAGCGTGTTGCCACGCAATTTATCGTAATCGTAGGCATGTGTTGGTTGTGCTGTTAGTAACATCACATAATTTGTCGCGTCGACAATATTGTTGATAGGCTTACTGCCAAGGCGCACAAGCTCGCATTGAAGCCAGAAAGGACTCGGTTTGACAGTCACGTCACGAATAGCCAGTGCCACGAAACGTGGAACCTTCACACCTGCCTCGTTGAAGACATTGAGCGACAATCCTTCGGCTGCTTTGAATGGTTCCGGGTTAACATACCACTGTGGACTCGTAAACTGTTGCCCTTTTATACCGGCAATCTCACGAGCAATACCTAGCTGGCCGAACAAATCTGGTCGGTGAGTAAACATCTTGTTTTCAATGTCGATGATAGTATCATGAAGACCAAATACTTCCGCAAAACTCTGACCAGGTGCTAATATCTTGATGTCACCAAACGGTGACAAATCAGCGTCAGTCAGCTCAACGATTCCTTCATGGTTACTCCCAAGCGCCAGCTCATCAGCAGCGGCAATCATACCCTGGCTCAATACACCGCGCAGTTCGCGAGCATCTAGCACAAACGGCTCAGCCTCGTTGAAGCTAGCGGGTACTGTTGATTTCGGTGGTAACCAAGCAACGAACAACCCTTCTCGCACATTTGGAGCGCCACATACGACTTGCACATGACCGTTCTCATCTCGTGGCACGTCCGCTACAACACCACCATCGTCTATCATACACACATGTAAGCGATCGGCATTTGGATGCTGGATACAGGACACAACCTTTGCAATCACAATGTCTTTGTACTTTGGTGTCAGTTCAATTATTTCTTCAACCTGCCCGAGCTGCTGATTAATCTTCGCGACTAACTCACCAGTCGTTACATCGACTGAGGTGTATCGTTTTATGAGGTTTAAGCTAACTTTCATATTAAAACTGCCTCAAAAAGTCTAATTTACCTGATTCAAAATGGCGGATGTCTTCAATATTGTGTTTCATCATAACAAGACGGTCGATACCACAACCGAACGCAAAGCCGGTGTATTCGTTCGGGTCGATGTCGGCAGCTTTTAGCACATTTGGATGTATCATCCCGCAACCGAGGAGCTCAATCCAACCAGATTGAGAACATATACCACAGCCTTTCTTCTCACAAAATGGGCAACTTAGCGCAAATTCAAAGCTTGGTTCTGTGAATGGAAAATAGAATGGGTTCACGCGGACTTCGAGTATTTTGCCATAATATTCCTCAAGAAACTTTTTCAGTGTTGCAACCAACATGCCAGCATGAACATTCTTGCCGACATAGATACCTTCTACTTGATAAAAGGTGTGTTCGTGTCGTGCATCAAGGTCTTCATTGCGAAATGTCCTGTCGGGTACGATTGCGGCTATCGCATCGCCACTTGCAAGATTGTCGGCATATTTGCGTAGTATACGGTTTTGCATCGTACTTGTGTGTGCTGGTGCAATGAATGGGTCACCGTCTTTGTCAGTTTCGACAGTCATGAACGTATCCCAGTCATCACGTGCGGGGTGGCCTTTCGGGAAATTCAAGGTCTCGAACATGTGATACTGATCATCAATCTCTCGAGATTCTTCTGCGACAAAACCCATACGACCAAAAATATCGACGACGTTTTCAATCTCTTGCGTCAATGGATGCCGACTACCTAGCTCACTTGAGAGCAAATTCGGAAGCGACGCATTTGCGTCGATTGGCGCTGTGACATCAATCGGTGCTAATTCAGTTTCAATAGTTTGCTCAGCTGCAATTTTTTCTTTTAGCTCTTGTTGTAGCGTATTAATTGCGCCACCAAAGGCACTTCGCTGTTCGGGAGGAAGCGTTGGGATTGTCGCGAAGAGTTTTCGCAGTTCCTCAGCTTTGAGAATATCGTGTTTGTTTTCCAACTCGTCATAACGAGCCAGTAGAACTGCTTTTACTTGTTCAATCATTTCCATCTTGTTGTTTATTATAACCTAACGAAGCGAGAGAAATAAGAGCTAGCTCATATTTCCGAGCGAGGCAGGGTTTCAACGCTCAGCGTTATAACCCAATGAAGTGAGAGAAACGAGTATAAGAAATCCCGCACCTTGTCGATGCGGGATTTCTATTATGATTCGTAAATCGTTGTTATGCTTCTTTGCGACCACGATACGTCATAAGAACGTATAGGTTACCGCCGATAGCAGCACCAGCCAATGTCCCAAGGATAACCTCAAGACCGAAACGGCTGACTTGCTTTTCGCCGTCTGCAGCGACACCACTTGTCAATTGTGACTCTGTACTCTCAGTTACCGCTAGAGCGACAGCTGGGTTGAGTACAGCACCCTTGACCATCAATGCTCGTGGCAGGCTAGTTGTGCCTGTAGTAGAGCTTGATGCGTCTTTTTGGTACTGCTGGTACGCAGAATTTTGTAGTTGAGTCAGCATACTACCGCCGGCAACAAGACCGATCGTAAGTGCAAGACCTATTCCAGCTGCTTTCGTGCCAGCGGAAAGTTCATCACGACTCCATACAGCGGCAAGGATGAACATGAAGACGGCTGCGCCAACAAGCTCAATCCCAAGGATTGACCAGTTAATTGTTGCGAAGTTCGAGAAATTCATAACAAACTGTCCACTTGTTACGAGGCTCATAACTGCAACAGCAAGCATTGCACCAAAGAACTGTGAAAGCCAGTAAAATGGCACCATGACTGTCTTCAGACGACGCATCGTCCATAGACCAAATGTGACTGCTGGGTTGACGTGCGCACCAGAGATAGCACCTATAGCAAGTACGAGCACGACGAGGGCAAGGCCAACGTAAAGGGCACCGAATGATGCCGTTGTTAGCGCGACCATTGTCAGTACAAATGTACCAACCAGTTCAGCTAATACGATATTAGCAAGATTTTTTGGCAAGCGAGAGTTTTCAGCTTTCACATTGCGTACGCTTGTAGTTTTCACTGCAGCAACTTTTGCAGCAGGTTTCTTTGTAGTCGTCTTTTTTGCAGCGGTTGTGCGGCTTGAAGTCGACGTCTTGGTAGCGGCTTTCTTTGTAGCCATTGTCGTTTCTATCCCTCCTATGGTTAAAACGGTATAATAGTCGTAGTATAGCATGAAATATAGAAGAACAGGAGTATCGGCATGGGACTGTTTATAAGACAAGACGAGAATCGCAGTGAATTACAGAGTAAAATAGCCACGGAGCTTCGTGAAAAAACTCGTGTTTCTGCGGAACAATTAGGACGAGATGTCGACCCGAGATTCCTTGAAAATCAACATGAGACACGCCCTCTCGGATTTGTTATCGGGCTGCTACTTGTTGTTATAGCTATTGCAGTTGTTGTCTACGTTGCAACTCAAACCAATTAGTCGTTCGATGGTTTGTCGAGCACAAGTGGTTCAACCGATATCTCACCACCAGCTATCTTGACAACGTCTTTGTCGACTTTTGCGAATTCTTTATGAGCATGGTTAAAATGGTTCACGGTTGTGCCAAGGCTCGCACCAAGTTTACTCATGTATTCTGTGTATTGGGCAAGATGTTGGCCGAGTTTACCGACGCGTACCTGGATATCTTTCGCCTGCTCTTCAATCTGTAAGCTACGTAGTCCCTGTAAAACTGTCTGCAAGTAAGCCATAAAACTAGTTGGGCTGGTGATGATAACTCGTTTGTCACGAAATGCGTATTCTATAAGGTCACGCGAACTTCCGCCTTCACCAACGTTGTTGATAAGCAGGTCATAGTAGAGCGATTCGCTCGGGATAAACATAAAGGCAAAGTCCATAGTATTTTCACTTGGTCGAATATATTTACTTGTCTCGTCGATACGCTGTTTGAGGTCGACTTTGACCTTATTGAGGTACATGTCGCGGTCTTTTCCTGAAGCCTCAATCATTCGGTTGTAGTTCTCAAGGCTAAACTTACTGTCAATTGGCAATATTTGCCCGCGATCTAAAAATATAACGGCGTCGACAATCTCACCATCTTCAAATTTGTATTGCATCTTAAAACGACCTGGTGGCAGGACATTATCGAGCACACTCTCAAGGTAATATTCGCCGAACACACCGCGCTGCTTTGGGTTAGACAAAACATTCTGCAGTGTTTTGAGCTCATCAGCAACATCAACCACGCGTTTATTAGTCTCGTCAAGTTTTGCTAAGCGCTGTGTCACGTCCGTAATAAGCTTTGCACTCTCGCTCAGCTGCTTCCCAAGGCTTTCGCGCATCATTGTGCTACTGTCACCGACAGTTTTCTGTAAACTGTCTTTTAACTCCCCAACACCACGACTTAGCTCAGTAATATCTTGTTTCAGTAGTTCAGCGCCAGGTTGTTGTTGAATACTATTCAGTTTCTGCAATAAAAAAAGTGTGACGAAGATAAATCCTCCGACAACTACCACGAGTAAAACAACCAATAGCGTTTCCATGGCATTATTATACTACGTATCATTGAGCACACGTTCGGAGAAGAATATTAGAGCGCAGCAACGAGACGGATAATAACCAGAACGGCTACAGTCACAACTAACGAGTATAGGAAACGTTCTATAGATGCTAACCAAGCGAATAGTGCATACGCAAGAGCAAAGAGTCCGGCCTGCCATAGCGTCGCTTGCCACCATGCGAGTGGTAATAGCCATGCACTGATACCCCAGACAGCGACAAATGCTGCAATCACGACAAGCAGTGGACGATATACTGTCAGGCGAACCAAGGCAAACAGGCTTCCTATCGCGACGATTGTATGTGCAAGTATCCAAGAAATTGGCCAGGCATTCACACAAACTGAAGCAGTGTCAGACGAACGACAAAAAATTGCGCCTATCACCCACTGATCAAATGCTATCGCCAAAAGCCAACCAATTAACCCGACCACTGCACCGACACCAAGCGCGCCGAGCAATGCATTTCGGCTCATCATGTCACTCAGGTATCGTTCAGTCGTTGGTTGTTCCATATACGTATAGTATTGTCCTATTGCATTTCTTTGTCAATTATTGAATAGTACCGTAACGTGCTTATGTATAACAGCTAGCGCTACTCGCTACCCTTAAAACGCTCTGTCGTTTTCTGCCAGTCGACTACCTCCCACCACGCTTTGATGTAATCTGCACGATTGAAGGTATAGTCAAGATAATACGCATGTTCCCACACGTCGAGCCCCAATATTGGAGCATCACCGCCCGTCATAAGAGGTGAGTCTTGGTTGGCGGTTGTGACAATCGACAAATCTGGTTGCAACCATGCCCACCCACTACCGAATACCCCGAGCGCTTGAGACGAAAAGGTGTCAACGAAGGCTTGAAACGAGCCGTGTTTGGCTTCTAGGGCCTCTAGCAGCTCACCAGATGGGCTTTTATCACTAACTGGTGACAGACATTGCCAAAAAAGTGTGTGATTGTAGTGGCCACCTCCGTGATTACGAACTGCAGTGCGCACATCTTCGGGGACACTGTCGAGATTCGTGATAAGTTCTTCGACTGACTTGCCGCCCAGTTCAGCAGAGCTCGCAACAGCTGCGTTCAGCTTATCGACATAAGTTTGGTGGTGCTTGCTGTGATGCAAGCGCATGATATCTTCGGAGATATACTTCCCAAATGCACTGTAGTTGTAATCAAGTTGTGGTAATTCAAATGCCATATATCCCCCTTATTTTCTGTTATTAGGCGTGAGTCTGTTCCACGTTGGCCTGTAGCTCTTGTTTTTCGACAGGCTTGTCGTTACCGGTTTCAAATCGATACATAACTATCTGTCCAAATTTCATCTCAACATCAGCGATATCTTCGTCTGAAATTTCTTCGAGATACTTCATAAGCGCTCGAATCGAATTGCCGTGGGCAACCATCAGTATATTTTCGCCCGCCTGCAATTTTGGCAGCATGTCGCGTAGGAAGTATGGTACAACGCGCTCATAAACTTGTTTGAGATTTTCACCCTCAGGAATTGGCCAATCCCAACCGCGCCGAATACCCGTAAATGTCTCTTCATCAACTTCCGACTGCACTTCCCATTTGTTCTTGCCTGTATAGATACCGTAGTCGCGTTCGTTTAGTTCCTGTACGGCTGTTTTCGGTAAGTCATTCAGCTCGGGCCTGTCCATACCACGAACAACACCTTGTAACGTTTCTTCTGTTCGTTTCAGCACCGAAGTATATATCTCGTCGAATGTGATGTCTGTGGGTATTGTTCGGCCAATCTCTTCGGCATCTTTGGCACCTTTTTCAGTCAAACCGACATCTGTCCAGCCAGTCCATTTACCGAGTAAATTCCACTCGCTCTCACCATGTCGTGTTATTACTAGCAATCCTTTGGTATTTTGATAATCAGTCATGTATCTAGTATAGCAACAGATGATAGAATAGAGCTATGAGTTATACAATCCAAACAATCACTGCACGACAAATTCTAGATTCACGAGGCAACCCAACTATCGAGGCCGATGTCATCCTCGAAGGCGGTGTTATGGGCCGAGCAGCTGTTCCATCTGGCGCAAGTACGGGTTCAGGTGAAGCACTTGAGCTACGCGACGGCGAAGCGGCCTACGGCGGTAAAGCCGTTACAAAGGCAGTTAATAACGTCAAAACAATCATCGCACCCGTACTTGTTGGCCACAATGCTTCAGACCAAAGGGCTCTCGACGAAGCCATGTTCGCCCTCGACGGTACTGAAAACAAAAGTAACCTCGGTGCAAATGCTGTCCTGGCCGTAAGCCTTGCAGCTGCAAAAGCAGTTGCAAACGCAAAAAATATCCCGTTATGGAAATATGTCGCAGACTATACTAGTACAAACAACCCAAGCCTGCCATTACCGATGATGAACATCATGAACGGCGGTGCACACGCAGCGTTCGCAACTGACATCCAAGAATTCATGATTGTCTGCAAAGGCGCGTCGACAATCAATCAAGCGGTTCAAATGGGCGCAGAGGTCTTCCATGCACTTGCAAAAGTCCTCAAAGAGCGTGACTACCTAACGACAGTCGGTGACGAAGGTGGTTTTGCCCCACGCGTTCACAACGGTAACCGTGAACCACTCGAAATGATTTCCATGGCTGTTGAAGCCGCTGGTTACGAACTCGGTAAAGATGTCGTCTTCGCACTTGACGTAGCTGCAAGTGAATTTTATGAAAACGGTATGTATGACCTGAAGCGCGAAGGTCAGCAACTTTCGAGCGAGCAGATGGTACAGTGGCTTGTCAGTCTGGCAGATGAATTCCCTATCGTCAGTATTGAAGATGGTTTGTCAGAGGATGACTGGGAGGGATGGAAACTCCTTCACGAAAAACTCGGCAGTCGTATCCAACTTGTCGGTGACGATTTACTCGTTACGAATACGAAACTTTTGAAGCGCGCAATCGACGAACAGGCTGCGAATGCTATTCTTATCAAGCCAAATCAAATTGGTTCATTGAGCGAAACCATCAATGCTGTCAAAATGGCACAAGCCGCTGGCTGGAATACAGTTATGAGCCACCGTTCTGGTGAAACCGAAGATACCACTATTGCTCACCTAGCTGTCGGTCTGAACTGTGGACAGATTAAAACCGGTTCCCTTTCACGCACGGACCGTGTTGCGAAATACAATGAACTCATGCGAATAGCTGAGTTTGACACAACGCTTTCACTCGCAAAACCGTTCACAACTGCCTAGTTCCATTCTAAAAAGTCAAAATGCTATGATGAATATATAAACGAAAGGGTTCATTATGCAGAAAAAAGAATTCGTTAGTGTGTTTGTTGCCGCTGTTTACAGTGTCTTGGGAATTGTGATTATTGCGACTGTTGCGAATATTCTTGAACGAGCTGCTGTATATAGTGTTGTTATTCCAATAAGCCTTTTTATAAGTGGTTTACTGCTATTCGTTAATCCAACTCAAAAACTTGTACGAACGATGAGTCTCGGTATGTTGGCTATCGGCACACTAAGCTTGCTCGTCCGGTATACGAGTCTTGATGGCTCATTCGTATATACAGTACTGGGCATCACATTACTCGGTATTGGCATTGCAACGTTTACGCAACTCTACCAACGTATCTCAACAAAGAAACCACCCACAAAAGAATAACCGGAAATTATATTCCGGTTATTCATAGTGATTTTGTTTGGACTATTTATCAGTGTCAAACTCAATGCCGCCACTACTACCAGCGATGACATTGAATATCCAACCATGAACATAACCAATTAACCAACCAATACCAAAATACGCAAGTGGCAGAACGATAACCGCTACAATACCCGTTGCAAGACCAAAGGCCATGCCCGCAAGAACACTGTTTGTTTCGGCTGCAAGCTTGAATGTACTACTTAGGCTATAAAGAATTGCGACACCTAAGCCAATCGCTCCAGCTAGCGTGCCTTCAAACATTGCCAACGTACTTGGCTTAATGCCGACGACTTTCAGAGTTGATTTTGCCATACAGATATTTCCTTTCGCTTCCTATGTTATTTCTTTACTGGTTCAAACTGATAACGATTACCGAGAACGTCAAGCTTGAGCATACTGCGCTGAATAGCCATCGCAACTACTGAACCGCTAATCCAGACAAATAGCCACAGGAATGACTGATCAACAACTTCAAGTACTGTCTTCACAATACCCGTTTCATGTAGTTGTGCGACCGAAACATTACCAACAAGTAAGAATACGCTTGCCAAAATAAACGCCACTCCGACAAACGACGTAACCGCCAGTATGAGGTTTGTGCTAAATTCTGCGTGACTCGCAATAACTGCGCCTACGACAAAGCCGAAGAGACCGAGCAAGAACATGATGAAACCGTTCTCGCCAAGTCCAAGTGCGACGCCGAGATACGCCATAACACTTGCGCCAAGTATCGCTGTATACACAAAGACAGCAACTTCAAAGAAGAAGAAGCTGAGTAGTGCCATAACAATACCGACTGCTAGCGCGACAAAGATTGCTACTGTTGTGCTAACAACGCCCGTACCAAACACCCCTTGAAAGCCGATAAAACCGGCCATCGTACCACTCACTAAACCAATCACTGGCAGTAGCAAGTGAAAAAATTTAAATCCTGCTAAACCGACGACCACGCCAGCGAGCAGCAATAATATTGAAAGTACCACTTATTTGTTCCTCCCCCTCACGCGTTACATTAGTACTATTAGTAGTTATACGCGTTTTCTCAGCAAAACACAAGTTGCCTCATAACAGGGGTGATGAGTAACGATACTTGCCAATCTAGCGAAATAATGTCGTCAAAATAAGACTTACACTTACGATGAAGCCTGTGAAGAAGTTGAGCCAAATAAATCGACGCCATGCTGTATTTGCTTTTTCTGAATCTGCATCAGAAATGTTCAGATACGGCACAATATTGAACGCATATAAAAGCCCTGTCAGCGCGACGGCTATAGCCCAACCACCTTGCGACGCAACAAGTCCAGTTGCGACGATATAGAACAGAAATGAGAGCCGCATTGTCCATCGCGCACCAAATACTGTTGCAATCGAATGGAGCTTCCCTTTTCTATCGGGGATGATGTCTTGAACTGCGCCGACAGCGTGCGACGCCATGCCCCACAAGAAGAAAGCTCCAACATACCACCATGCTGATGGCGCACTACCAACCAGTATGAGTGCATAAACAAGCGGTCCTACGAAATGAATACTACTTGTAATTGAATCTATAACCGGCACTTCCTTGAATCGTAGTCCTGCCAACGAATACGCAACGACCATAAATAGCAGTGCAGCAAATACGAGGCGTGCAGGCCACGAATCAACTAGTAAAAAGTAAACAATAAACGGCAGATTAGTGAGTAACACTGCTCGTACAATTGTCGGATGAAACGCGCGTTGCTCACGCATACCTTCAATCCCACCTTTGCGTGGATTGCGAATATCGGATTCATAGTCAAACACATCATTTATGCCATACATCAACAGGTTGTAAGGAATCAAAAAGTATAGTGTACCCAAAAACCATGTGAGATTAAACTGTCCACCTGCCACAAGATACCCTATAGCAAATGGGTACGCTGTGTTGAGCCATGATACTGGACGTGATACGAGCAGTAGTTTTTTTATACGTTCCATTTATGAGTTCTCCTTCCGCTTTCCAAATAACTTCCATAGTGCCGGTACTACCAGTATGGCTGCAATAGCATAGAAAAAGTCTTCAATAGGAGCAATGCCAACCCGTAAACCCAGGATTAAGCTGGAATCATACGCAACGATACCTGACCACACAATGAGTGAATCAAACACAGCTGTCATAAGTAGAAGGTGCAGGCTCAACACGAATAAAGATTTTTTAGATTGTTTCATCCAAGGTAGCAAAAGGAGTATCGCTATACCAAGGAAGATACTATTTACGATGAAATAGGTGGCAGTACCCACGTTCTACTCCTTGATACATTAGTAGCGTGATATAGCACAGTAA
This sequence comes from uncultured Candidatus Saccharibacteria bacterium, assembly GCA_964536265.1. GTDB lineage: Bacteria > Patescibacteriota > Saccharimonadia > Saccharimonadales > Saccharimonadaceae > JAPUDS01. The sequence goes on along the minus strand of CAZHVV010000007.1, from coordinate 17,008 downwards.
AAACAAAAATAGGAGCTCTTCGATTGGAAAATCCGGCACAATCATATAGGGTAGCGCGTACGGCGAGTCACCGCTGAAAAATATACCCAAATGAATTCCAAATACATCCCACACGATGAAAAATGCTATCGCACTAACGAGTGTCACTACTGTACGCCGCCAATCATGAAAGAACGCAAGCGTATGTCGCCAATCCAGCAGAATCAACCCAGCAATCGAGAAGGTAAGCACGCCGAAGTATGTCCATGCCAACATGTCTATTTATCCCCCGTAAGGCAGTGTATCTGTTCTATTCGTCCCCCACGTCTATCGCCAGCTACGCGTTTGTACAGGAGTTCTGCGCTAATCAAACACATAGGCAAACCAATTCCTGGTATAGTCGAGCCACCAACATAATACAAATTACGAACCCGTCTGCTGTGGTTGGTCATGCGGAAGAATGCACTTTGGCTTAGGACATGCGCCGGTCCGAGTGCCCCAGACTGCCATGCATGGAACTTCTCACTAAAATCCTGTGGCGCCATGAGCGTCTGAGATACAATTCGTTCAGGAAGAGTAGAAATACCGGCCATAGTCGCAATTTGCTGGATAGTTCTGTGAGCAAGCGACTGAAGTTCATTCGCATCGAGCGTCAGTCCGGCCGGAAGTGGGACTAGCACAACTAGTGCCTCGTGCCCTTCTGGCGCAAGGCTTTTGTCAGTAGCGGTTGCTTTTGCTAAGTAAATCGAGGCGTGCTCTGGAATAGTTTTCGTTCCGTATATTGCTTCAAAATTCTCACGCCATTTGTCAACAAAAAGTAGACTGTGATGCTCAAGCTCAGGCAGCGTGCCTTTTACACCTAGGTACATAAGTAGCGCACCAGGCCCAGGGTTGCGTCGACGCCAGTATGATTCAGGGTATGTACGGTTTGGAGCATCTAGCAACTTTGTCTCAGTAAAGTGAAGATCTGCATTTGACACGACAATGTCAGCGGTAACAAATTCACCATCTTCTAATTCAATACCTACAGCCTTACTATGTTTTGTAACAATTTTCGTAACTGGTGATTCAAAATAATATCGCACACCAAGCTCACGACTAAGTTTCATAAGCCGCTCAATAACTGAATACATTCCTTGACGAGGGTAGAATACACCACTTTCAAAATCGAGTGAGCTCATAAGTGTATATAGGGCTGGGGCATCGTACGGTGAGGCACCTAGAAACACCATAGGATATTCTAGAATCTGTTT
>CAZHVV010000007.1:0-15766 GCA_964536265.1 uncultured Candidatus Saccharibacteria bacterium | reverse complement strand
ACACCAAACGCGACATTTTTGGTAGTGAGCGTAGTACTGCGGGACGCAAGAAATCAAGCGGTGACTGAAAGTTTGTGTATAAAAAATGGTCAAGGGCGATGTTATACGCATATGAACTATTTGCGACATATTTCGACAGTACATCGCCAGCTCCTGGCTCTATCGCGTCAAATGTAGCTTGATTGGCCGCAAAATTGCGCTGCACGACAACTGGTTGTTGTTGCTCAAAAAAAACTTTATACCCGGGATTAAGACGAATAATATCGAGTTCTTTTTCTGCCGACAGCCCAAACAATGAAAAGAAATGATCAAAGACCTCTGGCATAAGGTACCATGATGGACCAGTGTCAAACCGAAACCCATCGACTTCAAGCAGACCCGCTCGCCCACCGGGCATATCATTTTTCTCATAGACTGAAACCTCATACCCAGCTTTCGCCAGGAAACATGCAGTCGCTATGCCGCCAATACCGGCACCTATGATAACTGCACAACTCACCATGGCCTCCACGAGGTTGCGATTGTACGTACCATAAGCCATAGTTTCTGCCATGATGGCACACTAATTCTATCTTCCATGATTTCTGCTGGTGTCGCAGCTTCAAGCAATTCAAGCAACCGCAGATAGTATTGATAGCTTGTCATAACAGCCGTTTTTACACCCCGAGGCAGATGTTCAAGCGCTGGTTCAGCAGCAGCAAAATCCGCCTTGATATCATCAACAATATGTCGCTTCTCTCGAGCGCTAAAATGCTCAGCATCAATGCCGGGGAAATATACTCTTCCTAGCTGATGATAATCCGCCGCCATGTCACGCAGGAAGTTAACCTTTTGGTACGCTGAACCAAGCATGCGAGCACCGCCCTCAAGACTTGCGTATTCCTCGTTATCCCCCTCAGAAAAGACCCGTAGACACATGAGGCCAACCACCTCCGCTGACCCAAAGATATATTCATGATACAAATCATCGTGATAGTTTTTTGGCTCAATATCCATCCGCATACTGTCAAAAAATGGTTTTGTTAAGTCAGTAGATATTCCGTATTGCGATGCGGTTGCAGCGAAGGCGTGTACTATTGGATTTGAACTATAGCCACGCGTTATTGCTTTAGTTAGTTCTTTCTCAAGTTCATCAAGTAAATCTGCCTTTGCATCACCACTGTAGCTATCGACAATTTCATCGGCAATACGCACAAAACCGTAAATCGCATATATATGTGGTCTGAATTTACTGGCAAACAAACGACTGCTCAAACTAAATGACGTTGAGTATGCCGTTGTGAAACGCTTGCTTACGTCGTAGCTAACGCTACCATACAATTCCATCACTTACTCCTCTGCGTACTCAAAATTACCAAGTCATCAAAAGCTGCTCTATATTCAGGTTGGAGGTTGAGAGCATCGAGCTCTGCCGTAGCTTGTGCACAAAGTGTCTGGATATAGGCTTCGGCTTCAGCACGGGCTCCGCTCTCTTCTAGCAATTTTTTTGCCTGAATTACCATAGCATCGTCTGCGTGATGATTATGAAAAATATCAAAAAATGTTGCTCTCTGCTCATCAGTTGCGCGCTCTTCAAATAGCTCTACCATCCGCGTCCTTTTGCCTTCACGAATATCACTGACTGTTGACTTACCTGTCTCCGCTTCATCACCAAAGACGCCAAGCACGTCATCCTGCAACTGAAATGCAATACCAAGTGCCAGACCGAATCGTTTTAGTCGTGCAACATCATCCTCACTCGCGCCCGCTAAAACTGCACCAACACTAAGTGGGCTAATAAACGAGTAGCTGGCTGTCTTGTATTCAGCAATCGTCATAGCACGAACGCTTGATTGCGGGCGAAAAGCTGCTTCTGTGTCTATTAGCTCACCTCCGGCAACCGCAAAAAAAGCATCACTCACAAGCTGCTGAACACAAACTAACCTTTCGTTATCAACCCCACTACGGCCAACTAATTCATAAGCTGAAGATATGAGTAAATCACCAGCTAGCAAAGCCGCACTATTTGAAAAATGACGCCGTTCACTTTCATTTTCGAGGTAGCTTTCATAGATATCATCGTACTGCCCTGTAACATTTTTTACACCATACCGGATAGTATCTCGGTCGATAATATCATCGTGAATAAGCACTCCCAAATGTAGCATCTCTTGTGAGGCGGCGGCGTAGTACACACCCTCGTTCGACTCGCTTTTTTTCAGCGCTTCGTATGCTAAGACTGTTATGTATGGTCTCATTCGCTTTCCACCAGACTGGTTGAGGCGCGCTATTGACCGCCATAATTCTCCATACGAGCTCGCAATCTCTTCGGCTTTTGCAATCTTTTCATCAAAGTAATTCACGAGTACACGATTCACTTCATCGCGGACACGAGTAAGACTAACAGTTGTTGACTGAGTACTCCGCATAGTAGTCTAAATTATATCATTAGTTAGCTGTTGGGTGGCCTAATTTTGCGGTTAAAGTCGTTGTGCCCACTGCACTGCTCTCTTTAGCTCTCCGTCGCGCAACGGACCTTCACGCCCCTCGACAATAAACCCAACTGCCTCACCTGTTACTTTGCCGCCCCTACTCGAAAGCTCACTCAGTATTTTTGCTGCTGCATAACCGATTGTCTTCATAAGTACACGTAACCATAGCTTCTGTTTTGTACTATCATAGCGTGTGTCAAACGCTGCAACCTTTGTCCCAAGAAATATATCATCTGGTAGTTGCTTTAGATATTCCTGTAGAAATGGCGTGGCTGCGCCACCTTGAGTTGGTGAGCCAAAAATAACAAGTTCACTACCACGTAAATCTTCATAATCAACAGTTGTTACGAGAAGTGCATCAGTCCCAAGCGCGCCCGCAATAGCCTCGGCAATCTTTGCCGTATTTCCGAAACTTGAGTCATATACCACAAGTGCCTTTTTCACTATTGCCGCTCCTTATGTTTGTCTATTTTTCTTAGCTCAATAATATCACATTGTGAAAGGAACAAATGCACCTTCTCTTGCGCAAAACATAGATTTATTAACGCAACGGACTACTACCTTTGCTGAAGAAGAAGCGACCAATTAATTTATGAATTTCAGCAAGTACCAACAGGGCAAAGAATGATATGACGCTTGTCACAAGCAGGTCATTCATTGCAACTGGAGTTACATGCAAAACACTTGCAAGCGGAGTAAACAACGCCGCAAACTGCAGAGCAATCGCACAGAATAAACCAACCAGAAATGCTCCGTTTATTCGAAAAATGCGTCGTGTCACTGGTTCGTAGTCACTTCGCGCAGACAAAGCACTTGCCCACTGCATAACGACGAGTGCTGTAAAGGCGATTGTCTGGGCATACGCATGATCATAGCGTTCCGCATACCAGGCATAGAATCCAAGGGTCACAACTGCCATAGCAAGCGCCACTAGTACCATTCTTGAAATCATAAACTTACTCAGTAGCGGTGCGTTGGGTCGCTGAGGTGGCCGAAGCATATTTCGTTTTTCTCCTGGTTCTAACCCAAGGGGAATTACAAGCGCTGTGTCGGTCACAAGGTTTACCCATAGAATCTGGATAGGTACAAGTGGTGCCGGCATACCAATCGCGAGTGCACCAACTGTTGCAAGTACCTCGCCAGTACTAGTCGACATAAGGTAGTACAGCATCCGTTTAATATTCGCGTAGATGGTTCGCCCTTCATGAATTGCATCGACTATTGAAGCGAAGTTATCATTCACCAGTACAATATCTCCTGCGTCTCGCGCAATCTGTGTTCCACTTCCCATTGCAAGCCCAACATGTGCATTCACGAGTGCTGGCACATCATTGACGCCATCTCCCGTCATTGCAGTGATATGTTTTTCTTTCAGAATCGATAATATCCGATGTTTATGCTCAGGAAGTACTCTTGCAAACACAAGCACGGAATCGATAGTCTTTGTAAGCTGCTTGTCCGTCATTGTTCCCATTTGTCGGCTATCAAACACTTGGTCTCGTGCTGTGACAAGTCCCAGTTTTTTACCAATCTGGTACGCAGTCTCAACATGGTCACCTGTTATCATACGGACTGTCACGCCCGCCGCCTGTGCTGCCTCTATCGACGCTTTTGCTTCTGTACGCAAGATGTCTACTACGCCAACAAAACCATCGAACTGAATTTTGGTCACATCGCTTAGTTCACTCAAATCTTCCAGTGGTTTCTTGAGTTCTGTATGTGCGATAGCAATGACGCGTAGACCTTGTTTTGTGAGCCGCAACAGTTCCTCGTGGGCAGCCGCAAGTTCTTTCTTTGCCAGCCGTGACCGCTCAAGTAGACGCTCTGGCGCACCTTTCACATATAGCGTAAACAAGTCTCCGTTATGCCAGATATTACCACTCATTGCAGTTTCCTGGTTGAACGGCAGGGTTATGAGGGGTTTGGCATGAAATCGTTCATTCACCGTAAAGTCTTGCAACGCTGTGTCGAGTGGGTCATGTAGTTTTGCGGAGCGTACGTTGATTGTTCGGGCGACGAGCCGTTTGAAATCTGGTAAAGACAGTTGCGGCACCCATGTCTCTTGCACAGTCAGCTTGTTGAGCGTCAACGTTCCCGTTTTGTCAGTTGCAATTGTTGTGACTGTGCCAATTGTCTCAATAGCACTCATGGTGCGGACAAGCGCTTTCTTTGTTGCCATGCGACGCATACCGAGCACTAGCACAACCGAAATTGCAACTGGCAAACCTTCAGGTACAGCACTGACCGCAACAGCAATAACGAAACGTAAGGCCTCTACAAATTCCATACCGCGATACACCGCGAGCGCGAATGCCACGAGAGAAACCGCAGCAATCACGATGATGATTTGCCGCAAGAGGTTATCGATTTTCTCTTGAACTGGGCTCTTGTCACTCGGCTCACTACTGAGCTGAGCTAATTTACCAAACTCGGTTGTATTACCCGTTGCAACAACGACCGCTTCTGCTTCGCCACTAATTGCAAATGAACCCTGAAATAGCATATTCGATTGGTCATATATCTCTTTCGTACCGCTGAGTACATCAATTGACTTGTTGATTGGCAATGATTCGCCCGTGAGCTGCGATTCATCGACACGTAGTGAATGGGCTACAATTAGCCGGACATCAGCTGGTACTTTTTCTCCCTCATGAAGAAACACGATATCACCTGGTACGAGCTGCTCGGCCTCAATCTGATGAGTCTCGCCATCGCGTCGTACATCGACGACCGACGTATTTCGTTTTTGCAATGCCCGCAGAACTCGCTCGGTCGTAAAACGTTGCGCATAGTATATAACTGCGCTTATGAGCATAATAACGCCTATAACAATCGCGTCAAATGTCGCACCATGCCATACACTTATACCTGCTGCCAGCGCCAACACAAACATCATCAAACTTCGAAACGGTTCCAGTAGCTTCCGCCATAGCGGTTCAACCGCCACGACAATCTCGTTCCGGCCATATTCTTTCAGCCTCTGTCGTACATCGCTCGACGACAGCCCGTTGCGAGCGTCAACCTTGAGCTCTTTTAGTGTTTGATTTGGCGTTTTGTCGTAGAAACTCATTGCCTACTAGTATAGCAAAGTAAGCATGAGGGGTTTAGACTAACTAGCTTCGTTCATAATTGTACTTTGCCGGCTAGTATTGCTTCATATAGTTTCATCATATTATTCGAAAGCTTCAGGCTAGACAATTCATCCACCGAAAAGCTTTTTAAATCATCAAATGTGTGTGGCTCGCGTATTGACGGAGTCCCTTCTTGAATCTCAGCTAAATACCATGTATAGATGTGGTTTGTATCGTTCTCCTCAAACTGTGTCATCCCTAGTGACCTAACGAGATTAACGGTAACACCTAACTCTTCGCGAATCTCTCGTATGGCCGTCTGTTCATCGCTCTCGCCAGGGTCTACTTTTCCACCAGGCAATTCCCATTGAACGACGCCCTTCTTGTTCCGGTGAAGAAGATACATGTTTTGGTTCTTGTCCAGAATTACACAGCCCGCTAGGTTTAAACTCATGAATGTATTGTATAACAAAACACGATCAGGCGTCATAATCAAGGAACGAATATGCTTAGAATGAGACACCGTTCAAAGACTTGGCGTTTCAGGACCCGCGCTTAGCAAGTTCGTATATGTTTGCTCTCGGCTTAAGATAATAGTCCTTAAGCCCAACTGTCCACAGAATATAGAGTCGTGTGATATCTGCTATGAATATATTGTTCATCTCTGCTTCGAGATGTGTGGAGATCTCTTCAAGATAATAGTCACTGTTTCTCGATGGCTTGTGGGCGTGAGGATGCCTAAGGCTGTCTAGGTATGCAATCGTTTTAATATTATTTTTGGAATATTTCTGCGCATTTGGCCGCATGACAAGCTCGATCTTAGTTGCAGCGATATTCGATTTTGTAACACTAAGTTTCAATTTCTTAAGTATTTTTATCGCTTCGGATCTATTTCCTTTAGCCTTTATGAAATCAAGGATTCGCCAATACTGAGTATATGCCTCCACCATTAGTTTTAGTTCCTCCAGCTCATGCGCCCTTGCCCAAATGAACATCAGGTTGAAAAGTTGTCTTTTATCCTTTTGACCTAGCTCCAGGCCTAGCAGATCTTTGAATAGAGTGGTTGAAATAATTTTAAACTCATCTCGAGGATTACCGGAAGAATGAAGGAGGTAATCTTTTCTTTCATCGTGTCCACCCACCCTAATTGAAGTAGTTGGCTCATTGACATCATAGCTTTCGGGATATACATCTTCGAAACAAAATGAATATAGAATGCGAATTTGCTTTGATACTTTGTCATAAACATCATCCGAGAGGCCGTCCGATACTTGCGCTGAGAGTGTAGAGCCAGACAATGTGACTTTATTGGTATTCCCGATTAGTTCTAACTCTGAAACCTCAGTAGAGGTATTTAGGTTAGGCACGGTACAGTAAAAGGTTGCCATTTATAGATTGCTTTCTGTAGATGGCATGCCGCCCAATGCATTGTTTTGCATGAATAGCTGGATTAAACGACGGCAAGTATTCATGTAGTTCACTAAATCTTCCTCGAATTGCAGAGAAGTGGGAGATGACCAACCTCCTCCTTTCTCGTTGCCAGACAGTTTTCCATCATGTAGGAATGGAGACCGCACTCTATGATAGCTCTTCTTAATAAACTTGACGCCAAATTCTAAATTATCGCCTGTAAAATTATCTCTGAGTAATTTTTCTATTTGACCTACATGTCCAACTGACTGGTGGCAAATGTTATTCTTGCCACATGTATCACAATGGGCTATGTGGTGCGCTGTACATTCAATGGGATCATCGGCAAGCTGGTTAATTGCTGATAGATAGAGCGAGGCACGTACAGTACCTTTCGTATGTGAATTAACAAGGGTTCCAATTTCTTCTGCAACCACGAAAGTCTGTAGAGCTCTTTCCGCTCGCTCACGACCTTCGTCGTTCATTTTATTAAACCAGTGCACTGACGCTTGTAGTAGATGAAAAGCCTCATAATCCTTAACTAATCCAGCAGTCTGTATGCCTGATTGATTATAAATCTCCTCACTGACGCTATACTCTTCAATAATCTTATCGAGTGATTTTCCATCATCGATTTCTACGCGGTGGCCTATCATAGGAGATTTACCTGTTGAGAGACACATTAGATTCTCATATAACCTCAGATTTCTATATAGGTTTTCTTCCTTTATTTCGGCACTCGACTCCAAATATAGATATGGAGCAGCAAAATTACGCCCTATAGATTCCTGTCTCACACCACCAAACACAAGGGCACGAGTTATATTGGAATTCTCGATAGGTTCGATCTCTCGAGATGCTTCACTGTCGTTAAATACTGCGTGTGAGTATATATAAAGATATTTGTACATTTTAACCTTCTATATCCTATTTCCTGAGGGGCCGACGAGAATTGAACTCGCGTTATCCTCATTGAGAATGAGGTGCTCAATCACTAAGCCACGACCCCTCAGGAAATACGACTATACTTATAATATCAAAAGAGACCCCTACGAGTCTCATTTCTAGCTGTCACATATGGCTAGGGAGGAGAGATTCAAATATTTTCTTCCTGGCTGGGGATGAGGGATTCGAACCCCCGATGCCAGGACCAGAACCTGGTGCCTTACCACTTGGCCAATCCCCAATGAATCAGCCAGGAAGAGAACATTTGAATTGTTAAGATGGGATTCGACTCACCTTCGGCGAGCCCGCAACTACATCTTTCAAAACAAGTTTTGAAGAGTAGATTGCCTTGCAGATTGCCACCGGCAATCTTCACCCCGATGCCAGGACCAGAACCTGGTGCCTTACCACTTGGCCAATCCCCATTGACGCCACACTATTTTATACCATACCGCCTCTGTTTGTACAGACAATTGGAAGAGTCTAGACTTTCTTCTTTGCGGGTGGAAGAAGTTTCGAAAGCTTGATGTTGTTATAGCCAAGTGCCCAGAGCGTATAGAAGACAAATGTGAGCCAGACGACATTCACTAGAATGCTCATACCAGAACCTGGAACGTGCACAAATTGTCCGAGCTGCCCAGTTGAGTACGATGTATCGTACGCCCACAACGTGATAAGAAGCCACAGGAGCGGCGCAAGTACCGCAAAGTACCCACTCACAATCTGTGCAAGTGTACTCAGCTTCGTACGCAGCAGGAATGGCAGCGCAAACACTTCTGCAAGAACTATGAGCACGACAATTGTACCCGCCCAGCCGGTGCTTGCAGGTATGACATTGTCGATAATAGGAACAAACGTGTCAATTCGAAACATATGTAACACCGCGAACATAGCACTAATACCTGCGGCAATGTAACCGAGAGTTGGAGCGTATTTTTTTACTAGTTTTGGTGGTGCGACTGCTTTTGGGAATATGTCTTTCATGAGCTCATTATAGCATTATCGTTATAACTCACTAACAGTAGTATGTCTGTCAGATTGTTGTATTTTTGAAAAAAACTCTTGTGCTTATTGTCCCTGCGTAGTAAAGTTACTTCATAAGCGGTTACGAAAAACAAAAACACCTTCAAAAAATCGAGATCGCTTACAACGTCTCCACACAACTCAGCCCGTCTCCCTCTGGACACGGGCTTTAACGGTATCTTGGTGACACTTGCTTTTTTCTAAAATTATTTCGAAATTTTCTTTGACTGTTCGGCGCGCCAAGCGGCAATATCCGCATGATGACCGCTCAAAAGTACATCTGGTACTTTTTTGCCCTCGAAGTCTTCGGGTCGTGTGTACTGTGGATACTCAAGTGTTTCGCCGTCTGAAAAGCTTTCGATTGCTGCGCTGTTCTCTCCGCCAAGCACGCCAGGCAGCAAACGCACGATACTGTCAATAATTGTCATAGCAGGCAGCTCGCCGCCTGTAAGCACGTAGTCACCGACACTTAGCTCGGTATCAACTAGCTCAAGGATTCGCTCGTCATAGCCCTCATATCGTCCACAAATGAAGATATACCCCTGCTCTGCCTCGGCATAGTCACGAGCAAGTGCCTGTTTCCAGCGTTCACCTCGTGGCGTCATGAGTAGCACTCTAGCGCCAGGGTCATTGGTCTTTGCGGCTTTCACAGCATTCCAAAGTGGTTCAATCATGAGAAGCATGCCGTCGCCCCCGCCGTATGGCGTATCATCAACCTGTCGTCGCGGTCCCAAACCAAATTCACGTAGATTAATCGTCGATAGTTCGACGATTCCGTCTTTCTGGGCCTTCCACATCATGGAATTTTCAAAAACCCCAGTAAACATTTCTGGAAAAAGGGTAATAACTTGGAACTTCTTCATCTGTTACAGCGTAGCAGATATTGACTTGTTTGTACACAAATGTTATTAATATGATGTTTCATACGTTCGTGCGGAATGTTCCTACTAAGAAGGTGACTATGAGAAAACAGCAACATCTTGAGGAACTCGAGAGTGCTCGTAAGTCGGTAGCACCGGCTACCATCCTGTTCGTTGTGAACTTCGGGATCATGATGGGCGTGGCGCTTACCACCAACAACAGTTACCTGGCCTTAGCAGTGTCCTTCGTATTGTGGGGACTCTCGGCCGAGGTGCTGTTATGGCTGCAGTATAAAAGGAAATCCCGAGTGATTTACCACATCGCGGATAAGGCGGTGCTCCTTACGACCATCACTGCCGGAATCTACACGTGGTACGCCCTGAATGATGAACGATGGATTGGCGCCAGCCTTGCAGGTGTCTTCGTCGTAATTTACGGGTGGAGAGTCATGCTCATGACCAAAGACTTTATCGACAAGCTATTCGATGATGTCTAGACTGAGACGACAGCCCACCCATACCCCACTAACCGTTTTGCCGATTCGGCTCCCTGATTCCAGACTTTATCTGGCCAGGTCGAGCCTGGAGTCAGCGGAGCCGCGTTGGTGGGCTATTTTTGTGTCCAAAAAACCCGCCTAATTTTGGGCGGGCTTTTTAGCACATATAAGTCTCGCAATACTTATCTCGCAGTTCATGTGTATCTGAACTTGTTAATGATTATATATCGAGATCGTCTAAGTCCGCAAGCTCTTTACGGGTCTTCTTCGTCAGCTCAGAACTGTTTTCCACAGCTTCATCTGTTACGTTTTGCACAGGCGCTTCAATATCTGCTACTTCTGTCACATCTTCATCGTCGTCATTAGCAACAGCGGAAGAATCATCTGCTGGCGCGTCATGAGACATTGGACGACCACGTTCGCTCTCTGGGCGGTCAATATCGACGATTTTGAGGTTATAACGAGCGTCATTCTTCGTCCCAAGAGCGCGGAGTAGTGCACGTAGGCTTTGTGCGGTTGACCCGCGTTTGCCAATCACACGACCAATATCTTCTGGGTCGACAGTTAGCTCTAAAAGTACACCTTTTTCATCAATCGTACGCTCAATCGTGACAGCGTCCGGGTTCCCTACTAGTGATTTTACGATATATTCGATAAATTGTTGGTCTATTGTTGATGCCATACAGCCTCCCTGTTGTTTAGTATCGTACTATACAGTATAACCCAAAAAAGCTAGTGAACGAAAAACGACAGCTGTTCGCTGCCGTTTTTTGTGACATTGAGCGGTGTTATTCAGCTGTAGGAGTTTCGACTGTTTCAACAACAGCTTCTTCAGCTGGAGCCTCAACTAGTGCTTCTTCTTTTGGCTGGTTCTTGCGAAGTTTTTCAGGATGACGAACACTACGGTTCTTTTTGTCAGCTGTCACGACCCAAGCAGGTAGAGCAACTTTCGCTTCAACAAGTAGCTTCACAACGCGAGGTGTTGGTTGTGCGCCATTCTTCAAGTACAGCTCAATTTTTTCTTTATTGAGATTAGATTCTTTCGTGTGTGGGTTATAGCTGCCAACATGAGCAATGACGCGACCACTTGATGGATGGCGTTGTGACTCTTGTACGGCGATGCGGTAGGTTGGATAGCCTTTACGGCCCAAACGCTGCAAACGGATTGCAAGCATAGTTCTGTTATCTTCCTTTTCCTTAAAATTTCTCTTAAATCAGTGGTTGATTATACCGGTGTTGCCACCTCTTGTCAACAACTGTTACATCCTGGAACTGTATACGAGCACCGTCAAAGCACTCCCGAACAGGAACGTGACACCAAGTAGCAGTATGAGCATATGATTGTCTCCTGTGTCTGCAAGTGTGGCGCTCGAAGCAACGCCAAAGTATAGAGGGTCAACAATCACTCCATTCACTATTCCATCTTCGTCATAATCACTGCCGTCAATAAGCGTGTATGAAATTGTTGTTGTGTCACCAGCTCCAAGAACCTGATTCGAAAGATTCACTTCGCTGGTAATGTCTTGAAGTGCCGAACTATTAGGAATTTTCTTGTACACTCGAATTTTTGAAAGATCCGCATGATACGTCCCAAGAGCTATGGTCGCATCGCCTGAACCTCCGGGGGTGGAACATAAGAGGCTGAAGCCAATACCTCCGACAATCGTCACATCCGCTTCTGGAGCTATAACACCGCTTGAACTCAGTACACTAATACTCGGTGCGTCTATTGCCGGACAAGGAGAAGACACGACAGACAGGACAGCGCCAGAGACGGTGTTATCTTCGGGCGAAACCAACGTGTCCATATTGAAGCTTTCTGTATCTTGATGATTTGCTATTGTCCCCGTATATACAAATCCATCGAGCTGCGCCACAGCAACTCGAGACCCACTGGCGTTCATGGTCACCGTTTCCCAAAAACCAGTTCCTAAGGCAGCTTGTTCGGTCCATGTCACACCGCTATCTGAGCTCACATAAACACTTCCCCCTTCCCATAACGGACCAGCGTGATCAACCGCCACTATCTGCGTTGCATCGCTGCTCGCGGCAACAGCTTGCCAATATCGTGAACCTGAACCAATTTGTTGTACCCAAGTGACACCTGAGTCAGCAGATGTGTAAATATTGCCATAAAATGTCCCAACAATCATTTTGCTACCATCTGAGCTCATTGCAACAGAAGAATAGTTCTGGCCACCTGGCACAACCTGTTCTGTCCATGTAACTCCTGAGTCATATGAAGTTGCAAGTGCGTCATTGATTGGGTCGGCAACGACTAGTTTTGTACCATCGGCACTCATAGTGAGTGACGTCCAACTACGATAAATTGGCGTCTGCTGTTCTGTCCAGGTTGCACCCGAATCGGACGAGGTGTAAATAATATAATCACCGATTGCTGCCATCTTTGTCCCGTCAGCGCTCATTGTGACCGACGTCCACCCGCGAGACCCAGCATTGGTCCGCTCTGTCCAGGTCAGGCCCGAGTTTGTAGACGTATACAAATAGCCGGCTAAGACGCTTGCAACCAGTTTCGTGCCGTCAGAACTCGAGTCTACTCTGTACCAATTCCGAGTCGTAGTCGTCCAATTTGAACCGAAGTTGCTCGATGCATACATTGTGCCGCCATACACGCCCATAGCCATTCGAGCACCATTGCCGCTCATGGAGAGCGTTTCCCACATCTGTTGGTCACCCCCACTAATACCTGTCATTTGGTTCCATGAATAGCTACCAGTAAGTGCTGCTGTAGGTAGCGTTGCAACTATTGATACTAGTAGTGAAATTACGGTGGCAACTATAATAAAGCAGCCAGAACGCATTCTAAACGTATTTGTCATTTTGTCTCTCTTGTTTGTTCTCTCAAACTTACGTCATGATTGTAACAAACATAAGCGGCATTAACAATAGGAGATTATTTGGCGCGTTTCTTGTATTCAATTAGAGCAGCCGTTGCAGCTTGCTGCCGCGCAATTTGCTTTGATGGCCCCTCACCCCCACCCATGAGCTGATTACCAACATATACACCCAAACGAAAGATTTTATCGTGGTCGGGTCCAACCTCTTCAATCACACGGTACTGTGGTGTTTGGTTATCAACACTTTGTGAAACCTCCTGAAGATGAGATTTTGGATCACGCCAGCTACCCACTTCAAGGATTCCGTCTAGTTTTGACAAGATATTTTTAGCTATAAACTTATCGGCTGCTTCATAGCCTTGGTCAAGGTAAATTGCGCCTGTTAAGGCTTCAAATGCATTGGCAAGAATCTGGGCACGCGCACGGTCACTGCCGCGCTTCTCGCCGCGTGACATACGAATCAACGGCTCATACCCAAGTCGTACACCGGCTTCAGAGATACTCTCTGTTCGAACTAGCGCACTACGCCAGCTTGTCAAAATTCCTTCTGGTTCAGAGAAGTTGTCATACAAATAATCAGTCACTGCCAACTCAAGCACAGCATCACCCAAAAATTCAAGACGTTCGTTGTGCTCTTTGGTGCTCTTTTTGTGTTCGTTGACATAACTCCGGTGAGTCATAGCTGTCAAAAACAGTTCAACATTATTGAACTCGAACCCGAGTTTCTCTTTTGCAAATTCTTGGTACGGTGCAGTGTGCACGCCTTGCATCATGGCTACAGACTCCTTTCACGAATCCGACGTTTTGCGAGTAGCATCAGGCGACCAATGTCTTCATATTCAGCTACATCGAGAGCTTCGTTAAATTCGAACCACTTGATGTTGGCGTAAAAATCTTCTTTTTTGATTTCATTGCCAGTTGTCTTCACTTTCATAAGGTAAATTTGTGTCGTCATGAGAACAAGTCTGTCGAGACGTCGGTAACGGAAATGTGTTTTTCCAAGCCAGCATATAGGCTCAACGTCAAAGAGCCCTGCCTCTTCGCCAATCTCACGAATGGCGGTTTCTTGGGCGGTTTCACCCTCTTCTATGTGCCCTTTCGGAATTGACCAGCGGCCCTTCGGGTCCTGAATCATGAGAAATTCGAGTTCGTTCTTTTTATTGCGTCGAAAAACTATACCACCAGCAGTGGCTTCACGTACGACTTCTTGAATAGTCGGCTTCTTCCGAGAAAAATATTTCTTGATGTTATCAAACTTTGGTGGTTGCATCGGTTGTATCTCCGATAAGTGCGCGATACGCCGTTCCTAGAACACCGTTCACAAACTTAGATGAATTATCGGAACCGAAGGCTTTGGCCAGTTCAACTGCTTCGTTGATTACTACTTTTGGCGGAACTATGTCGGTGAGTTTTTGCAACTCATATAGAGCCATTCGCAGAATCATCCGGTCGATGCGCGCTATCTGGGCAATCGGCCACTCGGGCGCAATTGGCTGGATAGTTTCATCGAGACTGGTCATATCGCTCAGAACACCATTGACTATCGCTTCAACGAACCCTTTATCGCCAATCGTGTCATCGTACCTCTCAAGGTTACGAGTCAGGATTTCTTGTACGGAAACGTTCGGATCCTCGCACTCAAGGCGAAATTCGTATTCATAGAGTGTTTGGAGGGCAATGATACGCCCAAGATGTCTGTTTGATGCCATATTTCGGTTCTTTATTTATAAAAATGAAAAAGTACTACTGTGATTACTTCAGCGCTTTGCCAGTTTCGCGCTTGGTCGTCTTGACCTTGACTGGTGATTTCCCATTGACAATACGCGCTAGCTTCAGTGTTAAATGACTGCGGCGAAGACCCGTTTTGCGTGGGCTAGTTTGCTTCTTTGGTTTACCCATGGACGAAAGAACTCCTTTTCAGGTTGATTGATATAACTTGGCTATCATTGTACCAGTTCTCCCTTGATATCACAACATTATTATGCAATAGTATTGACATTTTATCGTGCTTATGCTAATATTGAATTATGGTTGAAATAACAAGTTTCGAAAAATTAAAGAAAAACGTAGTCAAAACAGCTGTTGTCCTCGCCTCTGGAGCAGGTGCGCTCACTCTTACGGGCTGCTCTACCGAAGCCCAACAGCAACCTGAAGAACGTGGCCAAATTGTAACAATCGACAACAAAGACAGCGATGGAACCATTCTTTTCCCAGCTGAAGCTGCATTCGAAGATGTCGTAAACGCCGCCCTCGAACAAGCCGATACATTGGGTATAGCAGATGAACAAAGTCGTAATCTACTCGTCAAAGCGTCCGAAGATGCCACACGAGAAGCTATTGCAAATGAATCAGACGAGAGTTTGGTCGGAAACAGAGTTCGCGTTATTGTCGAAACCGACGGTGATGGCTTCCCTACTGTAGCTGTTATACGACAAAAATAATTCTGAAGTTAGACAACTATATTCACCAACCGGCCAGGGACAACAATAACCCGGGTCGGTTTTTTGTTATCAAGATATTCCTGCACTCTTTCATGAGCAAACGCAAGCTGCTCGAGGTCCTCTTTTGATGCATCAGTTGGCGCTTGTATCGTCGCGCGGACTCGTCCGTTCACTTGTACAACTATTTTCA
>CAZHVV010000006.1:0-65018 GCA_964536265.1 uncultured Candidatus Saccharibacteria bacterium | reverse complement strand
TTTTGGTCTACGAGGCGGAATACCTCACCGGCTTCTTTACCTGTCAGACTTTCGTTGGTATCGAGTAGACCAAGTAGCGCAGCATTGTAGAGACGAATAGTCCCTTTCGTGTCAGTGCTAAGAATTCCGACACTGATACTATTGAGTACCGTCACAAGCTGGCTGTGATCACTCTGGTGATGTGCTTTGCTGCGTTCGAGCTCAGCATGCTCTTTGCGTGCTGCTTCGTGTAAAACGACGACCGCATACGATATAAGGCTGAGACTGACGAGCATAGTGAGGCTTGCAAGCATTGTACCGGGCTGTTCAGAGCCGCCAATGATTGCAATTAGCCACAACAGCCATAGCGCGGTAAGACTAGCTACAAAGCCTTTTCGTCCAAAGAACACGTTGCTGACAAGTATGAGCAGTAACCATGACATGACGAGCGGACTCGCTAACCCACTCACAAGTACGAGATATCCACCACAGACAATATGGAAAAGCGCGAGACGAAGCATAGCACCTCGCACGGAAAAATCTTTTGACATGAAGTGCCAGATAGCGAGCGTGAAAAACAGAATTGTGACGATTATTGAGCCGATGGGTGTAAATAGCCGGCTAGTTGTGACTTCACCAGTACTTGCTATAGCCGTAAAGATTGCAAGTGGGACTGGTATGAGAATTGCAATCCAGCGAATCACCTCTCGAAAGCGTGTCGTGAATGTATCGCGTTCATTGTCATTCCCACTCATTTAGCTCTATTGTACAAAAAGCGTGACCATTTTGACAGCGTTTTCCAGTTTATGTGTTCGGCTGAATGCGTTTGAGTTCTTTGCGCCGGAGCTTATAGTCAGGCATACACTGTTCTACGAGTGTCCAGAACTCGGATGAATGATTCATTTGACGCGTGTGACACAGCTCGTGTATGAGAACGTAATCTATGAGTTCAGTTTCGAGCTCCATGAGACCGACGTTGAGTGAAATTGTACCCTTCGAGGAACAACTACCCCACCTGCCCTTTTGCGTACCAAAGCGGACTTGGGTATACCGAAACCCATATGTGTCGGCTAAATACCGTAAACGCCTCGGCAAGTACGCGCGCGCCTCTTTTTGTAGTGCCTTTGCGATGTGCGGCTGAAGAGCGCGCTGAACGGTTGGGGTGTCTTCGGCTGTATTTGATGGTAGCTCAGCGACAATTATTAGGCCTGTTCTCTTAATACTGACATGACTGCCACTTGTGGGGACAAACTGAACGCTATGCGAATGGCCAACACTATCGCCGTGACGATACGTTTTGGTTGTTTGTCGTCGGGTTAGTTGCCATTTCCGGATGGCTGGGCGAGATGATTCTAATAGGTCTCGTGCATGGCGTTCTTGAGCAAATGTCGGCAATGTTACGACCAACTCACCGCTTGGCTCCATACGAAGGCGGATATACTTGGCGCGAGCATTACGACGCAATCGAACGACGCCAAACTCATCATCAACGAGCGAGACAGGTGTTGGGTTAGTTGACCATAGGGCGGCGAACCGCATTGGCGCTGCCTTCTGGCCGTCGTGGAACGTCAGGTTTTTTGACTTCGTGTTGCGATGCAAGCCGTTTCAGCACAGTTCGGGCTTGAGTTGGATATGTATGATGACCACTTATAACGACGTAGGTTTCATATTTGCTTGGCGCAGTAAATCTCTTGGCGTGTGAGACGAATTCTTCTTCGCTGAGCGAACGGTTGTAACGGTCTTCTTCCTTGTCTTGCTTGCGGCGGAGTGCACGAGCTCGTGCGGTTTGCTCGTTTGCTTGTACCCAAATACTGAGTACTTCATATCCGGCACGTTTTGCAACTTTCTCAAGCTCTGCACGGCTTACTTTCGGGTTATGACCACCATCGATGATGATTGTCTTCTTTGTGCGTAGGAGCTCACGGAGTTGCAGTCCAGCAACACGTGCGACAATAAGGTCTTCGTCATTACTGTGTGTGATTTCGTTGAATAGCTCAAAACGAATCTCGTCGAAACTGACCAGAGGTGCACCGAATGTATCTGCAAACTGGCGCGCAAAGAAACTCTTGCCGACACCGGGTGGACCGATTGTCACAAGTATCAACGGTCGCGAAGGACTGAGACTGTTCATATGCTTACTATTATACACAATTTGATAATTGTCGAGACTGGGTTTTAGCATGTATACTATTTGTGGCACACTACTAGATATAGGGGTATAGCTCAGTTGGTAGAGCACTGGTCTCCAAAACCAGGTGTCGTAGGTTCAAGTCCTGCTACCCCTGCCACGAAAATATGATCCACCTATCCTTTTATTTCTCAGGAGCTGTTCGCCCTATAGCTGCGCACCAGCATACGTTGGCGGATTACTGGCGTTATAGTAGTAGTTGTTGAGTTCGGGATTACCCCATGGTCCAGCAGAGGTGATAGCTCCGTATGTCGGTAAACCAAGCGCGCTCCACCTGTTGTTAATGTTGGCGGGTGCCGTAGCTGTATGGCTCGAATGGCTCACTTCTATAGACATCACCCAGTTATTCGATGCAAGCAAATTACCTTCAACCGTCATATTATCGATATTACCGTAAATTGGCTGAATAAACACTGCACCAGAAGCATTAGCAGTGATGCACTCAATTCTGTTACGGAGAACTTCAAGTTTGCGTGGCACAGTCTGTTGAGGAAATTCACGGACCGTATACGCATCACAGTGGTTGCCAGTCGTCGCAGGGTTGCCAGTACTGATGAGATCATGGATGTAGTTAGACTGAATCAATACGTCAAAGGTGCTGCCATAGGTCCAGATGGTGGCTACTCCGCTGCCAAGGTTGTGAATATTGCAGCCGATCACGTCACCGCAACCCATGACGCCAGTGAGCCATGCCTGACCCGTGCTACTCAGTGCTTCGCCAGTAATGTCACAGTCGATGATTCTGCTCTTTGTTGATGGACCATCGTTGTTGACTTGTCCAGAGGACTGGCTAATGATTCGCCCGCCAATCCACTCACTGGCTGGACGAAAAACACTCCGCGTAACCGTTACATTTGGGTTAGTGGTGTCGACCATGAACGTAAACAACATCTTGTCATATATGCCGGATGGCAGCTGTGAGGGACCTGTATAGGGTGTCATGTCACTAATTGTCAGCCCGTGCCGAGCAATACCAGTATTGCTCGCATTCAGCAACCAACCGAATTCTGGGTAGTCGTCCGGTGTCATCGGCACAGATGTAGCTTGTGCTCCTCGTTGTAGACGTCGTGAAGCAATACTCATTATGTTTGTATTATACCATTATAATTCCAGCATTAATGCATCCCCACCATTCTCGGAGTTGTATATAGGGGAGGTTAAACCCCCGAGCATTGAAGTTCTCCTCGTCAAAAGTTTGATTAGTGAACACGATGCCCTGCCATGAAAGTACGACGAGCCTTCAGGTTGGTCGTATTTTCTTGATATGTGCTGGTTGGGACTTGAACCGATAGGCGTGAATGTCTGGTGGACGTTCACGTTTTCAGAGCTTGTCTCGCCGAAGGTGAGCAACGCGAACAGATGGGCTTTTAGCAGTTAGGGCATAGGGGGTCCAGTCCTTCAACCGCACTTGTAATCACCTCTCTCATTTCGCTATACTACTCTCATAGAACCGTAACCACTAACGAAGGAGTTTCAGTATAAATGGCTACTAGGCTACCAACGCCCGGATCAGACGCTGGTCAGTGGGGAAATATCCTCAACGAATTCCTGGCTCAATCCCACACGGCGGATGGTGCACTGAAACCGAACGTAGTCGGAGCGAGCCAGCTTCAGGATAACTCGGTGGGAAGTGCACAGCTCCAGGACAATGCAGTCACTGCTGCCACTATTACTCCTGGCACTATCACGAAAGTAACGATTGGCCTGGATAGTGTGGACAATACAGCCGACACAGCTAAGCCTGTTTCTACTGCCCAGCAAGCCGCACTTGATTTGAAAGCTCCTCTGGCCTCTCCCACCTTCACCGGCACTGTTTCTGGAATCACCAAGGCCCATGTCGGTCTCGGCAGCGTCGACAATACCTCTGATGCGGCCAAGCCAATTTCCACTGCGACCCAGGCCGCACTGGACACCAAGGCGGTAATCAACAACAGCGCCCTGAACTCCACGCAGACGTGGTCTGGCACCGAGATCGCCTCACGCGACACCATCGCCAAGAACCGGGCCTATCACACCGGTACGCAGTTGGCGAGCACAATCAGTGACTTAGACTCTGCCGTGTTGCTTCATTCCTTCACGGATTTCTTTGGTGCGAGTTCCGACATCTCGATGAACCTGGCGTACCGTATCCTGGAGCTGGCTGACCCAGTTGATCCTGGCGATGCTACCAATAAAACCTACGTTGATACCGCCGACGCTCTCAATGGCACCCTCACCGATACTGCCGCTAACTTCGCCCTGGTCGGGTCAGCTGCGAACACCATTGGTAAGTACGAGGGACGCCCTGCCTTCGACACCACCAACGATCGCCCTGTCTGGGCGTCAGGAGCCGCAGCAGACGCGACATGGAAGTACGCAGACGGCACGCTGGCGTTCACACCCGTGTAGCCCTTCGTTCCAAATAAGCAACAACCCTATTGTTAGTAGTGAAAACCTGTTTTATCTCAGGTATATTAAATTCTAACTTATTGTCAAAGTTATATTGTCGAACTGTCTCCCCTGCCAAGAAAATACGACGATTCATAAAGACTCGTCGTATTTTCTTGATATGACTGAATTCTCGTGCGTCTTAGCCAATTAACCCATCTGTGTGCTAAGCTGTGCAAATCCAATAAATAACCCTGTGAAGAGTATTGCAATTACTATTGGCGTAACAATGGAAATCCAGTTACGCTTCTCTGGTCTATACGCCCGCAGGGTCAAAGAATTAGTTACAACCGAGATAGAACTGAGCGCCATAGCAAGACCAGCAAGCTCAGGCCGCAAAACGAGCCCTGTGAATGCGAAGACCCGGGCTGCAATCGGGATGCCAGCGACATTATAGAAGAGTGCGAAGAACAAATTTTGATGTATCTTACTGACGGTTGCTTTCGAAATACGAATTGCCTCAACGACATCTCGAAGATCGTTTTTTATGATGACAATACCCCCTGTTTCCATGGCAATATCGGTACCGTTACCCATAGCTATGCCTAAGTCAGCTTGCGCGAGTGCCGGGGCATCATTGATACCGTCGCCGACCATAGCAACAACTTTCCCGCTTTTCTGAATACGTATAACATTCGCCGCTTTGTCTTCGGGTAGTACTTCAGCGATAACATTCGTTATACCAACCTCAGCTGCAATCGCTCGAGCAGTCCGCTCGTTGTCACCAGTAATCATCCAGGTTTCGATACCACGTGCGTGTAATGCTGCGACGGCTTCTTTTGAAGTTGTTTTCACAGTATCGGCAACGGTGATAATGCCGATGACCTCTTTACTCGTTGCAAGTAACATTGTGGTTTTGCCAGCGTTCTCAAAGCCTACGAGTTTGGCTTCATGGGTTTTTAGCAACAGTCCAAGCTGATCGACAATAAGCCGACGGTTACCAAAGTAGTATGTCACGCCTTTAACATCAGCTTTAACACCGTGGCCAGGTATGGCAGTAAACTTGCTCGCTTCTTCGAAGCGAACGCCCTCCTCCTTTGCATAGCCGTAGATAGCCTCGGCTAATGGGTGCTCACTGACTCGCTCGATGCTTGCGGCGACACTCAGAACATCATCTTTATTATGCTCATCAATTGCGATGATATCTGTCACCACAGGCTTGCCATTTGTGAGTGTGCCAGTTTTATCAAAGACGATTGCATTTACTTTGCAGGCAATTTCTAGTGGTTCTCCACCTTTAATCAAGATACCGTGTTCGGCGGCTTTGCCGGTCCCGACCATAAGTGCTGTCGGCGTTGCGAGTCCAAGTGCACATGGACAAGCTATGACAACAACGGCGGTAAATGCCATAAGTGAGAACGTTAAGCTAGCGCCAAGTAGTAGGAACCAGACGAGGAATGTGAGCACTGCAATTATCAAAACCGCAGGCACAAACCAGGCAGATACTCTGTCGGCGAAGGCCTGGATTGGAGCTTTTGAACCCTGAGCATCTTCGATGAGACGAATGATTTGTGAAAGTGTTGTTTCACTCCCAACTCGCGTCGCGGTAAATTCAAAGCTACCGGTTTTATTCATGGTTGCTCCAACAACGGTCGCACCAATGTTTTTTTCAACTGGAAGGCTCTCACCGGTAATCATTGACTCGTCAACGGCCGAGGATCCTTTAGTAATCTTGCCATCAACAGGGATCTTTTCCCCTGGGCGGACAAGTATAACATCGCCGACCACTACTTCTTCTATGGGGATGTCGAGCGTCTGACCGTCACGAATAACTCGCGCAGTCTTGGCTTGTAAGCCCATGAGCTTTTTTATAGCGTCAGACGTTTTACTTTTTGCACGGGCCTCAAGCCACTTACCGAGTATGACAAATGTGATCAAAAACGCTGCAGTTTCAAAGTATAGTTCCGGTATTTTTTCGCCATTTAGCCCTATTAATGAATAGTTGGTTATAGCGTAAATACAGTAATACACAAAGCCATACAAGAACGCGGTTGACGTGCCGATTGCAACAAGACTATCCATATTGAATGTTTTCATCTTGAGGCCCGCCCACATACCCTTGTAGAAGCCAGCACCGATATAGAACTGTATAGGTAGCACGAGTAGGAGCGAGATGATGCCGAAGTATGGCGGTAACACTGCACTACCCGGCAGGAACGGGAAGAAATCCAGCAACATGAAATACAGCATCGGGAGGCTTAACGCTGCACTAATGAGAAATTTGTTACGATACTCAGTAATTTCACCTTCTTGCATTGCAGCATGGTTATGTCCAGACATCTCGGTATCGAGGGCTTCCGCTTTGTAACCGGCTTTTCTGACTGCGCTCATCACCATGTTCGTGGTTACCGATGCGTCAGCATGAACAAGCGCTTTTTCGGTTGCGAAATTGACGTTGGCCATTTCGACGCCTGGTACGTTCAATAGCCGTTTTTCAATAATACTTGCACATGAGGCGCAATGCATGCCGTAAATAGCGAATTGTTTGTTGTGCATAGTATTCTCCTTATTCAGTTACCGTTATAGTGCCACGCGGTATACCCATTGCACAGGCAATAGTGTATTTTCCAGGTTCGCTCGCAGTGAACGTCAACTCTATTTTTTTGCCCTGCTTGAGATACTGTGGCGTGTCGTCAAGACCAATAATCATGATTGTGCTCATGCACCCCTGACCATTCTCTTTGACATCAACAAGCAACGTAGTTTTTTGGCCGACTTTTGCCGTAAATGTACTGGGCGTAATATCTTCACTCAATTTGAATGTTGTATTTAAAATGACCGAACCAGCCGAATCTTGTTTGGTAATAACCTGGCTTGTTTCGGATAATTTGAAGTTCTCGAAAAAGCGACCTAACCCCATAAGGGTATAGCCATTTGCTAGATTTATCATTGCCATCGTAACAACAATGACACCGACGATACGAAAGAACCGCTTAGCAAATACACCCTTTACGACTGAAGTGAGACCACCGAGACTGAGTAGCCCTGGCGCAGTGCCAATTGCGAATGCTCCCATAATTACCGCACCCTGTAGTGGACTTCCAGTGCTAACAGCGAGTAGTTGCATGGCTTGCGTAAACCCACAAGGCAAGAAAAACGTCGCCGCTCCCATTAGAAACGCGTTCTTATGGCTGTACGCACGTTCTCCTCGTTGTTTGATGCCAAGTTTTTTCGCTAACCCGCTTGGCAGAGTGAACCCTTTTGTAATACGCGGAAATGCTTCAGTCAACTGCAGCCCAAGAACAAGCATCACCAGGCCTACAAGGATTGTCAGGAACCCGAGCATCGAGCCTTTTAGTGAAAACGCTGAGCCGAGCGCACCAATAACCGCTCCAAGCACGATAAACGAGACGATGCGACCAAGGTTAAAAATCAAATGTGGTTGAAATTTCTGTATGGGAGTTTCAGATGGGTGGTTCTCGGCATACTTTGATGCCACGCCTAGGACTAACCCGCCAATAAGTGCCATACAGGTTGAAAAGCCAGCCGTTAGCCCGACCAGAAGCGCCATTGCGCCGGTGCTACTACTGCTCGATGCAGCTCCTAGCAGTTTATCGATACCAAATACTTTGAATATGAGGGTAAGCCAGATTACTATAGCCACTCCTATAGCCACATCTCGCCATATTCGCTGGTTGCTTGTAAATAACGGCTTTCGACTAGTTTCTACACCTATTTCATAGCCTGCGGCTTGAACGGCAGTAGCGATAGTGGCGTCCGAAACTTGTTTAGTGCTTACAATGGTGGCAGAATTTTTCGTTAAGCTGACCTGGGCAGTGTCTACGCCCTGAATTGCATTCAATTCATCAGCAATAAGTAGCTCGCATGATGCACAGTGCATGCCTTTAATTGGGACCGTTTTCGTAAACGTCTCTGTCTGCTTGTTCTTATTCTTTGACATAGTACCCCTTGCTTTAGTCGATGCTGACTGAAAAGTGTTTTTTATAGACAAATATCATACTGCTTACCATAGTAACCGAAAGATATAACACATTCAATAGTGCGAATATGTTAATTTGTTGCTATACTGTTTTTATATGAGTACAGAACTGTTAGCTATCGAAGAAGAAGTCTTCAAGGTCATTGCGAATCAGAAGCGTTTGGAAATTATTTTACTGCTCGGAAATCGTGAGCTAAATGTCGGTCAAATGACTGAGATGCTTGGACTACGCCAGGCAAATTTATCGCAACATCTTACCCTACTCCGCCAACAAAAACTCGTGACGGTTCGCAAGAGTGGACGAGAATCATACTACAAACTTGCTGACGATAGTATTGCAAAATCGATTCGTATCATTCATGATTTTTTACGAAAACAACATCGCATAGAAACGCCGATTGACACAAAAGTAATGTTCCCTATCGTCACAGATCCCGTGTGTGGTATGCGCTTTAGCGCTTCACGCGCATTTGACCATATCACCAATGAGGATGGGCACACCTATTACTTTTGTGCCAGTGGCTGTCGAGACCATTTCGTTAAGGATTCGGCTCCAACTGCATGAAGTGGTATGTATTTACGGCTCTCCTCATCTTAGTGTTCGTGAGTGGATGGACAGCATCGTCCATTACTCAGAAATCATCCAAACCAGCAGCGCAACAAACCCAATCTCGGACACAACCACTAGCGACAAATGGTGTTTCTGCTTCGACTGAGCCACTGGATATCTATAGTGGCAACGGCATGACCCCTGCGGCACTCTATAACGCTTTGGATGGCCTTTCTGGCACAGATTTTGACAAGCGTTATATTAACTACGTGATACTTCTGCAGTCAACCCTCGATGGTATTAATCGCTTGGCAAAAGAGAAGGCTGTTGCCCCAGCGTTTAGAGAAAGAGCCTCCCAACTCTGGAGTCTTGATTCACAACGCCTATCCAATCTGTATACACTACAAAAGGTTCAGGGCTATACCCATCATTAGAGTGTTTTAGGCGAAGATATACTCTACCTCAGATATATCGAAGTCTAACTCGTCTTCAAAAGTTATATTATCGAACACTATGACCTGCCAAGTCGGACAGTCTAGATTATGCCTTGCGTGATATCATTTATTTATGTACACACTCAAGACTGTCGTCCACGTTGAAAATCTAAGTGCCCACGACTTATATGATTTCATGCTTCATTGTACTGATGAACTTTACGCCAAGTGGTGGCCAGGAACGCATCTCGCATTTCATACTGTCAAGCGCGAGCCAAACGATATCGGTAATTTGGTCTATTTCGATGAAATGGTTGGTAAGCGTCGTTTGAAATATAAAGCTATCGTAACCGAAGCTAATCCTGATCGGAAAATAATATGGCAAATGAAAAAGTTCGTGAGGCTGCCTGGGTATTTATCACTTGAGCTGCAAGATACCGACTCAGGGGTAGATATCACACACACTCTTTCAATTGGCTATGACAACGCATTTAGCCGAGTAGTTATAGACCCTCTCACGAGGTTATATGCAAATAAGAAATACGAAGCGGACCTTGCAGAGCACGCAGACACTGAATTCAACAAACTAGTCGAATTGTTAGTGGAGAAAGACTGAGGCAGAATTGCTTAGGTTTGCTGTTTTTGTTTATTCGGTGACTCATGTACTACAATAGCCCAATGAGCAAGGTGTATCCTTTTGATTTTGACAAGACGAATGCGCCGTATATTCTGCCAGATGGTCGGGTGGATTACCCTTTCGATATTGATTACAGTGGTCATGGGCACCCGAGTGCGACTGCCTTTATGGCACAGTACACAAACCCTAGTCGCACAGAAGCAGAGAGACAATACGACCTCGAACGGCTTACACAAATACGACAATCTAAAAATGGCTGGCGTTTTCTTCCGCGTGCACACCACATGGGTGAAGCATTACTGTCATTCATGCTGCGCTTTAATAGCGGGCAGCAGACAATGCTGGACGTACTAGAAGTCCCGTTTGATGATTCCAGCATCAAAGAGGTACTGGTGCGGGCAATGGGCTGGAGTGCAATCGAGCGCTTTCCGCACCACACAATCACAACTGCCGTGACGAATCCGAATGAAACCTTCTTTGATTATCGCCTCATGGGTTACCATATTAACCAAGTACCGCAGCTAGTCTGGAACGAGGAACGAAAGGAATATACCAGCTACACCACACCCTCTTATTTACTCCCGGAGAGTGAACATGACGCCACAGAAGAGCTTGAGCTACTAGACAAAGCCTTGTCTTTGCCCGAGTGGTGGCCGGATACGTTTTATGTGCGGGAGTGTATACACGCATCAGGCTGCGAGGACTGCGAGATTGACCACAGATGGCATATCATTAACAACAAGAACTTCATTTCACGGCAACTAGCTAAGCGCGCCGTCTTCTTTAAAAACGACCGTGAGTATACTGACGGTTTTGCGTGGCCTCAACAGCGAGTAACGAAGTCAATGCCACCACTAGCAGCAATAGGTGTAACAGATATCCCATACAGTAATGAAATCGTTTTTTCAGAGACGGCGAAACGGTTCGGCATTACTAGCGTAGATAGAATTCGTCGACTTGAAGGCGCGATGAGGACGATTGACGACGAAATGTAATTAGCTCCATAGATATTGAAGTCTGAACCATCATTAAAAGTTTGATTCTGGAACACACGATGCCCTGCCAAATAGAATTTATGAGTGTGTCCGCGCTTGCAACTTGCGTAGACCATATTATTTGGAATATTATACACGGCAGGACATAAGCCATGAGTATATCAGCAAGACGCTTTCAAAGGGTAAACGTGAATTTCAGTTCTCCGATTGGGGAAATTACACACGGTTCACAGATTAATACTAGTAACACTGGTATCACAGGTGCTGGCATCAGTCGAGCTTCTCTAACTGTGTCCGGTGGAAGAACATACAGTACAGCAGGCCAAATAATTTCTGGACTATTATTCACAGACACAGTCGTGTTGAATGCTGACAACATAATTTTACGGAATTGTCAGGTTGAAACCAATGGCGAGAACACCAAAGGGATTGTCATTAACGGCAGCAACTGCACAGTTGAGTACACGACAGTCGTGCCACCCTCATCGTCTACATATATGTGTATTGAGGTAGGCGGGAATAACGCTATTGTCCGTCGAGTCAATGCCTCTATTAGTGAAAATATAATTACGATTGGCGCCTCAACCGTGCTAGTTGAAGAGTGCTATTTGCACGACACATCAAACCTGGCGAATCCCGCTGCTCACCAAGATGTTATCGAGGTATATGGTGGAAATGATGTTACGATTCGTCGCTGTAGGCTATTTATGCACGCAGATGAGACAGCTGTTATTAATATTGCACCCTGGTACGGTTCAGATAGCTCAGACAATGTCGTAATCGAAGATAACTGGATTGATGGTGGTAATGCTCATGTGCTTGTCGATTTACAATCGTCAGGCCACATAAACGGTACGAAAGTTCTTCGCAATATCATGGGTGGTCATACGAACGCAAGCTACGGTCGGTATGCTAGTTTGCAAAACAACGATGGAAGAGCCACTGTCGAAACCGTCAGTGCTCAGCTGGCAACACCTGGTTCTATTCTATGGCCGACAAATGGCGCGGATGTTAACCATTGGGGTGATTGTGCGGATCTTGTACCAAACAGGACCGGACAAATCATATTGTCATAATGTTTTTTGCTATACTAAAGTCATGAGCGGATTCGCACGACGAGTCATGAGAGGAATAACGATACCGACATCGCCTCAGGTCTTAGTGCATGGCCAGCAAATCAGTGCTATCAACTCTGGCAGAAGTGGAGCAGCAATTGCTAATGTGAGTAACTACTCTGCAACATTGACGACATTGAGCGGTGCGCGAACTTACTCAACAACCCAAACAATACGCAACACAAAGTTCACTGGTTACGTCGAAGTGCGAGGCGGTACGGTAACGTTTGAATTTTGTCAGTTTACCTATCAGCCGGCTTCGGCGGGTTGTCAGTTACGACTCTATAACGACGGTGCTGCAACTGGCACAGTTATATGTAACTGGTGTGACTTTGACACGGGTCTCGCGGTTACGCAGGGTAATTTTGAAACGACATGTTTCCAAGCCGGGGAACGCGGTAGCTCGAACCCTGGGACAACCAACGGTACTTTTTCACTCTTTCGCTGTCACTTAACAGGTGCTGGAAATATATTTGGAATGCATAAATTTTATGCAGGCGCCTCAACAGTAACTGAATGCTATCTCCATACTCCGACGAATGGTGGCGGTACACATCCTGATGGCATGGAGATTTACAGTTCCAATAATCTTACGGTTCTTCGCTGTCGTATCGAGATTAGCACCGATACTGATCAATCATGCCTGAACGTAACCCGCGACTTTGGTGATGTCCCGATTGAACAACCAGTGATAGTTCAGGACTCATATATAAATGGAGGTATATCGCCAGTTCTAACTCGTTCACAAGGTGGGACCTCGCTCAGGATGGCTCGCTATGTGGGGAATTATTTCGGCGATAGTAGCGTATGGGGTCGTGAGTGCGACTTTAATTCGATGAATGTCACCTACAATCTTGCGTATTCCATCGCTAACCCACAAGTCATATATTGGGCACCGAGCAATGTCTGGGCGCCCAACGGCGAAGGAGTTGGTCCGGGCAATACTGCACCGAGTGGTGATACAAAGGCTGGCCTGCCACATACATATGGTTCATTCATTGATTCACGCAACTTTTACGGAGGTGAGGTCTGGATATGGAGTGGGACGGTCGTTGGTCCGCCTGGGCCGTAGTTTAACTTTCAATTCTAAAAATTTGATGTAAAATATTAGTCAAGGTATACATACAGTCATGAGTATTTCTGCACGACGCATGCAAAGAGCTGGTACAGGAACGAATCCCGCACCCTTATCCTCTATTACTCATGGGCAAGAACTGACCAAATCAATGACCGCATTCGCCCCGCTGGGAGTCAGCGAAGGTGATTTAACACCCGCAGATACTACACAACGTGTCAGTAACTGGCCAGGCAATGAGATGCCTAATTGGATCTTAACGACACCATATGTCTTTAATGATAACCCTTCGAACAAAGGAGGCGTCGTACCAGCCGGTGGCATGATGATAGATGGCTTTATGGTCCCAGCCGGTACATATGTGGTCCAATTCAGGGACTTTTCGGGTGGACAGATTGTAGTTGAGGGTGATGTAAATGGTCAGTACCCTCCTTTCGCTGGACTTATGATTCGTGGATGTAGGTGGCGCGGAAGTTCGCCATACGTCGGAATGATCACCGAGAATGGTACGTCGTCAGGTGGGAAGATATGGATACATTACTGTGATCTGGGTGGTCTTGGTTCACAGGCGGCGCAGTATTGTGAGATCCCGCTTAAGATCTCAAACTCACCAGCCCAAAGCTACCACAACTATATATCCTACGCCACAACTGGAATCCAATTCGTAGGCCTTCCCGGCACAAATATCATAGAAAACTATATCGAACGACTCACGACATTCAATACTAACGGCCCGCACTTAAACGGTATAACGTTTAATGGTGGCGATACATGCGCACGCGTCGAACGTAACAACATTGTCATCCAAACGCCGGAAGACAACGGATCGGGTAAAGTTGTTGAGCAAACAGACTGCATCAGCTTTTTCCAGGACTTCGGTACTTATCCTGGCACCGGAGTTAATGATGATGGTAGTGTGGGATATCGGGTCATCAATAACTACGTCGGCGGAACTGGCTACTGCATATATGCTGGGGGGATAGTGGATGTCCAAGATACTGTCAAGAACATGCAGCTTATCGGAAACAAAGTCACAACACAGTCATGGCCAAATGGCGGTAGCTTTGGTCCACTCGCGTACCCGCCACTTTGGGGTCAATATGGCAATGTGTTTAGTAACAATACCTGGGCTGATGGACCAAACGCAGGATTATCTTTCTAGAGTGTTTTCAATCTCAGAAACATCAAGGCTTAACTCATCCTCAGAAGTTTGATTATGGAACACTATGCCATACCATGAAAATACGACGAGCCTTCAGGTTGGTCGTAAGTGCTGGTTGGGATTTGAACCGATAGGTGTGAGTGTCCGCTGTAGGCGTTCACGTTTTCAAAGCTTGTCTCACCGAAAATGAGCAAAAGAAATATGAGAAGCATCAAAATGTTATACTTATGGTATGAATAAGAAAGTAGTATTCATAATCATCGGGATAATACTTTTGCTGGCAGGTGCTCTGTCGTATACCCTTCTAAGACCTGTCAATGAGACTCAGGTTACTCAAGAATCTGACTCGTCGAGCGAGACTCCTGCTGCGGAAACTACTGCTAAGAATAACGAACCAGGCTCATATGTTGAATACTCTGCAGATGCTATTCTCACTACGCCTGGAACAAAACTACTGTTCTTTCATGCTCCATGGTGCCCGCAATGCCGGGAGATGGAAGAGAGTATCAATACTGGCAGCATTCCTAGTGGCGTGACAGTGTTTAAGGTTGATTACGACTCAAACCAAGCACTCCGTCAAAAATACGGCGTGACCCTGCAGACTACTTTTGTGAAGATTGACGACCAAGGAAACAAAGTCGCAAGTTATGTCGCCTATGAGGAGCCACAGTTCAGCTCAGTTGAGCGAGAACTGCTTCAATGATTGAATTGTACATACTTTCGTTTATTGCCGGGATTCTTACGGTGTTAGCTCCTTGTATTTTGCCTCTCCTACCTGTCATTGTTGGTGGTAGTTCTTTGCAAGATAACAATCAGAAAAAACTGTCGTTACGACAGCCTATTGTCATCATCGCTAGCCTCATTATCTCAATAGTTATCTTCACACTACTACTGAAAGCGACGACAGCTTTACTGGGAATACCAATAGCGGTATGGTCAGTACTATCTGGGGGAATTGTGCTGCTGTTCGGAATCAATATGCTCTTCCCCGCTTTATGGGAGAAATTCATGGCTGCAACTGGATTAGCCACGATGACGAGTCGCCTAATGGGTCAATCCCAGGGAAAGACCGGGTATAAGAAAGATATTATCCTTGGAGCAGCGCTTGGCCCAGTTTTCAATAGCTGTAGCCCTACATATGCACTGATAGTTGCAGTTATTTTGCCGGTGTCGTTTATGACTGGTGTTGGGTATTTGGTTGCATATTCACTT
The DNA here is from genome assembly GCA_964536265.1 of uncultured Candidatus Saccharibacteria bacterium. Classification (GTDB taxonomy): domain Bacteria; phylum Patescibacteriota; class Saccharimonadia; order Saccharimonadales; family Saccharimonadaceae; genus JAPUDS01. The sequence continues at coordinate 49,304 of CAZHVV010000006.1, read as the reverse complement.
GGACTTGGGCTTGTACTACTTCTTATCAGCATTTTCGGCCGCTTGCTCGTTAACAAAATGAAATGGATGAGCAATCCAAAAGGAATCTTTCAGAGAGTGATAGGTATCCTATTCATCATCGTAGGGCTATTTGTTATCTTTGGAATCGATAAAGATATACAGTCATACGTACTCGAAAATGGATGGTATGACCCAATCATGCGAATAGAAGATTCTTTTCGTGTAAGATAAATACAAAAAAATATACAAATGAATCGAAGTTATGGTCGAACGCGGACTGCCATTTGCACAATAGCAGCATTTGCTGGAGCCACAGCAAATGTAATTGTCACATTTGTCGCGTCACTTGTTACTGTATTTGTCGGAAGTGCAGCAGCGGATTGAGCGAATGCTTCGGCTCCTGATGGAGCGCGACCTTGGTAATGAGGAACAGTAAATACCGTTGTAGTTCCATCGCCAGTTGCATCGAGACGTAGTGTTATCACACCCTCTTCAGGCATAACAAGACTACCCCCCAGTAAATAATATGTTGTCGAAAGCTGAGCCCCAATGAGCAAATTACCTTTTACGGATGGTCCAAATATGACATTTACAGCCTTCAGTGACGGTTGCGGATAATCAAAGACTCGTTGAAATGTTGTGCCATCATAAGACACTGAGAATCCAGCAAGCATATCTGTTCGTTCGGTCGTCCACGCATGGAAAACTGGCATTCCTGATATTCCACGAAGGCTTGTGAGGTGTGTTGAAATAGACGTATTTGCCGTACCGCCTGAATTCATATACACCATAGATAGTTTGCCGTATACCCTGTAGCCTTTGCGTGGTATCATCCAGAGGCCTTGATTTGGGTCAGAACCAAATAGTATATAGTCAGGTCTTGGAAGAACAGTAGTGGACTGCATAGCACCTAGTGCTGAATACGTTGACGGCAGAGCGTCCAATTGTGTCCATGTTGTGCCGTGGTCGTCAGAGTAAACGACATCTAATTTGCCATTCATTTGCACGTCACCCCATGCTACCCACAATCTGTCCCACCATGGGTCATATGCGGCAGAGTGAACATGCATACCAGCGGTGTTTCCTGACCACGTATAGAGATCAAATACTAAACTCCATGTCGCGCCATAGTCCTCAGTGAAATAGACATAGCGACCACTTGTTGTGGCATCACCGCTTCCTGGAGTTTGTGTGCCATAACAGCCAATCACACCGTATTTGCTTGTGCCTGCGACCAGCTTGTCGTCACCAAATGTTGCACTATTAAGTCCAAAGTTATTGACTGCACCACCAGTTGCGGTCAGAACGAGTGACCATGTAGCAGTGGTATGGCTCGTCGACCAACCAGTTGACCTATATACGCGTCCGGGCAAAGCTGTCGGGCTGATGAATACAAGCGCCTCGCCATCATCGGTCTCATGTAAACCGTTTATCTGCCCACTAGGAAATGAAGAATTAACAAGGGTCCATGTCACACCTTCATTAACAGACTGCCGAAGAGTGTTCGTATCTCCTCCATAAAACGTGAGGCGATCATTACTTATACCAACTGGGCGAACAGTGCTCGTAGTCCATGACGACAATGCAAATGTACCTTCGCCACCCAGTAGTGGTTGATGTTGTCTGACATACATTAGACGTTCACCTCCGCATAAACCTTTACTTTGATGAGTGTGCCATCGGCATCGGGTCCTATAAACAGGTCAGACGAACTACTGTCAGCAATCAATTCCTTACCAGCCGTAACCGAAATTGCTCCAGTCCAGCCTGGGCTATTATAGTTCGCAACAGTTCGGTTCGCGACAACAACATTGACGTTATTCGTGCCAACGTTTCGAATGACAAGTCTTCCACGACCTGGTTCTGGAGGTCGTACGAGCGCAGGAAATGAGCGACTCGAGACAGCAAAATACGTCAGACCGGCAATCTTCTTCCCTGATGAAATAATTTGTCCCGGTTGTACGGCCGTAGTCGCTAATGTACCCTGTGCAGCTGTTGCAGCACCAATATCACCAGGTGTAATAGTCACGTCACTGCTGAGGGGATGTCCTGCGACTGTACGAGTTGCGGGAACAGCTGATGTTATCCTTGAATCATCACCTGCCGCAACAGTGCCAGCTGTTGTGCCAATATTCAAACTCGCAGCACTACCAAGCGTCGGCTTACTCGTGAGATCGTTGTAGACGCCACTCGTTGCCACAGTTGCAAGCGAACTTGGTTGTACCGCAGTATCAGCTTTAGAAATCGACGTTTTTGTTGCGGTATCGAGCTTGGCGTTTGTTATCGCGTCGTCAGCGATAGAACTGGTTTGAACTGAATTTGGTGCTAGTTGAGCGGCAGAGACTGAATTATCCTTCAGCGTACCGTTAGTGTTGTGTGCTTGTGTGAGAAAATCGTTGAGGATTGTACCCCATTCCCCTGCATCTGAGCCCGGTTGTGGTAATCGTGCCATGATGTGTGGGTACCCCCGCTGTGTTTTACATTACGTTTATGGTAACAATATATCTGTTAAATAGCAATAGAAGAATGAGAATGTAGCAAATTTGCCGTTATGAAAAGTATATATTCTTCTAAAATCGCAAGGTAGAGATAGTCATGTTTATGTCCATGCCAACAGCTAGCAAAGGCAATATCCGAAATTGATGTATTTTCCAACAATTTACTCTTAAAAACAAGCTCAAGTAGTATTGCAAAACCATTGTGAAAAGGACTATACTTAAAAACGTAAACAATATAAAAAGTAAAGTGTGAAAGGCGAGCAGTTGAAGATACTGATGCTCGGGTGGGAGCTGCCTCCCTATAACAGTGGTGGTCTTGGTGTAGCATGTTACCAGCTGTCAAAAGCACTTGCTTCTTATGGCGTTCAGATTGACTTCGTATTACCAGCAACCCCTATCCCGCACGCGGGTGTAGATTTTATGAATATTTGCCAGGTTGGACCCCAGAATGAGACAACCACAAAAGCCTACGAGTTGAGTTATGCTAGTCGTGATATTTCCGAAATCAAACAGATACAAAGCGACTACAAACAGTACGTTGAACGGCATATAAAGAAGAATGGTGCACCGCACGTTATTCATGCTCACGACTGGCTCACACTTGATGCTGGCGTCCACGCGAAGCAAGTTAGCGGTTCTCCACTTATCGCACATGTTCATGCGACAGAGTTTGATCGCGCAGGTGGCGGCTATGGTAACCCGTTCATCCATGAAATTGAACAGCATGGACTCTTAATGGCCGATAAGATTATTGCTGTAAGTGATTATACAAAGCAACTCATACATAAGAATTATTCGATACCTCTTGATAAGATTGACGTCGTACACAACAGTTATTCTTTCGATGATTTGTCACAAGCTGAGCGCGTTTCTTACCGCTATCTCGACATGCTTCATCAAGAAGGATATTCAATAGTAGCGGCAGTAGGACGGTTGACGTTACAAAAAGGCCTCATGCAGTTCCTCGAAGCATCAGCAAAAGCCTACCACCGATACAACAGACTAGCATTTGTCGTTGCAGGAAGTGGTGAGCAGCGTGACGAGTTGATTGCTCGTGCAGCTGAGCTTGGTATTGCCGAACAGACAATCTTTACAGGCTTCGTTCGTGGCGATGCGTGGCGCCAGATTTACGAAATTGCCGACATGTTTGTTATGAGCTCGGTAAGTGAGCCGTTCGGAATTACGGCCCTCGAAGCAGCAGCACACGGGACGCCTGTTATCATGACAAAACAGTCAGGTGTAGCTGAGGTACTGACACACTCACTGAAATACGATTACTGGGACACGGACCGCTTGGCGGACCTTATGGTTAACGTTGCGTCTTCAGACGGACTAAAAGCAGCATTGTCAGCGAACTCTATGAAACAGTTAGAGGGGTTGTCATGGAATCTTATGGCTGAACGCTGTTTAAATGTCTACAGAACGGTCACAGGAGTACCTGCTCATGCGTGACATCGTCTTTTATCTCCATATGCATCAACCAAGGCGAATTCGCCCATATAGTATCTTTGACATCGGTGAAAAACATGATTATTTTGAATCATACGAAGAAGCAACTGACAATCGTGCTATTTTTCATAAGGTTGCACACAAGTCGTATCACCCTACTATTGCAATGCTGCAGCGGTTAGCAAACGATGTCCCAAATTTTACGGTAAATCTCAGTATATCTGGTATCTTCCTGGAACAATGTGAGGAATGGGACCCTGCACTGCTTCATGAACTGCAGGCGCTCGTCGCAACTGGTCGTGTCGAGATAGCTGCCGAGACATATTTCCATAGCCTTGCTTTTTTCTACAGCAAGTTTGAGTTTGAGAAACAGATTTCTATGCATCAGCGTGCAATCGAGAAATATTTCAATAGTACTCCAACAGTCTTTCGTAATACTGAACTTGCCTACAACAATGAACTCGGAAAATGGGCCGAGGAAGCCGGATACAAAGCAGTCATCACCGAAGGTTGGGACCCAATTCTCAACTGGCGTAGCTCACACTACTTGTATGCGCCTCAACAGACTTCTCGTACTGCCCTTTTCCTCAAAGATTATCGTTTAAGCGATGATATTGCCTTCCGTTTCTCGAACAAACAATGGACTGAATGGCCATTGACGGCCGAAAAATACAGAGGCTGGATTGATGCGTTGCCTGAAGAAGAGAAGCTTATCAATTTGTTTATGGATCTTGAGACATTCGGCGAACATCAATGGGCCGAAACGGGTATATTTGACTTCTTTGAAAGCTTTGCACGTCAGTGGTGTCAGGACGGTAATCGATTCGCAACCTTTTCTCAGGCGCTCGATACACACCGTATACGTGACATGATTGATATGCCAAATACGGTTACTTGGGCAGACAATGAACGTGACTTAACTGCGTGGCTTGGAAATGCGATGCAGCAAGAAGCAGCTGATGCACTCTATCGACTCGAGACATCAGTCCTTCGCACTAGTGATGATGACCTTATACGTGATTGGCGACTTCTACAGACCTCTGACCATTTATACTATCTTTCGACGAAATGGTTTGACGATGGCAATGTTCATGCATATTTCAGCCCTTATGACTCGCCATACGACGGTTTCCTCTGCTACATGAACGCAATTCGCGACATTCGGTACCGCGTCTTCGAACATGGACAGCGAGGGCTACCAAACGATGTCTAGGCCAATTGTATTAGCAAACGGTTCGATGCATGTTGGCTTGAATGGCTTCGGTGAAGTTCACGACTTCTTTTATCCGTACGTGGGACATGAGAATCACGCCGCAGCTTCTGGGCTCCGTCATAAAATCGGTGTGTGGGTTGATGGTCAGTTTTCATGGCTTGACAGTGGCGACTGGGTGTTTAGCTATCGCTACCATGACCGAGCAATGATTAGCGATATCGTTGCAGACAACGCCAACCTTAGCATTCGACTCGAATTCACTGACTGTGTTGACAGTTCACAAAATGCCTTCATGCGCAACATCCATATCATCAATATGTCGAGTCACGAACGGGATGTCCGGCTTTATATGCACCAAGTGTTCGTGATTAGTAATTCCCGTTCTAGCGATACCTGCCAATACTTGCCATCAGAAGATGTTATTGTTCATTACAAGGGGTTACGTGTGTTTTGGGTATCAGCTGAACACGATGACGGTCGACCATTTGACCAGTTCAGTGTCGGTCTGTACGGTATCGAGGGTAAAGAGGGTACATTCAAGGACGCCGAAGACGGTGCCCTACAGGGTAATGTTGTTGAGCATGGACGCGTTGACTCTGTCATTAGCCTGCATGAAACCATCAAACCGCTTAGCTCAAAACGTGTCTACTATTGGATTGCTGCGGGTAAAACACCCCGTGAAGCGAAAGCGATTCACGACAAGATAAAGGAAAATGGTGTTCTCTACAGCCTTACCCAAACGGCAACATACTGGCACAACTGGCTGAAACAGAGCGAAACTGCCACGAAACATCTACCAGACGAATATATCAGGCCACTGCAGGACTCGCTATTGGTCATAAAATCACACATAGATAAGAATGGCGCAGTCATTGCCAGTCTCGACACGACCATGCTGAATTATGCCCGTGATGCCTATGGGTATTGCTGGCCTCGTGATGCTGCCTATGCGCTATGGCCACTGCTTCGACTTGGGTATACAACTGAACTTCTGAACTTCTTTGCGTATTGCAAACGCATACTACATAGCGAAGGATACCTTGGTCACAAATACCAGTCAAATGGCGCTCTCGGCTCCTCATGGCACCCATACGTCCACAAATATGGTATAGAAGGTCCACCTATCCAGACCGATGAGACAGCTTTGGTATTGTTCTTACTTGGACAGTATTATCGTCAGCATCCTGACCAGAAATTCCTAGTAGACCATTATTTAACCCTCGTTGAGCAAATGGCGAATTTTCTCGTGTATTACACTGACAAAGACGGTCTCCCTTTGCCTTCCTATGACCTGTGGGAACAGAAATATCTTTCAAATACATACACTGCATCACTAACCCATGCAGCGCTCCTAGAAGCGAGTGAAATGGCCGACAGCTACGGCAGGACAGATGATGGCGCTCGCTGGCGTGCAGCCGCTGAGGCCATGAAGAGTTCGGCTCATGTGTACTATAACAAAAACACCAAGTGTTTTTATAAAGGGTTTATTGATGATCCGAACGGTACTCGCGAGTTCGATGAGACTGTTGACGCCTCGAGTGTCTTTGGTGCATTTATGTATGGTTTGTTTGAACTCGATAGCGAAGAAATGCGCTCAAGTATTGCAACCGTCAAAGAACGCCTTGCCAATAGCCGTGACCCGCACGCCTTTGTTCGCTATGAACACGATGACTACTATCGCAACGGTGATTCATCTTCTCCAAGCAACCCGTGGCCTGTCGTTTCACTATGGATGGCACAGATTGCACTTGAGCACGATGAGATGACGACTGCAAAAGCGACGACAGACTGGGTACTGTCGCTCATGACACACGGTCCTGTTATTCCTGAACAAGTCCGACCTGACAGTTTTGAACCAGCCTCTGTTGCGCCGTTAGTCTGGAGCCATGCAGAGCTTATTAGCACGATGCTTGATATGATTCAGCCAGGAAATAAGTAACTATGATTCACAAGAAAATCTTTCAGACGCTTACACTAAAACAACTACGCAATTTCGTAGGCAATAATTATACAGTGCGTAAGTTTGCTGATACTCACGACCTTGTTTATTTTGGAGCTCTCACGCAAGATGATGAATCGCGGCTAGTGAAAGGTATCACTATTTCGAACTCTCATCATGACAGCCACTATTGCGTCGGGACTGTTATGGGACGCGATGTGATTTATCTTCAACGCACCGATGCACTTCTGGGTTCGCACACTCCTCGGCGTGAACATTATACGTGGAATATTCTGGAGCTTGACCTACGTGAAACACTTGAATTACCCCACATATACATCGAGGGGAAGTACCGGCACAATACCGCATTTTACGAGACATTGTCCATGAAACATCGAGAGTTTTCTCCGTTACCCGATCATTTCCTGCATGGATACGACCCGTTGTTTGCTGAGCGATTTGTCGTACGGATGTCTGCGGCGTCATCGCTAGAGTTTGCAAGTTTGCTATCACCGGAGCGAGCAGCAGTCATGGCCCACCACTTTCACCACTTCGATTTCGAGTGGCGTAATGATACACTCTATGTCTATTATTTGTCACGTCAACCGAGCTTCGACAAACTCAACCTCATGATGCGTGCAGGTGTATGGTTAGCGGCAGAACTCGAAGCTGCAACAAACATACCTACTCCTTCGGAATAATCAAAAAGCCTGCACGTGGCAGGCTTTTTTCGTAGAACAATATATTAGGTTTTACGAGGCTTGATTTCGTTGCGACCGAGGTTTTTCTTGGTCTCTTCGTAGACTTCGTGCTTACGTGTAATCGGATCATACTTATTTAGAACCAACTTCTCAGTCGTATTCTGAACGTTTTTAACCGTATAGTAAGAACGATGCCCAGAAGCCTTGGACACCAAACCGACTAGCTTTCGTTTCGTATTCTTCTTTGCCATAACTTCGAACTATTCTATCACAGTCTTATCTGTTAGTAAACTACTTTTTCTCTGCATCGAGTTGGCTTTTCGTTGGAATAACAATCCACGCGATGAAATATGCCAGCAATCCAGGGCCAGGTGCAAGGATGAGCAATACAGCAATTACGCGTACTACAGTGGGATCTACAGCCATATATTCGGCAATCCCGCCGCAAATACCAGCAATTTTTTTGTCAGTTTCTGAACGATATAGTTTTTTCATAGTAATAAGTATAGCATTTACCGAAGTTCACTTCACTAGATACGTTGTGTACGTGTAGGTAAGATACTACCAGAACGTAACAAGGAGGAAATATGATTGGAATTGAAGGCGACTTTAGAGACCCGGATTTGTCGGTAGACGGTGAAGTTATTGGATTTTATGAACGGGAATTCTACCCATTCTCTAACTTTTCCAGCTTTAAGGTCCGTTGGCGAGATACGACATGGATGACAAGTGAACATGCTTACCAGGCGGCACATTTCTTTGAAACCGCGCCTGAATTAGCAGAAACAATTCGCTTGGCACTTTCAGCGCATGAAGCCTTCAAGTTAGCGAAAACTAATACCGACAAGCTGCCGGCCAATTGGGATGAGCAAAAACTTCCTATTATGAATGAAATTGTACGTGCGAAATGTCAGCAACATGCATATATTCAGGAAAAGTTGGGTATGACTGGTACGAAGCTTATAGTCGAGGACTCACCCGTCGATAGCTACTGGGGCTGGGGGCCAGATAGACAGGGTCGCAATGAACTTGGTACTATATGGATGAAACTACGAGAGGAATTACGGAATGGCGAACTATAGTGCCAATGCCCACGAGGCACAGATGAAGTTACTTAGACAGCTACTCATGTCTTCGACGAGTAAGTTTAGCCAACTCGTGGCAGCGACGGGTCTTACGAGCGACCATGCAAACTTTCATATTAAACAGCTTGTTGAAGTTGGCTTTGTCGAACATGTATCAAAATCATACGGCGAATACAGACTGACAATCAGAGGTAAAGAGTATGCTAACCGTATGGATACTGACGAAAATGTCATGGAGAAACAGCCTAAATTGTCTGTTGTGCTCGACATAATTAGCTCTGATGGAAAACACCTGCAGCAGGAGCGTCTGAAACAACCATATTATGGGTATTGGGGCCGTCCGACCGGCAAGATACGCTGGGGTGAGACAATGCTCGAGGCGGCAGCACGTGAGCTCAAGGAAGAGACTGGCCTCTCAGCTGATTTATGTATCATCGGCTTTTATCATAAATTGGATTACGATGCTGACGATGTATTTCTAGAAGATAAGTACTTCTGTGTTGTTCGTGGGCTTAACCCACTAGGTAGCTTATTGGAAACAACTGAAGGACATCACAATGCATGGCTCACCGACAAAGAATTTATCGCAAAAGAGAAACGTTTTGGAAATCTCGAAGAAGTACAGGATGATATTGAAGCTGGTCGGTTGTTTATACTCGAGAAAAAATTCACGTACCCGAAGGAAGATTACTAGTCAGTATAGCCATCAGCTTGTGCAGTGAACATCTCATAATAAAGACCTTTGAGCTTCATGAGCTCTTTGTGTGTTCCCTGCTCTGTGATTTTACCTTCGCTCAGCACAACAATAGTTTCAGCGCGTTTTACTGTATTAAAGCGGTGTGAAACAGTCAAAAGTGACTTCCCCTCAAGCTCTTTGTACAATCTGTCAAAAATCTTCTGTTCTGTCAGTGCATCGATAGCACTGGTTGGTTCGTCGAGAATATATAAATCACTTGCAGCGTACAGATTACGTGCTATAGCCACACGTTGCCATTGACCACCCGAAAGTTCGGTGCCATCAGTAAACTCTGGTTGCAGGAACGTATCTTCACTTTTGATTTTCTCAAGAACACTGTCGGCGCCAGCAATGTCTAGAGATTGTCTGTACCGTTCCTCGTTCGGTGTATCCGTGAGGGTGATATTTGTCTTGAACTCAAGAGGATACTTATTAAACGATTGAAAAAGTGTACCAATATGCTTGTAGTACGTCTGAAGGTCAATCTCACGCAAATCAGTACCATTCACGAGAATTTGACCCTCAGTCGGGTCATAAAACCTGAGCAACAGTCGGATAAGCGTCGTTTTTCCTGCACCATTAAGACCAACTAATGCTACATGGTCTCCTGGAGCCAGTTTGAATGAGATGTTGTTCAAGGAATACTGTTTCTGTCGTGGATACCGAAATGATACATTCTTAAATTCGATAATCAACGGATTACTATTAAGCTGAATGGGGGTTTTGACAACGGGCAAATCATTTTCGAGACTTGTGAATGTGATGAAATCCCGCATGAAAGGGGTCACTTCAAATGAACGTGCAATCGATGTCACCACAAGGCGTATCGACGACAAGGTTTGCCATATTAGCGAGCTTAGGAACACGAAACCATTGAAGCTAATTGCACCACCAACAGCTCGTGTTATCAACCACAGATAACTCGTTCCAGCCATCAACATTTCGAAAATACCTGCAGACACTTCATACACAGAGTAATGACGGCGAACTTTCCTTGCTTTGAGGGTATACTGTTCAATTGCATCATCGGCTCGACCAAGTAAATATCCAGCACTCTGCTGAGGCACAATCTCTTCTATGCCATCCTTCTGTCTCAAGTGATGTGAAATATTCCAAAATATACGACTTTTGTCGCCGACATCTCCCCAAATGCCCCATCCAGCCTCACCACCCTGGCGTTGAATGAACAAAATTGGCACAACCCCCACGACAAGAAGCAGAACAACCAGAGGAAGTTGTGTGACGATAATGATACTCGACGTGAGAAATCGCAACGCCGAATGGAATGTATAAAAGAGCTCAAATGCGAAGTTAAGCGGCTTCCATGCATACCCTTCGTATTCAAGCCTATCGATGAGTTTTCGAATATCTGGATTATTGTGCTGTGAGATGGAAAGCTTCGCAAGTTGACTATTGAAGAGACGGTAGATATCACCAGAGCCCTGAATATAGAGCTGTCTTTCAAAATAACTTAGTAAACTCCAAGTAATTTTATCAACTGTCATTAAAAGCACGCTACACAGTGCAAGGAGTATGAGGTACTGTGTGTTGCCGTTGGATAGCAATAAACTGCCAATTTCCCCTATAACAAGTGCTGCAACCCACAACTGAGTCACTTCAACAGCTACCTGTACAATTGTCATGGTAATATAGCCAACTGAATGGAACTTCGAAACCTTAATCAGAAACTTAGCTGACCAGCCAATTAGTGAGAAATAGCTAATTTGTTTTTTATCCATAACAATCTATCCTATCTAGAAACTATACGGTATATAAAGGGTAATGAAAATACGGATGAACTATCGAACAATGTATTCTTCTTTTGTATCACCAAAGTATGCAATCGTTGATGGTGTAATCTTGTAAAATCTGTGTGGATACTGAAGATCGGCCATAAACTTTTTGACTTGTGAGGCTGTAAAGATACCCCGAGCGGCATATAGCTTCAAAGCCTTGGCGATTTCTAGAGGATTTTTCACCTCTACTGCAACCCCTTCTAGCTGTATACCACCCATATCTGACTCATTTGGTTCTCGGACAGAACATATTGACGCTGCAACCTTTTGGTTCTCGGTAATCTCCTTGGAGTGTCGGCGTGTCGTAGAAGATATCCAATAGATAGTAAAGTTGTCATCAGCGGCAAACCAGACATTTGAAACCCAAGGTTTTCCGTCATTTGTAGCAGTTGCGAGATGCATAATCTTGGCATTGTGTAAATACTGTGAGATTTTCTGATGTAATGTATCTTGCATAGTGGAAATTCATTCATGGAGCCACGACTGGGATTCGAACCCAGGACCTCATCCTTACCATGGATGCGCTCTACCAACTGAGCTATCGCGGCATATTGTAAATTTGTAAATCTATTACCGGATAAGTTGGCAGAGCGCTGCGCTGTAAATTATTTTACTCGCCTTGCAGACTCGGACAGCAACTGAGCTATCGCGGCACGGGAGATATTGTAGCAAAACAGAGACGAATACGCCATAGCTCAGGCGGTATAGAACAGCCATTTTCTTCCCTGTTAGGACCTGCTATGATATGAATAGTAATTCTAAGGAGGAAATATGCAGGAAAACGTCACAAATGTCACTCTCGCACGGATAATCACCGGCCTTGGCGTTATCGGCTTGGGTGTTATGGCGCTATTAGGCAGCCTACATGTCATAAACTTTGGAGATTTTGTCTCGTCTAACTGGCCGCTAGCAATAGTATTTGCAGGCGTAGTGACGATTCTTGCGAACCCTCGTAGTTGGCTATGGGGAACAATCATTGCCCTTTTGGGCGTATCTGCATATCTGGAAGTTAATCAATACCTCGGCATTGATACCTGGAGTCTTGTCTGGCCAGTTATCTTCCTGGTCATCGGTGCGACTATTGTCGTCCGCGCCTTTCAACCTCAAGTTGGGCGTATAGAGAAACATTTGGACCGAACAGATCAATTTGCACTACTTAGCGGATCTGAGCTCCGTGTAGCATCCGGTAGCTATAAGGGTGGCAAAGCCACCGCTATCCTGGGAGGGATTTCACTTGACTTATCTGCGACCACAATTGACAAGCAGGCGGTACTTGACGTCTTTACTGTCTGCGGCGGAATTGAAGTGAAGGTTCCAGCAGGTGTGATAGTACGGTCAAAAGCAGCAACTATTTTGGGCGGAATTGAGGTCAAGGCTGATCCACATCCACCAAAAAATGCCCCTGTGCTACTTATAACAGGCATCACAGCGCTTGGTGGCGTAGAAGTTAAGTACTAAGTTACTAGCGTTTGTAATATCGCGTAAGCCATGGTTCACGCAAGTTTTCGAACGTATTTGTCTCGATTGAATGGCGAATATCATCCACCAGCTTCACTATGAAATGTTCATTATGATATGACACGAGTATTGCAGCGAGTAGTTCTTTCGCTTTGAATAAGTGATTGATATACGCCCGAGTATAGTTTTTGCGGGTATAGCGGTCACAATCACGGTCAAGAGGGCCAAAATTTTCATAGTATTTGGCGGATTTGATATTGAAACGACCATCTAGTGTGTAGGCAGCACCGTTTCGCGCCACGCGTGTTGGCGACACGCAGTCAAACGTATGAACACCATGAGCAATCGCGGCAAATATATCGTCCGGTTCACTGATACCTAATAGGTGTTTCGGTTTATCAACAGGTAATTCTTCGTTAACCCAACGGATGATGTCACCGAGTTGGGTTTTTTCAATTGCGCCACCGATACCGAAACCATCAAAGTCCATGCTGCCGAGCTTTTGCGCCGTTTCGCGTCGTAAATCTTCATAATTTGCTCCTTGCAGTACACCGAATAGCGCCTGGTATGGTCGGTCACTATCTTGCTCGGCAAGACGTCTAAACTCTGCCACGGAACGTTCTGCCCAAGCATGTGTACGTGCAAGCGCCTCTTCTTGATATTTGCGTGGGTCGGCAAGTGACGTCAGCTCGTCAAATGAAAAACATATGTCGGAACCGAGTGCGTGCTGAATTTGCATCGATACTTCGGGCGTAAAGCGATGCATAGAGCCATCACGATGCGACTTAAAATTAACTCCGTCGTCGTCAACAAAGGCGTGACGCGTACTTTTCACTGCAACCGTTGCCTCGTCGCTCACCATTGAAACAACTTTCTTGAAGCCACTACCTAAAGAAAGTACCTGAAAACCACCTGAGTCAGTGAATGTTGGCCCGTCCCAATGCATAAACTTAGCTAAACCACCAGCTCGCTCAACCAAGTCATGTCCTGGTTGCAAATAGAGATGATAAGCGTTCGATAATATAGCTTGCGCACCAATCTCGTGCATCATTTCCATAGTTAGTGCCTTGACAGAAGCAGCCGTTCCAACAGGAATAAACGCTGGCGTTTCAATATCACCATGTGGCGTATGAATGACACCAGTTCGCATCATGCGCGGGTCAGCCGGTGCATGCAGGAGATGGTACGAAAAATCTTTTTTCATCGGTGTACATTGTATCACCATAACTACTAAATGCATGGTATACGGGGTATCATAGGGGTATGGATATACTAAAAAATGCTATTTCACGCCACGCAAAACTTGTACTTATTGGCGGCGTTACTCTACTGATTGGTGCTGGAATATTTGGGTTTGGCTTATTTGAAATGCTTGGTGATGGCAGTGACAACTTTTTTGCTAGCGGTACTCAGTCAGAGCAAGTGAGCAATAAGGTGAAAGATGTATTTGGCACCGATGAAACAAAATCATCAATCATCCTCCTCGAATCAACCAACCGTTCAGCAAAGGTACGAACAGATGCATACATGACCGAGGCAAACAGGATATTACAGCAAATCGAAACTAAAACACGTGTCGGGTATTATGACACTCGTTCCGAACAATTTGTTTCTAGGGACAATAATGACACATACGTTGTTGTAACACTTAACGGTACAACTGACCAACAATATGCAGCATTGATGAAATTTTCAGAGTCAGTAAAAAGTGATACCTTTAAGGTTTCTGTTGGCGGTACCCTGGTAGGTCAACGTCAAACACAACTACAAAGTAAAGCCGACTTAAGCATGGCGGAGATGGTTAGCTTACCGATTCTTGCAATTCTGTTATTCTGGTTCTTTCGAGGTCCTATTGCAGCTGCAATACCACTGCTGATGAGTCTGTTTACAATTGCTGGCGCCCTTGCAATCGCACGGATTATCCATTTGTTTGCGCCAGTTGATACGTACACACTCAACGTCATTACAATTTTGGGTGTTGGCTTATCAATCGACTATTCATTACTGGCTGTTAATCGTTTTCGCGAAGAATTACACAGTGGAAGTTCAGCAATTGATGCTGCCAAGAAAACAATTCAAACTGCAGGCCGCACAATCTTCTTTAGTGGATTAACTGTTATTATATGCCTACTTTCACTGCTGCTGTTCCCTGTTGGGTTTATGCAAAGTGTTAGTATTGGCGGTGCCGCAGCGGTTCTTGTTGCGGTTATAATTTCAGTTTTCTTAGTTCCGCCCGCACTCCAATTAATCGGTAAAAACATTGACAAATGGTCATTTAAAGAGCGTCCAATAACCAGCAAAGGTTGGCGCCGTATTGCGCTCGCTGTCACGAAACATCCTTACCGTGCACTACTAGCAGGCGCAGTCATTATTGGTAGTCTTGTCTGGCCTGTCGGCTTTTTCCAAACCAAATCATTTGATTGGCATGTTTTACCAAATAACCAGAGTTCTTATCATGTCGGGCGTGTTATGAGCGAGCAATTTGATATTAAAACTGCATCGGTAACAGTACTTGCTGAGTTTACGAGCACGCCAACCATTGAGCAGTTATGTACACTAGTAAAGACAGTTCAAGCTACTGAGGGCGTTGTGAGCATCCAAGCGGCCTATGCTCCCACTAGCAACATGTCAAATTGTCAGACAATGTCACAGTCAATCGAAATTGCGCGTGCACAAGCACCCCTGACTATAGAGCTTCTTGAACAGACGGCTCAGCGGTATGTTAGTGGCAACTTTGCACGAATTGAAGTGGTGCCTGTATATGATGCGAATGATTCTCGAATAAAGGACGTCCTGCAGACACTTGACGAGACAGATTACGGTTCAAATGTGAATGTTTCGGTAACTGGAATTGCCGCTCGTGCCCAAGATACACTCGACGCATATCGCCAATGGGTCCCTTATGTTGTTGGACTTATTGTTATTGCAATGGTCATTGTGCTCAGTATATTGCTAGGCTCGGTTGTGCTGCCGCTACAGGCGATAGTAATCAATAGCCTTGCTTTGTTTATTTCACTTGGCGTACTTATCATGATTTTCCAATTTGGGTGGGGAGCAGATTTATTATCTATGGGCGTGACGGGTGGCTTTGAGCTATCTATCCCTATCCTCATATTTGTCATGGCATTCGGCCTTTCCATGGACTACGCAGTGTTCCTCTACAGCCGAGTTCATGAACTCTACGACATAACTGGCGATTCTGAAAAGGCAATTGTTGAAGGTGTAACAAAGACTGGGCCAATCATCACATCAGCAGCACTTCTACTCTTCGTGGTTGTTTCAGCATTTGCAACATCACACATTGCTATCATTCAGCAAATCGGTGTAGGGTTGGCAATTGCAGTATTGGTTGACGCATTCTTCGTGCGAACCATTCTTGTACCCGCTGTAATGAAACTATTTGGTACAGCAAGTTGGTGGGCACCGGCCTGGCTCAAAAAGATAACTATCAAACACGATTAATACTCTTCGCCACATTCGGTATATGTATCTAGGAAAGAAACTTGCCATCTTCTCATAATCCTTCATACTGGTTATGTATGAAGTATCAGGTCAAAACTGGCTTGGGGGTGACATTGCAACAAGACGGAGCTACGTTCCGTGTCTGGGCTCCATTTGCCCAAAAAATGTACCTGTCAACGCCATATACGCCGTACGAATCAGGTGAACGACAAGAAATGAACAGCGAGGGCGAAGGATACTGGTCATTATCTGTTCCAGATGTGAAGATTGGCCAGAGCTACAAATACACCGTTGAAACCCCAACTGGCGAGTTTTTAGAGCGAAACGATCCACGAGCACGCGCACTGACAGATTCCGACAGCGGCTCCTCTATTGTCGTATCAAATGATTTTGACTGGGGCGACGATATGTTTATGCCGCTACCAAAAGATCAACAGGTCATCTATGAGCTGCATATCGGCACTTTCAACCGCCCCGACCAATCAACACCAGGTACATTCCGTGATGCCATAGAGAAACTCGATTATTTACAGGCTCTTGGCATCAACACAATCGAACTTATGCCAGTCACGAGTATGGCTGCAAATTCGAATGGATGGGGATACGCGACAAATGAGCTCTTTTCAGTTGAAAGCTCCTACGGTGGTCGCCATGGGCTGATGGAATTCGTCAAAGCATGTCACGTGCGAGGTATAGGTGTCATTCTAGATATTGTCTACAACCATCTCACCGCAGAATCTAGTTTATGGCGATTTGACGGCTGGACCGAGAATGATCTTCGCGGCGGTATTTACTTCTTTTCAGACGAACGTGGCGATACACCTTGGGGTGGCAGGCCAGATTACGGCCGGCCGGAAGTACGTCAATTCATCCTCGATAATGTCGTCATGTGGTTTAATGAATTTCGCCTTGACGGCTTACGGCTCGACTCGACCGCATATATGCGCAACACTGCGGGAGGCAGTGATGACCCGGCACATGATGTCGATAGCGCATGGGTCTTACTGGGAGCTATCACGAAGCTTGAGCATAAAGTACGTCCTGTATCGATAATAATTGCGGACGATACGTACATCGACCTATATCTCACCAAGTCAACCAAAGACGGTGGTTGCGGTTTTGATGCACAATGGGGACTCAACTTCTCTCACGCCCTGAAGACCCGGCTTGGACTTCCTGCGCCCTTCCCAACCGATCTCGTGACTGAACTGGCAAGTCGATACAATGACAATGTATATGAGCGTATCATCTTTAGTGACTCTCACGATACAGCCGCAAACGGCAATACGCGTCTGAACGAAGCGACAAGCCCTGGTAATGCTGAAAATCTGCTCGCCAGGCAGCGACAGCTCGCAGCCAACAGCGTCGTTCTAACTGCTCCCGGTATACCAATGCTTCTTCAGGGACAGGAGTTCCTCCAGGACGGAGACTTTAATAATTGGCTAGAGTTGGAGTGGGAGAAGGCCGATAAATTTGCCGGTATTGTCGCTGCTCACCATGACCTCATATCACTGCGTACGTCTTTGCCTGCCCTGCGAGGACAGTCAATCAACATTTTTCATCAAGACGCTGATAACAATGTCCTAGCATATGAGCGATTAAATAACGACGACCGCGCAATCGTTATTGCGAACTTCGGCCACAACAAGTATGATTCGTATCGCATTCAATTTCCACAAAATGGTGAATGGGTTGTTCGCTTCAATTCAACCTGGAAGGGCTATAGCACGGAATTCAGCGAAGCGGAGATTACCAGCATCATCACAGACGAACAGGGCAATACCGAACTGCCAATCATGTCCTACTGTGTCTACGTCTTGACTCCCAGCGTGTAGAAAACTCTCCCACGGGTGTATAATTATTTTCAATGAATAAAAAGCGCGTAATAGCGGTTGATTTTGATGATGTGGTCATTGAGACGATGATACCGTTTTTGAAGCACTACAATGATAAATACGGGGTGTTGGTTGGGCCAGAGCACGTCTACAACCCTCACTCTCCCGCTTGGGATGTTGATTTTCGAGAAGTTGTTACTCGTGCAGAGTACTTCCATAGCACTGATCAAAAAGAAAATGCTCAGTTCATACCGACTGCTGACAAGGCACTCACACAACTAGCGAAAACGTCAGAACTGCATATCATAACTGGCCGACCAGAAACAATTGCAGGCATCACACGCGAGATAATCAACAAATACTTCCCTGATATATTCACGTCAGTAAACTTCACAGGCATCTTCGCCACGACATCTATCACGAAATCATCTATCTGCAAACAATTGGGAGTTACACTGTTTATCGACGACCACCTTGGACACGCTAAGGATGTCGCCAGCCACGGGATTGATACATTACTTTTCGGTGATTATCCATGGAATCAAACAGATGATGCATTACCCGAACACGTACGACGTGTGAGCGGTTGGGATGAGGTGTTGTCTATTATAGATAATGGTTCGTAATATTCGTTTTTGCTGAGACGTAGTATTAGGCAGATTATCCTAATGAGAGATTCCTAAGAGCATACATTGTTAGGCAAATCCATACCGTCAAGCCCACAATAACAACTATACTTATGATATTTAATGTTGCCCATTTACTATCATTGCTATGTAGAGATGCAATCACCCCAACGACAAACCCCAGCAGAGCAAGGATTGCCAAAATACTATTACATACAATTCTAGCTTCGTTTGTAGACAGACTGTTCGATATAAAAACGTTTACAAAAAACAAAAGAGTAGCAATACCCAGAGATACAAGAAATAATCGAGGAGGGTTCATTAGAACAGATGTCCTCCTACTCTGAAAATCATTGTAGATTGCCATGGAGTTGATTATAACATGCAGGAGTGCTGGAAGTAGGACATCTGTCGCTGCACTCCATCCTTCATTCACTCACAAAAGAAAATACTACGTGCTTTCTTTTGTTTCACTCACTACGCCGAACCTCTTTTGCTTCGCAAAAGAACGGTTCGAGGCATACTGACAGATACCAAATAAAATAACCCTCGCTAAGGGGGTTATTTTATTTGGTGCTGGAAGTAGGACTCGAACCTACGAAGCCGAAAGGCAGGAGATTTACAGTCTCCCGTGATTGCCACTACACGATTCCAGCGTGTAATATGTGGAGCCGCTTCACGGATTCGAACCGTGGACCTACTGTTTACAAAACAGTTGCTCTACCAGCTGAGCTAAAGCGGCATATGCGCCAACTACGCGCGTGGATAATTGTACCAAAATAACTCTGTTACTGCTAGCCCTGAGCTACGAAATTACATAACAATTCGACGAGGTGGCTGTTGAACCCGCTTTGGTACACCGGCAGGAACAATCATTTTTTGGGCTTTCTCACGTAAACCAACCGCAAGTTCAGTTTGTCCAGCATGCTCGTAAGCATCCGCGAGTATACCGAGGCTCTGTGGATTCGGCTCAAGCTCGACTGCGCGTTCAAGCGACGTAATCATCTTTTTATTGTCACCAAGCTTTTCCTGTACCTTTGCATACGCAATGTGTCTGGCGGCAAGGTTGCTCTCCATAGCAAGTGCCTGTTCAAACGCGAGAGCCGCTTTGTCATACACACCGGTCTCATAATGAATCAGTCCAACATTGTGCAAGCTCGACGCACTCGGCTCGAGGCTTTGCGCGATTTCAAAACACTCAACAGCATCCTGGTACGCACGTTGTTTTGCATACAAAATGCCCAACCGGTTATATGCGGCAGCATTACGCTCGTCGACACGCAATATGGTCAATAGCGCCTTCTCGGCACGAAGATATTTGCGGTCACGAATACTCTCTGAGGCAATACTCCACAGCTTATCAAGCCGGGAAGAAATTTTTGATGGCAACTCATTGCCAGCTTCATCAAGCGGTCTTTGGTATAGAAGTGCCCACACTCCAAATGCCGCAATCACAAAAAGTCCAAACATATGCTATATATTATACACTACACGCCAGGGAAAGTAGCTGAGTCTTAACATGACCATTCGCGGCTAGTCTCACGGCAGTTTGTTCAGTTACTTCGGCAGCTTTCAAGAGTTTGTCGTCAGAATTTCGTGCCAGCATGAATGTAATAACACGTGACAATACCCGCATCAACATTACGGCCTTTGTCCTGTCGTTATATGCGTTTAACAGAACAATCCGCTCATAGAGTGGCGCGCTCATCAGTGCCCTCGCCGCTCGAACATATTCTGATTGTTCTTCGAAATACACTTTGTCCGCCGCAAGTCGGGTCAATTCAGCTGGTAAACCTTCCGCAATAAACATCATTCTTTGTTGAGTAATTTCATCGTGTACACCAAGTGTACTGAGCAGTTTTAAGCAATTCGCATGCGATACCAGATGTAAACCAACATGCTGCGCTCTAGAAGAGATTGTGGGAAGCAACAGTTGTGGCTGATGAGACGTCAATATGAAATACGTATTCACAGTTGGTTCCTCGAGCAGTTTCAAGAATGCGTTCTGAGCCTCTCGGCTCATTCCATCCACATCGTCAACAACAATAACATGTGCATGTTTATGAATCGAACGAGTGTCGTTATAAAGAGACCTGACCGTTTCAATGCTAATTGTTCCCTTTTCGTCTGGGTTGATATGCTCGATTGCTGAAGGTTTCTCAACAAGCTCAAGCGCTAGTGACATCGCAATAGTAGCAAGACCGCTGCCCTCGCCACCACCAAGTAGTAACGCGTGACTTGGCTGTTTTACGTAGCCATCGAGTAGTGTTCTATCAGATGGCGCAAGCAAAACGTCGTTATATTGCATAGCCAATCTCAGCAGCAAATTTTGCAAAGTCGTCAGGTAGTGGCGCAGTAAATGTTTCGCGTTTACTCTTAGGAATAGTTATCTCAAGCGAGAGCGCATGGAGACACAAACGACCTATGGGGCTTTTAGCCGTTCCGTAGACAATATCACCAACAATCGGACAACCAATGTACGCCAGATGGACACGCAGTTGGTGAGTGCGACCAGTTAGCGGATGAAGCGCAACAACACTATATTTGTCGTTTGAGGCAAGTACCGTGTAGTTGGTCTTCGCAGCTTTTCCGCTTGCACCGACACGGAACGAGCTTGGTTGTTTCGGATTACGCTCGATCGGTACGTCAATGGTCGCTTCTGGCAGTTTGGGCGTGCCGTGAACAATCGCAATGTATTTTTTGTGAGCTTTGCGGTCTTGGAACTGCTTCTGTAACAGTGTTGCAGTTTCGGCATCTTTCGCACAAATGATAATTCCGCTCGTTGCTCGGTCAAGTCGATGCACGATTCCTGGTCGATTTGTCTCGTCAGGCTCGGCCATTTTTGGACGCATGAACTCAGCAACACTGTACTCGTCAGTCAGAGTGCCTTTTGCATGTGTCAACACACCGCTTGGCTTGTTGAGTACCACAACATGGTCATCTTCATACACAATAGGTAGCGTGTCGGCACT
Organism: uncultured Candidatus Saccharibacteria bacterium; assembly: GCA_964536265.1. Classification (GTDB taxonomy): domain Bacteria; phylum Patescibacteriota; class Saccharimonadia; order Saccharimonadales; family Saccharimonadaceae; genus JAPUDS01. The sequence goes on along the minus strand of CAZHVV010000006.1, from coordinate 27,534 downwards.
AAAATCCACCACAGGTAGCGGTTTTACAGTAACGGCATCATCTTCGCCCAATTTGCGCTTAGGAGAATCGGCAACCTCGCCATTTACCTCTACAAGACCCATTTCAATGTATTTATGCCACGTCGAACGTGAGTATTCTGGCCAATACTCCGCCATATACGAGTCAAGTCTCATAGTGTTTCCTCCTCAGGATATTTATTCAGCAAATAATCAACGTGACGACTTAGCTCATCATACTCTGACAGAAAATCAGGGTATTTCTGCACAAACGCCCGCAAAACTTGCGCTCCATGTCGTGCAGCACCTATTGTTCGCTCAGAACTTGGCGTATCTTCCTCTTGAGAACGAACGAATGAAACCATCGCAGCTGCAAAACGCATCTGTGGTGCAGTATTGTCCGTATAGATTCGTGGAAATGTGCGTGATTCAAAGCATTGATGATCGGTTGCGGTCGGAACAATACTTATAGGTTCTCTGGTGGTGTCAGTCATAGAAGAGTCCTAAGAACGAAGCCCAACTGCTTGTTGAACACGAAGCAGTGTTGCATTCGCCTGGATATTCATAGCTGCTTCTGAGGCTTCAAGCTTGGCAAGGACAGCCGTGTTATCGACATGTGCAAGATTTCGCTGAAATGACTCGAGGAATCTCGCCATTTCATCAGCGACAATTCCCTTGAACTCACCGTATTTGTCCATGCCTTCGTACTGCTTTGCGACTTCTTGTGGCGTGGTGTTCCGGAGTAATGCAAGAATGTCGATAAGGTTTGCTATGCCAGGTTGATTTTCTTTGTCGTAGCTGACTTTTGCAAGACTATCAGTTGTAGCCCGCATAATCTTCTTCTTTGCTTCATCTGGGGTATCACTCAGGAATATAACTCCTGCACCGGTGTCATCGCTCTTGCTCATCTTCTTGCTTGGGTCGAGTAAGTCTTTTATTCTGAGCCCTTGGTCATTGCCGAAGAATTCGTGTTGTTTCTTGACTGGTTCTGGCACAACGAAGAGTTCGCCGAACTTGCTATTCATACGTTCTGCAATATCGCGGGTAAACTCGAGGTGTTGCGACTGGTCATCTCCGACTGGAACATATTTCGCTCCATAGAGAAGGATATCTGCAGCCATGAGAACTGGATAATTAAACAAACCTACAGAAGCATTATTGATAAGACTTTCTCTTTCAGCAATATAACTATGACTATCAATCAATAACTGAGTTAACTTATCTTTTGCCTCACGTAATTCATTCTCGTTGCTCGCTGCATTAATTGCGTTTTGTGCATCTTCAACGCTCTCAAGCAATTCTCCTCCGCGCACATCTTGAACACCTGCTCCCGTTTTGTCTTTAAACTGGGTCATCCTTCTCATTTGTCCAAATCCAGTGAAACAATCAAGAATCCACGTCATCTCGCTGTGCGCTGGCACATGGCTCTGGCGGTAGAGGTTTATGTTGTCGTTATCAAATGGCAATCCAGCGGCGGCAAAAACACGGGCGTTGTACAGTATGGCGTCGTAAAGTGCTCGGCCGTATTCGACAGGTGTCGTGAAGCTGTGAAGGTCAGGAATAAACATATTTACCTGGTACTCATCGGCTCGATGTTTTGCCATGTCAATAATAGGCAGCATCGCCCCAAAATAATTGCCAATATGCAGGTCGTTGTTGGCACGAATGCCAGTGAGTATGACGTCTTTCATTACTTCATATTGTACCACATTGACATTTCATAGTCTTTGTGCTATAATGTATCTATACAAGACGTGGAACATCAACCCGAAAGGAGAGCCATGACTTGGAAGTCCGCAACTGTGGCGCTTGCGAAGCCTGACTAACCCTAGTCAGACCTCTCAACCCTACAGTGCATCATCGGTCATGCTTCAAGAAGCTGCGGGGTTCATCCCCCAACCAACCAGCTTCGAAGGAGACATCATGACCAGCAACAACCAGTTCACCCACCCGCTCGTCCAGCTGCTTCGGCAGCACGCGTACGGTACGATCACCATCCAACGCTACGTCACCACCTTCTGCGAAGGGACGTGTCGTGACTGGCGACCGCTGCCGGAACATGCGCACATCCCCTACTACGAAGAGACTGTCGACCACTACATGGGTCGCATCATGGAACTTCGTCGTCTCGAGATGGAGATGGAGGTCTGCCAAGGGCACGACACTTGCGTGGAGACCCTGACGGGGATGCTTCGCAGCTTCTCGTTCACCCCTCCTGCAGATGATCGATCGTCCTACGGCAACATCTCGCTCACGGTTCTTCCGTGGGATGAGAAGCAGGGTCGGCTGACCAGCTCTCACGTCGTGCGTTCGCGACTCATCGACTACAACATGAGGCCTCACGGCTTCTCGGTGAGCGCCGACTACGGCAGCAGCGGGTTTGTCACCACTCTCGATCAGTGGCATCTGGCTGAGTGAACAACCCGACCCCCTACCGCTCCAAGCGGTTCGGGGTCGGGACACCCACTAAATTCTTAAGTTATTGAGACTTTAGCAAGTGTTTTCTTCTACTGCTTAATTATTTTTGCGACAAAGAATGCTTCGGTTAGTTTTCCGGGTGTAAGACGGAGACACTCTGAAAGGTTATTTGTGAATTGCTTATCATTCCAAGACGAAAGTGCCGATATGCTGTTTTCAAGTGGAAAATCAAGCATTTCAAGCTTTGCTTCGGGGTTCTTGCGCAAGAAGTAGTCTATGACCGCTTCATTTTCCTCTGGTGCCATCGTACAGGTGCTGTAGACGAGCGTTCCGCCGGGTTTGAGTACTTGCCAGCTTTCGGAGAGAATCTTCTTCTGGAGGTCGCTGAGACGGCGAATATGCGCAACAGACCAGCTATCAAACAGCTTCATATCGGTTAGTGTCATAAGTCCTTCGCCACTACATGGAGCGTCGAGCAGTATCTTGTCGAATGCTTCAGACTGGAATGACCGTGAAAGCCGCGTAGCGTCGCATAGCGTATAGTCGGACACTGCACCAAGCCGCTTCATATTTGCCTTTAGTTTCATAAGTCGAGGCTTTGAGTTGTCATTGCAGGTTAACTTCGAGACATTGCCAGTGAGCGCCTGAATATGGCTTGCTTTACCACCAGGAGCTGCACATACATCAAGAACAGTTTCACCTGGTTTTGGATCAAGTGCAATGACTGGCAACCAACTTGCTGTATTCTGAATATACACCTCGCCATTTGTAGTGAGTTCGCTATCACGCAGCTTCCGCATATCAACTTCACTACAGGTATACCCTACAACCCCTCCACCCCAGTTAATTTCTTCCGCATTGATACCTTGTGACTTTACTTTGTAAAGCGACTCAGCATTTATGGAAACTAGTGGATTCAGGCGAAAACTCTGTGTACGCGGCGTTGTGAGTAGCTCCTCTACCCTGCTCTTCTCACGACCAGTCACACGCATGGTGCGCTCGACCCATATGTCACGTTTCTTCAAACGGTCGGATTCAATATTCTTTCGTTTCGTCATTTCTGCTCTCTAGTATACTTTGTGGGACAACGAGCCCCGATTCTGCCCTCACCCATTGTCTAAATGGTGTTAATTTGCTTGGGAATTGTATAGTACCATCGACTGCACTGGCACCCATTGCTAACAATAATTTTCTCTCAAGGTCGCGCTGATACTTTTCAACAGATGGATGGTCGTGTTCGCCAAACTTTTGCGTCAATGTGGTCTTAATATGGGCTTGTTTGCCAAATAAAACATCTTTCAATATCTGGTCACCAACCATCATTGTCTGTGCGCTACTAAACTGATTGCCCAACATGAGCTGTATATACTCATACATCCCTGTTGTTGGCTTCTTTCCCCACCGCTTATTCATATCACGCCGAGCATCCTCAGGAGTAGCTATAACATCGACGAATTCGCCAAACATTGCACGAAGTTGCTCCCCACGTGTTTCATTGCAATTCGAGGCAATAGCAAGAGTGTATCCTGCACCTCGAAGACGCGTCAGAAGAATGCTCGTCTCCTCACTCACAGTTGGGCTGAGATAATCTTCAAGTGTATTGTCGACATCAAAGATAATAAGACCTATAGATTTATCTCTGTCACGTTCATTTATGTCACGTACCTCTAAGGAATGAATATCAGCAATCACAAAATCAGGCTGCAACACATGTGCAGCAGGTTTTAAGAATTGTATCTCTATATTCTCCTTGAGAGTATCACGCATTTCACATCATTATAACAGAGGTAGTACTTGAAACATAGTACGTATTGTTATATTGAATACATTGACAATGTTATACCATGGTGCTATAATATAACTATGGAGGTACCATGGAATACGAATCACATGCCCCGCCATCAAACATTGACCGTTCAGCCGTAGACATACATCGGCCGACAGACGAACAAATCCAAGAAATCCTCAACCAAGCCGCTCAGCACGAGCGGCTGTTTTTAACCCCAGAAACAGACACAACTACAATACTGACCGAACGATACCGCCAAGCTCTCGGCTGGAGAGGCCTCCACTAAAACCACCCCGTAAAAACGAGGTGGTTTTGAAAAACAGTATACGTATTAGCGCTTCGAGAACTGTTCGCGCTTGCGAGCAGAACGGAGACCGTATTTCTTGCGCTCTTTTTCGCGTGGATCACGCTTGTAGTGACCAGCCTTCTTAAGAGTCGCTTTCATTGTCTCGTCCATCTCACCAATTGCTTTGGTGATAGCAAGCTTGGCTGCATCAACTTGACCACTCATGCCACCACCACTGATGACGAGGCTGACGTCGAGCTCTTTTTGCTTACCAACAAGTGCAAGTGAATCAGTTAGCTCCGCAAGCATGCTGGAATTGCCATTAAAGTACTCTTCAGCAGTTTTGCCGTTGATAACAATAACGCCTTTACCACCGATGACACGTGCGCGAGCTGTCGCTTCTTTGCGACGACCGAGGCCGTAGAAATATGTATTCTTAGCCATTATTTAACCTCCAATTTCACAGGCTGTTGAGCCGTATGTGTGTGTTCGCTACCAGCAAACACGCGTAGGCGTGCCATACGATCTGGCGAAAGCTTGTTCTTTGGAATCATACCTTTGACGGCTTTTTCAATTACCTTCGTAATATCGATTCCACGAACTTCCTTGAGCGTACGAGATTTGATACCACCAGGGTAACCACTGTGTCGGTAGTACATCTTGCTCTCTTCTTTGTCACCAGTGACAACAAGGTTGTCGGCGTTAATAACAACGACATAGTCGCCATCATCAACGTGCGATGTGAAGGTTGGCTTGTATTTACCAATCAAACGGGTTGCGATGACTGTTGCAATGCGACCAAGAGGTGCGTCGCTTGCGTCAATAAGTACCCACTTGCGGTCAATATCGGCTTGTTTGAGTGAAAATGTCTTCATTATCGTGCTCCGCTCTTTCTGACGCTCACCGTTGGCTTGTTCGCAAGATGTTGGTCTTGTGCAACCATCTTCTTTGGTGCGCGTGCAGTCTTTGGCTTATCTTCTTGTGGTGCAGCCTGTTCCTTGACAGCTTTCGTCGTCGAAACAGCCTTTGGTGCAACAACATTACCGGCGATATCATCAACAAAACTGACGCGTGCTAGTTGTGCATTGTCACCGACTCGCATAGTTGTACGAACAACTCGCAGGTGACCACTTGTACGTCCTGTCAACTTTGGTGCAATTTCATCAACCAATTTGTTCGCAGCTTCAAGCGTTGCAAGAGCTGAAATAACTTGGCGACGGTTATGTAACCCACCTTTTTTGGCTTTCGTGATGAGCACTTCAACGTGCGGCACGATTTCCTTGGCTTTTGGCAGAGTGGTTTCGATTGAACCGTGAAGAATCAGACTTGTCGCGAGGCCCTTAATAAGGGCGCGACGCTGGTCAGTCTCACGACCGAACTTTCTACCTTTATATCCGTGTCGATGCATAGTTTAGAACTCCATCCCAGCCAATGCGTCTTTTACTTCGTCGAGAGCTTTGCTGCCAAAGCCTTTGAGCTCGCGGAGATCAGTTTCGCTTAGTGTTACGAGGTCATTTATGGTACGGATATCGTTGTTGATAAGAGCGTTCGTTGTGCGAGCGCTGAGATTCATCTCTTCGATTGGCATCATAAGCTTGTTGTTTGCTTCATCATCGCCACCAATCAGGCTTGGAGCGGCTTCAACTTGTGTTGAGCCGGCAAGAGCTGTGTATTGGTTGACGAGGATAGCAGCTGCTTCTTCGAATGCATCTTTTGGTGAAACTGAAGTGTCAGTGTCGACTGTCAAAAGGAGTTTATCAAGGTTGGTTGCCTGCCCGACACGAGTGCTTTCAACCTTGTAGCGCACGCGCTGTACTGGGCTGAAGAATGCATCGAGTGCAATCATGTCACTGTGAATTCGTTCTGCGCTTGAGTCTTCGATAGTGCGGTAACCACGGCCTGTTTCAACAACAAAGTGCATTTTCACACTTGCTTTTGGATCATCGATGGTACAAATAACAGCGTCAGGATTGACGATTTCAATATCTGCAGTTGTTTTGATATCACCAGCTGTGATAACGCCAGCGCCTTTTTTCTCGAGGCTGACTTCAACTGGTTGATCGCTAGCGCAACGCAAACGAATAGTTTTGAGGTTCAGCATGATATCAACGACGTCTTCGACGACACCCTTGATAGTTGTGAACTCATGGGTAACTCCTTCAACGCGGAAAGCGGTGAGAGCTGCACCTTCGATACTTGAGAGTAATACTCGACGTAAGCTGTTGCCCAGTGTCATACCATAGCCGGTATGGAGTGGCTCAACAACGAAAGTAGCACTTGATGCGCTGTGTTCGTCAACGCGTGCGAGTGTTGGATTGTGGATTGCTTGTGACATATCTTTGCCTTCCCTTTATTAGCGTGAGTAATACTCAACAATTAGTTGTTCATTGATGTCAGGTTCAGTCTCGCTACGAGCTGGCAAACCTGTAATAGTAATGGTCAATTTCTTTGGGTCGCTTTTGAGCCAGCCGAAAGTTGGTTGGTTTGCATCTTTGAAAATCTCATCGAGACCAGCAAAGTACACATTCTTTATACTCTTTGGGCGAACTGTCAGAACATCACCTGGTTTAAGGCGAATTGACGGGATGTCAACGCGTCGGCCGTTCAGCAAGAAGTGTCCATGACCAACTACCTGACGTGATGCGCGGCGTGAGCGAGCAAAACCTGCTCGGTAGACTGCGTTGTCAATACGGCGTTCAAGGAGCTGCAACAGGACTTCACCTGATTTACCTTCAGAACGGGTCGCTTCTTTCATAAGCAGTGAGAATTGCTTCTCAAGTAGGCCGAATAAACGACGAACTTTTTGCTTTTCACGAAGCTGTTGAGCATACATGCTCACTTTTCCTTGGCGATCACGACCGTGTTGGCCAGGAATACCACTCTTTCGAGCCATGATTTTATGAGCTTTTGGATGGAGCGCATAGCCTTCACGGCGACTCTGTTTAACTATTGGGCTTCGGTCTCGTGCCATATTAGCCTCTCCTTGCCTTTGGTGGACGGGTACCGCCGTGAGGGATACCGGTCACATCTTTGATACTTTCAACTACAATGTCATAACTCTGCAGGGTTCGAATAGCCGCATCGCGTCCAAGGCCTACGCCTTTAACGAATACATCTACTTTGTGCATGCCGTACTGAGTCTTTGCCATTTCCGTGGCTTTTTCAGAGGCAACCTGAGCAGCATAGGCGGTGCCTTTTTTGCTACCCTTAAAACCACACGCACCTGCGCTCGACTGTGCAAGGACATCGCCCTTGTTATCAGTGAACGAAACAATGGTGTTGTTGAACGTTGCTTGAATATGCAACTGGCCAGCCGGAACTGAACGTCGCTGCTTTTTCTTGGTCGACTTCTTGGAAGCCGGTACTGTCGATACTTCTGCCATATCTCAATTTTCCTTCTTCTTTAAGTCTTAGTTGCTGCTTTAGGTTGTGCGCCACCGACTGCGATACGCTTACCACGTCGTGTGCGACCGTTGGTTCGTGTACGTTGACCGCGTGAAGGCAAATTGTTCTTGTGACGGATGCCGCGGTATGACTGGATGTCTTTGAGACGCTTGATATTGTTCGCTACGACGCGTTGGAGGTCACCCTCTACGACGAAGTTCGTGTCGATCTCATCGCGGATAGCTTTGAGTTCGGCTTCGGTAAGATCTTTGACGCGAGTCGTTGGATCTACCTTAGTGGCAGCAAGAATGCGCTCTGAGTGCTTTGGACCAATTCCGAAGATATAGGTCAATGCAATCTGCACTTGTTTCTCGCTTGGGATAGTGACGTTAGCAATTCGTGCCATATATATTACCCCTGCCTCTGCTTATTTTTTGGTTTCTTTTTATTGATGACATACAGTCGGCCTTTACGGCGAACTAACTTGTCATCGGGACTGATTTTCTTGACACTGGCTCGGACCTTCATGAGTGTCTTTTCTCCCGTTAAATTTAATCCTTGAGCCGAAAGCTGATTCTGCCCTTTGTAAGATCGTAAGGGGTTAACTCAACTTCGACTTTATCGCCCGGCACTATACGAATGTAGTGCTTGCGCATCTTCCCTGACACGTGAGCGATAATGGTGTGTCCGTTCTCAAGTTCGACACGAAATTGAGCATTCGGCAGTGTCTCCACTACCACGCCTTGCAATTTAATGACTTCTTTATTCCCAGACATACGTTACAAGTGGCCATTATACAGTAAAAATAACAGCGTGTAAACAGATACGAGTAATTTCGTACATTTTGTGTTTTTGAGAGTGTCGACTCTCGCCGAATTACCACTAGTATACCATGTCCCTTTACACGCAAACAACACCCGTTCGGGTGCTGGAAAAGGGGTTGGGTATGATATGCAAGTGAGTGCAGTTCTGCTTCGTGAGAGGCAGAGCAGGTAGTTGTCATCAATGGCAACAGCTACCTACTCGCCCCTGTGAACGCGCCTGCTTGGTGTCGTGGGTTATCCCAGATGTTTTCCCTTCGAATCAGACGGATGCCCTCTTGCTGTGTGCCCCACGAATGGGGCGTGGACTGATTGGGCTTTGCCGGTGCATCAGTGCTCCTCTCATACGGGGTTACCCCCGGCCTCCGACATGGACGTTCAGGCGACGGTGGTGCCCTGGGTGAAGGTGTTCGCGAAGTGCGGCGGGCCGGTGCCGAAGCAATCGGTCTGCTGGATGGAGGTGGACATAAGGCATCACTCCTTCTGGTCTGCTCCTTTGGAGCGCACGAACGTCAATCAAATTTAACGTCCAAGCGCTCAAAAGCAACAGTAATTCACTTGCATATCAAAGAGCTGGTAAATGGGAGCAATCGCTCAACCTTTCAGCTTGTTAAAAATATTACTCTCACCACTATACAATGTCAACAAAAATACGAAATCCGCTCAAAGTCAAGCGGATAGAAGACTGAGTGAAGAGTGAAGATTGCAGGTGGAGCTGGCATTGGACCCATAACCAGCTCCACCTTGTGTACACGTATCTATGGATTGGTGGAAACCACCCTGTCACCAAAGACAATGCACAACACAGTTTTTTATTTGAATTCAGGGGGACACGTTGGTCTTTACTGAGGGGCTGACGTTACTGCGGCCAGCACACCAAGACACGCTGTCTTTCCCTTCAGCTACCACACAGGCGAGAAGTGAACCGAAAACTGGCAATAACGGTTATCTTCCAGTAGCAGTAATTTTGAGGCGCGGGTATCTAGTCCGCACCTTTGCACGCATCGTGTACTCCGACACGACACGGATTACCGAGAGACGAGGTTGTCCGTTGCAAGCGTTTCCACTCACTAGGAAGTTCTGTCTCGCGGAGATACAAGGTTGATAGTCACCTGAGCCGTTTTAGCCATAGCTGATAGCCAGATTCTTATATGACTCACCCTGAATCTAAATTGTAGTGTAGGCTATATAAGTAATGACTGCAAGTATAAGTTTAATACTGGTCGTACGTGACCATAAGTGCGCGTGAATTGATTTGGCGTAGCGTTTCAAGTGCTACAGAAACAACAATAAGGAGCCCTGTACCACCAATGGCGAGGTTTGCAGCGTTAATACCAACCCGAGCAAATACGAACTCAAAGACGAATGGAAGAACAGCGATAAGACCAAGTGCGAGTGAGCCGAACAATGTTAAGCGATTAACAGTTGTCGATAAGTACTTCTCGGTTTGTGGGCCAGGCCGAATGCCTTCTATGAACCCGCCCTGCTTCTGCAGGCTCTCGGAAATTTCATTACTATTGAAGACGATTCCCGTGTAGAAGTAGGTGAAGAGAACAATCAGCGCAAAGTACGTTGCTGGGTAAATGAACATCGTCCAGTCACCATAGACAAAGTTACTGTACTGCGGCGTCTGGAACCATGCAACAAGCTTTTCGCCAAATGCGACCATATCTGGTCTGTCTTGCATGCTACGAAGTAACTGGCCGACGAACGCTGGCAGTGCTAAGAATGCGACTGCGAAGATAACCGGGATAACACCGGCTGTAATGAGTTTAACCGGCAAGATGCTCTTCACGCCTGAGTAGGCTGTGTTTCCCTGTACGCGTTTTGCGTAGTTGATTGTGATAATACGCTGCGCCTCGTTGATTTTAACCAGCACATACAGCACAAAGAGACCTATCGCTCCGACCCCCAATATCACCCAGAAGGCTAGACTGTTAATGGGCAACGTAAACCAGTTGAATATATGCAGTTTTGACGCATCGTCTGTCACTGTTGTGAGTGATGTCCAGAGAGTAGAGAACGTTTGTGGTAGTTGAGCGACAATTCCCGCGAAGATAAGTAGTGAGATACCGTTTCCGATTCCCTGCTCTGTTACGAGCTCCCCGAGCCACATCATCAGCACGGCACCCGTTGACATTGCTGTAACCGCTAAGACCCACTGAAATATAGTGGTATCTGACAAGACAGCAGTGTTTTGCGCCAAAACAGTCTGACGAATGATAAATATGAAGGCGATTGACTGTAGGATAGCGAGTGGAACAGTGATGATGCGTGTCCACTGGTTAATCTTGCGACGACCAGATTCACCGTCTTTATGTAGCTCTTCGAGGCTTGGTATGGCTTTCGTAAGGAGTTGTGTGATAACAGAGGCTGTAATGTATGGGCTAAGACCGACAAGGACGATACTAAGGCTCGAGAGCGCTCCACCAGAAAGAAGATTCATGAATCCACCAAGGTCTGTCGCATTGACAGCAGTGTCGATGATTTGACGCAGTTCAGTTGGTTCGGCTAATGGTACGGGAACTTGGGAGAGGAAGCGATAGACAACAATCAGCCCGAAAACAATCCCGAGGCGTTTGAGCATATCACGGCTCTTGAGTGAAGCAAAAATAGTGCGCCAATTCATAGTGAATAACAACCCTTCATGATTTTCATCTATTTTATCACGAATACACCTGAAACGTGAATGGGCTTACTCGACAAATAGCGACAAACTATGCAATTTTTCGCAAAAAAATACTGCAGACTCTATAGCCTGCAGTATTTCTATGTGTCAACAACTCTATTTCGCAGCTTTTGCTGATTTCTCAGCTTTCTCAGCCTTTTCGGCTTTTTCTGCTTTGTCAGCCTTGTCGATTTTCTTTTCGCGTGTGCTTGCTGGCAGCTGAGGCACAGCGACAGCTTCGAATGAACCGCCAGCTTTGGTAATCATCTCTATCGCGCCAGAACTTGCAGCCTGTACGCGGATAGTTGCTTTACCGGTGTATTCACCACGAGCAATGATTTTTACTGTATGATACGGAGTCGTAATCATACCGGCTTCAAGCAATGTCATTGAGTCGATTGTCGTACCCTTGACGTCATTTAACTGACCAGTGTAGACAACTTGCGCTTTCGCACGAAGACTCTTAAACCCACGGTTTTTAGGAATACGCTGCACAAGCGCACCCTGGCCACCCATGAATGTCGCGCTTAGCTTCTTGCCTGTGCGTGAACCTTGACCTTTTGTACCACGACCGGCGGTTTTACCCTGACCAGCAGCAATACCACGACCAACGCGTTTGCGGTCTTTGTTCGAGGCTACTTGGAGTTCGTTATATTTCATAACTATTTCTCCTCACTTTTGGCAACTTTTTCAGTTTTTTCCTTAGTAGCAGCGGCTTTTTTCTTTGCATTCTGCTTGACACCAACCCATTCACTACGTGGCACGAGGCTACGGAGCGCTTCAACAGTTGCATAAGCAATGTTCACCTTGTTGGTTGAGCCGAGTGACTTCGAGAGAAGGTCGGTAATACCAATCACACCGACGACCGCACGGACAACGCCGCCAGCAATCGTACCAGTACCAGGAGAAGCTGGTTTTAGTAGCACGTGTGCGCCACCAAGTTTGATTTCAACTTCGTGTGGGATGGTTGCGTTAACAATAGGAACGGTAATCATGTTCTTCTTCGCAACATCGGTAGCTTTTGCGACTGCAGCTTGAACGTCTGCGCCCTTGGCGACACCGACACCGACTTTCGTCTTGCGGTCACCGACAACAACGAGAGCTTTAAAGCGGAAGCGACGGCCACCCTTTACGACGCGTGCAACACGGTCGATAGAGATAACGTTCTCTTCAAACTGCTTTTCCTCACGTGGCATTGCGTTTCGATCATTGCGACGTGCGTCCGGACGGCGGTTTGTACGCTGTTGTTCAGCAGGTTTCTGTGTAGTTTCAGGCATATTAGAACTCCAATCCTTCCTTGCGCGCAGCATCAGCGAGCGCTCTTAGGCGACCAGCAAATTGGCGGCCGTTGCGATCAAACACAACTGCAGTTACTTTTGCTTTCTTTGCCTTTTTTGCAATATCTTCACCGACTTTGGCGGCTTTTTCAGTCATAGTACCCGTAAGTTTCTTGCCAACAGTTGTGGCACTTGCAAGTGTCTTGTGATTGACATCATCAATCAGCTGAGCCGATACGTGAATATTTGAAATAGTAACGCTCATGCGAGGTCGTTCAGTAGTTCCACTGATACGAGCACGTACACGTCCTTTGCGGAGGCTACGACCGAGTAGTTTTTTAGCGAGATTATTCATGGCTTATTTACCCGTCTTTCCTGCCTTGCGAAGGATGGTTTCGTCGGCATATTTAATTCCCTTGCCCTTGTATGGCTCAGGTTTCTTAAGTGAGCGGATTTCAGCTGCAACTTGCCCAACTTGTTGCTTTGAAATACCATTCACTGTAATTTCCATCTTGTTGACCGTGAGGTTCACGCCTTCGGGCGCAGTGTATTTGACAGGGTGAGAGAAACCAAGAGCCATCTCTAGGTTCTGGCCACTTCCGTTGACACGAAAGCCAACACCGTTCACTTCAAGCTTCTTTTCGAAGCCTTTCGTGACACCTGTCACCATGTTATTAACGAGTGCACGCATCAGACCATGCTGTGAACGTGCAACTTTGCTGTCATCATTTGGGGTGACAGTGAAAACGCCGTCTTCGACTTTCACTGTGACAGCTGGCGTGATGAACTGCTTTAGCTCACCCTTTGGACCTTTAACGGTCACATCGCCAGAGTCAACCGTGATTGTCACACCTGACGGGATCTCGATTGGTAGTTTTCCGATTCGACTCAGACTCATACTTAACCTTTCTTAATAAACTTTCAGTAACAATTCGCCACCGAGGCGTTGTTTAACAGCTTCGGCACCGGTCATAACACCTTTTGAGGTGCTGACGAGCACAATACCGCGGCCTGATTTAATTCGTGGAATGTCACTTGCACCTGCGTAGACGCGACGACCAGGTTTGCTGACACGCTCAATCTCTGTGAAAATAGCTTTGCTGCCAGCTTCATTGATAGCGATGACGATTTCGTCCTGTGGCGTTCCCTTTTCCTGTTTAACGTCAACCAGGTAGCCAGCTTTTTTCAGCTGCTGTGCAACAGTCAGCTTCATTTTGCTGTATGGGAGACGAACATCATGCTTACCTGCCATGCTCGCGTTTCGGATGCGAGTCAGCATATCTGCGATTGGATCTGTAGATTGTAATGCCATATGTTTCTCCTTTACCAGCTTGCTTTCGTTACGCCTGGGATTTCACCCTTGGATGCGTGTTCACGGAATGTGATACGATCCATGCCAAAGCGGCGCATGTATGCTCGAGGTCGACCTGTCTCGATGCTACGGTTCTTCGAACGTGACGGGCTACTGTTCTTTGGTAGCATTTGGAGGCCTTCGAGGTCACCAGTTGCTTTCATTTCAGCGCGCTTGTCAGCGTATTTCGCGATCATTACTTTTCGCTTTGCGTCTTTCACGACCATTGATTTCTTAGCCATTACCTTCTGCCCCCTTCCTTCTCAAACGGAACACCAAATTTTTCGAGCAACGGTCGGGTATGCTTGCGGCTCTCCGACGACATAACGAAAGTTACTTGTAGACCGTGAACGGTTTGGGTATCTTCGAAATTTAGTTCAGGGAAAATTGATTGTTCGGTAATTCCGAGATTATAGTTGCCGCTACGATCAAAACCAGTTGCTGATGCGCCATGAAAGTCACGAACACGTGGCAAAGCGACGTTAACAAGTCGGTCGAGAAATTCGTACATGCGATTGCCACGTAGAGTGACGCTCACACCGACTCGGTTCAGACCTTTGCGGATTTTGAAGGTTGCAATGCTTTTCTTCGCCATACGATCGACTGGCTGTTGGCCGGTAATCTTGCGAAGAGTTGTTGCGACCACTTCATGGAAGTGTTTGTCGTCTTTATGCTTGCCAATTCCGACGCTCACAACAATTTTGTGAAGCTTTGGTACTTGGTGTACATTTGTAAGTTCGAGTTCGCTCTGGAGCTCTTTCACGAATTTCTCGCGATAGAGTGCTTTCAGGCGGGGCTCGTACGTGCTAGTTGTTGCCATCTAAGCTATCTCCTTTCCTGTCGCTTTCGCGATACGAACTTTCTTGCCTTCTTTATTGACACCGTACCCGACGCGACTGGTTGTACCCTTGGTCTCATCAAGTAACAGGCGAACATTGCTGATTGGCAATCCTTTATGAATCTCTTTGGTGCCACCTTTGGGGTGCAATTGACTTGGTTTGACATAGCGCTTGATTAGTCCAATTTTTTCAACATAGACTAATTGGTTGATAGCGTCAGTCTTCACAACTTTGCCAACTTTGCCTTTGTTTCCGCCGGCAATTACCTTCACGAGGTCATCTTTCTTAATACGAAGAGTTGTCATATTAGAGTACCTCCGGTGCTAAGCTAATGATTTTGGCATAGCCTTGGTCACGTAGCTCACGTGGAACTGGTCCGAAGACACGAGTACCGCGTGGTTGCTTATCGTCGCCAACAATCACAGCTGCATTTTCATCGAAACAAATGGTTGAACCATCTTTGCGGTGGATTTTGTCGGTCGTTCGAACGACGACAGCCTTGATGACTGACTTCTTCTTGACCGTTCCACTTGGGTTAGCGTCTTTCACGGTTGCGACAATGATGTCACCAACACGTGCATATCGACGCCTTGTGCCACCAAGAACGCGGATACAAAGAATTGACTTTGCGCCACTGTTATCGGCAACTTTTAGACGTGATTCTTGTTGGATCATGCTGAGACCTCAGCATCTTTCTTGTGCTCGAGCTCGGTCACAATTTCTTCTTCCTTCAACTCAATTTCGCCATGACCAGTTTGGACGATTGTCTCAAGTCGGTAGGACTTACGTTTTGAATATGGGCGGCTTTCGACGATATCTACAACGTCGCCTTTGTTGGCTTCGTTCTTCTCGTCATGAGCCGTATACTTGCGACTAACCGTGTACTGTTTGCCGTAAATCGGGTGCGTTTCGCGGCTCGTCACAGTAACGACGATAGTCTTGTCTTGGACATCTGACGTTACAACGCCAGTTACTTTCTTCGCCATCTTATGCGTCCTCCTTTACGGTTGTTGTCTTAGCGTTCTGAATGGTGATCGTCTTGATACGTGCAATTTGCTTCCTGTAGCGGTTGATAACTTGTGGATTCACGAGTTCACCAGCTGCAAGTGAGCGGCGAGCATCGGCAAGATCATTCTTGACCTCAACGAGAGCTGCTGCAAGTGCTGCAACGTCCATTTCACGAAGCTCTTTCGGGCTTGTCGGTGCGGTTTTCACAGGTGTTTTCACGCTTTTTACGGCAGTTTTCACATCTGTTTTAGTTGCTTTAGCCATCTTATATTTCCTCCCGTGCGATAAATCGTGTCTTCACAGGCAGTTTATGTGCGGCGAGGCGCATTGCTTCCCGAGCAACTTCTTCGGTAACGCCCTTCATTTCAAACATAACTGTTCCAGTCTTTACTTTGGCGACAAAGAACTCTGGATTTCCTTTGCCTGAGCCCATCTTGACATCAAGTGGCTTGCGAGTGACAGGTGTGTGTGGGAAAATACGAATCCAAATCTTACCACCACGCTTGATATAGCGGGTCATGGCTTGACGAGCGGACTCGATTTGGCGTGAGGTGATACGTTCGTTGGTCAAACTTTGTAGACCGTAGTCTCCAAATGAGACGTACTGTGAACGAGTTGCGACGCCACCGTTCTTGCCCTTGCGTACCTTGCGGAACTTGGTTTTCTTTGGTAACAACATGGCCTAGTTCCTCTCTCCCTTGTAAATCCAAACTTTCACTCCCACGATACCTGCACCAGGAATCTGAGCGCGGGTACAATGGTAATCGATATCGGCACGAAGCGTATGTAATGGTACTGAACCGTTGATGAGTTTTTCGCGGCGGCTCATTTCAGCGCCGTTCAAACGGCCTGCGACCTCAATACGAACACCCTTGGCACCAGCATTCATAGTATTGAGTGCTGTCATCTTGGTTGCGCGACGGAAGTTTATACGGCGTTCAAGCTGTCGTGCGATATTCTCGGCGACAAGCTTTGCGGCAAGTTCTGGACGTTTTACTTCTTCGATGTTGATTCGAACTGGCATGCTGACAATCTTTTCGACGTCATTTTTCAGTTCTTGGACACCAGCGCCACCACGGCCAATTACGACACCGGCTTTGCTGGTGTGAATTGTGACAGTCACGAGGTTAGCTGAGCGTTCAATCTCAATCAAATTGATGACGGCGCGGGTTGCAAACCGTTGCTCAACTGACTTACGGACTGCGATATCTTCTTGCAGCCACTGGACGTACTCTTTGCGAGTCGCAAACCAGCGTGAACGCCAGTTCTTGTTCACTTGGAGACGCATGCTAATAGGGTTTACTTTTTGGCCCATATTACTTCTCCTCTTTCTTAGCTACTGGCTTCTCAACCGGTTTCTTCTTCGGTTTTTCACTGCCAACTACTTTGACCAGAATATTGCTCGATTTGCGCTGGAATGGAAGGGCGCGGCCATGAGCAGCTGGACGGTAGCGCTTGAGACGTTCACCGGCTGTGACTGAAATTGTCTCAATTCGCATATCTTTTTCCTGAACGCCATGATTATTCATAGCATTGGCTTTGGCACTTTCGATAGCTTTTGCAACTGGCTTTGCAGCACGTTTTGGCGTGTGTGAAAGAATCACTAGTGCATCGGCGACGGAACGACCACGTACCAGGCCAGCTACAAGAGCGACCTTTCGTGGGGCAAGGCGGACACCTTTGGCATATGCAGTTGTTATGATTGGATTCATACTACTTCGCCTTTCCACCGTGCTTACGGAACTTACGGGTTGGGCTAAACTCACCGAGCTTGTGACCAACCATATTTTCTGAAACATAGACAGGGACATGTACGCGGCCGTTATGAACAGCTATTGTGCGACCAACCATTTCTGGTGTGATAGTACTCGCGCGTGCCCACGTCTTGATGACGGTACGATCATCCGCCCCAAGCGCCGCAACTTTCTTAGCGAGCTTGAAGTCGATGAATGGACCCTTTTTGAGTGATCGACTCATATACTACCTCTTCCTCTTCGCATCGTGGCGACTTTTAACAATCATATTGTTCGTGCTCTTGCGACGACGAGTTCGGTAACCAAGAGTCAACTGACCCCATGGGGTACGTGGTGGTTTACCAGTACCGTGTCGTCCACCATCACCACCACCGTGAGGGTGGTCAACAGCGTTCATTACAACACCGCGGACGCCTGGGCGAATACCCATACGGCGTTTGCGGCCAGCAGAACCGATTTTGACGTTCTGATGTTGTTCGTTACCGACAACACCAATGCTTGCCATACACTCGAGGCGGAATTTGCGGACTTCGCCGCTTGGCATACGAATGAGTGCGTGTTCACCTTCTTTAGCCATCAACTGCGCTTTTGTACCGGCTGAACGGACAGCTTGCGCGCCCTTACCAGCTTGGAGTTCAATAGCGTAAATCTGGGTACCAGTTGGAATCTTACTGAGTGGAAGACGGTTGTGAAGTTCGACAGGGGCTTGTTCGCCACTTGAGACCTTTGAGCCGATTGTCATACCCTTAGCAGCAAGGATGTAATGGTAGACACCGTGTTGGTCCTTGATGCGTGCAATACGAGCTGAACGATTTGGGTCATATTCGATGTGTTCGACAACCGCTTCAGAACCTGCAGCAAGGTGATGGTTCATAAGGCGATAGAATTGCTTGACACCACCGCCACGATGACGAGTAGTGATACGGCCCATATTGTTGCGGCCAGCATTTGACTTCTTGACTTTCAACAGGCCTTTAACAGGCTTCTTTGTCGTGATATCAGAAAAGTCTTGGCTCGTCATGTTACGGCGAGCGTTGGTAGTTGGTTTGTACTGTTGAATAGCCATTACTTTTTCTCCTCTTCTTCGTTAAAGAGGTTCAGCTTTTGTCCCTCAGCGAGGCGAACATAAGCTTTCTTCGTTGTGCTTCGCATTGAAATTCCTGGCTGAGCTCGTTTGCCACGAGACGAACGAACTGCTTTACCTTTGGAAACAACCATACGAGCATCGAGTACTTTGACACTATGATCAGTCTCAACTGCAGAAATAATCTGTTGTTTTGTTGCATGCACTGGAACATTGAAGACATATGTACCGGTTTGTGCACTCTTGTAAGCCTTTTCGCTCATTTTAGGTGTAACAACAACCATTATTTTGTCTCCTTCCCGAGCCAGCTCTTGACGATGTCAAGCGACTCACGTTCCATTAGAATCACATCTGCGTTCAAGATATCGAAGACAGTGAGGTACAGCGAGCTAATAACCTTAACTTGGTTGATGTTGTTTGTTGAACGGCGAACGTTTTCGTTCTTGTCGGCAACAACTAACAACACACGAGCTTGCTCATTAATCTTGTGGGTCTTTAGCAGTTCAAGCGTTTCTTTGACCTTGCCGTTGGCACATGCGAATGTGTCGATGACAGTCAGCTTCTTTGCTTGGTTTGCAAGTGTCAGAGCTTGACGTAGTGCAACGCGCTTCGCGCCAACACTGAGTCGCTTTGTGTAATTCTGGTTACCGGTTGGACCGAAGGCAATACCGCCACCGCGCCAGATAGGGTTACGAGAGCTACCGAAGCGCGCACGTCCTGTGCCTTTTTGCTTCCATGGTTTCTTGCCACCACCACTGACTTCGCCGCGCTTCTTTGTCTTAGCTTGTGCTGAGCGGGCATTTGCAAGGTAGGCATCGTATGCAACCTTCAAGAGTTCATGATTCGTCACTTCGACTGCAAAAATATCTTTTGGCAGTGTGACATTGGTCGATGTAGTTTTTTCAGCCATAGTTATGCCTTTCCTCCGATTCGGACGAGACCACGGCGTGGGCCGGGTACTGCACCCTTCAGACCAATGACGTTGTCGGCAACGTTCACATATGCAACCGTCAGGTTTCTGACAGTTACTTGCTCATGACCCATGCGACCGGCCATAGTTTTGCCTTTAAAAATCTTCTGTGGATACATTGAGCCGATAGAACCGACTTTTCGTGTATTCCCCTTGCCACCATGCGTTGCACGCTGGCGGTTGTAGTTATGCCGTTTGATTGTCCCGGCAAAACCTTTACCTTTACTGACACCGGTGACATCTACACTGTCACCGACCGCGAAGAGTGACACGTCAAACGAGGCGCCGACTGTTAAATCGTCACCTAGCTCGTCAACGCGAACTTCTTTAAGAACTTTTGGTGTTACACCGGCTTTTTTAACGTGACCGGTCACGGCATTGCTCAGGTTCTTCCCTTCACCATACCCAAGTTGCACTGCTGTGTAGCCGTCGGTTTCGACGGTTTTCACCTGAGTCACAGTGACTGGGCCAGCTTTGATGAGTGTTACTGGAATAGCAGCACCATCCTCGCTGAGGATCTGGGTCATACCAACTTTGGTACCGAGTAGGGTTTTCATCTACGTCCCTTTCCCACTTAAAATTCTTGGTGTCCGCCGGTTTCGACCCCTGTTGGGGGACCCTGCAGCTCACCAAGAAACCTAATATTTCTTAAAACTAACCTATGAATAGTAGCAAATTCTGACCTGTTAGTCAATAGTTTGACCTCTTGAAATCATATGGCTACACAATATTGACTATACATTGTGTTCGTGCTGTAATAGCCGTGTTGAGCACACCAATAACTTGCAGGCACCGTGCCTAGCACTTTGATCCGAAAGGAGTGTGCAAAATGGCAAATGATCCGCGTATGATTGAAATCTATCCATTCGATGATGGAGTGGAGCTGAGGCTTGGGTCTCTGCGCAGAGCCTTGCCCGACAAGGTACACAACCTCTACAAGGACCTCCTCGCCGTGACCCTCCCCGAACACGAGGGTTACAGCATTGCCGTTGAAGACGACACCGTTGCTATAACTCCTAAGGGCGGCGAGATCAAGAACCCGCTGGAATTCGCAAAAATCCAGATGGAAGTTGCGGATCTCACAGAAAGGGTCGCCACGGTCTTCGTCGAGGCCCTACAGGACGGCATTTTCAAGGCCAAGCTCAGCGCCGAGTGAATTTGCCACGCAACCCAACCCGCATAACACTTGTGTCGAGATCCCCGTATCTCCGCAAGGAGTGCGGGTTTCGACATATCTGGGATACTTTATTTTGAAACGTTTTTATGCTATAATATATCTGATTGACAACACATCTTCAGTGAGGGCTAACTGGGTTCTCGCGCGACAACAAGGAAGGGGTTGTCATGGCCCGCAAGATTACGGACGAGATTGAACTACTCTACCCGATAATCAACCATCACAAAAGTCCCATGAACTTCAAAGCGCTCAAACGACGTTGCTCAAGTAAACGAGTACCTGTGAGCTTTGACGAAATCATGGACAAGATTGTGGCAATGCTCCGCCTTCAGAAGTTCGTTATAAGCGTTCATCGAGACAGGCACACAGCAATCGTCACCTGGAGGTACCCGCTGTCCGCTCGGCAACTATGGCGCGCTGAGCAGCGACTATCTGAGGCTGTAGACATCGTGTTCAGTGCCTACGATCAACAGTTGCGGCTTCACAGCTAGCAACAGCCCTCTGTTCGCGCTCGGTGACAACACGGTCATCGAGCAAACTGGCCTGGATTCGTCCAGGCCTTTGTCATTTCAAGAGGTATGAATCCTATTTGAGCGGTGCATATGCTGTCGTAAGACGTGCTTGTGTAGTAGCTATGACAGTAGACAGTTCATCTGCAACACCGCGAACTGCTTCATAGCCTGTTGTTAGCCCAGTTTCAGCGTTCTTAAATGCGGTTGCATCTTTTGCGCTCGAAGCATTCACAAGTGCTGTCCATTGGTCACTCACAACCACAATCTTGGCGACAAGCGTTTCATGAGTCGGACGCAGAACGGTTGGTGGATTCAAGCCCTTCACTTTTTCAAGCAATGTCTTCCAGTTCTCTTGTTGAGACGCAAGAATTGCATAGTTACCCTCTACCTGTTCACTCACACTTGCGAGAAGCGGTGCAAGTTGCTCCGCATATGCAAGCTCACTGGTCATATCACTCATCGCGGAAACTAATGTTGCTATGTTGCTTCGTGTTGCAAGGCAGCCTTCAAGTGCATCTTTCGACCGCGGATATAATGTCGCTATATTATCAAACAGGCCACCCTCGCACATTGCATCGCGTGCAACCGAAAGTTTATCTACAACAATCAGCATATCTTTCGAAGTAAGATCTGTCTTCTTCTGTTGCGCAAGGACAGTAGTATCAGTCAGGTTACGAACTTCCTGTTTGGCACTTTCCGCAGAACGAGCATAGCTAATACGTACGAACTCTCCGACGGCGACAGGTATGCCGACAACTGCCACAATAACACCAATTAGTGCCAGCTTCTGCCACCGTTTCATATGGAACTCACGTTTCCGGCGTTCTTTCTTCGACTTTTTCATAACAATAGGTGTTGCCGGTATATTTTCATCATCAATCTTGAGCGTTTCTAGGTCACCTTTAAGAATCGGTTTGTGGCCGTAACGGTTCACAAATGGTGTTTCGTCGTCGTTCATGAGCGAATTCCTAGTGTTGGTGAATACATCTCGCCCGAAAGTGGCCATGGATTAACTGTGCAGCCTTGCATATCTATGGACTGTTGTTGCATAAGAGGTGCAGCTTGACCAGCGGCTGAGCAATAGCGATGGCCGTGACCCAGCCAGTGTCCTGTTTCATGATTCACAACCATATTGCGGTAATCCCGGAGACTGCCACCTGCAGTATTCCATGACGGTGAACCATTCAGCCAGCGCGTCTGGTTGATGATGACATTTCTTCCAACCCGACAACTATAGTCAGAGCTACAAACGGTTGGCGAAAAGGTTGGAACATTAATATCTTGGCTAAGCCAGAGAGTAAAATCACCGCCGGTTGCGACCTCACGGAAGAGAACGCCGAGTCGCGACCATCCAAGCGGACTATTGAGTGTTTCATTCGCCTGTTGTTTAAATTCCGCAAGATCAGCCGTGACAACCCCAGACGTTGCAACGATATATGTGACTGTTTTCGTTGCGGGAGCGACTGTCACTGGGTTCATCCAGGCAGGTGTGGCTATCTTTGGTAATGCGACATCACGCAATGCTTCGAGCTTGTTTTGAACAAAAGGTTGGTAACAATACGCGTCGGTTGTCTGACATGTTGCGGGTGCAGTTTCCGCCCTGGCGAAGCCCACTGTTGTGGCCGCAAGAATAACCGTCAAAACAAGTGTCCGAAGCGGTTGTTTCATACTGCTTATTCTATCACAAACTGCGGTATACTGGGGAGCATGCAAACGAAGTCGACAAACAAACCGTTCCTGCTATTTTTTACTGTTATCTCCCTTATCTTTGCTGGTTGGGTGATTCAAACCGGTCGTAATGTTGAGACAATATATACGGATACAGCCACCGTACTTTCCGCTGAATCTTCAGTCGTAAGCTCTGTCATTATCGGTGATACAAAACTTACCGTGCCAAACTGGCAATTATTTCATGATGGTGAGGTGTGGAGTCTTATCTCAGCGGATGCACCCCTACCGGAAACATACACGCCTGGGCTAGAAGATGCACCGGTCAACCATACGGCAGGCGACCTCAAGGTAGCGAGCAAGATATCGGGTGCACTCAGAAATATGTTTGCGAGCGCCAATAATAACGGCATTGAACTCATGCTCTCAAGCGCATACCGCTCAAAGGATAATCAACAAGATATATATAACTCATACCTCCGAACGCAAGGGCAAGCATATGTTGATGCATACGTCGCGCTCCCTGGTACAAGTGAGCACCAAACAGGACTTGCAGTTGATATTTCATCAAAAAGTACAGAATGTACGCGTGCTGCGAGTGGCTGTAGCCTCGATTATGATGCAATAGTGTGGTTAAACAACAATGCTATGAACTTCGGCTTTATACAGAGGTATCCGGCAGGAAAACAGTCAATCACTGGCATCGCTGGCGAAGCATGGCATTACCGGTATGTCGGTATGACACTTGCTCGTGCACTCGAGACTGCAAATTTAACCCTAGACGAGTTTGTTCAACAAACCGCCCCGGGCTACGCTAAATAAACTCCGCCTTCAGAGTCACCAACAAATGTCAGTAAGTCTGGAAGCAGGGACATGCCCTGCCGATAGTAGGAACATGTCCATAGGTGCACAGACTCAGTCTTCGGCAAAGTGAGCTGCGGTGCATACCGTCGCCAGTAAGCCAAAGAATGAGACGTATGCAAGGTTGGCGTCCGTTGACGTGAAGTCACCAGTATTGGCATGTTCAACGAAGGTGTTGACCATCGCGACATACCAATAGACCGAGTAGCCGACACCAACTAGAAGCGCAAGTGCTACAAGCGTTGCAAGTAGCATCGCAAGAAGGCTACCTACAATTACGCCGACGGTTCTCCAATCCTCTTTCGTGAAACGCGATTTAGTCGGTGGTGGCGCGGCCGACAACCGACACACTTCAGATGATGTCATCATGTGACATCGATACCTTTCTCTGAGTCATTCACTCTCCGCGACAGTTCCCCGTCACAGCTGAAGTAAACTGTACATTCGGTCCATGGAGTTGTCAATATATACAACTACAGTACAATGCCTGCGGGCAGGAAGTACGTAATGATTGCCATCATGAGGAGTAGAGCAAGCTCGATTTTACGGTCAATCTGAAAATGATCGTGACTCGCAAAGAATAGACCGACGGCTAAGCCAAATGGAAAACCATTGAGCACAAAGTTACCTATCACGAGTGGGTCAGAGAACTTCACCCATAGCGAACCGAGAATCATATAGAGAACAATTTTGAGAAAATACGCACTGTCGGCTTCGCGCATAGGCTTTCGAATTGAGGTTTTTGCTTTTTTGTTTACTGTTTTAACCATAAGAATATTGTAACAGATGGCGGGTATACAACAAAAAAGAGCCGCACAAGTGCGACTCTTTGTATGCTAGGCGTCAATTACATGCGGATTTCTGCATCACATCCCGCTGGAAGCGAGAGGTTTTGCAGGCTGTCAATAGTCTTTGGTGTTGCACCAATGATGTCAATAAGGCGTTTGTGAACGCGCATTTCAAATGCTTCCCCGCCCTTTTTGTAGACGTGTGGGCTTTTGACGACAGTAAAGGTACTGCGTCGTGTTGGAAGCGGCACTGGACCGGCAATACTTGCGCCTGTGCGAAGTGCTGTGTCGACAATTTGCTTTGCTGATTGGTCAATGACCTTGTGGTCATATGCCTTAAGACGAATACGAATTCGTGGTGCTGCTGCAGGTTGATCTGCCATAGTAAATACTCCTTATTTACATTTGTGCTCCGTAACCTGTGCATGAGCCGTATCTTCTCACGTCACGCCCAATTCTCGGAACGATTTATATTCATGAATGATTATATACTATCTTGTAATCTGAGTAAAGTTGCTCTTTCATATTTTTATGCTACTATATTTCCTATGCGCCACATCAAAACCTAGGAGGAGTGGTGACCGCAAAAGTAGTTATTCCTACCATCGAGCTGGATGGTAACTGGAATGAAAAGCCCTCGGCCATTGATATAGCAGAAATGTTGAAAATGGCCGTACGCATGACTCAGTACGACATCGAACCCGGTACAGTACGAGTCTTCGGCCTCGCACTTGGATGGCACTTCGACGTCGACACAGTGGACATGGTGAATGGGCTACTCCAGTTGAAGCTACCGCCACTCAAGGCAAACCTGGAGAGCTTCGACTACATCCAAGATGACGTCTCCGGTGGCTCCCGCATCGAGGCAACTGTCGCCATCTGAACTTACGCATACCCCGCCCCGTCAAGTTGACCATGAACCCCTCTTGGTCCTTCGGGATCAGGCGGGGTTCGTCATATCTTGACGTCGCAACAGCGATGTACGAACACGACCCATACCGCGCCAGGCAAGTGTCGCAAGTGTTTCTGGCTCGGAGGCAATACGAAGCTCTTTCAATGTTCGAATCAACTCTCTTCGCTCAAGTGAACGCCATTCGGCAAGTCTTCCATCATCAACATATTGAGAAGGAAGCAAGTGTTTTGACTTACGCATAGATCCAAGTTCTTCATACGTCAAATAAAACGTTTTTAAGAACTGATTAAACCGATGTCGGGCATCACTATCAGACATTCCCGTATCTACACCCGAAGCTTCAGCTGCAACTGGTACGTCAAGTGCCATGAA
Organism: uncultured Candidatus Saccharibacteria bacterium; assembly: GCA_964536265.1. Taxonomy (GTDB): domain Bacteria; phylum Patescibacteriota; class Saccharimonadia; order Saccharimonadales; family Saccharimonadaceae; genus JAPUDS01. Next base: position 1,597 of record CAZHVV010000006.1, on the reverse strand, counting down.
GCGAGCCCTGTGCTCAGCAAGTGTTCGAAGGGCATCCATACGATAGCTAAATAGATTCTCGGGTGTGCTCCGGTCATTGCTTTCCATGTTTAAATTCGATATTTTTTGGCGGTGATAACCTTCTGGTAAACGAGTCATGTGCGCCAAACGGTCAAAATCTAGCTGATTCATTAACGTATGAAACTCGGTGGCAAGTACTTGTGGCCAGTAGCCTTCAAACGGTACTCCTTTCGCGATGGCATTGTGAACACGTCCATAATCTTGCGAAGCAAAAACAGCAGTTTCGACACCTCTGTCTATCGCCACTTTCACGGCAATTGCATGTCGTTCTACGTCGTCAAATTGAACACCAAAAGACTCTGCGAGCTCGCATAATACCCGAGCTCCTTTAAGATGTCCGTGTTTCTCGAGATATGTATCAAGTTCTGAGGTTATCTCAGTCTCTAGTGCTGGCGTATCACGTTCCGTCATATTTGTAGTATACCGAAATGGACGTAACTTACGAAATAATTTTGAAATATACATGTATTGTTGTAAAATAATATTATCCATTGCCCAGACCGAAAGGAGGAGTCGTGGATATTGCACATGTTGTCGTCTCAGATATCACTGCATGGTTTGACCGGTTCAACACCAAACCTGGCGCTGAAACCACAATCCAACGAAGCTACGACGTCAAGTCCTCGCTGGACAACGCCGAACTTGATGCCGTTAAGGCACAACTAGCAGCACTTGTTGCCACCAGAGGATTGGATTACGACGTCAGAGCAGTGAATCGCGGCATAAAAGGCGCAGCATACGTGACGGTCACGCTATCTCCGCCCAATTAGCCCCCGCCCCTGTTGAGTAAACCCGACGAGCCAACCTCGCTCTGGTCCTCCGGGATCAGGCGGGGTTCGTCATATATTGACTTTTTATACTACTTATGCTATAATGAATATTACAGTGACAATTGTCTTCCCCTAGAGAAAGGCACTGTAATGAGCATTAACAATCCGTCCGAACCCGCAGCACAAGAGGAAATCGACTCTGTAGTCGATGTTCTCATCGATTACCTGCGTTCAGACACCGGTACTGACCTCATCGTTCGACTTCGCGGTTTCATCAGCGAGCAACAGGTCAAGGACATCGAGGAGGAACTCCTACTCGTAACCGGTCGACGAGTCCAACTCACACACCATTTCTACGACCAGCCCGAAGACGGCGAAGCCGAAGGTGGTTACACCGTACTTGGAACCGTCGAGCTCATCTCCTGACCCCGTTCTACCCGTTGAAGACCCCTCGTGGCCTTCCGGGTCGCGCGGGGTTTTCCTATATTTCGACCATAAAAATACCCCTGGCAAGCAGGGGTATTTTTTATAATTCGAAAGAATTATTTGTTGATTTTGGTAACAACACCAGCACCAACAGTACGGCCACCTTCGCGGATAGCAAAGTTCAAACCTTGCTCCATGGCGATTGGTGCAAGCAACTTCACCTTGAAGGTGATTGTGTCGCCTGGCATGACCATTTCTTTGTCAGCTGGAAGTTCAACTTCACCAGTTACATCCGTTGTACGGAAGTAAAACTGTGGTCTGTAACCCTTGAAGAATGGCGT
>CAZHVV010000005.1:0-71413 GCA_964536265.1 uncultured Candidatus Saccharibacteria bacterium | reverse complement strand
ACAGCTACGATGATAAAATCCCATCAAATACTCCCTTGCATCAAAGTATTATTGATCGCAACCAAAATCACCTGATTCAATCATTAATGTTTGCTAATCACAATTTACTAATCCTACGCTCAGCTGAAAATACGGCACTCTTACTTGCTTGTAAACTGGCTGATCAAGAAGCCGCCATGTTGATTTTAAATGAAATGAAGAGGTATAAATGTGATGTTAATGACAAAGACAATCTCCAGACCGCTCTTAATGGTGCGAAGAGTGCCACCGACGCCGCACTTATATTCACGACGATATTTGAAAAACAAGGAGCACTGAAGGCTATAGAGAATGGAACAAAAGAACAACTTTTGGCCGCTGTTGATAAACGGGTGTCGCAGGCCGAAGAAGACCTGAAGAAGATTACGAGCCTTGTTGGTGGAGACCAGAGTGATGAGTGCGCTGGCAGTAGCAGTACCGATGGCGCGACAATTGACGGCGATGCCGCCTTTCCACTCATAACTACCAAAAAAGCTATTGGAAGTGTGAATAGTTTAAGTGAAGGTCATATCAGTGCAGCCAACCCATACTACTACGCTGTTGACATCATGATTGACGAAGGAACGCCAATTGTTGCCATGCAGGGTGGCACTGTAAAAAATGTCGACCAAGACAAAACTCAAGTCTATGGTGGTGCTACTCATCACGTATCTACGATAATGATTACAACTGATGACAACAAGTACGAATATTTCTATACACACATGGGCATAAATTCACCTAAAAAGGCGGGCATAACGAAAAGAGGGCAGGCAGTAAAACTAGGACAGCAAATAGGCGCTGTTGGTAATAGGGACAACGCATTCGGTACACCTCCACACCTACATATCGATGCTGCACCTGTACCTCCAGGGCGTCTTGACTCCTGTTCTCGCAAGAGTTGTCCAGGGCTTACTGACAAAAGCTTTATCAGGATTCTGCCACGACTCAAAGAATTATATGAAAAATTACCAGACTAATATAAGGAGAATGTAATGCTTCCGCTCAATATATCGGCACGTACAATTCAGCGAATACTCATCATTCTTGTGGCTATAGCCGTAACTGCTGGTTTAATCTGGGGAATAGTGTATTTTGTGACTCATGGGCGCATTGTGATCAAGGCTCTAGAGGGTACTGCATTCAGCTCGTTTTCGTATTGCATGAGCGATAACTGCAATGTTGTTTCGAATTCTGCCAGCTCTTCTGTTATTACACAACGCGGAACTTATATGGTGCAGGTATCACTCTCGAATAACACAAGTTATGTCGCAAACGTTCAGGTAAATGGATTTTTGCAAACAACAGTTGTTGAGGCAAAATCAAAAAAATATATTCCATCAACAGTCACTGCTACGAGTAGCCAATACATACTACCTATAGGTGATGGCTTCATGACGTACGATCCCGATGGGGCAGTATACTCGACGACATCGTCTTCAACCATACCGTTAGCCAAGTTGGTAACGACCCAAACCATAGACAAAGGTAGGATACTATTTGTTGAGTATAAAGAACCAACAGAAGTCACGTCCGTATCACAAAAAGTGCTCCTCTACGACAGCAACTCCGGGCAATTTTCTACAATTGGGGAACTCAACGATATCGATTCATCTCGAGTTGTACATGGTAGCAACACTCTCTATGTCTTCAGGGCTGGCAGCTCTTCTACAGCACTAGCCGTCTCTGCAAACGGCATAACAGAACTAACACTTCCTGACACTGTTACCTATGCCACAAACAATGGAGTGCCTATTCTGAGTGGTAACGACCAATATTTCGCTGTGTTATCTGGCAACAACTACGCATCACGAGCTGAGGGTGATGAAGAGCGAACGACTAACCCATCTGTGCTTACCTTATACGACACGTCTTTTACGACTATTCGTACTATACCGTTTGGGACTCGCAGTGACATCTCTAATGTATCGTTTTCTCCCGATGGTTCGGTGATAGCAGTAATAGCGGAGGATACCATAGCAACATATAGTACAAAAACAGGCGAGAAAATATTTGAGACAAGGGCTCAGAATCTTGCGGGTAGTTCTGTGGTTTGGCGTGATAATAATTCCTTCGTTTACCAACTAGGGATTGGTGGTGTTTACATGGCAAATATATCCAGCAAAGAAGCCTATAGCATACTCGACAATAGCCTGCTGCGAATAACTGATATCTCTGCAATCGTCGGTGACAAAGTGTATATAACTGCCTTCCCAAATAAATCCGATAATTACGACCGTGTTGATCCGAGTGGCTATAGTATTGATCTTAGTCGCGATGCAGCTAGTGCTGCCTCAGTACAAGATACTTCTATTCTGCGGTTTCTACCGTATGATGGTATAACCTTTTCAATCGGCTACCATTTCGATAAAGATTCGGCGGTTGTACTCGATATAAGTGGGTCGGAGGGCGCTCGAAATGCAGCGGTTCAGAAAATCGACGAACTTGGGTTTGATGCTGGAGAATATACAATTGTCTTTCGCGGTTTCACGAATCCGTTCATAAAGACCGAAGGGGGTAACCAGTGAATCGTTTTCTAACACGTAAAAATGTGGTTATTGCACTAATTAGTCTTGGTGTTATTATTGTGTCGATTGTTGGCTATACTCTCTTTCGTGAATATGTCCTTAAAAGAACGGTAACATTTACATTTTCCTCCAATGTAAAATCAATCATTGTAAGCAACCAAGATAGTTCTGAGTGTGAGGAAAATTGCGATGTCGATCTATCTGAGATAACACTAAACAGTACTGGAACAGTTCGGTTATTTGACGGGGTGTATTACATACTTCCAAGCGGTGAGAATATTGCCACTGACGCAATACAAATCGACGTCAATAAAAACAGTACATCCTTTACAGTTCGTCCCGACTATTCAGACACCTATCTAAACGAACTATTAGACAAAGACATGTCAGCGATACACAGAGTCATAACGGCGTCATACCCAGCAGCGGCAGGATATAGTATCAATAGAGGTAATTTGTATGGGAATAGTGAGTGGTATGCCACCTCACTTCTCCCAACAAACATTGAGGCCGGTGGAAGCGTTGATGTCTACTATGTTATTCTGCAAAAAGTAAATGGTACATGGAAAATTGCTGCAGACCCAGACCTATACTTTACGTACAAAAAATACCCAAATATACCTCGCGAAATCATAAATGATGTCAATCAAGGAATTATTGGGGACGAGTAATCTCAATAAGTGTTTCGACGGCACGTTTCATGGTTCGAGGTAAGTGAGTGGTAGTAATAATTTTTTGAGTATCTTTCGTTTGTGTAATGAGGGCTTTTTGCCGGGTTTCATCAAGTTCAGAAAACACATCATCGAGCAGGAATATCGGTGCATCACCCAAAGTGTCTTTTAATAATTGAAATTCTGCTTGTTTGAGGGCGAGTACTATACTACGAATCTCACCGCGTGAAGCAGTTTGTTTGGCAGATTTACTATTGAGCAGGAGTTCGACGTCATCCCTGTGTGGTCCTACACCCGTGAAACCGCGCAGGACGTCTTTTTCTAGCGTATGGGCAAGCTGGGTCGCAAGTTGTGTGTTGCGTGTCACAGACGGCTGATACAGCGCGCTGAGTGTTTCGCTAGCATCTGCGATATGCGAGTATATATCACTCAAATGCTCATTGAGTTGGTCGCTAAGTTTGCTCCGCCTCTTTATCATCTCAGCTCCATATTCTGCCATAGCGATATCCCACACAAATACAGCATCGTGTAATTGAGCAAACGAAAGACCTTTTTTGAGCAGGTTATTGCGCTGAAGAAGGGCTCGTTCATATTTATTCATCACTAGCCGGTATGACGGGTCAAGTTTGCAAAGAAGAGTGTCGAGGTATGCACGGCGCGCACTCGGTGAACCATGAATCATCTGTAAATCATCTGGTTCAAACAACACAACTGGTAATTGCGATTTGTAGGTAAAACGTCCTTTCGCTGTCCTGTTGACAATAAGTTGTTTCGGTGAGGGTTGTAAAGGCATATATCGTACCTCTCGCTCCACACTATCAAGCGTACCAACAACCTTCCACCATTCAGTGTTGTAGTGTAATAACTGTTCGTCACCGTCACGAAACGATTTGCCTTGTAGTAGTGTGTATATTGACTCGAGGACGTTTGTCTTTCCAACACCATTCGGCCCAACAATCATTGTTACACCATCGGTAAACGAAAATTGACGCTCCTCATACGAACGGAAATTCTGCAACAACAGATTGGAAATAATCACTTCTCAAGTATACCTTTATTTACTAACTCTTGAGGGGCATGACGATGTGTTGATAACTATCATCGTCAATCGGTCGGAGTACACATGGCGCAAGCTTGCCACTAAAGCCAAAGAAGAGCTGTTCACTTTCAATACACCCGAGGGCTTCAAGCAGATAGCGTGAGTTGAGTGTGACTGAACCTTCGTTGTTCACATCTGCGTCTGTTTCTGATGTATTTTCACCTAATTGCGATGCAACTGAGTGGATAGATATATTCTTTTTCATTGGGTCGGTATGTAACGTCACACTTCCACCGCTTTCGCGCGCAAACAAACTAGCAATTTTTGTGATACGTGTTAGTTCTGCGGCGCTTGTTGTCGCCTTAACCTCTGTTTCTTTTGGGAGCAGTTGTCGGTAGTCAGGGAAATTTCCTTCAATCAAACGACTCGTAATCTCGACGTCACCCATTTTGAAGCGTACTTGCGAATCGTCAAAGAGTAACTCAACTTCGTCACAATCATCCGGGATTGCGCGCGCAATTTCTTGAAGGGTAGAGGCAGGAATCAGAGCCTTGATTGTTTCTTTTGTTGCTATAACTCTGCGTTCTGCGAGGCGATACCCATCTGTTGCAGCCATATATAAATTTCCGTCGAGAGTATGACACAGTACACCAGTTAATACTGGGCGGGTATCGTCGTGAGAAGCGGTGATAACTGTTTGCGCTATGGTTTGTTTCAATAGGTTTGTTGGGAGGAGCAATGTCGCAGTCGGCTCAATGGTTGGAAGAGCAGGAAAATCATCGGACATAATCCCATTAATAGTTGAGTGGTAATGACCAGAGATTACATCAAGTTTTGTACCATCAACTTTCAGTTCAACGTTTCCTTTTGGTAGATTTGCTATAAATTCACTCACAAGTCGGGCGGGGATAGTCAATGTACCTTCTTTACTAACTTTTGCGCCCACATAGTATGTCGATGCAATTTCCAGATTTGTTGCAGCAAGTAGAAGACGGTTATTTTCAGTTTTAAGTAAGATATTAGACAAAATAGGTAAGGATGTTTTTGTGCTTGCAACACGACTAACTGCCGCGAGTGCTCGGTTAAGGTTTTCTTGTGTGACGGTTATATTCACTGTGACTATTCCTTTCTTATATAATTAGTAGCAGTAATAGTAGGGGGTGTGGAAACTGTGCATAATCTATGTACCTACATCTGTTATTTTTAGCGATAATCGGAGTGGAAAAACAGGTTGGTTAGTTGAGTAGAAGATAGTGGATAGAATAACAAAAGTGGGTACAACCCATACTTTATATGCCTGAATAACAAAATTGTTTACAAGCTGTGCACACTCATCCACAGAGTTATACTGTCTGTTGAGCACATTTTTTCCACACATATTATTCATATAATTTCTCCCGAATGTCAGCAACTTGTTCGCGTATCATGAAATCAAGCTTGATAGCACGCTCAATTTTCTCAACCGAGTGGATAGCAGTGGTGTGATCCTTACGCCCAAGTTCAGTAGAAATGCGCGGGAAGCTGAGATGAAGCTCACTACGTAGTAAATACATGGCAATTTGACGGGGTACGACAATATGTTTGTCACGGGCTGCACTCACTATAGTGGTTGTCTCTAGCCTGAAATAACGAGCTGTTTTGTCGATAATTTGCCTGGGAGTAAGGTGGTGTGGGCGAGTTTGACGAATATTTCCAAGGAGCCCGATGGCTGTTTCGACATCTGGTGTCGCGCCACGCATCTCACAAAATGCCAGAAGTTGGTTGAGAGCGCCTTCAAGTTCACGAATATTCGTTTTGATATTCTTCGCTAAGTATTCAACAGTATCCTGTTCAAGCTCAACACCACTCAGAGCCGCTTTAGTTTGTAGAATGGCACAACGCGTCTCAAAGTCCGGCATTTGAATATCAATACTCATACCCCACTCGAAACGGCTACGTAAACGGTCTGTTAGGGTCGGAATACTTTTAGGTGACTTGTCAGAACTGATAATAATCTGTTTATTTGCTTGATGAAGGGCATTGAAGGTATGAAAGAACTCTTCCTGAGTCTTTTCTTTGCCAGCAATAAATTGGACATCATCAACAACCAACACGTCTATATTGCGATATTTGTCGGAAAAACCACGTTTTTTGAAGCGGATTGCATCCAAAAACTCATTCACAAATGTTTCTGAACTGATATATAACACACGTAATTCAGGGGTGAGACGCTGAATCTCGTTACCAACAGCCTGTATAAGGTGTGTTTTACCTAACCCTGCGCCTCCATAAATAAAGATTGGGTTATATTTTTCACCAGGAGACTTTGCAACAGCCTGACATGCAGCGTATGCGAGGTCGTTACTTGAACCAACGACAAATGTGTCGAACGTATACCGAGGGTTTAAACCAGATCCATTTTTGGGTTGCTGTATAGACGTATCTACACGAGTTACTTGGTGTGCCGCAACGGCTTCGGCAAGAGGTGAGGGGGATGAAAGCTTTGACTTCCTGGGTTTATCACTACGAATAACGTAGTCAATCTTCGTGACATTTACACCATTTGTCTGCAATGAAGCTAATATTTGAGAGTTAAACTTCGACTCGAACTGCTGCTTCGCAAAGACATTGGCAACAGCAATTGAGAAATCACCATCGTCATGCAAGACAAGTTCGGTTGGTTTGAACCACGTGACGAAGACCGCGTGTGATACGGTAGTCTCAATCTCACCTAGCACGGCCTGCCAGATTGCCTGATTCATAACGATTCGTTTACCCCTCTTTTTCACACCACCCGCGTTTCTATTCCCTATAACTATAGCGTAGACAGGTAGTTTTCCACAACCATAGGTTTGTTATGAGTGATGACGGACACAAATAGTTCAAAGTTGTACACAGTTATGAGCGACCCCTGTAATTTCTGTGGAAAAAGGAGCAACAAATGTGGATAGTTTTTATACTAAGGTATGAATGTTACGCAAAATCAAGTCTAGACTTGAGGAAAACGTGTTTTTTTGGTAGGCTAGTAGACATATGCCAAAGAGAACATTCCAACCAAAAACCCGCCACCGCGCCCGCGTACACGGTTTCCGTGCCCGCATGGCAACCAAGTCTGGTCAGCAGGTTTTGAAGACACGCCGCCTCAAGGGCCGCAAAAAAATCAGCGTTTAAGTACAAACGGTTGATAGATATTCCAACGCACCCAAAGTGGCGCGTTGGTTTTTCGTTGAGCGTGTCTTGCGGTATGCTAGAGGGAGTATGTTAGCACAAAGTTATCGCTTTCATGGTCATGGAAGCCTCAATTACCTTCATCGTAATGGTAAAACTGTTCGTAATCGAACGCTTGGTTTGCGCTATGTTAGCAATGAGCGGCGTGAAGAGAGCCGTGCTGTTGTGGTTGTGAGCAAGAAGGTCGTGAAGTCGGCAGTGAAACGTAACCGGATTCGCCGCCGAATCTATGAGGTACTGAGGCGACACTGGGGTGCAATTCCAATCAAGAAGGATTTCGCTATAACTGTTTTTTCGGCAGATTTAGGCATAGTACCGGCTGCCGAAGTCGAATCACAAGTCGTTGATGTTCTAAAACAATCTGGCCTATATCAACCCAATTCTCAATCTGTTATACTGAAAGACAGTCTATGAATATATTTGACCTGTTGATTGTGCAACCGATTTTCAACCTGCTCGCTCTCATTTACGGGCTGCTACCAGGTGCTGACTTTGGTATTGCACTTATAATCTTTACGGTTCTTGTTCGCCTGGCTATGTGGCCACTCATTAAAAAGCAGCTCCACCAGACAAAAATTCAACGGGACATTCAACCTGAGCTAAAGAAAATCAAAGCTCGTGCCAAGGGAGACAAGCAGCTTGAAGGCCAGCTGATGCTGGAATTGTACCGCGAGAAGGGCATCAACCCAATGAGCAGTATCGGTACACTGTTCTTGCAGCTACCGATTTTTATCGCTCTCTTCAATGTTATTCGAATCATGACAGAGCATCCTGACCAGATTTCTCGGTTTGCGTATGACTTTGTAGAAAAGCTTGCCCCAATTCAAAGCATCATCACCGATCCAAGCACATTCAACGAATCTTTGCTAGGTGTTGTGAATTTGTCAAAGACAGCTATTGGTGGCGATGGAATCTATTGGCCACTTATGGTTCTGGCTATTCTGGCAGCTGTGTTGCAGTACATACAGACGAAACAGATTTCACCGACACCGACTGAAGGTAAAAAACTACGTGACGTTATGGCTGATTCAGCCAAAGGTAAAGAAGTTGACCAGAGTGAGATTAGTGCGATTATGTCGCAGCGAATGATGGCGATTTTCCCAGTTATGACATTTATGGTTATGATTTATCTACCAGGAGCCATCGCGCTTTACACAGTCGTCCAGAGCCTAACGGCAATTATTCAGCAGAAAATTATCCTTGATAAGGACGTTAATGAGATGGAGCAGCTCGCGACACCAAACGAAGGTGCACAGAAGCGAGCAGACGCTGCCATAGAGGCCGAGATAGTACAGGTTGCTGCGCCCAAGCCGCGCGGCAAAAAACGGAAGAAGTAAACGGAGATAGATGATATGGACAGAGAAGAATCAATCGCATTTGCCAAAAAGTATGTCGAGGACATACTGTCATTTTTTGGCCTCAATACCGATGTGCGCGCCGGTGCCGACGAAGATGTAATTGAGCTCAGTGTCCCTTCAACTCACCTCAACGCCTTCCTTATCGGACAACATGGTGACACGCTTCGTAATCTTCAACATCTTACCTCAACAACTCTGCGCAATAAAGATGCCGAACTGGTACGTGTTAACCTCGATGTTGCCGACTACAAGCGCCAGCGCAATGACCGTTTACGCGAACAAGCAGAAGAGTGGGTAAAACACGTTCGTGATACAGGCGAACTTATCCATCTGCACCCTATGAGCGCCGCTGAGCGACGTGTTGTGCATCAAGTTGTGTCAGACTATGGTGATCTCGAAACACACTCTGAAGGCGAAGGCCGCGACCGCCACGTTGTGCTTAGCAAAAAAGCCAATACTGAGGAGTAATCCTTAGTTAACAATGTCTTTTATGGCGGTATACAGGTTTTTAGCAACTTTTTGCCATGAAAAATCAGCCAGCCGTTTAGTACCTCTGCTAATCAAGTTCTCACGAAGAGCGGAGTCACTCATTAATTTCTCAACACCTTGAGCAATACTTGCGGCGTCCGTTGCGCAGTACAAGGCTGCATCCTGTGCGACTTCTCGAAGTACAGGTATATCACTCGTAAGTATAGGAGTTTTGTAAAACATTGCTTCAATAAGTTGCATGCCAAAACCTTCGTAATGTGAGGGTAGTATATATAGGCGTGTATTCATAAAAAGTGCCGCACGGTCTTCATTACTTGTGTAGCCAGTTTCGATAATGTCATATCCGTCTTGCTTCATTTGGCTGAGAGTTTGCAAGATGTCATCATCCTTCCAGCCTTTGCCACCACTGATAACTAGACTGGTAGTGTTGCGCACATCAGGAGACAATAGTTTATAAGCACCAAGCAGCCCAACCAGGTTTTTACGTGGCTCAATAGTGCCAAAGAATAGCAGATACGGTTTTGTAATACCAAGAGATTTCACACGCTCATCAGCTTCTTTTTTCGGGATAGTCACCGCCTCAACAAGGGGTATTTCTGCCATAACGAACGGTTTCTTGTACCACGGATACGTTTTTTGTAGACCCTTCCGAGAAGATTCAGTATTGGTTACCGCAAAAACTGATCTCCGCAAAGTTCCTGGTACGAGACGCCGTAAATCGAATAAGTTTGGTCCGCGCACGTATTCCGGTAGGTCGATGTATGTGATGTCATGAACATATGGTGCGGACGGTGTTTTGAATAGACTAGGCCAGCTAAGGAAGTTTGGAAAGAAGTGAAAATCACCCCGTTCTTTCACAAGCAACTCATAAAATACCGGGATTCCCATACGTCGCAGCATATTGAAAACTTTTCCCGGTAGCAATACAGTCCGACGGTAGCGAATGTTTGGAGCAGATGGCAGGTAGTTTGTTAAATCACCCTTTTTCCCAAGAAAATCAAAATAGTGCCCAACCAGTTCAATCTCGTTTGGGTAGAATTTGGCAAGAGCTTCTATAATTCCCACCTCTGTCCTACCAACACCTGTGCGATTTGCTTGCGCGAGCGGTACGGCATCAAAGAGGATTGTAATTGGCTTTTCGTTCAAATGTTTCATTAACGTTATTATAATCTATCCGTCTTCATATACTTGATGTCATATGGAGAAATCGGGCGGACTTGCAGTGACATAGTCTTGATATATAGCCTGCTGCTTAAGCCAGGAAATATACTCAATAAATTCTTCTAAACTCGTCACGTCACCCTTATCTTGGTAGGAGATTGTACGTTCAACTTCACCCTGGACCATATCTTGTCCGCTAACACCGGTCTCTGGGACAACAAATCCCTCTGGGATAGTAACGGGCACAGGAAATATCTGCTGTCTTACCCCTTGCTTATTTGCAGTCTTAATAAGCGTTCCTAAGGCTCGTGTAATATGATAATCGCTAACATGTAGGGACAAACTATCGACACCCCTAGAGACTAATTGTTCAACGAGCCATTCTGACTGCTCTAGAGTATGTAATGCACCTTGTTGTATAGCCACATTCCCAAGCCTACGAAGCCCGTATCGCTCACGTAGTAATTCGGGGGTAGGTTGCACAAATGTTCGTTCTGCACTGTTGATGCCTGCCACAAAAAGGTGTTCTGCGGTGGCACTAGTATTAAATGCGTCTACAGCCGACTGAATACGCCAATCCTCACCAAGTCCAGGAAAGACTCCAACGGCTTGAGTAGTGTTGGGACGAGGAAGCGACATGACACGTGCCTTAAGCTCGGCTACATTTTCATAGCCAGGTACAGATCGCGTAGTTAATACACGCTGAAACATAGGCTCATTAATCATATCTGACATACTATAATTATAGCATGTATTTAATCATAAATCAATAGACAGTAGTATCATCGTTGCATGTCTGAGTAATTATTCTGTAAGTATTACTACTCTGTGAAGACAACCAAGTGCCATATGATGTTGTTGAACAAATTGATGGTGATTTTGATGTCCGCGGTGCGGTCCGCAAACTAATGGACAGCCCTATACTATCGAAACGTGCGATAGAAGACTAGCCCTTGTAAACAGGCAAGTACTTATTTTTTACTGTGTCTGAAAAATTGAATTTTTCTTCGTATAGCTTCCGAGCGTTTGTTGCCAATTTGTCTCTCAAATCTTTATTCTCATATAATTTTTCCATCGCATCATATAGAGACTCAATATTCTTAGGTTCAATCAGCAGGCCTGTTGTATTATCGATAATAATTTCTGGATTGCCGCCCACGTTGGTTGCTATAACAGGCAGCTTAAGCATACAAGCCTCAACAATCACAATACTAAAAGCCTCGTGGTAGGTTGGGTGTAGAAAAACATCTGCGTTGGCGATTTCGTGAAGAGGGTCGGACAAATGCCCTAAGAATGTGATGTTGGCTTGGTTTCCTGCCAACTCTTTAAACGTATCGGCTTCAGGGCCGTCCCCAATAATCTTTAGCTCTACGCCCAGATTATCTTTCGCGAGTTTCTTGAAAGCATCTATTGACTCGCCAATCCCCTTGTCGGTAACTAACCTGCTAGCAATTACGAAAGTGAAGTTTTTGTTTACACGCTTCTTATACTGCGTCATTTTGTCAGCCGTTCCATTATAGATTCGTATAATTTTCCGAATTATAGGCGAAGCATTTCTCAGATTTGATACGATTAATGCTTTTTCGTTGTCTCCAACAGCTACGATAGTCTCAGCCGAGTGAGCAGCCAGGTATACGGTTTTACCGACTGGGTTTTTATACCAAATAGTTATATTCTTCCAAATATGTTTTAAGTCAGCGTGATCGGTCCAAATAACCCGTTTTCTAAGGATCCGAGCGGCTATGCTGCCAGCTATGAAATCGTCCTTACTCTGTACATGAACTATTGTAGGCTTTAGCTTTACGAACATCACCAAGTAATAAGAGGTCAGAATAACTTGCCAAATGAGATATGCAGGAAACAATATGACGTTCACACCGCTCCAGTTTTGCTTCTGCCACCACCAGCTCCTTATGGCATGGACACTAGAACTTTTAGCGAAGTCCAGTAACTTTACTGACCGAGATAATATAGTTACGTTGTAGTCATATTTCGCAAGTTCTTGAGAGAGAAATATTGGATAGCGTTCCGCTCCTCCAAAATCTGTCTGAGCAGCATTGCGAATCATTACAACATTTTTCATAGATGTGATTATTATACAGTATGCCATTTCTGGTATAATCAGTAGTAATGAGATACATGTCTTCGCGCAATCGCTCTATTATACGTGAGATGGTGAGCGCTGATTTTAAGGTTAGATACCAAAGCTCCGCTCTTGGCTATCTTTGGTCTTTGCTTCGACCACTTTTTCTATTTGTAATCCTTTACGTAGTATTTACGTACATATTTAACGTTGGTAAGGACGTACCACATTATCCAGTTTATCTATTACTTGGAATCGTCATGTGGAACTTCTTCACAGAGTCAACAATTATCGGTATGGGTGCGGTTGTGAGTAGGGGCGACTTGATTCGAAAGATAGCAATCCCAAAATATTTGACAGTATTATCTTCTTCAGTTTCAGCGCTAATAAATCTAGGTATTAATCTGGTGGTGGTCATTATTTTTGCATTCTTGAACGGCGTAGACGTTACCTGGTATTGGTTGCTGCTACCGCTGCCTTTCATACAACTGTTTATCCTCTCAACCTCATTGGCATTTTTCTTATCGGCAGTATATGTAAAATTTCGTGACATCACATATATATGGGAAGTTGGTCTGCAGGCTGCATTTTATGCAACACCGATACTCTATCCGCTGACTGCAGTACCGGAAGTATTTAGGCAGTATCTGTTGTTAAACCCGATGGCTCAGCTGATGCAAGATGCAAGATATCTATTAGTTACGCAGGACACTATTACTATATGGCATATTGCCCCTCTGTGGTTTGGTCTCATACCTGTCACTTTCGTGGTGGTACTAATTTTCTTTTCACAAGCTTTCTTTAAAAAGCAGGCAAGATTATTCGCGGAGAACATATAAATGAATGATGATATAGCAATTAAGGTCCATAACCTTCATAAATCTTTTGTACTTGCAGAAAACAAGAATACATCTATAAAACAGCTGCTAGTAAATGCAGGTAAGAAGCAAAAAAAGCACCGACAAACTGTTTTAGATGGCATAGATTTTGAGATAAAAAAAGGCGAATTCTTTGGTATTGTTGGTCGAAATGGTAGTGGGAAAAGCACACTTCTTAAGATACTCGCGGGTGTATATGTGCCAGACAGCGGTGCTGTGGAGCTCAATGGAAATCTTACTCCTTTTATTGAGCTTGGAGTTGGGTTTAACTCTGAGCTTAGTGGAAAAGACAATGTCTACCTCAGTGCTTCTCTACTAGGTTATTCACGCAAAGTCGTCGATAAGATGTACGATGAAATCGTAGATTTTGCTGAACTTCGCGACCACATGGATAAAAAGTTAAAGAACTACTCTTCTGGTATGCAGGTGCGTCTCGCATTCTCCATCGCTATTAAAGCTAAAAATGACATATTGATATTTGACGAAGTATTAGCAGTCGGGGATGAGGCATTTCAACAAAAATGTCTAAGAATCTTCGAGGAATATAGGAGAACGAAGCAAACAGTAGTGCTTGTGACTCACGATATGAGTACAGTTCGGAATCTCTGCACCAGAGCGATGCTTATAGATGATGGAAAAATAACACATGTAGGCTCAGTCGATAGTATTGCCGAGCAATATTTAGATATGAATACGAAGAAAGATGACGGTCAAGAAAAAGCTCTTATGAGAGCCAAGAAACCCAGGGATTCACAATTTATTCTCAAGCCTCTAGTCAAAACGATATACCTACCTTCGGAAGAACTGTCGTTACATATATCCTGGAAGGGAAAGTTTGATTCAAGCAAGCATGTATTGGGAGTGGCGATTATACGAAGCGATGGAGAA
Organism: uncultured Candidatus Saccharibacteria bacterium; assembly: GCA_964536265.1. Lineage (GTDB taxonomy): Bacteria > Patescibacteriota > Saccharimonadia > Saccharimonadales > Saccharimonadaceae > JAPUDS01. The sequence goes on along the minus strand of CAZHVV010000005.1, from coordinate 57,093 downwards.
TATGTGTTTGGGAGTAATACAAGAAATGCCAAAGTAACACGTGCGAGTGTCACCTATACCGTAGGATTAGACATTGGGCCCGGTAGATACTCAGTGCTAGTGGCGGTGTTAGACAGGGCTGGAGTCGTGATCGAGAAGAGGGATAAGGCGTTTGCTTTCAGTGTTATTGATGACGGAAAGACCGATGCTGATGGGACTTCGCGACTGAAGCATAAGTACGAGGAGGATAAATAACTAAAATGAAATGTATTCAAGTAATAAATATCACGAGGAGAATATATGTTTAAAGACAAAATTTTGCTAATTACTGGTGGTACAGGTTCTTTCGGTAACGAAGTACTCAAAGGCTTCTTGCATACTGATGTAAGTGAAATCAGAATTTTTTCGCGTGACGAGAAAAAGCAAGACGACATGCGAAAGAAGTACAACAACCCTAAACTCAAGTTCTATATCGGTGACGTGAGAGATATGAGTAGTGTCGACGTCGTGATGAAGGGTGTTGACTATATATTTCATGCAGCAGCGCTAAAACAAGTACCATCGTGTGAATTCTTCCCACTTGAAGCCGTAAAGACCAACGTGATTGGCACGGATAACGTCTTAACATCCGCAATAAACCACGGTGTGAAGAAGATAATTTGCCTTAGCACGGACAAGGCTGCGTATCCTATCAATGCAATGGGTACCAGCAAGGCTATGATGGAAAAAATAATTGTTGCCAAGGCTCGACAACTAGGTGAGGGAGCAAAAACAACAATTTGTTTAACGAGGTATGGTAATGTTATGGGTTCTCGCGGCTCGGTAATACCACTTTTCTATAAGCTTATTTCAGATAAGAAGCCATTAACGATAACGGACCCTCATATGACACGCTTTATGATGACGTTGGCCGACGCGGTTGACCTAGTCGTATTCGCATTTCAGCATGGCAATCAAGGTGATCTGTTTGTACAAAAAGCACCAGCTGCGACCATTGAGACCTTAGTATCGGCCATAAAGACATATAAGAAATCAGATGCCAAGACCGAAATTATTGGAACCCGACACGGCGAAAAAGCGCACGAAGTGTTAGTGACAAGCGAAGAGATGTCCAAGAGCGAAGATATGGGCAATTTCTTCAGAATTCCTATGGATAATCGTGACATGAACTACAATAAGTTTTACCCCGAAGGTAGTGGTGAAGTGGTAGTTTACAAGACCTATAGCTCAGATGTTACCGAACGCCTTGACGAAGCTGGTACGATTGAGCTTCTAAAGAAAATGGGTGAGGTTGAAGCATGAAAGTACTCATACTAGGTTCTGATGGAATGCTTGGGCATATTGTTAAGCTATATTTCCAGGAGAAAGGCCATATCGTAAGGGGTACATCCCGCTCCGGTGACGAAGACTACACTCTTGATATAACCAAAAACATCAGTGATATTGAAGTATTTGTCGATGATTTTAAGCCAGATGCAATCATCAATTGCATCGGCATACTCAACAAAGTTGCAGAAGAGAATAAACCGTTAGCGGTTTTAATAAACAGCTACCTACCTCATTATGTCGACGAAATTAGTAGCAGGAAAGGTGCCAAATTTGTGCACGTTTCAACTGACTGTGTATTTGACGGCAAAGGATCCGGTGCATATACCGAGGAAAGTCTACGGACCTCGACTGATTTCTACGGTCGCTCAAAGGGTCTTGGCGAAACATATGATTCGTCGAGTGTAACGCTGCGTACATCAATAGTTGGGCCAGATATAAACCAAAATGGGATAGGGTTGTTCCAATGGTTTATGAACCAAGAAAAGGAAGCCAACGGATTTGACAAAGTTATTTGGTCAGGAGTTACGACACTCCAATTTGCGAAGTGCATGGAAAAAGCAATTCTCAATAATCTTACTGGCCTAAGGCATGCTGTTAACAATGAAGCAATAGATAAATTTAGTCTCATCACCTTATTCAAAGAAAGTTTCAATAAAGATATCGTCATCAATCGTAAGAGTGATTACGTAAGCAATAAAAGCTTGATGAGGACGACAGATTTTGATTTTGAAATACCAAGCTATGCTCAGATGGTGAAAGAAATGGCCGACTGGGTTACTGCACACGAGTCCCTCTATAGTGAAAGCCAAAGGGTAACAAAATGAAAGTTATGACAATAGTTGGGACAAGACCTGAGATTATCAAGCTAGCGTGTGTGATTCCTGAACTTGATAAATATACAGAGCATATATTAGTGCATACCGGTCAGAATTATGATTATGAACTGAATGAAATTTTTTTTGACGGCATGGGTATCCGAAAACCCGATATATTTATGGAGGCCGCCGGAAAAGACGCAGCAGAGACCATAGGCAATGTAATTATTAAGTCTGATGAGTTGTTCAAACAACACAAACCAGATGCAGTATTACTATACGGAGATACAAATTCTTGCCTGTCGGTTATATCTGCAAAGAGAAATAAAATTCCTGTGTTCCACATGGAGGCTGGTAACCGCTGCTTTGACCAAAGGGTTCCTGAGGAGCTCAATCGGAAGGTTATAGACCACCTGAGCGACATCAATATGACACTCACAGAGCATGCGAGACGTTACCTGGTGGCTGAAGGTATCCCATCTGAGACTGTTATAAAGGTTGGTTCCAGCATGAAAGAAGTGCTAGCCAAAAATAAGCAATCAATCGATGACAGTAAAGTACTCAACCAATTGAACCTAAGCCCTAAAGGTTATTTTTTGCTTAGTACTCATCGTGAGGAGAATGTTGACAGCGAAAAGAATTTCAACGACTTAGTTGAGTCAATCAACGCAATTTGTGAGACGTATAAGCTGCCTGTTATATTCTCAGTTCACCCTAGGACTCAGAAGCTAATCGATGCCAAAGGTATTAAGCTTCATGAATTAGTCCAACCTATGAAACCACTCGGTTTCGCTGACTACATTAAGCTTCAAGAAAACGCTTATTGTGTCATTTCTGATAGTGGTACCATCACGGAGGAGTCGTCATTACTAGGCTTCCCAGCTATCACCGTTCGACAAGCCCACGAACGGCCAGAAGGTATGGACGAAGGAACCCTTATTATGACTGGTCTCGACAAAGAGACCGTACTGGATTCAATTAAAGTAGTGACATCTACTCGAATGCCTATTGTCAAGGACTACGATGCCGACAATGTTGCCCAGAAAGTCGTCCGAATAATTATGAGCTACACAGGCTATATCAATAGGACGGTCTGGAGGAAGGGTTAATAATGACCAATTGGATGGACTTCAGAGAATACGTACGAACAAAGGTTATAAATAAGTCTGACCGAATACTAGAGTTTGGGCCATTAAACTGGCCAATGGTAAAGAAGTCTGACTACCCAAATGCCTATTATGCGGATATACGAAATAGCAATGATATCAAGAAACTTTACACAGGGAACGACTACCTTGAGTCTACGGGTATTCATATAGATATTGATACAATCGTTGACATTGATTATGTAGTAAAAGGCACGTACGAAGATTCATTTAAAGATGTAGAGAAGTTTGATGTTATTGTACTGTCGCACGTGATAGAACATATACCAGATATTGTAAATTTTTTTCAAGAAGTTACTAGCTTGCTAAGGAAAAATGGAAAATTGGTCATCATTTATCCGGATGCTCGTTACTGTTTTGATCACTTTAGAAACGGCACCACTTTTGTTGACGCATACAATACGTATATTGAAAAGCGTATGAACTATAACGCAGTATTTGATTTTGCAAATAATGTCGTACATGAAAATAATCCGAAATATTTTTGGAATGATGAATCGCAGAATGACATTTTGCCAATAACAGACTTCAACAAGACGATACAAGCTTATGAAAATGCTAAAAATGATAAATTGCCGGATGACATCCATTTCTGGCCATTTGCAGATTATCAGTTCGTAAAGTTTCTGTACGACCTAGACAGGGCAGGACTCTCTAGCTTTGAGATTAGTGAATTTTATGGAACACAGGAGAACACCCAAGAATTTATGGCCATTTTGGAGCTTAAGAGCAACAATAATATAGATAGAAAAATGTACTCTAGTCTATTAAATACGCTAAATCCCATCAGCAAGGAAATAAAATACCGCAATCAAAATGCCAAATTGAGAGATGAGAACACATTACTGTTAGCAGATATGCAGGGCCTCAAAGTTGAGTACTCGAGACTACTGAATGAGCTTTCTGCAATCTATTCGAGCAAACGATGGAAATATGCGGAAAAGCTCGATAAGGTTAAAAGTATAATGCGGCGAGGTCGAACGAATGATTAAATCATTACCAAAGGTAACGTATATCGTACTTGCTACCGGAAAAAATAAGAGTCAGACAGAAAAGACAGTTGATAGCATACTTCTGCAAAAATACCGAAATACCGAAGTCATTATCGTCGGTAATTATAAGCATGGTCTTGAAAAACTGATACATAAATATAAGTCATCGAAGATACGGTATTATCATAGCCTCAATGATAATTTAGCTGAAGACGCCACATACGGTGTAAGCAATGCTACTGGTAATTATATCGCTTGGATTAGTAGTGGTGAGGTGTTGCGGCCATCCGCTACAGGAAGACTAGTAAGGGCTTACCGAAAAGACCCCGCCGAGTCGTCGCTTGTAGTTGCTGTATATCCGCAACTTGATGGAGAAGGTGGTCAATCTAACAAGCACAGACAAGATATTGAGAGTCTATTTCTGAGTGGTAACATCAATAGCTCATTTGTTTTTTGCGATTATAGAAGTGCATCTGAATTATCAAAAAAAGCCAGCACTGCAATCTTTTCCTACGGGATTGTTTGCTACGCAATATCCGAAAAACACAATATCTATGCGCTAGAGAATATTATGTCCAATAGATCCGGTGCAGTCAGAGATGATATGGATGAAGAAGGCCTAAGTGAATTTGATGCTCTGACACTACATCTTCTGAAAGCTATAAGTGTTGAGAGCATGGAAGACATTGAGGGGTCTGAATATAACTTCCTTATTCAAACATGGCTACACTTTAAGTCCTCGGACTTAAAGCGAACAAAGGAGTATCTGAGTCGAATGATTCGTAAAATTGAATCAGATAGGATCAGCTCAATTAGACAGCGAAAAGCAAAAGTAACGGTGATAACACCACTTTATAACAATAAACACTATGTGCTAGAAACCATGAAGAGTATCGATGCTCAAACTTATACTGACTTCGTTTATATTATATTAGATGATGGCTCACGTGATGATTCGGGAAAAGTAGTTGCCAATCATATTAAAGATAAGCCAAATTATTTTTACTTATACCATGAGAATGTGGGTGAAGCAGAAACAGTTAACATTGGCTGGGAAATTTGTAATAGTGAGTACTTTACTCAAATAAATTCTGATGATACCGCAATGCCAGATTTGCTGAAGGAGATGGTGGCAGGGCTGGATAAGAATAAAAAGCACGTTATAGGCTACTCTGGCTTTTATATCATTAATGCTGAGGGCAAGATAATTGAACGTGTCTTGAACGAAGAATTTAATCTTCTTTCTGACCTTCCAAAGTTCAACTGCTATGCAGCAACACCGGGCGCATTTATAAGAAAAACTGCTTTTAAAAATAGGAAGAAGATAAAGGATAGCAGCTACAAATACATCAATGACATAAAGATGCTATGGGATATGGCGCTCCAAGGCGAGTTCTTGTATATACCAAAGTATCTAGGCGCTTGGCGGTCTCATCAAGGGGGGATATCTGCAGATAGGTACAAATCTGCCGACGAGGTAGTTCGGTGGCTTGATGAGTTCTTTTCAGGCAAAGCAATACCACCAGAAGTTAAAGAGCTGGAATCTGTGACAAGGGCGGGGATATATAGCTATCTTGCAAATTTGATGCGTACAAGTGACATGCCAAATAAAGCTAGTAGAGTCGAGTACTTCGAGCAAAAAGCAAGTCTTCCTATGCCTCACTACTCAAATCTTCAAATTGGCGACAATGACCTGGTTGGAAATAAGTTTAATGGCCATGATTTACACATTAATTTGCGCAAGTTAAACGTTGATTCTAGCCATCTCGTTTGGAATAAGGAATCAGACGATCCGAACACCTACATTATTGCGGGTGAAGATAAGGACCGTGAGTATTATAGGAATACATCAACTTTGCTGAGGCAGCGATACAAACTAGATTATATAAATAACCATGTAATGTGCGAGGTACTGTACAACAAAGCATTCCTTGACGCGGACATTGTGCACTTTCATCTTATGCATAATGGTCTTCTTGATTTTTCATTTCTCCCTCTTGCATCTAGAATCAAGCCCATAGTTTGGACTATTCACGATAGTTGGATTGTAGGAGGAGACCCTATTGAGGGAGATGATGAGGGATATTTCTTCTCCGGTGAAATAGATGATATGGCGGTTAGCTATGATATAAAGAAAAATGCCCTTGAGAAATCAGACATTACTTACATAGCCAACTCGGAATACACAAAAACTATGTTAGAAAAATCAGCCATGTTTAAGGGCAAGAATATTTACTACATACCATTTGGTATTGATCTGGATATCTTTACGAAAAAAGACAAGGAAAAGACAAGGAAAAAATACAAAGTCAAAAGCTCAGACATTGTTTTAATGGCGCGTGGAAGCGGAGGTAGTCGCAAGGGAACTGACTACATAAAGTACACAGTAGAGCGTTTGGCTAATGTATATGATAATATTCACCTAATCGTAGTAGGTAGTGCAGGGGATCTTGATGATTTGGCAAAGATTGTTAAGGTTACGACATACGGATGGATTAAAGACGATAAGTTACTAGCTGACCTATACTCTTTAGCTGACCTATTCCTAATGCCCTCACGTCGTGAATACTTTGGCATGATGGCGGTTGAGGCGATGGCCTGCGGAACACTACCGATTGTGATTGATGGGACGTCACTGACAGACGCCGTGGATGCACCAAATCACGGTGTCTCAACGGAGAGGGACAAGCATAAATACTACGAAGCAGTCAAGTATTATATAGACAAGAAGAAGGAAAGAGAGACGCGAGCTGCATTGTGTTCGGAGTATGCTAAAAAGCATCATGATAAAGAGGACTATACGAAAGCGATTGACACTTTATACGGCAAGATTATTGCAGATTTCTCAATCTCAAAATCCGATAGCGAAATACTGCAACGAATGAAGAAGCATTATCAGATTGAGCCAATTAGCAAGATAGTTATTATTGACAAGAATGCTGCAGCTAAAGCACGTAGATTGCTGAGGACGACGGCTCAAAGTGTCAAACGAGACGGTGTTTACGTTACATCTGTTAGAGTCGCTAAGAAGATTTACAAGAAATTAAGATAACACTGAGGAAGAATTATCTATGACAGCCGGATCAAAAAAAGTATCTATCATCATCCCGGTTTATAATGGATCAAATTTCTTAAAAGAGGCTATTGATAGTGCGCTAGCTCAAACATACAAAAATACCGAAGTTATAGTGGTCGACGATGGTTCGAATGATGGTGGGGCTACCGAGAACATCGCTCGTTCATATGGGGAGAAGATTAAGTACTATAAAAAAACAAATGGCGGTGTAGCTACTGCCCTAAACTTTGGCATAGAAAAAATGACCGGTGAATACTTCTCATGGCTGAGTCATGATGATATGTATGAGAAGAAAAAAATTGAAGAGCAGATAAAGTTTCTATCAAAACATGACCCAAAGAGGACTATCGTTGCATGTGAAGCAAAGGTGCTTTTTGATAGCGGCGTGACAAAGAAGGATAAGATAGATAACAAACTGTTTAGTTACTTTGATATTTTCTTAGCAATCGGGGGTGACATAGGGGTAAATGGCTGTTCTTTGCTAATTCCTAAAGCTGCATTCAAAAAGGTAGGCAATTTTAACCCCGAACTACCAGTTACTCAGGACTACGATTTGTGGTTTAGGCTGAATGAACAATATGATTTTGTGCTACTTGAGAAAAGTTTAGTTATATCTCGTCGACACAATGGGCAGGATAGTGTAACAAAACAAAATCTCATGATGGAAGCTGGCGATAAGCTTCACTATGATTTTCTACACGCCATAAGTACAGATCGATTCCATGATTTTATGAGTGATGGAGGCGAAGATAAAGTTTGGCAAGAGTACGATATATATAAGAACGCTGGTTTTACGAGAACCTCGTCTATGATTTTACGGAATATATTAGAATATTATCGTAAGAATAATGGAGAGAGATTTAAAGATATCCTCTCAGCAGAGATAGGTAGGTTCAGTACTACTCCTATGACGAGTTGGGGTAAGAAAAAGAGAATATTATTCTACAGTAATGTGTGGAGAATGGGTGGTGTCGAGAGGGTCACATCGTATCTATTTCAAGCACTAGAGTCGGACTATGAAATATTTCTTGCCATTAATGACGACAACCTAGAGGCCAATGAAGGGTTGCCGATACCGAAAAGTGTGCAAGTTATTAAGCTCAATAATCACAGCCTAATACGTGAAATTATGAACGTAACAGCACTTTTGGGTATAGATATTTTTGTTGGTAACCCAAACTTTGATAAAGAATTCCTGGATATTTACCCAAATTTGCAAGGAACACACACGAAGTCGATAGCCTACAATCACACTCATTTTATGTTGCCTTATATGATGGAGAGACTCTTGCCTGTTGCATTGAAACAGCCTATCTCTTTCAGTGCTGCTAATGTAGTAGTATGGATAAGTCAGATTGCTTGTAATTCTTATAATTTAGATAACAGTAATGGAGTACTAATTCCAAATCCTGTACGTATAGAAAAGGATCTTGTTAAGTCTAGAACTCCGCACAATAAGAGAATTCTAGCAGTTGGAAGGTTTGGGGAAGATGAGCTAAAGAGGATAGATAGGATAATCAAAGTATTCAGTGAGGTCACAAAGATTGATCCAGATTATTCACTAGATATCGTTGGATATTGTAACTTAGATATCCCCCTTATTCACGAAAATTATATTCGGCTTGGTGACTATATCAAGATGCTGGGTATAGCAGAAAACAAAGTTGTTATACATGGTGACCAGAAAAACGTCAAGAAATTTTACGATAATGCGGACATCCTGTTGCTAACATCAGATCTCGAAGGCTTTGCGTTAGTTCTTGTTGAGGCAATGGCAAGAGGGGTTCCATGCGCATGTTTTGACTACCTGGGGCTTGATGAGATTGTGAGGGATAGCGAGAACGGAGTTGTTGCCAAGCAGAATGATTATGTAGGGCTCGCTAAAAAAATTGTAAAACTGGTTGATAGTAAATCTGATTATGCTGCGTTTTCTAGAAACGCGATAGACACCGCCAATATGTATCGAGAAGAGCTGTTTATTCAGAGATGGAAAATGTTATTAAATAACCTCATTCATGATGAGTCTGTTGACAGGTCCCTTATACCAGACAGGATAATCTCAGATCAAGATAAGGAGCTAATAGTAGAGTACAAACGCGTGATTGATATCACGGTTAGTAGGTATTTGGATGTTTCCGAAAAACTTACTTCGTATCAACAACCAGTGGTGCCACAACATACTAATCGACTGAGCGTTGCGATCGACCGACTAGATAATAGCCTAAAGTTACACGGTTATGTGTACACCCTAAAAGTGCTAGCCAAGAAGTCCTATAGGAAATTGAAATCTAAAGTTAGCGGGTAGTATTATACGGTATTGCCGTGCCATCAGGTATGTAGCTGAACTCCTGAGAGCTGATTGTTCTGACATATGACCACTTCCATGAATAACTTAGGAATACTGATTCACTCGGGATATTTCTTTTTTGCCCGTCAACAATGAGGTAAATGCTATTTCCATCCATTGTTACAAGCTGTCCATCTCGATAGTGGACGTTATAGGGCATGTCCAGGCCAGGTGGGATTAAGCCCAATTCTACGCTTGGTATATTGGTAACTGATGTCCATTGGTAGCTATAGCTCAAGAATGATTCAGCGCTAGGGAACCCACGCTTAGTACCGTCTTGAATTAAATGGACTCCAGTAGAACCTGTAGCTCGTACGAGCTGCCCATTTCGAAAGCTGACGTTATACGGTATTGCCGTGCCATCAGGTATGTAGCTGAACTCCTGAGAGCTGATTGTTCTGACATATGACCACTTCCATGAATAACTTAGGAATACTGATTCACTCGGGATATTTCTTTTTTGCCCGTCAACAATGAGGTAAATGCTATTTCCATCCATTGTTACAAGCTGTCCATCTCGATAGTGGACGTTATAGGGCATTGCTGCTCCACTGGGTATGAGGTTAAACTCGGCGCTGCCAATTGACAGTACGTCAGACCATTCGTACCCATAGCTTAGGAATGTTATCTCATCTGGAAAAGCACGTTTGATGCCATTTTCAACCTGATAAACACCATCACCTTGAACATGGACCAGGTTACGTTGCGTGGGTCCAAACCAGCTGGTAAAATACGAATAAAAGTTACGGTTCCCGTACGTGCCGCATGGTGCAGTACCCCAACCTGCATCAAGGGCACCCTGGTTAGGTTGATATGGGGTGTAATTGTAGAGTGCTTGAGTTGCACGGTTTTGGACATTGACCGTACTACCACCACAGGCGACATCTGGGTTATAACGAATATAATTATTTCCTAGGATATACGGAGTATACCAATCTGATGCGTTATCTAGTATTTTACGGAACATATTGGATGCTCTTGTCAGCTGATTTGTAAAGCCATAATACAAGGTGTTACATGGAGCGGTATCGGGACAACCATAGCCGGTTGCCTTTTGGTATTGGCTTGCATATGGCCAACTGTCGGTTACTAGGCTCTGCTCCTTCTGTAGTAATACAATAAGAACTTGCGGGTTGATACGGTATTGCTGAGCGACATTGTAGATAATCTGAGAAGCGGTTAACCCATTTTCGGAATAATCCTTTAAGCAGGTGAAGGGCGGATATTTACCGATAGTAGCAGCATACTGCGCACGTGTTTGGGTAGAATTAAACTTTTGTGTGCCCCAAGTATCACAGGTGGGCATTTTGGAGTTTAAAAACGTCTGTATCTGGTCAGGATTCATCGAAAGATTGTTCGTGAATACCATGTTGTCGATGATGCGACCCGCCTGAAACCCAACGACCGCCGCACTAGAGGTCTGAGGGATAAGCGCAAAAAACATTGCAGCGAGCAATGAAAGTGTGAGTAATTTACGCATCTATAGTACCGTTACATCCCTAGTGGCAGAGCCCGTAGTGGCGCTGTCCTCATAATTGATTGTCACAGTCCAGTCTCCGGGAGAGAGTGAGGCGACAGGAACATCAAAGCCCATACAAGTGCTGGTACTTGGTCCTAACTGTGTTTTTGAGGATGCTGTGTAAGTCTTTCCTGCCGGTCCATTCATACTGAGTGTACAGGTTCCATTCGATGATAATGATTGAATGAGAGTGCGGATATTGATTGTGCTGCCATTTTGGTTTGCAGCTGTGATTTCAACGCCCACCGTAGATTTGCTAGGGTCGCCTTGCGGAGGAGTTGGTGTAGTATCACTTCCTGTACCTGGGCTTGAGGTATCTGACTGCGAATTCTGTTCTTTTATATCGTTTCCAGCGTTAATCTCTTCACTGGTTGCAGGGCCGTAGTTTATGTTTGAGGCCTCTGGGGTAAAAGGACCTTTTTGTGCAAAATATAAATAACTCAAGACACCCCCTGCTACTACAAGTATAACGGCGCTGGCGATGAGGATAATTCTCGATGGTTTCGATAGTTTGTTTTTTGATTTTATTTTCACGGGAGACCCTTTTCGCATGACTGCGATTACCTATATATTTAAGCATAAATAGTTCAGAAAAACAATAACATTGTGTTAATTCACTACAGTAGGGTATTTAAGGAACTAGTGAGATTTACTTAATCATTATGAAAATATGATTTCTCAGAGAGATGTCCCATTTCTAAATAGTGTGGGATTTTGCGTACTTCACGTAAAGTAGTGCCTACAGGGTTATGGGTTTGGGTCGCCGGTGCGTTTAAGAACTGGACAGACTCGGGCAGTATGTTTTTGTAATGCTCTAAATATCGTCCGACTCGAGCTGAATGAGCGCCAATAGAAACAACTGCAACCTTTGTAATGTCTGGGTGTTCCTTAAGATAACGAGCAATACTCTCAACTTGTGCAGGAGTATGTGCAATTTCAATATGATCAATATAAACGCTTGATTCAGGAATTGGAAATTCTGGAGTGGCTGCTAGCTCGGCAAGATGCTTATTTTGAGGGTATTTCGTGTTTTCTGTACTACCATCTTCACCATTGTAGTAAAATATCGGTCCATGTAACCCAACATCCTCTTTCGTAACATCATCAACGGCCTTATCAAGTCGAAGAGCAGTTATTTCTCGAACTAAGTCGAGCCCATGTTCCACATTCTTTAAATCGGAAGACTCGCCAGCGTAGGAACCATCTTGTGAAATTTCTTTGACGGTTCCAGGAGCTGAGAGTACCCAAACTATATCAATGTCAGGGGTTGGTACAAACGGATGCTCCTTGTCGAGTCGGAGTTCAGTAATCGCCTGTCGTGCAAGGTCAAATTTTGTTTTTGTACTGACCACTCGGTCCCCAGTATGTTCAGGAGTTTGTACAGAGGGAGTTGGTGAGACGTCTGTATTCATAAATATTATTGTAGCACAAAACAAATATAAAAGCAAGTGCTTATGTATAATCGAGGATGGATTGATGATCAACTACTGAGGTATAATAGTTTCATCTTGAAAAAAGGAGAGAACATGAGCCTACAGTCTGAATTAGATGCATTCGCCCTAAACATCGCAAGTTTTCGTGATCCAGCTGATATGACCGACGAAGAATGGAAAACATATGCTGACAATGCGGTGGTGGCACTCATGGCAGGTGGCGAAAGTAGTCGTTTCAAAGATGTTTTGGCTGGCCAACCAGTTCAAAAAAGTGTTTTTGAACTACCAAACGGTGACACAATGATTGAGATGACAATCCGGATGTTCCGCGATGCAGGTATAAAGAAATTTGCTGCGCTCGTGTTTCATAACGCAAAGAGTACGGAAGATAGGTTGGGTGACGGGTCTGAGCTAGGAGTTGAGATTGCCTACAGCTATGATCCTGAGATGCCAGTTGGTCGTGGTGGGGCGATTCGTCACGCCATAGAGGTTGGTGCAATCCCGAAAGGTTGCAACCTAATTGTCGCTAATCCGTCTGATATTATCATGGACTTTCCAGGGTCATTCCCTCGATTTATGGTATCTGGTCATCTTGAGGGGCAAAACAAGGGTATGCTTGCGACTGCCATGTTAGCACCTAGGTTGGCGTACTCTGCAAACGGAATGATGGTAAAAGATAATCAAGTGGTCGATACTGCTGATTTCCCACTCATACCTGTGCCTGCGCATGTAGGGTTTACCGTGTTTTCACCAGATGCTCTAGAGTTATTCATTGAAATGTTCCAGTTAAACGAAAAGTCAGACTTTGAACAAGCGCTTTTCCCGCGTTTATGTAAAGAGGGTAAGCTTTGGTCTGTCGGTCTAACCAAAGGTCAGTGGTACCAGGTGAAAGACTCAAAACAGTACAAGCAATTACTAGAGAAACTTGGTTTATAGCAATCGTTGTAATTTTGTATATTTCATAAATTCATAAAATAATATGGACATTTATTCTGTATGGGTGTTAACTATAGAGCATGTGCTTTTCGTTAACGTAGTAATTAAAAAGGGGTAAATACATGTGCGGAATTGTTGGCTATATAGGAGATAAGGAATCACAGAGTATACTTCTCAGTGGCCTGAGACGGTTGGAATATCGTGGCTATGATAGCGCCGGAATCGTGACGATGGATGTAGCCGCAAAACCAACTATGCTACGTACGAAGGGCAAAGTAGCTGAACTTGAGTCAAAAGTTGCTACACATCAGACAGGCGATCATATGGGGATTGGTCATACGCGCTGGGCAACGCATGGGGAGCCAAACAAGCGCAATGCGCATCCACATAATGTTGGTGATATTTTCCTGGTGCACAATGGCATCATTGAAAACTATCAAGATCTCAAGGCGATGCTTGTGAAGCGAGATTATGAATTCAAAAGCGAGACTGACACTGAAGTGCTGACAGCCCTTGTAGACTTTATTTATCAGGAATCTGATAATTTACTCGAAGCAGTAAGCGGTGCACTCAAGATGGTTGTTGGTGCCTACGGCATAGCAGTCTTTAGTGTGAAAAATCCGAACGAGATAGTCGTTGCCCGCAAAGGTAGCCCATTGATTGTCGGAGTTGGCGAGGGCGAAGTTTTTGTCGCGAGTGATGCCTCGGCGTTAGTTGGCTATACCGACCAGGTTATTTACTTGCATGATGGCGAAATGGGCGTATGCACACGCGATGGCGTTAAGCTCTATGACATTGAAGCAAATGCAGTTGAGGCGCAGGTAGAAAAGCTTGAACTTGATATCCAGTCAATTCAAAAAGGCGGCTTCGACCATTTCTTAGCGAAAGAGATTCACGAACAACCAGAAACGCTGCGCTCGACGTTGAGTGGACGACTCTCGGTCGATGAAGGACTCGCACACTTAGGTGGCATCAATATGTCCGATGCAGAGCTTCGAGACGTCAAGAATATCATCGTCGTTGGGTGTGGCACAGCATTCCATGCTGGCTTGCAAGCAAAATACTTCATAGAACAGTTTACGAATGATGTCACTATACAAGTTGAAGTCGCATCCGAGCTTCGGTATCGCTCGTTCGCTGTTCCTGAAAACTCAATCGCACTGATTGTTTCTCAGTCTGGTGAAACTGCTGACACACTTGCATGCTTGCAGGAGCTGAAACGGCGCGGTGTGCGGTGTCTTGGCATTGTTAACGCAGTTGGCTCAACCATCGCCCGCGAAGTTGATGGTGGTGTTTATGTGCATGTTGGCGCGGAGATTTCAGTTGCAAGCACCAAGGCATTTACGTCGCAAACAGTTGCCATGATATTGTTCGGTTTGGTGATTGCACAAGCCAAAGGGGCAAGTCCGAAAGAACTGCGTGAGTGGATTGAAGAGCTGTCACTACTACCTGATGCAATTACTGATGTGATAGCAGAGCACGAAGAAGAAGTGCGCAAGATTGCGAAAAAATATGCGAAATACGACCACGCAATTTATACAGGTCGGGATACACTGTATCCGGCGGCACTTGAGGGCGCATTGAAAATCAAAGAGGTGAGTTACCTGCACGCCGAGGGCTACCCAGCCGGCGAGCTGAAACATGGTGCGATAGCACTCATAGATGACAGATTCTTTGAAGTTGCTTTCATTGCGGAGAATTGGCTGTACGATAAATCACTCAGCAATATCATCGAGATGAATACTCGCGGTGCACACGTTATAGTCATAACTAACAGCAAGAAGAGAATCAAAGCTGAACAGGTTATAGCTATTCATACAAAGATTGATTTGCTAATTCCACTTATATTTAATGTGATTTCTCAACTACTTGCCTACTATGTTGCCGTTGGACGTGGTAACGATGTTGATCAGCCACGTAACCTTGCGAAGAGTGTGACGGTCGAGTAAATTACTGCTCGAAAGCTTTTTCATAGACATCAAGCGTTTGGCGGGCCATTTTCTCCCAGCTAAAACGTTTGACGTTCTCATAGCCAGCTGTGATAAGTTTTGCACGAAGCTTCTGGTCAGTCATAACTTCGTCAATCGCGCGCGCCATATCATCGACATTGTAGGGGTCAAAATAGTGTGCAGCATCACCGTTTACTTCGGGTAAACACGTCGCATTGCTACTCACAACTGGTGCACCGTGGAGCATAGCTTCAAGTCCCGGTAAACCAAAGCCTTCACTGAGAGACGGGAAGCAATAGGCAGCCGTATGCTCGTACATCCAGCGTAACTGGTTGTCTGGAATGAAGTCAGTGAAGTATACGTTCTTGATTCCTTTGCTGCGAACATAGTCTTCGTGGAGTGTATAGTTCGCATCTTTCTTGCCAGCAAGCGCAAGAATCAGGCCGGGATGTTTAACTTGTAGTTTTGCGAACGCATCAATCAACCGTCGCAAGTTTTTATGTGGTGTTGGGCGACCGACATACATAATGAATTCTTTATTAGACAGATAATCGATTGGTTGACTATCTGATGGTAATGGATCTGCAGACTCTAAGGTAACAGTTATTTTATTAGGGCTAATAGTACAGTAGTTCGCCACATCTTGTTTGACAAATTCGGTTGGAGTTATGAGTGCAACAGATTTTCGAGCGACGCGCTTATTTACGCATTTGTATACCTGTTGCTTAACCCAGAAAATAAATGGATTTTTGGCAGGATTTTTAAATCGAATAGTTGTTAAATCTTGCATAGTAGTTATAACTCGGCCAGTATACCAAACCGGTTGTTGAACAATCGGAAAGTGAACCAGGTCAGGCTTGAGTGATTCGAGCTGCTTTTTGAAGCCGATTTGTTCATCGAAGGTAAACTCTTTGTAAGGACATGGGATTTTAGTAAAACGCGGGTTTGTGGGTACCCAGCCATCAATATCCTTTGGCTTCAGCAAAATAAGATAGTCGTTGCCAGTATCGATTTGTTGTAGATAGTGAAGCATACGTTCAATATAGCGTCCTGTTGTTGTTCGAAGTTCGCGAGCATCAATAGCTATCTTCATCTCAATGTTCCTTTTGTACGCGATGCTATGAAATTTGTTATATGTTGACTGAAATTCTCTCGAGAAAAATGGTTGGCCGAAAGTGAGATAGCTGATGAATCAAAGGTTATACGAATTATTTTTTTAATACTAATGACGAGGCTTTCTGCCCTTTGCGTATCAAAAAATATTCCGTTTTCTTCGTCCTTAATATAATCGAGCGCACCGCCAGCACGGTAGGCAACAACTGGGAGGCCGGCGGCGAGTGCTTCAACTGGTGCGACACCAAAATCTTCATAGGCGCAGAAGAGGAACAAGTCGGCACCCTTGATATATTTTTCACGATCTTCGTCATTGACGTAACCAGCAAACGAAATAGTAGGACCTGCTAAAGCCTTGAGTCGAGGGATATCTGGGCCATCACCAATGATTGTGAGAGGCCAACCTAGTTGGTTGCATGCCTCTATAGCTACGTCGATACGTTTTGCAGGTACAACTCTTCCCCACATTATGCATTGTGGAGTTTCAGGAATAGTGCGTATGCCTTTTGGTGCGAGTTTCGCGAATGTGTCAGTGTTGATTGGTGGGTGAATAACAACACTGTCACGGTTATAAAAACGTTTGATATCGTTTTGGATATTCGTTGAGTTTGCAATGAAATAATCAACCTGCTGTGCGGCGGCGTAGTCACGTTTTCGTAGAGGTTTAACGAGCAGCTTGAGACCAAGTCTAGCAAGCCAGAACGGACGCATGCTCGGTTGTCGTAGATATTCGTCGTACTGAGCCCAGTAAAAATGAGGTGGGGTGTGGCAATAGCAGATATGTGTCTGGTCGTCCGTAGTTTTAACGAATTTTGCTTCTCCATTGCCGCTAATGCTGATGATGGTATCGTAAGCGGAGAGGTCAAGTTGCGCGAACCACCACTGACGGAGCACAGGTAGAAAGCGCCTGAGTACAGAGAACGGCCAGTGTTGCAAATATCCCGTAACCACTTTGTTATCGAGCCACGGACGCCACCGGTCGGCGCAGTATGACGTATATATTGGCGCATCGGGGTAAAGTTTATGAAATTGCTCGACGACCTTTTCGCCACCACCCATGACAGTGATCCAGTCAGTGACAAGCGCAATCTTAGACACTACTACATGGCTCCTTTGCGGAAGATAACGTGCCAAATAGTTTTCACAATGATTTGCGTGTCGAGCCAGAGTGACCAGTTGTGAACATAGTAAATGTCGAGTGCTCGGCGATCATCAAAACTAATATCGCGGCGACCAGAGATTTGAGCAAGACCTGTGAGTCCAGACTTTACGCTCAGGATGAGGTGTTTGTGCTGGTAGCGTTTAAGTTCTTCTGGTACAAGTGCTCGCGGTCCAACTAAACTGATGTCACCCTTCAGCACGTTAAGTAGCTGGGGTAATTCGTCGATACTGGTTGATCTGAGAAATCTACCGAACGGTGTGACGCGTGGGTCTTTGTCGAGCCAGTCACCGTTGTCGCGATACTTCTTCGCAAGCTCAGACTTCCCCATTTTTTCGAAAGCCCCTTCAGGGGTTAGTCCGTTATATTGGCGTTTTAAGGTACGGAACTTGTAAATATACACTGGCTTATTGTGGCGCGACAGACGTTCTTGACGGTAGATGACAGGTGTTGTTGGCTCAAGCAGTTTCATGATGAGTGCTGTTATAACCCAGATTGGTGAAGTGAGTATAAGAGCTATTGTACTGACAATAATATCGACAATCCTTTTCAGTATGCGACCATACCCAATGAGTGGTGTTGTTTGCACGATGATTACTGGTAGGGTACCGATGATTTCAGTAGTGTGACGTGTGTTCATGAGCGCTTCATGTGAGGGCACATATTGGTAAGCAATATGATTATCAACTGCAAGGTTATAAATACGATTGCTCGAACGCGTATCGGTCTGCATAATAACGTCAGGTTTACTACTGAGTAGTGCTTCGTCAAGGCTACCGAATTGTTTTTTCTTCAGCAGTGGCGGTACAAATTTGTCATCTGCCACGACCCCAACGATACAGTAGCCTGAGCGAGGGTTTGAACTTATAAATGCCAGCAGGCTACTTGTTGCTTCATTGTCGCCTATGACAAGCAGTCGAGACAAACCAATACCGCGGTCGAGTGTGATGAGGCGAATGACGCGGATGAGTGAGCGGATGACGACGAGAAGCACATAACTTATGCCCAGAGCGTAAAGGGCAACGAGTTTTGCTGGAAAGAGTGGTATGGACGTAAAGAAACTGAAGGTAATCATCAGCATAATTCCCAAGATTGCGGCGACAAGCAGGCGGCTGAGCTCACGGGGCTTGTATTCGTAAACGTGTCGAGAATAGAGGCCAAGCATATAGAACAAGACAATCCAGAGCGGTAGCAGAGCGATAACAAAACTGATGAATTCAAATGAACTCACATTAACAGCAATCGGACGGCCACTGAGTGAAACACGTAAAACGTAAGCTGCCGTGAATGACAGCAGAAGTGCCAAGATATCACCGGCTGCAAGGAAGAATCTGTAGAGTGTTGTTGCGTTGTTATGCATGGGAGGTCTTGTTTATTATAGCCGAGTTCTTCTCGAGAGCGAAGCAGATACCAAGCCAAACATATATGTACATAACATTGATATATGACCCGAAGAACAGAAATTGAATAGCAAATGCGCTCACCACTGTGATTGCCAGTCCCCGATGTGCAGGCGAAGCAATGCGCCAAGAATACCAGATTGCACAACCAAGCCAAAAGAGTACAAAGCCAAGTCCGACAAGTCCAAGCTCACTGAGCACTAAGATGTAAAAGATATAGACTGTTAAATCGGCTGGAGCAGCAGTATCGATATTTGCCCGTACGTAGGCGCCTAGGTTGCCCATACCAACACCGAAAAAGGTCGTTTTGGGCGTGTCATTCCAAGCGTTAAGAGCAAGCTGAGCAGCGCCAAGTCGATCATTTGATGACGCTTCAACAAGTCCTTCTGGTGTAAATGAGTTGTTGTTCGTTGGAGATACCTCAGCTACTGTATTTGGGACAGGTTCAACACGCTGAGGAATAGAGATGACTCCCATGGTGAGGTGTTCAAGCATGCTGACCGTCGTATTGAAAGCAATGTGGGGCGTACCGTGGTAACGAATCGTCGCCGAGCCAACGAGGAAACCGAAACCGATAATGACAGCTACAACGGCGATAGAGAGACGTTTTGCTACAGCTATAACTGTCGCATTATGCCGCCGCGCCAGAGAAATTGTCATGAAGATAATGAGCGCTCCAATTATCGCCGCAAAAGCGCCACGAGAAAATGTGAGGCTTATTGCAAGTGTTGTAAGAAATAATGACCATGTTGATAACCATCTGTTTTTTATAAAGAAGAGACTAGCAAAGAAGGCTGGGAGTAAACTACTCGCGAAGAACTGGGGTTCTGCGGCAAACAGATTGATACGTGGAAATCCAAATACTTGGCTTGAGCAGCCCGCGCACAACGTGCCAAGTGCTAAGGAATCAAATGTTGCAACAATCAGCTGCAGTAGAGCAAGACTGCCGAATACAATCCCGCTCCATAAAACAACATATATCAGGCTCTGCCGCTCCTTGCTGTTTAACTCAAAATAAGCATGATATGCGCAAATTGCGAGCACAACCAGGCTACCAAATGCAGCCGAATACAGTAGTGTACGGTCTGGTACGAGTGATGTGCTGTAGCCAACAACAAAAGTGATGAGTAACGCGATAAGACTGCCGCTTAACACCCATGAAGAGTGCAAAAGCTTTGCCCTCCATACGAGGGGGAGACATAGCATAACAAAACAAACTGCCAAGAGTTGGTACAGCCCAATTCGAAAAGTCGGGAAGTTGAGTATGGGTAGGGAAACCGACGGATGTAACGACATAGGAGCAGTGGCTACTAAAGCACCAAGGAACCAGTAGCGAACGGCCGAAAGCGAAGGTGTATGCATATAGCCTCCAGTATACTCGGGCAACGTAGTCTAGTAAAAGCGGCGGAAAAGCCGTACACTAAGCGTAAGCAATGAAGAAAAAAATGAAAAAATCGCTCGTGCACTCGATTGTCGAGTTTATCAAGTTGCAGCTCGCGGGAAATGTACTTTTCTGGGGGACATATCTTGGCTATGCTATCGGGCATGAGTTTCTGGGTTGGGACACGACACTTGCCATCACCGTCAGTAGTTTATGTGCACATGTTGTGTTCTTTATTGTCGATAAAAACTGGGTATTCAGTACAAAAACCGGCAAGAGCAAAACACGACAAGAGATTGTTCGTTTCGTGCTGTTTATGGGGCTGAACTTTTTCATAAACCTCGGTATCACACTGGCACTCGAGAAGTATTTCAACATTAGTCCATATGTCGGGCAATTTATAGCTGGTATGTTCTTTGCTGTGTGGTCGTATTTGGGCTTGAAGTTTTGGGTATTCCGTTCTGGTCAGCACGCTGCGCATCATCATGCAATCACCATTGAGACAGCAAAATCAAAGGAGAAACGCTATGCAAGAGCAAAGCAACTTGCGGCCAAGCAAAAAGCAAAAAGAACTGCTTAGTTTTATAGATGGGTTTATCGCTGGTCACGGCTATGGGCCAAGCTATAGGGAGATTATGCGTGCTCTTGATTACCGCTCCGTTTCAACCGTTGCCGTCCATGTTGATAACCTGATAGTGAAGGGGTACTTAGTTAAGCGAGACCGCTCAGCTCGTTCACTGGCTGTTGTGGCGCCCTCAGCGAGTACATCTGCAACGACACATGTTACGAAGGCTGAGGAAAAGTGGTTAGTTGATAGGGTAGAAGCAAAATTTGAAGAATACAAAACGGAGCCAACACAAGCAAAACGTGATGATTTGTACGTGCTTGTGGGGGCCCTTCATGTCCTTGGACTTGAGGCCGCAACTGCAGTCTACAAACCGCGCTTGCCGAAGTAATCTACATCTGTTGTCGCGCAATATCACTTATGCTATAGTAATGCTAGCTTAAAGTACTAATGAGGGAGTAATCATGGATAGTAGATATCGTACGAATGTACCAGCGTCACATGTGCCAGCACAACCAGCACAACCTGCGGTTGCTGAACGCCCAGCAACGACGTCATCACCAATCAAACCAAGCAAGAAACCAAAGCGTAAGCCAATACTGCTAGCTGTAGCTGCGCTTGCTATTGTCGCTCTCGTTTTCTTTGGTGGAACATGGCTTATGAACCGGAGTGGTTTCTTTGGCTATATTGACGGTGGAAAATACCAGGCTGTTTTCTTAACGAATGGCCAAGTGTACTTCGGCAAGTTACACACAGGTAATGACAGCACAGTCCGGCTAACAGACATCTTCTACTTACAAACAACAGAAGCTGCAGCAGCAGACGGTACGAATCCACAAGAAACATCAACTGACGCGAAGTCAGACGTTCAGCTTATCAAGCTCGGTAGTGAAATCCATGGTCCAACTGACGAGATGATTATCAGTCGCGACCAAGTTCTCTTCTATGAAAACATCAAAACAGATGGCACAGTTGCGAAGTCAATCGACAAGTACCACACCGACAATAAGTAACGGAGTCTAATCTTTACATGAGCCTAGACCTTCACTCTGGTTCCAGAGGTGGTAAGCGCAATCGTCGCGCAGCTGTGCGAACGGCTCGCCGTGCGCTCGTAACTGTGACGGTGCTCATTGTATTGTTTGTTGGTGCTGGGTTGCTGTACACGTGGTATATGGGCCGCTATAAACCAACTGTCGTAAATCAGCAACCAGCCACAACCAAGAAAGCAGTATTACAACCAGCGACTATGGCAAATGATGCCCAAATTGGTGTATCGAAACAGTCATTTACGACGCCAGTTGTACCTGGCTCTAACGCATCTCTTTCGGTGAAGACGAATCCAAAGGCGGCTTGTTCAATTCGAGTTGAATATGACAAGCAAGCGAGTACAGACAATGGGCTCGTGCCGAAGACGGCAGATGAATACGGTATTGTGAGCTGGGCATGGACAGTTGAGGATGGTCGTCCATACGGAAAGTGGCCGGTTGTCGTGACGTGTGCGAACGAAAAGAATTCGATTGTATTGAAGGCAGAACTCGAGCTAGTTAGTAGTAAGAACTAGGAAGTTATTTTAGAGAGCTGATATATGTGGCCCAAGCGTCGTCACTCACTTTTGCAGATGCTTTTATAAGAACCAACAGGTTGTTTTTGGTGAATATAACTGACTGAGGGCCTTTTGCTGAGGTGCCAATATAAACGGTGGTACCATTTGCGTCGATTTTTACGTCGGCATGGTACCCTTGGGCGAGATATAATATTTGGTTTTCGAGGTCTTCTTTGAATGCATCGGGCAGTGGTTGTTCAGAAATAGTAGCGGGTGTTCCCTCGATAACATCCACGTATGCAAAAACAGGGTTGCGTTCTGGTGGACTGACGCGCGTCCAGCCTCCGAGTTCGGTTATAGATTTACCCTCTGGCAAGATAGTAGCATAATCCGGCTGACCTTTGTCGAGCTGTGTGATAGTTGTGCCACCAGCTGTACTGGTTGTAAAATCGGTTTTGCGTTGGCGGTCAAGTATAAACAGTACAGTAGCTGCAAGAACAGCTATGATAACGATGATTGCGAGAAAAGCATATATTCGACGGGGAATACGTCGTAGTAATATCCCCAATTTAGCAATGCGGATACGAGGTAGTTTCGGGAGCGATATATTGATTTCAATTGGGCGAGGCGCTGAGGGATTTTGGTTCTTCGTGTTGTTTTTTTGATGTGCGGGAATAGCCACAGATTGTTGTGGCCGTTGAGGGGGTGTGATTGAATCAAGGCTAGTTCGCATAGTTCGGTGTGTCTATAGGTTGTTGAAGTCCACCGGTGAAGGTACGGCCGTGCATGAGTCGCTTCGCTGGGTCAGCGGTGAACTGGAGTGTAAGGTCCTCAATGGTTGGTCCACGCGTAACATCGTCAGGATATCCGTATGTTTGAGAGCTGTCGACGCTGACATTGAAGTAATAGTATCGAGCACAGTTTATATTGCCACCTGAACTATTTTTTGGGGTATAGGCACCCAGTAAGCCGAGTGTAACATCGCCGAAGGTAGTATCCTGCCCCCATGTCGTCATAGTTGGCATAGTTGCGCTCGTTCCGCAGTCTTCGTTAGGATTTACGAGCGAGTCAAGGTCATGCATACTACGATAAACAAGACGCCACCTGGCACCGATGGAGTTGTCGACACCGTTTAATAGCCAGCTAGTCGGGAAGACGTCGGTATCTGTATCGATTTCAATAGAGTACTTAGCAATTTGTGGTTGTGAAAGTACCGCTGTTTGCTGTGTGACGGGCGAAGCATAGGTCAATGTCGAGCCACATGCGCCACCCATGACGTAAGCTTTACCCTGAGAATATGCCACTGCAGCACCGTATCGAGCACCTGTATAGCGTTGATTCGTTTCATACCACTCACCGACACCAGTTGGGTCGTTGCCACTGGCAATGGCAGTATTGGCGCTAATCGGCGCTACAAGTGTGATAGGGTCACAGACAGTTGCAGCAGTGCGACCACCTAGTAGATATATATAGCCATTGGCCGCAAAGACATCAGCTTGCGATAGTGGTGCAGGTAAGCTTGTGGTGTAGCCCCATGTGCCAACTGTACCGGCGGAAGGGTCGATTTTTGAGTATTGTACATCACTGAGATAGTTGGCACCGTCGTTGCCACCAAGCAAGTAGAGGTTATTGGCATATGCAACAACAGCACCTCCGTAGCGGTTGACGGTAAATGCTGTGCTTGTTGTCCATGCCGAACCAATATTGCCGCCGGCGTTTAACTGAGGGCTGATATAGACAGTGTTAGTATCTGTCGTGAGGGTTGCACCGTCGCTTAAACCACCAACGACATAGAGGCGATTATTCCAGACCGTTGCACCAAACTTCGTGCGTGCCGCCGGTATGCCGTTTGATGCGGTTGCCCACGAGCTAACATTTCCACCACTTGGCGTGCCATAGTAAACGGTAGTCTGTTCATTTGAACCGGAATCCTGCCCACCGACATAATACAGCGTTCCCCCAGCTGCAAGTAGCTTGCCCCAGACACGAACCGCAGGTAATGTGGCTGTTGTGTTGCTCCACGCACCAAGTGCACCCGATGTGCTGTCAATTGCTGTATATGAAACGTTGTTAACAGCCGTTGTACAGTCGCCTGTGCTCGTACAGCCACCAGCAACGTAGAGATACCCGTTGAGGACAGTCGCACTGGCGCCAACACGGTTCGGGTTTGTCGCATAGGTATTAGCGCTGGTCGTAAAACCAGACGGTGAGCCGCTGTCGTTGTTGTATATTTGGAAGGTTTGCACGACATCAGTGCGTGATGTACAGCCACTCGGACTCGTACCAACGATACACCCACCTATGACATACGCGTAGCTGTTACTGACTGGCACAGATAGCCCCCAGCGCTGGTTGATGCTAACAGCAGATTCATAGAACCCTGATGAATCGAGACTCCCGTCACTGACATTGATTTTAATGAATTCAATATCAGCCAAGACACCCGTTGTGGCCTCGAATCCACCCACCACGTAAAGATAGCCGTTGTACCCAAAGCCGGAAGCACGACGACGACCATTCTGCATCGTTTGGGCCGACTGAGTCCACGTTGATCCAGTAGCTGCAACCACGTTATTGCTATTGTCGATTTTTGCATACCGTACTGAATTAAGGTCGGTAAGATTACCACCGACACCCCCGATAAGGTACACATAGTTTGCATAGACAGTACCAGTCATAAGGCCGAGTCCATCGGAACTCGCACCAGGGAGGGTACCAATCTGTAATTGACTTGCGGCATTACAGCCAGACACAGCGCCATCGGCTGCGGCCAGAACGCATTTGTGAACGTCAGGGCTATAATTCGTACACCCAGCTGAAGAGCTCGCGCTACAACCACCGAAAATGAAGAGGTTACCAGGGCTAGTGCCAGCACTAGCTGGATTTGCTCGAGCATACGCGAACAAGTAGGATTGTGCTTCAAGTGCGTTAGTGCCTGCGTCGACGCCAGTCATTGTTTGGTTAGCCCATGTACCAAGACTTCCGTCACTGTTGACGACTGCACGGTCAATGCGGTTCGTGTTTGCGGTACCGTTCAGGCCGCCAACAAGGTAGATTCTTCCATTGAATACAACAGGGCTACTTGCGGCTACACCGCTTGCAAGCGCATTTGTCGTATTTGAGCACCAGATATTATTTTGGATTGTACCTCCCGTACAAGCAGCTGGTGCAGAAAGTACCCCCGTGCTACTGATGGAAGCGTAGATGTGGTCATTACTTGTCGTACTACATGTGTTATTGGTACAGCCGCCGATAACATACAGATAGCCGTTTGTGATGATAGTAGCAGCCAACATGTTACCTATATACGTAGTGCTAGGAATATTACAATCAGTAGGGGTGCCACCGGTACATGTGCCGGCACCTGGTGCGGAACTTTGGCCAACCGTTGAAGCATCACCGTCCTGGTTGATTACTCCTAAGCTTACTGTACCGAGCATTGCAGCATCGCAATCACCTGTCGTTGTGTTTTGTGAGCTACAGCCACCGATGTGGTATATGACATTTCGCCAGGTGACGAGACTAGCACCGCTGCGCTGGCTACTTACGGTGCCGATGGTGTTCCATGTGTCTATAGAGCCGTCGGCGTTAATACTCGCGACCTGAGAGTCGCTAAGTATGTTTGTACAGTAACCCGAAGCATTGACGGTTCCGCAGCCACCAGAAACGTATAGATACCCACCCCACACCGTTGTCATATTGCCACCGCCGGTTGTGCGTGCCGTCAAGAATGAATTCGCACTTGTTTGCCAACCGCCAGTCATTGCGCCGCTCGAGTTGAGCTTGATATAGCGTACAGTATTTGTCGGGCTGCCGTTGTAGGTATTGGCGCCACCGAGTACATACAGCCAATCGTTGTATACCTGCGCGCTGTGACCTTGGACGCCAGTTGGGAGGGCAGTGCCGGTTGTCCAACTACCAAGGGTTCCATTTGGATTGATGTCAGTGTATTCAGTTGTTGTGACAGATGTGCCCGTGCCGCTGCCGGTGAGACCGCCAAGTATGTATAGCCGATTATTGTATGCAATTGCCGAACTCATACTTCGAGTTGAGCTAAGGCTGGTTGTAGTATGCCAATATGCCCATGTACTTTGGTCAGTACTTGTCGGATGCCATTTAGCAGGTTCGCCGTTTGCGCCAAGCTTGGCGACGTAGATAGTAGTAACGCGCGCGCCAGTGCCATCAGTCCCACCGATAGCGTAGAGATACCCGTTGTACGCAACAAGCGACAGGTTTGTACGAGCGGCAGGGAGACTATATGCGCTTGTCGAGCACCAGCCACTACAGGTACCAGCCCCCGGGTTTGCACCTTCGATAGCACCAGAATCGGTGTTCATATATGCCCATGCAAGGGAAGAGGAGATAGTTGATCCTCCCGAGCCGTTCGTAATAAGAAGGGCGCCACCGGCTCCATCTCCGCCGTTATTACCTGCAAGCCCAGCCGCTCCACCACTACCGGCGCCATTTCGAGATACATCACCTGCGTTACCTGGATTTATACCTGAACCTACTGTGTTTGTTACACCTGTACTGCCTGCTATTGTGTAGCTACTACCTCCACCACCGCCACCACCGGCGGCGCTTGTCACGCTCGTCGTGCCAGCTCCACCACCACCCCCGAAGTAGCCACCTCCACCACCGCCACCACCGGCGCGCGTGATGTTGATATTTGGCGCACCACCATTGCCACCTCCACCACCGCCACCGAGCGCACCTGAACCATCTGCGCCTTGGCTACTGCGTCCATCACCACCTGCGCCACCGGCTAATGAGCCTCCGGCTGTGCCGCTATTTCCATCGGATGCTCCATTAATACCTGCGGCTCCACCAGCGCTCGGAGTGCCACCACCACCTCCACCACCGTTGGTTGTTGCGATACTTGCGCCCCCGATTCCAGATGTACCACCACCAGCTCCACCAGCACCTCCGGCTACTGCTTGACGGCTGCCTCCTCCACCACCTCCACCAGCCGCAACCATGAGCAGAGTTCCACCACGATAGACAGCAGTATACCCACCACCTCCACCACCACCACCAGCGGTTGTGCCTAGTGCGTTATGCGAACCACCCTCACCACCACCACCGATGTAAACGGTAAGTGTCTCACCTGGGTTAACACTCACGGTCGACTGGATATACCCAGCTCCACCACCGGTTCCACCAGTGCTAGTACCGCCCGCGCCGCCGCCCGCGCCGCCGCCCCAAGCTTCGAAGGTGAGGCTTGTGATGCCGGTCGGAACCGTGTAAGAGTTTGCACCCTGCGCCGTAAACGTCTGACCGTTAAAAGTGGTACCACCTACTTGGTAAAGGTAGCCGCCAGTTGCTGCTGCAGCTCCTCCCCATGCTGGAGCTGGTAAGTTTGTTGCGCTTGCTGTCCAGTCATCAAAACGGGCTCCTGTGGTTTTACCCTTTTGGATCAGTTTATCAGCAACATTGAAATCAACATTAGTCTCGTTATTACCCTGCATAAATTGCTGAGCAGTTACGACGTAGATACTCGGGTCGATAGTGAGAGGATAGCGAGCACCATCGAGCTTTGAGGCGTGTACTGAAAGTGTATTACCGTCGGTCAGTTCGAAGCGGGCTTGTACTGTCGACAATCCCTTGGCATCGACTACGACTGGTGCTGGGATAGAAAAGAGTAACGTATCTTTTGGCGCGTTCTGTCGTGCCTTCTCGAGAAGTGTGGCATCGGCTTCGGTCCCTGTAGTGATAGTACCGCTCAGGAGGCTATTACCGTAGATACCTATACTACCATCGTTACGCAACCGTGCTTCTGTTCCCTCGGCCAGATTCAAATCATAGGTGAACGTTGTCGAATCACCAGGCGAAGCAGTGAGTAGAATATCTTCTTTAACTCCCACGCTGTGGACACTATAGACAACCCAACCAGCACGGCCAGAAAGCGGGTACACGACCCGATTACCGTCCTGTTTACCTTCCTCGAGCGCAAATTTTGGGGTTAGTGTGAACTGCGTTTCCAATGACGGGTCATTGACAGTTACTCCTTTAGTAGGGTCTTTCGGGAGGGATGCAGTTGCCTGAGTTGGCATACTACTGGTGTCTTCAGCCTTTGCTTGATATGACGCGTTGAACTGGAAGGTCTGTGTTTTTACGTCAAATGTTAGTTTTTTTGCCATCGGCTCGCTGATTTCACTCAGTAAGCCACTCGCCGAGCCGAGCGTATAGCGATTTTCGTCAATAAACGGCTGAAAAACAGTTACGATATGTGCGGCTACAAAGACAAGCAAGATTCCAAATGTGGCAATACGACCCTTGCGAGTTCTTGTAAATGGGATGCGATGCAGTAGGTGATTCCACCAGGTACGTAGCCTGACGAAAGCAGCTTTTACAGGACGGGGTATAAAACGGTTGACACTCTGAAGAGGCACGTGCCACACGGGACGTGGAAGATTAATCCGAATAGTATACTGTCTCTTTTTCACCATACCCAATAATGGTTACAATCCTATCAAAATAATTTTACCATAAGCGGTCGTGATTACTGTAGTGGGACGCCACTATTTTAACGATTAGAGAAGATGAAGTTTAAGTTACCGACGTACGAGTTTGAAGTACCACTGGCAGTCATATTGATTTTGACGACGATACTATCGTTTGGCTCAAAGCCACAGGTTGATGGATCAGCCGCGCCGTTTGCAGAAACACGTTGCCAAGCAGTCTGAACACCAGTCGAGACGGCAACACTAGAGCCACAAGCAGTCAGGCCTGTATCACTGTCGCTGCGGTAAATCTGATAACTAACTGTTGAGCTTGTGCTATCTGTACGGCCCATGAGTGAGGTTTGCCCCGAGGCAAATTCTTTAAATGTGCTCGGTAGCTGATAGGTGACGTATATACCATAGGTCTGGGCGCTAGCCTGAGGGCTTGTCCATTTGTAGAAGTTATATGTTTCGTTTGTGCCGCAGATTGTCGATTGGCCTGAACTGCCATCATTGATATTGAGTGTGTCAGAACAAAGGTCACTTGTCATTGTACCTATGCCTGTACCGTGCATGACGGCGTTGTTATACTCAGGGCTAATTGTCACGACCGTGTCAGGACTTGAACCGCAGGCGCCCCATCCATCCGCTTCGTAGCACTGTAGTTTTCCAAGTGTTGTGTCGTAGTACATTGAGCCGAGAAGCGCGTCATTGTCACTCGCGATAGGCGCAGAGGCACCTTTATCGAGGGTTAGTAGGGTTGTTGGACCACCATTACTACCACTACCAATTTGTACATTTGGCGCAGTATTTGTGGTCAGCGTCATTGAGAATGTGTCGACCGAGAATGTTCTTACAGCGGAACTACCCTCAACAAAGTACACATATGGGCTGGTAACTGTCGTAGCGGAAGTTTTTATATAACAGGTTATCTGTGTCCATGCAGTTGTTGTCACTGTTCTTGTTTTATAATCTACACAATCAACATAGTTTGTCCCACCATTCGGGCTATATCGAACTGCAAAGTCAGTAAACGTTCCAGAACTGAGCTTGGCGTATACAGATACCCTATAAAGTGTACTCGTTAGAGGATTAATCGATAATTTATTTCTAACACCAGCGTTCGCAGCACCAGCCGAGATGGCTACTGTAGCACTGTTGCTAGCATCGTTACCATCACCAGTATTGTGCGTCACAGTACCAGTACCGATACCAGTCGAGTAGCTCCAGTTTGTTGCAAAATTCGCGGCGTCGCCAACACTACCATCGGTTGCATAATTGTAGTCAGCAGCGATTGTTACGCTCAGGTTGTCGACATAGAAGGTGCGAACGACACCTGAGCCCTGGAGTATTAAGATGGCATTAGACGCAGTAATACCAGAGGATGGTGCAGTAAATGTACAGTTGACCTTAGACCATATGCTTGTCTTTGCAGTTTGACTGACTGCGCACTGGGTAGATAAAGCCGATCCATCGATGGAATAGTAGACGGTCATAGTAGTGAGAGTAGTACTTGCACTATCGAGACGCGTGGTGAATGATACGTTATATGACATGTTTGGAGTTAGTGTCGTTGATAGTGCGTTCTTTACGCCAGAACTCCCTAATGCAGTTGTTGTCACTGCTACTGACGCCTGGCCTGTTGAAATATTGTCACCAGTTGTAGTGTAGCGACTGATACTGCCGCTAATCGCACTCCATGTACTAGCTGGGAATGTACTGGTGGATGCGCCATATACCTCTGCTCCAGCATCGGTAGCATATTCGGTGACATTACTATTAACCGAGAAGAGGTTGGCTGCTGAGCTGGATTGAACAGTGAGAAGCGCACCATTGACTGAGTTTGTCGTGCTGTCGCGAATAGTGAACCCATTGGTTGCTGTTGTTTTGCTCACAACGAGTTCTGCACCACCAGCGCTTTGGAGTGTGTTGTCGTAGGCGGCCTGAAGTGTTGTGGAGCTCGATGCTCCAGCTGCTGTCCATGCGCTGCCGTTCCAAATCATAGTTGCGGTTGTATTCTTGCGCATGGCGATGAGGTTACCTTGTCCGCCACCGTTGACTGAAAGAGTAAAATCACTTGTAGCACTGGATGCTGTCACATAGACGACTCGGCCAGCGGTCGTGATAGTTGGATTTGGTAGTGTTGCGGTTTGTCCGTCGACCGTGAAACCAGCTAGAACTGCAGATGAGCCATCCACCGAAGCGCTTGTGATTGTACAACTCGCTGCAACTGGAGCTCCGCCTGTAAAACAGTTCGCGTCGGTTACGGCAGTCGAGAAGGTAGGGGTTGTCATGACGACAAGACCACCAACACCAGTACCAGTACCTGCACCACCACTTATGTAGACATTGCCACCGTTTGCACCACTGGTTGTGCCAGCATTGCCTCCCTGAAGAGTAAGTTGGCCACCTGCGCCAGAACCATTGCCAGTTGAACCTTTGAGAACGAACAGGTTGCCAGTTGTATTGCTGGTTGCTTGGGTTGCTCCCTGAACAGTAATTGTGCCACCTGACGTGCCAACGAGCGTTGAATTTGCCTTAAGATTGATAGTCCCAGCAGATTTGCCAACATCTACACTACTAGCGGTTGTGCCGCCGATATTCAGCGCAACGCCACTTGCCGTATCGATGGTTGAAGTCACAAGGCTTGTCGTTGCATTGACGGTCCCTGCTGTCAGTGTTGCAGCTTGGCCCGTGCCGCTAATCCAGAAATTTGCAGTTGTCTGAGCTGAAGCATTTTGATTCTGTATAAAGTTGGTCGCGGTTGGGGTTAAGTAGGCTGCGTCACACGAGCTGAGCAAGCCGCTTGCATTACGACATACCATAGTTGTGCCAGTTGTCCCATTCAGTGTTACGCCAGTATTTCCCTGGATGGTGGTCGTTATAGCACCGCTACCGATTGTGATTGCGGTTGCTGTTGTGGTGCCAACTGTCAGTGTAGTTGCTGTCGTTGTGTCGAGTGCACCAGCAACGAGCACCTTGTTGTTGGTTGTATCGACTGTGAGAACATTTGTTCCACCTGCGTTTTGAATCGTGAATGCCTCAGTGTCATTAGCTGTACGGTTTGTTAACTTTGCACCAGCTTCACCACGTGGTTGGTTAGCGTAGACGGTGTTGTTTGCAGGCGCGTCGTTAATAGTCGAGGTTCCAGCAGTGCTGGTAAAGACGTTGTCTGCGAGATAATTACTATTCGATGTCGTGTCTAAGAAGTTTATAGCGTAGTTGGTTGTAGTACCAGAGGTGTCATTTATGGTGTTATTGGTAATCGTGTTGAAGTCACCGTTCGCAGAGGCAGGGAAGTGGATGGCGTTGTTGGCGGTGTTACCGCCGTTGTTGTAGAAATTGTTCCCAAAGATTGTGTTGTTATTTGACCCGCCATTTATGTAGACACCTGCCGTTCCATTAACTGCAAGCGTGTTAGCGACAACGTTTTCTGAGACCGCTCCGGCGAGTACGATGCCTGAGCCGCCATTGCCTTGGCTGATGTTGTTTGTGATGTTACTGCGGTTCGATGATGAGATGTATATACCACTCCCGCTGTTGCCCTGGACGTTATTACCAATGATGGTGCTATTAGGAGAGCCATTAAGGTGTATACCGTTATTGAAGAAGTTGTTCACCCAGTTATTGATGATGTTTGCACCTTGACGAGCGGAGGCGCCACTACCACCGCCCATGCCGTTGAGGTACATTCCGTGCATGGTACCTGAAGTGTTGACGCTATCACTACCATCAAGCTGCAAATCCCGTACCGTAACACCTGTACCAGTTGTTATATCTGAGTTGGTGATCATGTTTTTCGTTTGGCCGTTGATATTTGCAAACTGAATAAGCGAGCCACGACCTGAACCTGCAAGTGTCGTGTTGTTTGGAATGGAGATAACGTCATTGGTGGTGTATGTTCCGGCGAATAGATAGACTTTGCCACTTTTGCGTGCTCCTGAAATCGCTGATGCTGGGTCTGCTCGGTCAAGTGCGCTGTTGATTTCTGTTTGATCAGCCGTACCGTCAACAACATAGTCCGCAGCATCTTTGTCTGCCTGGCTACTATTGCTTGCAGCGACGAGGTAGGCATCACTACCGTTGTTGACCCACTTGGTACCATTCCATTGGATCATCTGCTTTGTCGTTGTATCGTAGTACAGCGTACCTTCGGCTGGACTCACTGGTCGTGTGCCGCTACCGGTAATAATAAGACTCTTATCTGCCGCAATTGTCGTATCTTTTGTAACACTCACACTTGTTGTGTTTGTTCCTCCGATAGTAAGTACACCCGAGCTTGGAGTGTCGATGGTTGATGTATTAACAGCTGTAGCCGTAAACGTCGCTGCTTGGCCCGTGCCACTAATCCAGAAGTTTGACGTTACTTGTGCAGTAGAGTTTTGATTCTGAATATAGCTTGCACTACCGCTAGCGGGTGCGTACCCTGCGCAGATGGTATTGTCGGTACAAATTGTTGCGTTGGCTGTAACAGCTGGTATTGTCAGTGTGTAGCTACCTGTTTGGGTTGCAGATTGCAAAGTTAGTATATTTGCATTTGCTGCCGTTGCAAGAACAAGTTTGCCGGCATTGGTCCCTGCAACACCAACGGTGACTAGTGCATCTGTACCACTTTTTGTACTCGTGATGAGGTCGACACCACCACCTTGGAGGGCGATAGCATTTGCCGTGTTGCTGAGTCGTGCTGTCGTGTTACTGCCATCCCAGCTGAATCCAAAAATCTGGTTTTCATCGGGACTAAGAACACCGATAGTGGCTTGGTGGGCAACCGTACGAGCATCGGCGACAAGAATGCCACGGGCAGTACTGTGTGACCCGCTTGTGACACCAAGTGCCAAGAGAGTCGCATATGCAGCTTGATCGTGGTTGGTGATATTGATAGCAGTGCCAAGAGACGCGCCACCCGGTGTCGTGTACACTGTCGTGATGCTAGCTCCCTGAATGCTAAGGCCTTTTAAGAAGTTCGCGCCTCCAGCGACTTCAAGATTCCTGTTCCAGGCAACAGTTACGTTGTTAGTGCCTGCGTCCATGCTAAGTATCGAATCACCGTTTATATCATTAAACGAGTAGACTGTATTATTGGCGCTGATTGTGCTTGAGCTGATGCCAAGTTTGTTAACATTCCCAACGCCAAAAGATATAATGCCGCTACTGTTACCAGTATTGAGAGCGATACCGTTGGTGCCACCTTGGATTGTCATCGCGCTTGTCGTGTCGAGCGAACCGACGGTAACAGTTTGTGGCGCTGCGCCAGTTGCAATGGCGACGGTATGTGCAGCGGCGTTAGTTGCAAGGTTGATTGCCGTTGCATTGGTTGTACCAATATTCAATGTCGTTGCTGTGGTTGTGTCGAGGGTACCGGCAACTAATACCTTGTCATTGGCAGTATCAACAACCAGAGCATTGGTACCACTAGCATTCTGCACGGTGAATGCCACTGCGTCATTAGCTATACGGGTGGTGATTTGGCCGCCACCTTCTGTACGAGACTGATTTGAGTATTTTGTGCCAGTACCCGCATCGACGATTGACCCACCAGTAGCTGTAGAGCTAAACACGTTATTTGAAAGATAGTTATTGTTTGAGTTTACGTCGATATTGATTGGGTTGTTGCTTGCACTGTTTGCGGTATCGGTGATGGTATTATCGGTGATGGTATTGGAGCTAGCGCCGACAAAGTAGATGCCCCTGTTATTGTTACCACCATTATTATGAATCTTGTTACCTGTAATTGTGTTGTTCGTTGCGGGAGAACCAAGATAGATACCACCCGCACTGTTTGCTTGAACAATATTTGAGGAAACGATGTTGTAGGTTGAGGTGCTTGCTATGCCAATGCCGTCACTCGATGAGCTTCCCAGAGCCTGGTTACCTGAAACTGTGTTGGAGCTTGAATTAAGTAGGTAGATATTCTGGTTCGTGTTTGCTGTCGCAACATTGCCTGAAACAGTATTTTGACTAGCAGTTTCTAGGTATATACCAATTGCAGTATTTGCTGAGGCAGAGTTACCGGTGACAGTGTTGTTATTCGCTACCAGGTGGATACCATAATTATTGCCGGTAAAGTCACTGCCAGTAACGGTGTTATATGTACCGGTGATGTTGATACCATTGTTCGTGTTGCCATGTACAACAACGTTGCTTATGGTGTTGCGCTGGCCTGCAGCTATATAGATACCTGCGTAGGTCCATAAGAATGCACCATTTCCATACCAGTTGACTACTGATACGTTCGAGATTTTTCCACCAGGAAGTGTTCCGGAGCCCATGCCGTTGAATGTGATGCCGTACATACCGTAATTGCCAGCACCTTGTCCGGCCTTGTTGCCGTCGAGCTTCAAATCCTGAATTACAACGCCCGTTCCATTACCACCTGTAGTTGTGTTCGTAACGGCCGTAAATGTGGCATTGACACCATTTGGGATAGTAATAACAGTTCCAGAGCCTGCTCCTGAAAGGGTGGTATTGTTTGGTACTGAGATTGACGCAGCAATAGTGTAGGTACCTTCCGCAAGATATACTTTGCCACCTGTGGCAGCCGTGAGAGCGGCGTTAATTTCAATATCATCAGCCGTGCCGTCGGCTACATAGTCAGCACCATCTTTGAGCGCTTGTGAGCTATTGCTGGCCGCCACAATTTTTGTGCTGGTGCTACGGTCGCTTTGCCATTTTCCGTTGCTATACACGAGCAGCTGTTTTGTCGTCGTATCGTAATAAATTGTTCCCTCAAGTGGGCTTCCTGGTCGTGTGCCACTACCAGTGATGATAAGACTCTTACCAGCGACAACTGTTGTGTTCTGGTTGAGGCTGATGCCGGTTGTTGTTGGGGTGCCGGTCGTACCAATGTTAAGTATTGCAGCAGTTGCGGTGTCAATAGTAGGGGTCAGGAATTTTGTGTCAGTTCGACCTGTTCCAGAAATGTAGAAATTTGATGTTGGTTGGAGGCTGGTGCCATTTTGGACGAAGTTAGCCGCTGAAGGAGTTAGTACACTTGCATCGCAGGTGCTGAGATAACCACTGACATTCTGACAAGTGATTGTTGTACCTGTGGTTGTATTGAGTGTTACAGCTGTATTGCCTTGAATTGTAGTCGTAGTACTGGCCTTACCAATAGTGATAGCACTTGCCGTAGCCGTGCCGACAGTTAATGTCGTAGCACTTGCGGTGTCAAGTGATGCGCTCACGAGACCAGCTGCCTGAACATTACCAGTTACACTGACCAGACCAGTTGATGTATTAACTGAGAGTGCTATCGTTGAGCCGGCAGCGTTTTTGACAGCAAAAATACCAGCACCGTCTGCGACTGGTTGGATAGTGACTGTACCGCCCGAGCTAACCGAGAACAGTGGAGAAGCTGTGCCAGTTGCTTTTACCTGTAATATGTCGACGGATTGGCCACTTGCACCTTGGACAAGAGCCGCAATACTACCAGAGCCAGCACTTTGAACGGCGATGTTGGCTGTCTGAAGGGTAGTGGTATTCTGAATAAATCCAGATGCTGTTAAGCCGCCAAGTTTGCCGGCGTTGAGGGCGTAAGGAGTTGCGGACATTCGCTTCATTGGCACCATTTCACCATCTGGGCTACATGAGCCAAAGGGAGTACAAGTAGCGTTAGTACTACCGATGTTCATACTGAGCCAGAGTACACTTTGATTCCAATCAACGCTGCTACCGAACGGTGTCACGGAGCCTAGCTCAACAGACATGTAGCCGTTTCTCACTAACACACCATTGCTGTCGTCGTTAAGCCAGCTTTCAGTCCATTTCAGAGAGCCAGCAGGTGAGCCGGTCGTATTTCCTGCCGTAAGACCATCACCATCTTGATAGATTTTAAATTCAATATTGTAATAGCCGTCAGGGACAACTGCGCCCTGAGCGTTAAATAAGCGCCCCTGAAAATTGATGCGTTCGTTAATCCCAGTTGCTGCATGGGCTGTTGGGGAAGCGACAGCAAAAATAATGCTCGCTATAACAGCAAAAGCTAGGATAACTAAACTCAATAGTTTATAGCCTATGCGAAACTCACCGCGTGGCATGTGTATCCGTCTCTCGTTTTTGTTTATGTGTTAGATAAAGCTGTTTGTCTCTCTAGTTTTATCTACTTTAAAGCATAAACGTAAACTATGCATTTTGCAAGAGGAAAATGGTACTTTTTTGACCTACATACTATACTTGTGGATTAACAAGTAAGCCGTGTGATTTCAGAACATTCTTCTCGCGGCGTTCACCGAGCCAGAAGCTGATTAAAACAGCGACTGCAGCGGTGTAAAGGGGCCATAACGTAAGGAGTTGGTTCGTAGTTGCTGCGGTGGTAGTGGCTGCGGCGACCTCTGGTTGTCCGTTGACAATCGAAGCGACTGTCAAAAACGCTACTCGACCCTCGGCATCGCTCGCCTGGAGGCTGACTTGGTAGACACCCGCTTTCGCGTACGTGTGCGTCGCTTGGAAGGAAATATTATTATTACGAGATATTACCTTATTGTTTGTGTCTCCCCACTGGACATTGACTGCATATGGCGGTGTACCACCGAGGATATCAATTGGCATAGACAGCTCTTGTTTTGGGAAAACGCCACGGAAGACTGCATCGGTGTTAAGAATCAACTGAGCACCACCAAAATCAAGTGACGTTACACCCGCGCCTTGGGTCGGTAAAGCATCATAGAAAACGGTTATCGCCGTAGAATCTGGCCCAGCCTGGTTAAGGGAATCATATACGCGTGCAATGAGGCTATTTTGCCCGACAAGAAGGTCTATATTGAGTTCGTAAAGGCCATTGCTAGAGCAGATAGCAGAACCGGCAAATATTGTGTTCTTAAAAATTTCGACCAATGTATCTTTCGGACATGTTCCGCTGATTTTGATTGGAGTTTCAGCGAAGTGTTGTCCATTGGTAGGCGTTTTGATGGTTGCGGCAGTTGTCGGTGGTTTGCCAGGCATTATCCCAGTTAATCCGACCGAACTTGCTTCCGGTCCGTCATAGGGCGTCGCAGCAGATGCGGTGTAAGCAGCCAGTGCAAAGCCCACAAATAACAGTAAGATTCCTAACGGCAAGTATGACGTGTGTTCATGAGGACGTAACTTACCAGTATGAGCATGGTGGCTAAGTTTTAGCACATGTAGCATAAGCATAGTATACCATAACGAGCACTGTTATTTTTGAGCTGTTAGCGTCGTCGTCGAGCTTGTTTGATAACGTACTGGTTGTAGCGACGTAGGCCGTAGCGGATGAGGAAGAATCCTCCAACGAGTCCAGCGGTAACAAGTAGTATCAATTTCCATGGGATAATCCAAAAGGCAACTGATGACGTCGCTGTTTGATTGGTGCTACCATAATGCATCGTAAGGTCAGCAGTGTAGCGACCAAACAATATTCGGTCGCCAAGAATGGACTTGTCGAGTGGCTGAGAGAATTTACGAACACTCTTCGGTAGTACATTGCCACCAACAAGGTTAACGTTAACAGCGCCAATAGTGTTGCCAAACATATCTTTCACGACTGCTTGACCAGTTGGTTGTTCGTGAACATTGCCGGCGTTATTAACTCGAACAATGAAGTCTATAGGTGTTGACTCAAATAGTGACGTAACTTGCCCGTTCTTGCTTACAATAAATTCTTCTACAGACATGCTTTCAGTCGCGTCACCATTCACCCTGAGCAGGATAAGCGCGCCGAGGCTGGCTGAAAGTGCTACACCTGTCTGATCAAGTTCTGGTGCAGTAGCGGTGAAACGAACAACTGCGAAGTAACCGCCAGGTGCGGCGTTTGCTGGTACACGAATAGTAACTGGTAAGTCCTGGACCTCTTTTGAGTTGAGTGTCAGTTGTGGTAGGGGATCAATCCAGCCTTTTAGTGAATATGGACTTGATTCACCTTCTTCTAGTAGTAACTTTGGTGTACCATCTTCACCACTTGCGACGAAGTCATTTACTTGGCCCTTGACGATTAATCTGCTTCCAGACACATCACGGAGAGATATTTTTGCATCGATAACATCACCTGGGTTTGCTTTAAGACTAAGAACAGGTGGTGCGATTTCAAGAGCTTGGCCGCTGCCAGTTGTATCGTCGACTGCATTGACGATTGGTACAAAAAGAGCACCGACTACTGCAATAATGCTGAGTGCTGCGGTGGTGATGATACGTGTTTTTTTCATAGCTAGAAGGTGGCGGTGCAAATGTAAGTTAGGGTAGTGGTGTAAGTACCTGCGAGCTGATTACCAGCAACATTCACGATGTATGAAGCAGTATATATCTGTGCATTGGTGGTACCAGCACCACCGTTTGTGCTGGTTGCTATTGTATCGCCTGAGAGGAACTTGAACTGGTTGACGGTGCTGTAGCCGGTTGCTGCCTCACCTCGTAAATCAGTTCCAGTCGATGCAGGGTTTATTTCAGCACCGACAGCAGGTGTTGCTACGGCGGTTGTATTTAGTTTCAAGTTAAGACCAAACTGACTGATACCACGTGTTGGTGCAGTAGCGGCGGTGGTACTGATGCTTGGGATTGTTGCAGAACCACTTGTTAATAGGGCACCGTTGACTGTAATGACATAGCCGTTAGGACTGTTCGTGCTAGCAGCCATTTGTGATGATGCGGTTGCGGTATCACTTGGCGAGAAGAGCTGATTGAAGTTAATGGTTCCCGCAGTAGCTGTTGTACAGTCTGGAATCCCGAGAGTTAGGCCGACAGTCGCTCCGGTGCAGAAAATAATCGACTCAGGCATAATGCCCGTCAGGACAATTGCCGTTGCAGTACTACCCGCAACTGTACCTGTGTCGGTGGGACCTGTTGCACCATCAGTACCAGTGTATGTCGTGATACGAACGAAGAAAGTATAGTTCGTAGGAGTTGGGTTCGTGATGCTGTTTGCTTGTACTACAACGAGTGCGCCGCCTGCTACTGCTGCGGCTGTTCTTGTCAGTATGAATGAGTTAGCTGTTTTAGCACCCATGGAGAAACCAGCGACAGCACTTCCGGTTTCATTGCCGAAGGTTGCAGGAGAGGCGTTCATACCAGTCGGGGCAGTACAGGTTCCCGCGCCCACATCAGTAGAAGTTGTACAATATTCAAATTTGATAGAGCCTAGTGTGCCAGCAGTCGCAACGTTGAACTGAAACTTGTGGTTCACGGCTACCCCTGGCGCAGAGCCACCGTTCGCGCCATTAGCAACAAGAGTTAGTGAGCGGTTTTGAATCGATGCCGCATATGCGGTCGGTACTTGGAAGATGCTTAGAAAACTAGCAGCAACCAAAAGTATACTTAAGAAATACAGTCTCCCCCTCGCGTGTCTCATGTGAGTAAGTGTACCATAAGCATGAAAACGCCGTCAACGAAATTAACAGGCGTTTTTATGCGAGGGGAGTAGGGGTAGCGTTAGAAGGTTGGTGTACAGATGTAAGTCAAGGTTGTCGTGTAGGTACCAGCTGGCTGGCTACCTGGGACATTCGCGATGTAGCTAACAGTGTAGATTTGGGCGTCAGTCGGGTCAGCGCTACCAGCTGCGTCGTAGTTACTATCTGCGACGACTGCACCTGGGACAAATGTAAAGGTATTTGCAGTTGCGTAGTCGGTTGTAGGTCGACCGTTGAGGTTCACACCGTCACTGACGAGGTCGATATCGGCACTTATGGCAGGCGCTGTTCCAGGGAAGCCAGGCGCTGCCGACCCGGTGTTGGCCATTAGGTTCATGCCGAACTGAGCGATACCCTTTAGGCTTGCTGATGGAGTAGCTACTGCTGCAATAGTATTACTACCACTTGTCAGGGTTACGCCGTTTACGGTGATAACGTAGCCAAAGCCTGCGTTGGTACTGGCGGCCATTTTACTGATAGCCGAAGCAGTGTCGGTCGGGCTAAAAAGCTGGTTGAAGGTAATTGCACCAGAGGTTGCGGTTGAGCAATCTGGCACGCCGGCTGTTTTGGCAATATCGGCACCAGTACAGAAGACGAGTGACTCAGGCATGATACCGTCTAGGATAATCTGTTCAGCGGTGCTGATAGCGACCGTACCGGTATCAATAGCCAGTCCAGTCGTATCGATTGAGTTAAAGGTCGATATACGGACAAAGAATGTACCTTCGGTTGTAGGGTTCGTAACGTTATTAAACCTATAGGTCAGTGCTCCACCTGATGGTGTGGCAGCGACTGCTTTATATAGGAAGGGTGCGCCGTTAGTTGTTTTGTCGAGTGTAAAACCAGTTGCGCCAGTCTCAAGTCCAAGCGCCATTGGCCCAGTGGTCGTGTCGAGCCCAGTTGGCGTGATACAGGTTGGGCTGACAAGTGAGTTTGCAGCAGTTGTACAATACTCAAACTTAATTGATCCGATAGCTGTTCCAGTGGTCGGAACAGTAAACTCGAAGAAATGGTTCACAACACCACCCTTTTTCGAACCGCCATCTGTCGCACCAGCTTGCAAGGTCATCTTACGACTCGTAATCTGCGCTGCATAGGCAGTCGTAGAAATTAGCGGTGATACGGTTACAGCAAAAACTGCACTAAGTGCAAACGCGAGCCTTAACAGATTGTTTTTTTGTTTTTTCATGGTGGATTTTTTATTTTTTAGAGTTTATGTACGAATGATAGCATTAGCGATATATACCTGTCAACACTATTTTCTAAGAAGTTAGAGGTTGTGGATAACTTTTAATATGTACCAATAACAATAAGTGTTTGGTTCGCACTATACTGACCGCCTGGCGTTAGACTCGCGACGTTTACCAGGTACGAGATAGTATAGTTGGTGACACCTGAGTTCTTTGGTGCGAAGGCAATCGTCTCACCATCAACATATCGGTATTCGTTAGGTACCGCATAGTTAGGACTGATTTCACCGAAGCCGAATCCGCCATTGTCAAGATTAGCTCCCAAGGATACTGGGGATGTATTCGCAACAAGGTTGATACCAAATTGTTCAATACCGGGTTGCGATACGTTCGTCGATGCCATTGGGGTGATGGTATGACCGTTATTCGTTAAGGAGTTACCAGTCACCTGGACGACATAGCCAAATGTCGTATAGTTCAATACGCTGAAAGTCGCTGTCGCGGTCGCGGGAGTCGCAGCGCTAAAGACACCAAAATTCGCACTAGAACTATTAACTATGAATGATAATGTTGGATCACTCGTGGTTTTTGAGCCAGCTATGACCTGGTAATTTGTTGAAGCTGCGTTACCAACAGAGAGGCTGCCGACGGAATCAGTTGCTTTATAGTTGTTTGAACCCGAATTCATCAATCCACCCACGCCAACCACTGTCTCATCGAGACGAAAGTTAGTGGATTGGGGAGAAACATTCTCTGCTAAGACGAGTTGCGGCATGCTA
Source organism: uncultured Candidatus Saccharibacteria bacterium (assembly GCA_964536265.1). Taxonomy (GTDB): domain Bacteria; phylum Patescibacteriota; class Saccharimonadia; order Saccharimonadales; family Saccharimonadaceae; genus JAPUDS01. The sequence continues at coordinate 14,625 of CAZHVV010000005.1, read as the reverse complement.
CCAACAATGAAGGCCAACAATAGCAGACCGACAGACCAGCGACGACACCCCTTATTCATATACTCTATTGTTGATGAAATACGCCGTATTTGCAAGTTGCTCACGCTTTTTATTTGCAGCACTGTAAGGGAAGCGCTATACTGACACTGTTATCTAATCAAAAACGAACACTATGCCGAACGATACAGACCCAATCACTCCAAGCGTGGCAACGGACCAGCCTGCGCCTGAAGAATTACGCCCTGAAAGTGAGGTGGCGTCCCATCTTGCTCAGCCACAGGCAACTGGTGAGAATCAGCCAAAACAGCGGTTGAGCGAACGCCTCAGGAAATCGACCTATCGGCCTAGTCACAAAGCAACCTTTATTGGCCTTGCGGTGGTAGCGGTTGTTCTGGCAGTGAATATTGTAATAATTGTGCTTGTTATGAGGAGTCAGCAAGCCGCCTATGCTGAAGCGACGCAAGATGCGGTGACTATCAGTCCGGCAGTACTCGACTCTCTTGGTGTGAATAGAACTTCGGTGGGCAATGAGGGTTCACAGTTGACCGTCGGACCGGACTCGACTTTTAACGGTACAGTTAAAGTAAGTGGCGCAGTCACACTTGCTAGTCAGCTTCAGGTAAATAGTAAAATTTCCGCGACAGATGCCTCGCTTGCAAAACTGGAAGCGGGCGACACCTCACTTGGCCAGCTTAACGTGAATGGTGACGGTACTATTTCAACTCTTAATCTTCGTAAAGACCTTAACGTGGTTGGTTCGACACGCCTACAAGGTCCAGTGACAATAACGCAACTACTCACCGTCAACAATAACCTGAATGTTTCAGGTAGTCTTTCGGTCGGTGGTACGCTCTCGGCACGCAATTTTCAGGCAAGCAGCCTTATATCAGACACAACTCTGACGATTGGTGGCCATATGATTACGCGCGGTAACGCGCCAGGTGTGAGCGCTGGTTCGGCAGTAGGTTCGAATGGCACGGTATCTATAAGTGGCAATGATGCATCAGGTACAGTTGCAGTTAATACTGGTGTTGGGGCAGGCAATGGTGTACTAGCGCAAATCTCTTTCGTTAGTAATTACGCCTCGACGCCGCACGTTGTCATCACTCCAGTAGGTAATGGTGGTACATTTTACGTCAATCGTAGCGCCTCAGGTTTTAGTATTGCCGTCATCGGCGCTCTGCCACCCGGTGGTTTCGCGTTTGATTATATTGTCATGCAGTAGCAGTTACATATTAATGAAGAGCAGGACTGAGTTATCACGTACAGTGATGATTCCGTTTGTGATTTCAATAACAATCGAGTCTTTATCTCTGATGGCAATAACGACCTCGCCAGCCTCAAGCATCGAGAAGAAGTCGGCGTGACCGGGTAGAATGTCGAACTGCCCCACTTTGTTGGTGCCAGAAACCGATGTCGCTGGGCCTTCATAGTAGACATTGAAAGGTGCGCGAGCGATAACTTCTAGGCTGTTAGCTTGAGGTTCATTCATGGAGCCTTTTTCTCTTCGGAGGTTGGTTCTGCCGGAGCGGCATCTGGCTTGCTCTCGTCACTTGGCGTATCTTCAGCCTTCTTTTCCTCAATTGGCTTGTTGCTCAAGATAGCTTCAATGCCGCTCAACGTTTGTTCAAGCGTAAAGTATTCACCAGGACGACCAGAGAATTTCTCGGCGACTGCGAAATCTTGGCTAAAGAATTGGATGAGTTTTTTTGCGTTCTGGTAATCTTGGCGGTCTGCTGGACTCAACTCATTTTCACCGACAATAGCGATGATATTTTTCAGACTGTCATATTTTTGCATAATAGCCTGAACACGACCTGCGAGTTGGTAGTGACGGTCACCGACAATCTGAGGCGTCAGCAACGAACTCGTTGTCTTGAGTAGATCGACAGCAGGTCGAATACCACTCTCTGCAACGGAACGTGACAGCACGAGGACCGAGTCAAGCTGCTGCGAGATAGCTTGCACCGCTGGGTCTGACAAGTCGTCTGCCGGGATATAGACGGCTTGGACGGAGGTGATAGTACCCTTGTCAGTTGAGCTTAAGCGGTCCTGAAGACGTCGTAGTTCTGAGAAGACAACTGGCGAATAGCCGCCTTCCGAAGGAATCAATCCGAGGTTAGTCGATAGTTCAGTGAGGGCCTGAATATGGCGATAAATATTGTCGACGAAGAACAAGATGTCACGGCCTTCTTCGTCACGGAAGTACTCGGCCGCTGTTGCTGCCGCTGGACCGACCATGGAACGAATAGCAGGTGTGGAGTCCATTTGCCCGAAGAACATGACGGTGTTTTTCAAGACATCGGTATCTTTGAGGGTTTGATAGAGCTCGTTACCTTCACGAATACGCTCACCAACACCACAGTAGATTGAAAGCGACTTGCCCTCACTGCCCTGGGTGACGTTGTGAATCATCTCCATCGTGAGGACTGTTTTACCAACACCGGCACCACCGACAATACCAATCTTGCGACCTTTGACAAACGGCGTCAGAAAGTCGATAACTTTGAGACCGGTTTCGAGCAGTTCAAGTTTCTGCGTCTCGCGGTAGCTCTTCGTACCTGACGCTTCACTGATAGCTCGTCGATTATTTGGCAGAGGTTCGCCGTCGTCGAGTGGTTCACCGAGTGCGTTAAAGACGCGGCCTAAGGTCTCTGGACCAACTGGCACGGTAACGCGGCCGTGGCTACGTGAGATTTTCTGTCCACAACGAATTGACGTGTTGTTTGTCAGGTTCAAACAAATTGCCTTTTCAGCTTTAAAGAAGCTGACTTCCAAAAAGACTTCAGGATGCTCGTCAACAATCAAGAGTTCTTTGACGTCTGGTCGTTCGCCAAGTATTTGCACCTCAACCATGAGGCCGCGCAGGGAAGCAATAACTCCGACGTGGGCGTTCTCTGCTGTTTGTGTCATCGGGCTGCTCCTCGCTGTCGTTGTTTTTTCTTTAGGCTAATCATAACTTCACGTAGTCGTCGGTCACTTTCACTGCGTTTTGCGCGATGGAACTCAAGTTTATAGTCGTCGAGCAGCTCGGTCGCACGTTTCTTTGCAACAGCCATGGCATTGAAACGGCTGGCGGCTTGAGCGAGCGAAGACTCAAGAATTGTCTGCGACAAGGCAAGTGTCATCATTGTGACTTCCATCTGGTCGGCGATTTCATCGAGAGACGGTTCGAAAATAGTTTCGTCAGCCGAGATAATTTCTTGGCCTTCAACGTTTTCACTCATTGATTTCATGCTTGATATCAGGTCGATTGACTTGATGTTTTGCACGCCGAGCGAGACATATTCTTCGTAGTAGACGACGATTCGTCCATAGGGCAGCACTGACTCAATGACCGGTGTTACGTCGATATAGTGGTCCGACTCAGGTACTTTAAAATACCGCACATAGGGGATGCGTCGTTGTGAAAGTTGGTTCGCGCCGTGTGACCCCAGAACAACGAGGTCGGTCGTCTTTGGGTCGTAGTCCTGCTGCATAACATCAATCAACCGCTGGTCGATGTCGCCGCTCAGGCCTGACTCGGCTGAGATGATGATGAACGCACGTTTCGCATTTTCGCTTCCGTCCATTCGGTTAGTGATACGCCGCCGAGGGTCGACACGGATGGAGGTATAGCGTGACCATAACAGTTCAAAGAATCGTTTCGACAGCTCAACTTTACTCTTCACTTTCGCAACTTGGGTACTTGCAAGACTCTCGAACACACTTGTTAAGTCTTCGATGGTTGCAACTCCGTCCGCCTCTTTTTCAATAAGATTAGCTCTTCGCATGTTTGCCCGCTTTCTTGTCGGTTGGTGCTGGCTCGGTTGGTGGCTGCTCTTCGTCTTTTGGCTTTTCAGGCTCAATTGCTGTCGCGTAGGTCTTTAGTAGTTCTAGCTCAGCTTGGTCGTATTGTTCATCACTCGTCATTGTCGGAGCGAGTTGTTTGACTGCTTGTTTGAGTCCAAGTATGTCCATTTTCATCTCACCCTTACTCAGTAGTACGGTTTCGAGCATGAGTTGTTGTTCTGCAAGGTCATGGAGCTCTTCTGGCGGTTGCTGCAATACTTGGAAAATATATTTTCCAACAGTCATGTCTATGGTCGCTTCTTTTGACAGCTGTGAACCGAAGTGGGCAAACTCTTCAGCTTGGTGATAGCGGGCGAGTGTCTTAAACAGTGTCGTGGATAGTTGCTTTTGCCGTTTGGTTTGCGCCTGGCCACCGACGCGCGAGACGGAAAGTCCGGCGTTGACGGCAGGTCGAATACCTTGGCGGAAAATACCGAGGTCGAAAATGATTTGACCGTCGGTAATGGACATAATACTAGTCGAGAGGTAGGCGGTAATATCGTCGTTTGGTGTCAGCACGACAGGTAGCGCGGTCAATGTCTTACCGGTGGTCAACAGTTTACCAGCGCGCTCAAGCAGGCTCGAGTGAGCGTAGAAAATATCTCCCGGATATGAGTCGCGACCCGGGTCAACTTCCTGCAAGAGCGACAACTGACGGTAGGCTTCAGCGTGGCTGGAAAGGTCGTCGTAGATGATAACGACATCTTCGCCTTCATGCCAGAGGTATTCGGCCATGGAGCAGGCAGCATATGGTGCAAGGTATGACTGGGTAAGCGAGTCAAAGACATCGGCTAGCACGACTATGGTATGTTCCATGGCGCCAGAGGATTTGAGTCCAGAGAGTAGCTGTTCAATGTCAACTTTGCGCTTTCCAATCAAGACATAGACAACGATACGGTTTGTGCCGGATTGTGAGGCGCTCAGTTGCGAGAGAAAGGTACTTTTTCCTGACTTACTATCACCAAGAATAGCAATGCGCTGGCCAAGGACAACAGGGAAGAAACTATCGACAGCTGTCACGCCACTGGCAAGCTGCGTGTCGAGCATGCTTCGCGCCATGATGCCTGGCGCTGCGTTAAAGATTCCAGAAACTTCGGCAGTTTGCAGGGCACCTTTGTTGTCTCGTGGTTCACCCATAGGTGAAATGACGCGACCAACTAGGCTTCTGCCCACAGGCACGCTCAGCAGGTCTTGTTCGACAACGGCGAGTGTGCCGATAGCGAGTTTTTCAGAGGTGATGTTGAACAAAACCACTTTATCACCGTAGGCTTCGCGCACAAGTCCACGTTGTCCGTCTTCGAACAGCACCTGTGCACCAAGCCGAACGCCTTCGAGGCCTTTGACTTCGACGATGAAGCTGTTCACCGCTACGACTTCACCAGTCAGGTTGTCGGCTTCGACGAGTTTTTGGAAGATTGCATTATCAAACACTGCGTAATACCTCTGGGAAATGACTGCGGTTTTGGAGTATCTTGCGCTTGAATGACCAGTCAAAAACATGCGAGCCGTATCGAACGACCATGCCACCGAGGAGTGTTGCGTTAAATCGGAAACTAACCAGAACAGACTCGTTCAGATTTGTGCGACACCACTCAACAAGCGCTTGTTTGATTTCGTTGTTTGCAGGTGCAGCCAGGGTGATAGTCATTGTTGGTGCATGTGAGCGGAATGTCGCCAGTTCCTCAATGAGTTTATCGAGATGGTGTTGATCAAGTAGTTGACCGGTGCTTTGTTCACGAACCATAGCAAGGGCCATAGGGGACAGAACCGGCAGTTTTGTTGCACCGCGTTCAGCCCCGACAGTATGTTTTATGCTGTTATGCGAAAACCATTGCGAATAGTTGCGCAGCTCGAACTCAAGTGCGGACAGGTCCTGAGGGGAGGAAAGTTCAGCCGGTAGCCTCATCGCCCACCTCTTTCTTAAACTCTTCCTTATGCTCTTCAAGCAAACTCACAAGGTACGCTTTTTGGGCGCCCAGGTCAACATTGTGCTCAAGCGTATCAACCAGGAATGAACCGACGGCATCGGCCAGTTTGGTATCAATTTGGCGCAGCAAACGCTCTTTTTCGATGGTAAGTTCTTCGTCCAGCTTCGCTTCAAGTTTTTTCTTGCGTTCAGTTAGTACTGTGTCGAGTTCTCCTTGCCGTCCGACGAGCGTATGCTCTAGCTCGGTCTGAAGAGCCAGTAGTTTCGCCTCAAACTCGGTCTGGCGAGCGGCCAATTTGGCTTCGAGGTCGGCCTGTTGGGTCGCGACTTCACCTGTTGCTCCGCCGACAGCTTTTTCAGTTTTCTCACGAATCTCCTCGAGGTGTTCGCGGAACAGTTTCATCTCATCGTCGAGAATTTCAGTGCCGAATTCTTTGAGTAGGCTGTTCAGCTGAGATGACGTGTTACCGAGATCATGTTCAAGTCCGGTGGCTGAGTCGGCGAGGGCAGACTTGAAGTCACTTTCGGCGGCATGAACCATTTGTTCTTTGACGCTCGCCGGTATTTCGACTGTCTTGTGTTCTTTTTCTTCCTTGCGCTGTTTGTAGTGTGCATAGGCGTATTGGACAACAAGGGCAATCACTCCACCAATGATGAAGATGTTTGCGTAGAGGAAGATTTGAAAAAGAAGTGATTCCATATGTTATAACCTCGTCAATACTAGATAAATTGTCACAATACCGATACCTAAAATCATGATAACGAGTGCGGACATTTGAATAACGTTTCTATAGACGGCTGACTGCGCCATAGGATTGCGGCCAACAGAGATGATGCCGTTGCGTACCATCGAGTAAATGATACTCACGACGACGATGATAGTAACAATGAATATTGCCAAGCTGATAAGAATTGGCGCCGTGCTGACTTCACGTCCCGCAAGGGAATTCGCAACGTTTTGCAGTGATGTCGGTATGATAGTCTTTTCCGGTTCTTTGAAGTAGTAAGCGACATTCACGAGTAGTGATAGCTCGCCGATTTTGACGGTTTGCTCTTTGCCACTCTTGTCTTTATATGTCTGGTTCGTTCCCTTGAGACTGTTCTGTGCTATGCCGATAACACGGACATTACCGTTTGCTTTCATGCCGACACCGCTCAAAGGGGAAGCTGTGATATGATCACCGCGCTTTATGTCGCCGTTTACATCCGAGGCAAGCACCGTCACTGTGCCACTTGTCGCGACCTGTACTTGGCTTGCTGTGCCGCTTGTCACCGAAAGCAGTGAATTCCCGCTACTGACGACGACGCCAAGTATATTCTCAACATTTTCACTATTTGCGGCCATGACTATGTCAGGTGTGTCGGCTTTGAGACTGACAATCGAACCAAGTGAGAGAGTTTCTTCTGTCGTATACCCTTCACTGAGTGCGGTAATCGCGCTTGCAGCGACAGGGGTGAGTGCACAAAATATGACACCCAGAATCAGCCACGTTTGGACGAGGCGATGCGGACTGTTCACACCTGGTAACGCAGACCTTCTCATTACGCTTGAGTATAGCAAAAAACACCGCTGACCACTAGGTGCTTATGCTATTATGGTGAAAAGGGGTTTTCGCTGTATGAGCAAACACATCCACCCACACGCTGGCTTCACGCTTCTCGAGCTGATTCTGGTAATTGTGGTTATCATCATTTTGGTCCTGCTGTATGTTTTCATGACCGCATAGGCTGTCGTATCTGTTTACATCCGTTAAAAAACACGGTAAAATACTCGTTGTATTCTGGCGTAGGTCAGTACATATATTCCGGCGTAGCGCAGCGGTAGCGCAGTTGACTGTTAATCAATTGGTCGCTGGTTCGAATCCAGCCGCCGGAGCCACGAAAAGTCCACCCCACGGGGTGGTTTTTTCGTGGCTACTTGCAGTTGGTTCCGACCCGCGACTCGCCACGCAGTGGCGATAGTCGCTGGTTCGGCGTAGCGCAGTGCAGAAAAGAAAGCGCGTTAGCATTTTCTTTTCAAACAAGCGGAGGAGCGAAGCGCTAACCAGCCGCCGGAGCAGGAATCTCGCAGCTGTTTTATCTGTTAAGCTTGCGATATATAATTATTGAGATGATGACTAAAGTTATTTCAGCGTTTCCGGGGACAGGAAAGTCTTATTTTGTATCCAGTATCGGACAAGAAACCAAGGTAGTTGACCTTGACTCCGGGGGCTACACCTTGGGCTATACGAAAGATGGCAAGGTGCGCAACCAGGATTTCCCAAAAAACTACCTGGCTGCTATAAAAAAGCATATAGGAAAGACAGACATGCTTTTCGTCGGGTGTCAGCCAGAAGTTATAGCCGCTTTACGTGATGCGGCCATACCGTTTACTCTCATTTATCCCGAGCGTTGCTTGAGGACCGAATATGTAGGGCGCTTTCAGCGACGCCACAACCAGCAATCGTTCATAGACCTTCTTTCTAGAAACTGGGACATATTTTTGGATTACCTCGAGAGACAAAAAGAATGCGAGCACGTAGTTCTCGGCAGTGAGCGATATATTAGTGACGCTGTTTCGTTCAAGTGAAATAATACCCAGTCGCCGGAGCCAAGCAGGAATAGACAAGGTCAGAACTGCGAAAATATTTCTGACTTTTTGCATGTCCAGACTGGAATTGAAGCTGCCATAACCTGTTAGTATTATTATATGAATAAGTACAGCACCGTGGATGAGTTTTTATCAGACCAGACACCAGAAAAGCTGGCACAAATAAACCGTATCAGAAAACTTATTCTACGTGTTGAGCCGTCACTTGTCGAAACCTTGAAATGGAACGCACCAAATTATGTTTTTCGAGACGAAGATAGAGTTACCTTCAATATTATGAATAAGGAAGGTAGCGTGAAGTTAATAATTCACATGGGAACATCCAAAAAAGAGAATAAAAAAGGAAAGCCAGTCTTGTCTGACGATCATGGAATTGTGGAGTGGAATTCGGATATTCGAGGCACGATAAGTTTTAAGAACCTTAGTGATGTTATAGAAAAAGAACATGCACTTTCAGATGTTCTTATGAACTGGTTATCAATTAAGGTTTAGGTCTGGTAATCAAGTTTTATCGTAGTTATAACTTCCTCTATTGTGGTGAGTCATGAAAATCGTCACACCTTTTGGTTGGGCGTTTTTCATACCCGACGCCTGGACCAGATTCAGCGACCGTAAAAACTTTTCACAAGGTCGCTGTTCGACGTAGCAAGTGAGGAACTTAGGAAGCCCGTACCGAGCAGCGGAGCGAAATGGAACGGACCACAATTTCGACACTAGTGAATCCCGTTATTGGAGAGAGTATACTAAAATTATGAGCATTTCAGCCCGACGCATGCAAAGAGGCGTAGGTCCTGCTGTTACCCCCTCGAGCCAACTATCACAACAAACATCTGGTGTGTGGAGTGGGACAACGACAACAGTCGCATTATCGACTGCTCCTGCAGTCACTTCAACAATTGTATTGATTGTAGCGGGCAATACGACGCTTTCAACGCCTTCGGGTGGGTGGACCTTACGTGACTCACAAGTGAACTACATGGGGCATTATCTTTATACTTTAAGCAACACAACCTCATTGTCCTGGAGTATTACATCGGCTAGTGGAAACGGCACGTGGTGGCTTGGGGAGATAACGAATGCGTCATATGAAAGCTCCGTCTCGTCAAATCTGCCGAGTCAAGCCACAAGCTACGCTACACCTCAGTTGACGCCGGGCTCTGGATCAAGAATGCTAATCGCATCAATTGCTAGCGTGACGGGATCAAGCACCGCTAGGACTCTAAGCGGATGGGCAGCAGGATTTGTTGAGCAGATTGATATATGTAATCCGGTTGCTGATTATCCGATGCAAGGTATAGCTACGAATATTGTCGCCGCGGATGGCACAACGAGCTACCTGGCACAGGCTGACTACAGTCTTACTTCAACTGGTCTGTCGGCTATCATAGCTTCGTTTAATGTAGCGGTGAATATCACGCCTGATGTGACGGCACCGACGACACCGACTAACTTGGCTGCAGTGCCAACTGGTGCTGGTCGGATTGATCTCTCGTGGACGGCAAGTACGGATAATACGAGCGTTGACCACTACACGATATACCGCGATGGTTCGGCCGTCGGTAATGCGGTGACCACCAGCCATAGTGATACAGGACTAAGCCCTTCCACGAGTTACGACTATTCCGTGCGAGCATACGATTCAAGCGGCAACGCGAGTCAGTTATCTGCAGTTGTCACCGCTACTACGCAGAGTGCCGGCACGCCGATTGATGTGTTGTCTAATCCTTCTGTTTACGGCTGGCCAGATGCAAGTAATACCGGTCCAGCGCTCGGAACAACATTCACAATCGTTCCTGACCAGATAACCACCGGTACTGGCTGGTCATATAGCTCAGGGAGTAATACCCTTCGGGTAGATGGTGATAACGCGGTGCTGTCAGGCCTCGATATTCGTTGTCCGGTGATTATCGACAGTGCGGATGTCCTAATTCAGGACTGTATTATCTCGTGCGATGGCGACGTCGATGATAGTACGGACGTCATCGCACTACGTAACCAAGTAGCAAGTGGATACTACTGCGCGAGACCTATTATTCGACGCTGTAGGCTGAATGGCATGCTCTCAAATAATCATTCGCTTCGTGCTCGCCGGTGTGTCTCGGATAACTATGGTGCAACTCCCGGAGTAGTAATTGAATATTGTGATATGAGTGGCACGGGCAATATGGCAACAATCGAATATGAAGGTATTGTTCAGCATAACTACTGCCACGGCATTGGGCATAGGTACAGCGACCACCACTCAGGACTTTCGTCACACGGAGGTGCGGTATCGCTCTACTGGTACCACAATACGCTTGATTTACAGGACACGCCGATTGATACAGAAATATATCCCGCTCAACCTGATGCCGGTGGTGGTCTGTCGTCATGTACGGCAATATATTCCGATTTTGGGCATGCGCAGAATGTGACGGTTGAAGCGAACCTCATCGCCAACAGAGGGTACAGCTATGCCGCGAGTGGTGGTAATCACGGAGGTGCATATAATGTCTCGAACCCGGCAAGTAACATCAAATTCTTGGATAATCGCTGGAAATTGAGCCCTGAGGCGTATGGCTATATCATGGCTTTCGACGCAAATGGACCAGGCAATCTGTGGCAGGGCAACGTAAATGACATCGATAATTCAGTTGTACCAGCTTAGTAAATGCGCATAAAGTTCCACGGCTCCGCGAACTCACCTTCGACGAGATTAAATACATCCTCGGGTACTTGTTGATAAAACTACCTCAAAAATCCATTGACCTTTAAGCGCAACAGCCATATATTGGTATGTGGAAGACCAAGTGAAACAGCACATTGAAGTATATGTAACCAATCAAGTTAGTAAGTTACTCAAGTTACTTTGTTAGTTAGTAGGTTACATCTGTGGGTGCAAGTCTTCCCCTGATAAGAGGCGCTTCGGCGCCTCTTTCTCTTTGTGAAGAATCGTAATAGTTACACGACCTTAGCGGGCTTAACTTGAAGCGATAATTAACATACAAACCGCGAGTATGAGTGCAGTAGGCGTCATAACGTATCGTTCTGGCTTGCTATGTGACATCGCGTTCATTAGTACACCGATAACTAAGTATCCACCCATCACCCAGAGTGAAATATCCAAAAAGCTACCTTGTGGAATGAGCTGCCAAATACCTGCTCTACTGAGAATAAAGAGTGCAAACATGACATAAATGACTATCGACAATGCACTGCTGACTCGAAGTTTACGAGGAAGTGTTTTATGTTGACCTCCCCATGCAAAGTGACCGAAGGGTGCACCTGCCGCCAGGAGTATCTGGAAAACTACCAGAAGAATCAGTAGGGTAATGGAGATTGTAGCAGCTACTATCATGTATACGAGTGTATCAATACTACCCTAGTGATGTCCAAGATATGCTGTATTGTTCATCTCTACATCTCTCCAGGGGTGAATAATCTATATGATTTTGTTAGAATTACTACAGATATGAGCACAATAGATGAAAAAGCACAGTTAGAGCTTCTGGGATATGACCAGTCTTTTGAGGTTAGTCGGCTTGAGTTAGGTGTTGACATGGATTGTCTAGCTCGGATAACAGCAGAACACAAAGGTGCATACGAAGTAGTTTGCCTCGATGGTGAATATCGCGCAACTGTATCGGGTAAGTTCATGTTGGCTGCGTCGCGTCGCGAGGATTATCCGGCAGTGGGTGATTGGGTAGTGACAAGGGATGGCGACGAAGATAGTAAAGTTATCGAGGGTATACTAGAGCGCCATACTCTGCTACGAAAGAAGTACGCAGGTAAAAATGAAGCACAGTTGATTGCCGCAAATGTTGAAGTTGCTTTCGTTGTCGAGTCGATGGATCGTGATTATAGTGTTAATCGCTTCGAAAGGTATGTTGTTTTGGCTCGACAAGGAGGGGTTCAGCCTGTAATCATTCTCAATAAGTCAGATTTACTTACTGACATAGAACTATCAGCTAGGATTGAACAGCTTCGTGAACGATTTCCGGGTATCGATATCCTACACACTAGTACGCTTACTCACGAAGGGTTAGACAGTCTGTCGGAGTATATCCGAAAAGGTATTACCTACTGTTTCTTGGGGTCTTCAGGAGTTGGAAAATCTTCACTTATCAATAGATTACTCGACCAGAATCGCATTGAGACAAAAGAGATAGGAGCCAAAACCGGTAGAGGACGGCACACCACAACTTCGAGAGAAATGTATTTTATGAGTAAAAGTGGAATAATCATAGACAATCCAGGTAGCCGTGGAGTCGGGATTGTTGATTTCGCTGTTGCGTCAAAAGAAGTATTCGTTGATATTGAAAAGATTTCACAGAAGTGCCGATTTAAAGATTGTAAGCATAGAAATGAACTTGGCTGTGCTGTTGTAGGCTCTATCACATCAGGTGATATTAATGCCGAGCAATATGATAACTACGTAAAATTACAAAAAGAAACTGAGCATTACGAAATGAACAGCCATGATAAACGTCAAAAAGATAAACAATTTGGAAAATTTGTAAAAAACGCAAAGAATGACTTAAGAAAATACAGCCCAAAGTATTGATGAGAACGTTATGTCATTTATTTGGAACTGGCACTACTATTTTGTAAAGTATACTTATGACTATGCCAAATGACGAAGTCGGTGTTGTGAGGAAAGATGGTTACACAGACTATCTGTATCGAGTTGCTCTTAGAGCACTTATTCGCAATGAAAAAGGTGACATACTTATTGTTAAAGAAAAAAGTCATGACTGGTGGGACCTGCCAGGTGGCGGTCTTGACTATGGTGAATCAATTGAGAACGGCCTGAAACGTGAACTTGAAGAAGAGATTGGCCTGAGTGGGGATTTCAAATATAAGGTAATTGCACTCGAGGAACCGAGCTGGAATGAGCGCTTAGGCGCGATGCAACTGAATGTGATATTTGAAGTTATACCTTGCACAATGGATTTTAGTCCTGGCACTGATGGGGTTGAGGTGGCCTTCATGCCTCTCGAAGAGATTTACGATACTAACTTGCCAGATTCAAAAATTGTAATGAGTCTACGAACAATACTATGAAAATATTCATCATCTGTAGCAAAGCCTTCTACGACCGAGTGCCGCCAATCAAGAAGGCGCTTGAAGGTGCCGGACATACCGTCTCGCTTCCAAATTGTTTTGATGACCCTGATACCGAAGCGCGTTACAGAGAAATAGGACAAAAAGAACACGCGCAGTGGAAAGCGAGCATGCTTCGTCATAGCGAAGAAGTTATTGACGCCAATGATGCGGTGTTGGTATTGAACTTCGACAAGAACGGTCAAGAAAATTACATAGGCGGCGCAACATTCCTAGAAATGTACGATGCATTCAGTCTCGGCAAGAAGATTTATATGTACAACTCAGTACCAGAGGGCATGCTGAAAGATGAAATTGAAGGGTTTGAGCCGATTGTGATACATCAAGATCTTCGTCAGGTCGGCTGAATTCTTGTGACAATTTGCTATTATTAAAGAATGAATATCCTATATCAAATCGTAGACGACCAAGATAATGAAATTGGTGCAAAACCTCGTAATGAAATTGATTCCCAACATGAATATTACCGTGTGTCGGGCTTATGGTTAACGAACTCACAAGGCGACGTGCTTATTGCACAACGGGTACTGTCGAAAGACAAAGACCCTGGCAAATGGGGTCCGGCGGTAGCGGGCACAATTGAACTTGGAGAGACATATGAATCCAATATATACAAAGAAGCAGATGAAGAAATTGGGCTAACGGGTGTTACATTCACTATTGGTCCCAAAATGAAATTCGAAAGCCCTCGCAAAAACTTTACACAATGGTTTACGGCAGTTTACGATAAACCAGTGGAAGAATTTATACTTCAGGCTGCGGAAGTTGAACAAGTAGTATGGATTGGAAAAGATGCTTTATTCGAAGACGTTCAGGCTAATCCTGATAAATATATTCCAACGATGCCACTTATCCTCAAGGCATTATATCCTTCGTGAATGTTGTTATAATCAAGGTATGAATCCTGCAGAATTTCAAGAACAACCAGGCTCGATGCGCGAGGGAGGTGAGACGCATGATATCTCTGAGCTTGAAACACTGCCAGAGGTGCTTAGTTTTGTAGAAACGGATGAGCTTCACGACCTAAGTGAAGCGGTACGTGCGGCATTTTTTTCAGGCAATACGGAACTGGTTGCGAGCACTATTGATCGTTACCATATATTGGGCCAAGCAGTCGGTTATGAGCAAAGCGGTTAAGACCGGCAATTTGCCCAAGTTGGTTTGTTGACCCCTC
>CAZHVV010000004.1:42107-102139 GCA_964536265.1 uncultured Candidatus Saccharibacteria bacterium | reverse complement strand
TACAACTATTTTCACCGTTGCAGTCACTAAGAATGCTGGGTCGTATTGCGGCCACGCACTCAAGTGAATCGTGTCACCATTGCCCATTTCATGCCACAGCTCTTCTGTCGCATGTGGAGCAAATGGAGCAGCAAGTTTCAGTAACGTTTCTAGCGCAAACTGCCATGTTTCACCCTTCATACCGTCGACTTTGAGTTTATATAGCTCGTTGACGTATTCCATCAGTGCAGCAACAGCGGTATTGAAGCTCATGCGGTCGAGATCTTCGGACACTTTTTTGATAGTTTTGTGCACAAGGCTCAGGGGTACTGTGCCTTCCGAAGTTGACTCTTGCGCTTCTTGCAGCAGTGCCCACATTCGCGAAATGAAACGATGCGTTCCAGCAACACCCTTAGAATCCCATGGAGTCGTTTGTTCATATGGTGCAATAAAGGCAATAGAAACGCGTACAGCGTCAGCGCCATAGCCAGAGTCAACAACTTCGAGTGGATTTATGACGTTGCCGAGACTTTTGCTCATCTTGCGGCCATCTTCAGCTAGAATAATTCCCTGTCCACGACGTGCTGCATATGGTTCTGGTGTCGGAACAAGACCAATATCATAAAAGAACTGATGCCAGAATCGGCTATAGAGCAAGTGAAGTGTCGTATGTTCCATGCCACCCAAATACATGTCGACAGCGCCCCAGTAGTTCAGCTTGTCACGTGCTGCAAATTCCTTGTCATTGTGCGCGTCAAAGTAGCGTAGATAGTACCAACTACTGCCTGCCCAGTTTGGCATCGTATCAGTTTCACGCTTTGCAGGACCGCCACAGGTCGGACATGTTGTATTGACCCACTCGGTAATTGCTGAGAGTGGACTCTCGCCACTGTCAGTTGGCTCATACTGCTCAACGTCGGGTAATGTTACCGGCAATTGGTCACTGGGGACCGCGACTGCGCCGTGCTCCGGACAATGAATGATAGGTATCGGCTCACCCCAGTAATGCTGACGAGAGAATATCCAGTCACGCAAGCGGAAGTTGATTTTTTCCTTCGCTTTGCCTTCTCGCTCAAGATGTTGGACAATTAACTCGCGCGCTTCGGCCGAGCTAACGCCCGTAAATGGACCTGAATCAAACAATACGCCATCTCCTGTAAATGTCGGACCGTCGTAATCCTGTCCGCTATCGTACGCCGCTACTGCATCGATAACTCGCTGCATGGCATCAATCCAATGCTCGACACCGCCATCGGTATGTTGTTCTATATGGAGGTCTTTCAGTATTTCATCTGTGCCAGACCATTCAACCCGAAACTTTTCATGCGACTCGAGTGCCTGTGCTTCTTGGTCGTTCTTGTCAATGATAGCAAGGTACATATAGCTAAATGAGCGGCGATTGCTATTTTTGTTCGAATTGAAGTAGTACGAATATGTCGGACCACCTAACTTGATAAGTTGCTTCACTTTGCGGAAACCAGCCTCTTCACCTAGCTCGCGGAGTGCTGCTTCTTCGTAACTTTCATTGTCCTGGAGGCCACCTGAAGCAAACCATCGCAAGTTATTTTTGGTATTTATGAGGCTCATATACTCTTTAGTAGTAGGGTCATAGCCGACAATAACTGGACCAGTCACGTCGACCGAATCGGGCAATGGAATGCCGAAATCTGGAGCAATAACTTCCTTAATTGGCAGACTGAATTTCTTTGCAAATTCACGGTCGCGCTCGTCATGAGCTGGAACCGCCATAATTGCTCCTGTGCCATAGCCAGTTAGAACATAGTCAGCAATCCAGATAGGAATTTGTTCGTGTGTTAGCGGATTGAGAGCATATGCGCCAGTGAACACACCTGTCTTTTCTTTATTTTCCTGGCGTTCGAGGTCAGATTTACCTACTGCCTCTTTCACGTACGACTCAACAACTTCTCGCTGTTCATTAGAGGTGATATGAGCAACAAATTCGTGTTCAGGGGCTAACACCATAAATGTCGCGCCGTAGAGTGTATCTGGACGAGTTGTAAACACCGTTATAGCGTCATTTGAACCCACTATGTCAAAACTAACTTCGGCACCGACTGATTTGCCAATCCAATTTACTTGCTGGTCAGCAATGCGAGACGGATAATCAACTGTTTTTAACCCTTCGACTAATTTGTCGGCGTACTTCGTAATGGCAAGCATCCACTGTCGAAGCTGTTTCTTCTCAACAGGCGTCCCGCAGCGTTCGTGCATGCCATTCACAACCTCTTCGTTGGCAAGGCCAGTTTTGCATGTTGGGCACCAGTTAATCGAAATATCTGCTTGGTAGGCTAAACCTTTTTCATAAAATTTCAAAAACAGCCATTGCGTCCATTTGTAATAGTCAGGATCGCTGGTTCGAAAACTACGCGACCAGTCAATACTAACGCCGAGTCGCTCAAACTGCCTTTGGAAATTAGCAACATTCTGGTCCGTCGCATCTTGTGGACGAATCTTGTTTTTGATTGCATAGTTCTCGGTTGGCAGACCAAACGCGTCATACCCCATTGGATATAGGACATTGTACCCTTGCATTCGCTTATGGCGCGCCATGATGTCTCCGAGTGTGTATTCGCGCATATGTCCCATATGCAGGCCATCGCCGGAAGGATATGGAAACTCGGTCAACATGACGTACTTTGTCTTGTCCGAAAAGTCGACAGCACTATATATGCCAGATGTCGCCCATTCGGTTTGCCATTTTTGCTCAATATCAGCAGGGTTATAGCGTTTCATGGTCTCAGTATAACAGAGGTTGAAGTGAACTGGCTAGCTCACCACTTACTTAAATATCAAGTAGACTAGCTTCTGACATGTCGAATGTTGAAAAGTCGTCACTGCCCATCATTTCGGTAAACCATTTTTGGTAGGCAGCTTCAATATCTGCTTGAAGTTCCGAAAGAGGAATAACCTCAGTAGGGACGGTAACTGTCACGTTGCTGTTAAACGTTGGCTGCAACACCATTGAGGTTGTCGTGCCGTCACTTGTGTCGCTCAGACTCAACTTCGAGAACTGGTGTGTAAACTGTGTTACCCAAACTTCAACACGCGGGGTGGCTGTAGCATCTGTCGAATCAGATGTGATGTCGTCTGTGTTAAATGCGAGTGTACTATCGCATTTTACTAAATCTTTCACGAGAGTTGTTTCGTTCAACGCTGCGACAAATGACTTCACCTTGACCTGGTCGGCATCAATAACATACCCAAGACTGCCATCTTTGGTGCCGAGGTTTTCTTTCACGACCACAAACTTGTTGTTTTGGTATGCCGCAACAATTTCGTCACGGGCACTTTTATTAGTTGCGAACTTGTTTTGCACGGCTGTTACGCACGTCTGTACTTTGCTGTAATCTTCACTCACGTTCTTGAGGTCTGTTGCGGCAATCTTGAGCCATTTTCCGTCAAGTTTCTGAACAACACTACCAAACATCTCATTTATTGAGCTACCGCCCAATGTGTCGATGTTCTTGGCAAGATCATTTACCTTAATATAGAGATTGCCATCTTTATCGTAGACGCCAGAACCAGTTACCTTGATAGTCTGGTCGGACTCTTTAACACTCAATGTGACATTGACTTCGCCTTGGCTCATATCGCCTTTCGCTGTCATCTCAATTGTCGTTTCTGAGCCAGAGCTATCGCCCTTCATGTTAATCGTACCTGTAACTGTAGCGCTTTTAGCCTGCAGGGCATTCGCAAATGCGTCACCAAGAACTTTTTCAGGGTTCTGATACCAGAACGTGTAGGCCGCAGCACCACCGCCACCCAATAACACAACTGCCCCTGCTACGACAGCAGCGACGAGCCATTTCTTTTGTTTCTTTGGAGTTTTCGCTGGTGCCTCTGAAGCTTCTGTTTCAGGAGAAAATTCTGGTATTGAAGATGGTGTCATAGATGGTTTTACCGACTCTTCAGCTGCTGAGTTTACGGGTGTTTCCGAGGCGACAGATATATCGTCCACTGATGGAACTTCAGGCATCTTCACTTCCGATTCAACACGTGCCAATTCTGGATCAGACGCAAGTGCGGGTTCACCGGATTGACCGAAGTTAGGTGGTGTTGGATTATCCTGTGGTGAATTTGATTTCTGTTCGTCTGGCATACGTGCATCCTTTCGCCAATATTAACAAAATTGCTTACGGTTAGAGTACCATATTGGAGCAAAAAATACTACGTAGTATCAGCTGTATTCTAGCTAATCTTCGACTGTTTCCTGAAGCGGTGAAAAGAAGCTGAACTGGTCACGTTTGATGTCCATCCAGTACTCACTTTGCCGAACAAGTTTTTCCTCGTCATCAGTGTCGTGAAGCAAGACTTTGAGTGCTTCTTCGGCAAAAACACCATTCTGCGAACCTTTCGCGAGTACGACCGCGCCTTCTTTTAGGACACTATGGACAAAGCCACCTGCCTGATACGGCGTTTTAAATGATCTCACCTGGCAACCTTTTTTTGTCGCTGCTGGCGCAAGATAATTTGCTGCTTCAGCACCTATTGTCACAACCCATTCAAGTTTCGAAGGGTCGCACATTTCACCAACTTTTGTATGTGATTGCGCCGATGTCGTTCCAAGCTCGTTCATTGAACCCAATATTGCAATACGCTGTGGTGCTTCAATAGTGTAGAGAGTATTCAGTGCTGCCTCGACCGCAAGCGGGCTTGAGTTGTATGTGTCGTCTATAAGGGTTGTCTCCAGCAAACCATGCAATAACTGCATCCGACCCTTTGTCGGGCGAATTTTACTGGCACCAACTGCTACTTGTTCAGAGGTGAGGCCTAATTTTGCTCCAACTGCAGCAGCGGCAGCGGCAGCCTTTAAACTATGTGCACCTACTAACTGCAGATTGAACGGAACTTCGCCCCACTCAGGAGCTACAAGCTTGCCTATGCGACCATCAAGCGGGTTTGCAGCCTCAATAATAAGCCTATATTCAGCGTGCTCACTGAGTCCATATGTATCGATTGTTGACGTTTCGGCAAGAGATGCATACTTAGTCGCTACATCATCTCGGTTAACTAGTGTTAAACGTGAATATTTCGCAACAGATAGTTCTTCTTTTGCGACAGCGTCAAGCGTGCCAAAGAACTCCATATGCTCATCACTAACAGCCGTCACAACGGCTATGTCAGGTTGGAGATACATACCAAAATGAGCGACTTCGCCCGGCGTGTCTGTGCCAAGTTCTTGCACGATAACGTCGACATCTTTTTCGCCTCGTATGCGCATATTCATTGCGCTAAACACCTTCAACCATTCCGAAATAGAGTTTATTGTTCCTGGATACTCGATACCAAGTAGTGCGAGTGGTACAGAGATGTCCATATTGTGGTTACCGTCGTGTGCTCGCACACGATATTTTTCAGAAAGTACAGTGGCAATTGCAGCTTTTGTGCTTGTTTTGCCAACACTACCGACGACAACAACGAGGAATGGTTTATGCTTTTTGAAGTATTGTTTTACCTTGCGTTCAAGGTGAGAACGGACTATTTTTTTGAACATGCTTACAGTATAACTACTCTGTCGTACCTCGTAAACTTTTGCTATACTTTTATCGTCATTTACTTGGGGTATTAGCTCAGTTGGCTAGAGCGCAGCATTCGCATTGCTGAGGCCGGCGGTTCAACTCCGCCATACTCCACCAAAATGCGTATGCAGCTCCACCAATCCGAGCTACGCCGTAGGCTATAGCGAGGATTGAAGAGGAGAAGGCGATGAAGAGTGAGCTGCTTTTCGGCTTTAGCCGGAAACGAGCGCTCGGAGTCGACTTGGACGAGGGGATATAGCTCAGTTGGCTAGAGCGCTTCCATGGCATGGAAGAGGTCCAGGGTTCGAGTCCCTGTATCTCCACCATAAAAATTACTCCTATTCTTAGGAGTAATTTTTATGGGAGCTGGTGCGCGCCCACCCGGGTTGTTAGGTGTTTTGGTGTTTGTTTTAACCAGATACGCAAGCAACCCAGTAGCGCATCAGCTATACCCATATATTACCATAAGGATTTTTCAAATTCTAGATTCCATAGTATAACTTTTATTTTACTATCGCTTTTTCTCTCAGTTTGTGCTTAACTGAGTGTGTTCAGGATAGCGTATAGGTTACTTCGTAAGATGAAAACGCCGCTGGTCGAACTGAAATTTGAGATAACGAAGGAAAATATACGTGTCTAAAAAACTTTTTGTAGGTAGCCTTGCATGGGGCACAACTGACGATACGCTTCAAGCGCATTTTGCTCAGTGTGGTACCGTTGCAAGCGCAAAGGTAGTCACCGATCGCGACAGCGGCCGCTCACGCGGTTTTGGTTTTGTCGAGTTCGATAACGACGCCGAAGCAGATGCTGCAGTCGAGAAACTGAATAATTCAGACCTCGATGGCCGCACTATCACAGTCAACGAAGCTCGTCCTAAAGAAGACAAGCCTCGCCGTGACTTTGGTGGTGGCGACCGCGGCGGTTCATTCCGTCAGCGCAGCTGGTAATACCAATTTGCACTTTAAAACTCCGGGATTCGTCCCGGAGTTTTTTTGTTGCTTGCTATATCTTAGTAAAACGAAGCTTGCCGTCATCTAGCGTGGCGGTAAAGTCTTCGTATGTACGAATCCATGTGTCGGGATTCGTACCAGTATCGTACAGCGCACGATATACTACCATCCATTCGTGAGTAGCTTCGTTAACAGCCAGTGTTACTACCTCATATTCCCCGCCTTTGTAGTGTCTGTATCGCCCAAGTGGCAGCTCAGGTTTCGGTAAAAACGAATTAAAATCAGGCATTATTTTTCCCTTCTTCTGAGTGTTAACGCGCCAAATACCACTGCAAGTAGCGCAAAACTCAAAACAACCCAGACATCACGCCAGGCTTCCCCGCTGAGCGTTTCCTCGACCTTCACGCGATTCAGTGCATCAACCGCATAGGTGAGTGGCAGCCAGTAGGCAATTTTCTCGAGGAGTTCTGGCATTCGGGTAAGCGGCATAAGAAGGCCACAGACAAGCAGCTGCGGAAATATGAGTATTGGCATGAACTGTACGGCTTGAAATTCAGTACGAGCAAATGCGCTCACGAATAGCCCGAGTGTCACTCCCATGAGTGTATCGGCAACCGCAACCAACACCACAAACCACGCAGGACCTGCAACATCGAGACCGAGTAGCCAAATAGCAACCGTGCTTGTGATAAGCGACTGTATAAGACCAAGTAGTCCGAACGCGAGCGCATAGCCGAATATAAGGTCGAATTTGCCAATTGGCATAGTAAGTAGCCGTTCCAGAGTACCACCTGTTCGTTCACGCAACGTAGTGATAGAGGTGATAAGAAACATGATGATGAAAGGAAATACACCGAGCAGCGCCGGACCAACTTGGTCAAACATACCCTCTTGGTCGCTAAACAACCACCACAGCAGACTCATGAGGATACAAGGTGCAGCAAATATAAGTACAAGTGAACGCCTGTCATGCGATAACTGCTGCAAAATCCGCCGCATTGTCGCGAATGTTGCTTGGACGTGATACATCATACCTCGTCCCCTATCAGCTTGATAAATGCATTTTCGACACTCTTTGTACCGGTTGTGGCTAGAAGACCAGCTTTTGTGTCCTTCCATAACAATCTACCACCGCGTATCAGCAAAATGTCGTCACATAACTCCGCTTCATCCATAACATGGCTTGAAACAATCAAGGTCTTTCCTTCGGCGGCAAGTGAACGGAATAATTTCCATAAGTGTCGGCGCAAGACTGGGTCAAGCCCAACCGTTGGCTCGTCAAGCACCAAAACTTCAGGTTCACCGAGAAGTGCAATCGCCAAACTGACACGAGCTCGCTGTCCGCCAGATAATGTTGCAACCAACTGTCGTCGTTGCTGACCCAAACCAACAAGGTGAATCGTATCGTCAATGTTCGTTTTGCTTGCTCGTACGAGCTTTCCGAAATACCGTAAATTTTGAAGAACAGTCAGGTCTTTATAGACGGCTGGCTCTTGTGTTACATACCCAATCCGCGAGCGTAACTCTTTCTCTCCAACCGGAATATTGTTGACAGTTACTGTGCCGTCGGACGGGATTTGCGCACCTATAATCACTCGCATAATTGTCGTTTTACCAGAACCACTTGGACCAATTAATCCAGTCAATGTCCCGGGCTGCAACGTAAAAGTCACATCCTTCAAAATGTGATTGTGTTGCTTGGTCACATTGAGTTGTTCAGAAATTATCACTGCAGGATTCGCCATACTACTCTCATCATACGCCTACCGTGTCTGTCTTCGCTACTTCTTTTTCTTGAACCTATCCTTGTCTCGTACGTTGAGTTTGTCTATAGCTCGTTTGAATGCCTTGTCGAGATCAATATCATGTGTATTTGCCATGCATATAATGTTAAATATGACATCGGCAAGTTCGTCGGGTAGTTCCTGTTTTGCTTCCTCTGGTTTCTTTGGCTTGTCACCGTACATATGGTTAAGCAGCCGCCCAATTTCACCTACTTCTTCTGCAAGACGAGCAAACTGACTCAGTGGATGCCAATATGGTTTCTCAAACGGCTTTACCGCGTCATCAACTTGTTTTTGGTACTGCTTCAAGCTCATTGTACTATCTCCAATAGCGCTGCTTCGTCGATAACTTTTGTACCATACGCTTCTGCTTTTTTCAGTTTGCTAGCGCCAACATTGCCACCCGCTACGAGGTACGTCGTGTCTTTACCGACGGCAGTCTGAAATGTCCCACCAAGAGCACGGATGCGGTCAGCTGCTTGATCACGGCTCATCGTTTCAAGTGTGCCTGTTATGACAAAATTCATACCTTCAAGTTTACCTGTTTTGGCTGCAAAATACGGCTCAACTCCAGCTGATTTGAACTTTTCGAGAAGGTCGAGGTTATCTTCATCAGCAAACCATGCCGCTATGGACTCGGCCACAACTTCCCCCACACCTTCAACATTTTTCAGTTCATCAATCGTCGCAGTCGATAGCTTCTCGAGCGAACCAAACGCCTTAACAATATCAATCGCTGTCTGAACACCAACGTGACGAATACCAAGACCATAGACGAACCGCTCAAGCGGTGGTCGTTTATTGGCAGCAATCGCATCGACAAGCTTCATGGCAGAAATTTCCGCGAAACGGTCGAGTTCTAAAACATCCGCCTTTTCTAAACTATAGATATCGGCAAGATCTTGTACTAAACCGGCGTCGACGAGTGCTTCAACATTTTTCTCGCCAAGTGTGTCAATATCGAGCGCTCCTTTTGAAGCAAAATGTTCAAGAGACCGCTTCAAAATAAGTGGCCAGGTAGCACCTTTCACACGGTACACTGCCTCACCTTCCGGGCGAACAAATTCGAGCTCAGGATATTGACGAGTTAGTTCCGACATATAGTCGAACGGTTTGGCATCACTTGGGCGCAAGTCGGTAATAACACTCTCAACTTGTGGAATTATGTCTCCTGCTTTGAAAATCACAACTGTATCGCCTATTCGCACATCTTTACGTGCAATCTCATCGGCATTGTGAAGGCTTGCGTGCTGCACAGTTGTCCCTGCTACTTGCACAGGGTCAAACACCGCCACTGGAGTTGCTGCCCCTGTTCGGCCAATGGAAATAACAATATCTTTAACAATTGTTGTCGCTTGTTCGGCAGCATACTTAAACGCAACCGCACCACGGGGTTGCTTACCGACAATACCAAGCTCAACGAACAAACGTCTGTCATTTACCTTCACAACCAGACCATCTGTATTGAATGGTAATTTGTGACGTTTTTCGCCCCATGCCTCAACATACTTCATAACATCTCGTAGACTCGTGAACACTGCCGCTTCTTGATTTCGTCGCACACCTAAAGCGCTAATTGCCTCATAGGCGAACATATTTGTCGGCACATCTGCTTCGTTATCACGAATAATGTCGTAGGCAATGAACGTAAGTGGTCGCGATGCGACCAGAACAGGGTCAAGTTGACGCATAGTTCCGGCAGCAAGGTTACGTGGGTTAGCAAACTCAGGTTTACCGGCTGCTCGTTGTTGTACGTTCAGAGTTTCGAAATCACGCTTCAGCATGACAATTTCGCCGCGTATTTCAGTTCGGCCGCGCAAAAATTGTTCATAGCCTTTTGTCTCTCGTAGATGCAGAGGAATGTTTTTGATTGTGCGAGCATTTGTTGTGACATCTTCGCCGACAAAACTATCGCCGCGTGTCACAGCTTGCACGAGCAAACCATCCTCATAAATAAGTGAGCATGCCAACCCGTCCATTTTGATATCAGCAAAGAATTCATGTTCAGTTCCAGGTAGAAGCTTATCCATGCGCTTTACCCAGGCTTCAACATCGGCAGTATCAAATACATCATTGAGGCTTAACATGCGAGAACGGTGGCGAACCTTCAAGAAACCGCCCTTTAGCTTGTTCCCAACACGTTGCGACGGACTATCAGTCCGAACCAACCCTGGATGTGCCGCTTCAATTTGCTTCAGCTCACCATATAACCCGTCATACACAGCATCGGAGACCGACGGCGTATCGTTCACATGATATTCGTAGCTGTAGCGGTTAAGCAGCTCGACAAGCTCGTCGTATCGGTTATTTGGCGACTGGATCATCAATCATTCTCCGATATAGCAAATAGAAGTATGCTGAACCGAACAATATACTACATCCAAACGCAACATGACTAAAAATTGATAAGAAGGTCGCCGTATTGAGACTTAGCGCATTGAGTGTGACAGCTATTGGCACAAGTAGCACAAACCAGAAAACGACGATAACAACCACGAGCCAGAGCATCCGCGTCAATAGACGCAACCGTTGCCCAACGACGATTTGTTTCGCTGTTTTATATACCCGCATAGGGTATGTACCTGGTATGGTTGCAACCAGTGCTGCAAAAAGAGTGGTTAGTAGGAAATAGAGCGTTAGTACAGCAAAAAGAAACAGCGCAATCGAAAAGAGAGCTGTTGGGATACCGCCAGTTAGGATTCCATTTGCAACCGCCGTGCTGAACAACAGAGTCATAATTGCAAGTGGAACGAGCTGAAGTATACCAACCCCTATAAGTGCGACAATCGCCACAACGGGTGCGCCCGCATTATATAAGGCATCACGAAGCTTCACTGTGTTGTCCGCGAGACGCTGGCGAAGAAGCCAGATTACGACAAGACATGCAAACAAGTACAATACCGACATATACAACTGCTGAATATCCGTTAGGCTACTACCTACTAGAGTACTCGTGAGACTCGTTGCAGTCACCATTGCTGCTTTTAGCAAAGGTCCAACAACTGTTCCATCGGCATTCAATGTGTCAACGGTTTCGGTAGTCGACTTGATGTTTTGGCTTTGGACCAAACCTGCAAACAGAATGGCCGCGACAACATACAGGAGCAAGAAGCGCCCAAAAAGAGCCTTATTCTGCCATACCGTCTTCCCTACGTACCCCGTGAAACGGAATATCCCCTCGATGTTTGGCTTTTCAGGCAAATCCCGACGTCGTGTCAATGAAAAACTCTTATGAACTGCTAATTGACGGCTCTCACGAAGCCGTTTGAAAGGTCGAGCAATCCGGCTCGACAACCGCTGCCATATACCTGTCGGCTGTTTTGTTCGGGGTGTTTGTTTTTTTGTAGTCATAATCTAGAAAGAATTCCCCATGTTGCGTAGTCGTTCAACGCGCTCTTCTATGGGTGGATGTGTACTGAAGAAACTCGTCACACTCTTCCCTTTTAGAGGGTTAGCGAAAAACAGGTGAGCGGTTGACGAATTTTGTCGTTTTGTCGCGGTCGAGACAGACGCAAGTTTTTCGAGTGCGCTCGCCAAGCCTTCTGGATACCGTGTTGTCTGTGCTCCAGTCGCGTCAGCAAGATATTCGCGTTGTCGCGAAATAGCCATTTGCACGAGTGCTGCAACAAGGGGTGCCAGTATTGCAGCCGCTATCCCGGCCACAAGGAAAATAGGATTTGACGGTCGGTTATCACTGTTCGAACCACCAAACCACATCATACGGAAAAACATGTCGACTATCAGCCCTATAGCGCTCACTAAACCAAAGACAATCATGCTGACACGAATATCGTAGTTCTTCACATGACCCATTTCGTGAGCCATAATTCCTTCGAGCTCAACATCGGTCATGATATCAAGCAGTCCAGTCGTTGCAGCGACGTGCGCATGGTCAGGGTCTCGTCCAGTCGCGAAAGCGTTCGGGGCTACGTCATCGACGATGTAGACCTTCGGCATCGGCATTCCATTGGTGATAGAAAGGTTCTCAACTATCCGATACAGACGCGGATTATCCCGT
This sequence comes from uncultured Candidatus Saccharibacteria bacterium, assembly GCA_964536265.1. Taxonomy (GTDB): domain Bacteria; phylum Patescibacteriota; class Saccharimonadia; order Saccharimonadales; family Saccharimonadaceae; genus JAPUDS01. Next base: position 89,868 of record CAZHVV010000004.1, on the reverse strand, counting down.
TTTTCAATCTCTTGAGCACCGTTAACAGCTAGCGCAATCCGTGATGCGGCAAAGTACTGGAAAAGTGCATATACACCACCGCCAATAAACGCGCCCCAGAAGATTCCCGTGCTACCGTAGTAGGCCGAGAATAACCAACCTAGGCCAGCAATAATCATGATGAAAAGCAGCATAATCAACACTGTGTTGCGTTTATTTGCAGCAATAGACTTATACATAATCTCTCGTTCGACTAACTAAAACTTAACTTCAACTGGCTTTTCAACACTAGCCATATCTTCAACTTCGAAGAATTCACGAAGTGTGAAGCCAAGCATACCGGCAACAATATTCGTTGGGAACATTTGAATCTTGGTATTGAGATCACGGACACCACCGTTATAGAAACGGCGAGATGCTTGAATCTTATCCTCTGTGTCAACTAACTCACCCTGTAGCTGCTGGAAGTTCTCGCTTGCTTTGAGGTCTGGATATGCTTCAGCGACAGCGAAGAGACTCTTCAGGGCACCTTCAAATTGGTTTTCTGCTTTTGCTGCTTCGGCTGGACCTCTTGTCGTCGCTGCAAGTACAGCAGTACGAGCTTCAGTTACGGCCGTAAACACGCCTTTTTCATGAGCTGCGTAACCCTTGACCGTCTCAATGAGATTTGGAATCAAGTCAGCGCGTCGTTTCAGCTGAACCGTGATATCACTCCACGCTTCCTGAACACGGACATTGAGCTTAACTAACCCGTTATACGTTGCCCAGAGGAACAATGCAATCAGAGCGACTACGCCTAAAATGATATAAAATGCAGTCATAACCTTGTGAAACTCCTTCTATTCTTTACCCTTTTATTATAGCGCATCCTGTAGAAGAAAACACTAGTATAGACGTATATACTAACTGTAGTCACAGTCCCAAATTTTTGGTATGGACAGGGATTATTACGTTGATACTTTCGTATTCAATTTGTGCTTGACTTTAGGAATCATAAGCGATATGATTCAACCATAGTCTTATAAGAGAGACAAACATGGTGCGATTAAAAAAATGAGGATCTTCACCGGGTTTCCCGTGGCTTTTTCGTGTAGAAAACTACGAGTATTTTCACGGTTGAGTCTTCGCAATAAATATAAAAAGGACAGGATGACAAAAAAGATTCTTGCGATTGTTGCCATACTGCTCATTGCAGTTGGTTCATCAACTGCGGCATACGCAGCGCTCACGGCCACCTCAACACTAAGCCAAACCATTACTGCTGGTACGCTTAGTACCGATATCCGCAATGGCTCAAATGTCATTGTCGGTTCACCTTCCTTTTCCATGAACAGCGCAACCCTCTCAACGTCTCAGCAGACCGTAACTGGTACGTTTGGTACCTCGACTCAACGTGTTAGCGTCGATAACCCAGGTGGAGCTAATAGTGGTTGGACACTGGCACTTAATGCTACAACACCTGGCACGGGAGTATGGACCTCTGGTGGCAACACCTACGCCTACAATGGCACAGCCGCCGCAGGACAATTGACTGTCAATCCCTCAGTGTCAACATTGAGTGTTTTGACGGGTAACGGTACGAATATTGCGAAAGGTACGTCAACTGCCTTCACTAGCACAACACCAATTACGCTTTTGACTGCCGCAGCGGGTGCTGACGATATTTGGAACGGTTATTTGACTGGTGTAGGACTATCGCAAACAATCCCAGCCAGCCAGCCAGCTGGAACCTACACTATCAGCATGACGCAAACAGTCACCGCTCTCTAGCTACTAGCAATCCTAACGCAACATGTAGCCCCCTCGGGCTATTTCTTTAGCAGAATCATCTCCTTTGAATTATGTATTGACACATTTCACTACTACGTGATACTATATAGTGGTAGTAAGTAATACTAAGTAGTAAAGGATTGCACTTGGAAAACATTACAGAAATGCTAAAGGGTGTACTTGAAGGTTGTGTACTTGAGGTTATACATCGGAAGCCTACCTATGGTTACGACATAACGCAACAACTCCGAAAGCTCGGTTTCGAGGATGTGGTTGAAGGTACCGTATACACAATTCTTGTACGTCTTGAAAAAAATGGTCTGGTGAGCATACAAAAACAACCATCGGAAGTTGGACCACCAAGGAAATTTTATAGCCTCACCGAACTTGGTCAAAAAGAGCTTTTAACCTTCTGGGCGAAGTGGAACTTTGTATCATCAAAAATTAGCGAATTAAGGAGTATATAAATGGGTAAAATTATAGACACAGTCATTGGTAGTCTTGATGAAAAACGAGAATATAAAAAGAATGAAGCGCGCGCAAAGACACTACCGGGTGAATATGGCATCGCTTATAAAGAAATCAGGAACTATATTTTCCATACTTCTGGCATACTGTCGTTTGAACCACTAAAGGCTCTTGTGGACATGCTTGAAGAGGCTGCGGCAAATGGAAAACATGTACTAGATGTCACCGGACCAGATGTAGCGTCATTTGCAGACGAGCTGGTGCGCGGCGAGAAATCCTACTACGAACAACAGCGAAAAAAGCTGAATGATGCTATGGCTAATAAGCTAAAGCAGTAATAGTAAATAATCATAGTTCGCAATAGAATTTACTGCATACAAAGAGTGCTTTGCGATGGGTTCACTCAATGAGCTTATCCTTTTCGTGCTATAGTTAGCGTAGTCGAATCGGTGAGTTAAAACAAAAGAGGCAAAAATGGAACAGGCTCAACAGCAAACTATTACTCTTATTATGCCTTCAACTGACGGCGCTTTAGCGAGTACAGGCTCATCAGTATGGATTGTAATTACTTTGGCGGTACTACTCATACTACTTAGCGGTAGTGTCTTCATTAAACGGCATCCAGCCTATCGTCATAAATTAGTTACCAACAGCCGTCGCTTCTTCCTGTGGTTGCTCATGTTCGGTATCATTGTTGGCTCAAGCAATACGAACGTATTAGCCGCACCAATACTGAGTCTAGGGGTCAATCAGAATAATATCCAAGTTACCGTGAATCAAGGTAGTAACGTGGCGAGTGCTGCTACTAACGTAAGCGTGAGCACTGCTGGTGCTGCAGGGTATAGTCTGACGGTCGGACTTGCACAGGCAGAGCCTGGTATCGATATAGCTATAGCAGGGGGTCAAGTAACCGAGAATACTCCTCTTGCTGTTGGCGATACGCCATTACAAATCAGGCAAACCACAACAGCTACAGCTGACGATGTTACGGACATGACGCTCACTTTTACCATCGCAGATACTGTGACGTCTGGGGAAAAACAGCTGAAACTAACATATATTGCAATTGATAACACGGTACCAGTTGTAATCAACCCCGCTGTTTGTCGCAACGCTGACCCGGTCAGTGGTTGCCAGGTAGATATAGATGCAGCAATGATACCAATCACCTATACAGGCAATACCACTGCGCCTGAATGGCGCAAAGCTGATGTCGACCAAGCCGGTAACTGGTATGACTACCAGAATAAGCAGTGGGCCAATGCTATAACAGTGAACGCCGCCAGTCTGACTACTTATCAAAATGCCCCGACCAATACGATTATTGACGAGGCAGATGTACTGGCATATTACGTATATGTTCCGCGCTATGAGTACCAAGTTTGCCGTCCGAACGCCAGTGACCCGATAAGCAGTATAGCCGCAAGTGGGTGTCCGAACAGCACTGCTACGCCATACGACTTTACTATCCGCTTCCAAACCCCCTCTGAATCGACTTCATATGATGGATTGACTGTCGGCGGCTGGACAACTCATCCGGCATTCACCTTTGGCACTGCTCAACTCGCCGGCATCTGGGTCGGAAAATACGAAACGAGCAGCCCAGACACCATAACTAACGCCGGTACCGCCCTGACGGCCGTTGCAAATGGCAAGGTATCAATTAAACCTAACCAAAATGGTTTGAATTACCAAAATGTCTCAACCCAGTTCGCCACAGCCCAAAGCTTCACTAATCCTAGCGCTCCAAACTATCAGAACCTTGACGGATCTACTACAGACACCCGTATGCCACGTGACGCCGATTGGGGTGCCGCTACCTACCTGGCTACAAGCAGCTACGGCAAGGGAGCAGCTAACCCTGTCTATATAAACAACTGCCGACGAACAGCCGACTGGACTAACTATAACCAGCGCACCGGCTGGAGCGCAACGACCGAAACCGCAGCCTATACGACCACCTGTGCCGGTGGTGACGATTCAGGTGCGTATCATACCGCCATTGGCCAACAAGCCAGTACAACGGGCAATACCTACGGGCTGTACGATATGAGTAGAGGTAACTGGGAACTCACTCTCGGCAACTACAATGGCAACTTGGGCCAAAGCGGTTTCTCTAGCCTGCCCGGCGCTAAGTATCTCGAGGTTTACACCAAACCGCCATTCGAAGACAGTGGCTGGTATGAGAATATGGGTCACTGTACCTATGCAACCTGTGGTGGACGCGCTATCCATGAGACTAAGACGGTTCAGGTGGTAACGACTAACACTGAGTCATGGAACACAGATTCCTCGTTATTTGCAGTTGCAAGCTATCCATGGATGATGCGCGGAGGCGCATCAGACAGCGGTTCGTTCACTGGACTGTTCGCGACAGATGCTTGGAGTGGCCGCGAATTCATTAGCCACGGTTTTCGTGTCGTCCAAAGTCGATTCTAGCTTTTAAGGAGTTAGTCACATATTACAAAAATTCCAGCCACAGGGGCTGGAATTTTGTGCCGTAGCTAAATGTTAGCTTAGTAGGCCTTTGTTGCGCCCTCTTTAACTGCTTTTTCGGCATTGTCCTTTGACATCATTGCACAAACAGTCGTTCCGCATGTTTGATGCTTGCCCTTGGCCATGAAACCACCCTTTTTAGTTTGGACGATTTCTGGTGCTGAAAGCTCAACGCCTTTTTCCTTACATTTCACGCAATATCCTGTAACCATGGCTATCTCCTTTTGAGTTGATTGCTTTATTATAACGCCTGTCTAGTATATACCTACTATAAAGAAAAAAGACACTGAAGTGTCTAGTATTGCTTATTTTTAAGAGGTCCAGAGTTAGAAATTCTCATTCATACCAAATGTAAAACCCCAACGGCGAGGTTGGGGCATTACATTTGGTGCGGGTACAGAGACTCTAACTCTGGACCTCTTCCATGGCAAGGAAGCGCTCTAACAACTGAGCTACACCCGCGCGTCGGAATCGACTTTAATCGTACGTTTTGGCAAGACCAAAAGCTACAAATCTTCGTCGCTTCCTCCTTTTCCGTGTTCAGTATAGCCTTCGGCGTACTTCACACGGGCCAACTCTTCTATAGCCTAAACCTAGTTTGAGTTGTACAAGGCAAATAATAGTATAGAAAACAGAGACGCTTTTAGCAAGGGCTTTGCTATAATGGACAAAGATGGCGCGTTGGCGGAGCAGTTACGCGACGGTCTGCAAAACCGTTTAGATGGGTGCAACTCCCATACGTGCCTCCATAATTTAAGGGGGACTATGCCAGAAGACCATCAGCAAGCAAACACCAATCAGCAACCAACTACTGAAAACATTCCACAACAACCAACTGTTACTATGCCTTCTACGCCAACAGGCTTTGTCACAGAATCACACCCAGATAGTATTTTTCGCAAAATCAATAGAATCACAGCAATCGTTCTTATCATTAGCGCAGTACTGTTCGCAACAATCTCGCTTCTAGCCATTTGGGATGTTTTCGGCAATGACACGGGTGAGGTTGTTTGGCGCTCATTTAGCAGTCTCGCAACAATCGCGCTCGCTTCCCTCGTGGTTAACGTTGCCTCAAAGTTGGTTGAACAAAACCAAAACCATACCAAATAGTAATTTTCATAAGTAGTACCGTCTGATAGAATGAAGGCATACTACTTACTTGCGCGGGTGGTGGAATCGGTATACACGAGAGACTTAAAATCTCTTGCCCACAAGGCTTGCGGGTTCAAGTCCCGCCCCGCGCACCAAAGTAAAACACCCTAGATATCCAGGGTGTTTTACTTTGGTGGCTCCTCCCAGACTTGAACTGGGGACACAAGGCTCTTCAGGCCTCTGCTCTACCAACTGAGCTAAAGAGCCACGCGCCAATAATTGTAGCCGAACAGAGGCGAAAGGGCAAGCTCCCTATGCTATAATTGTCTCTGTTAATTTGCGGGTATCGTATAACGGCTATTATGCTACCTTCCCAAGGTAGAAACGAGAGTTCGACTCTCTCTACCCGCACCAAGTTCCGTTTTCAACACAAAAGGCCATTGTATCGAATGGCTTTTTATATTGCCACCTCAGTTTCTTATTTGAAAGTTCCAAGTTCGATAATACCAAACTGATGATTTTCCGTTTTTGCATTTGATTTGCTTTTTTGAAGAGATTTGGCGCGTTATTTGCGAGTTTCAACAGATAAAGAATGTTGGCTAGTTTATCTTCCGTAATGAGTTCGATATTTTCTCGTTGTTCTCTTAATATACGTTCAGCTTTTGTGAATTCATCAAGCTTTTTCCTATAAAGCTCGTCCGGTATAACCTCATCAAGATGGTCAACATACATCTTTTCTTTACGAGAAGCATATTTTGCAAGTTCAGTATCTATTGTACGTAGACGTTCTGCTGAATATTGCTTTCTGTCGGAGTACTCACCTTCGACAGCTTCTTTTACTTGTTTGTATGCAATATCAGGAATAGTAATGCCTCTAATGAGATTTTCAAATTGGCTTGTTAGTTTGGATTCAGCGACGTATGTAACTATATGAACACCACGCCCACTTGCACACTTTGCGTAGATGTACTTTTCTTTATGACGTTCAAAGGTGATGCGACTGCCACAATCTGAACAGGTAATAAGACCTCGATACTGAAACTCTATACCTGCCCAACGTTTTTTTCTAGTTGCAAACTGCTCGAATTGTTGTTGCACTTGCTCAAACAGTTCAGTACTTATGAGTTTCTCGTATTTATGCGGGTATAACTTGTCATTATGTTTAATAAGACCACAGTAGAACGGATTGTGCAGTATTTTAGCGATGACGTTGATATGTCTATCGATTGCGTATTTATCGCGCCATAGGCGGCTTATATCACGTAATGCAACGTTTCCACTGGCGTAAAGTTTAAAGGCCTCTTTGACTGCTTCTGCATAAAAAGTGTCGACTTTAACATCGGCCTTACCATTCTCCTGCCGAAAATTCTTGTATCCTATTGGTACATGGCCAATACATTCGCCATCTCGAAGTTTCTGCTCAATCCTCCGCTTGACGTTATCCGCACTTGAATCTGAGTAGTATTGAGCATTTGAAATACCCACATTGAGCATGAACTTTTCTTGAGCAGATGAGTCTTTGTTAATAAACAGATGATCCGAAGGAAAATGAAGTTCAATCATACCGAGACGACAGAGACCGTTAAGTACCATGACCTCGTCGGAGTTTGAATTTCTCGTATAGCGGTCAATCTTATCAAAGACAATGACGTATGGCTCGTGATGTTCCTGAACACGTTCGATTATCTTTTTGAAGCTTGTACGATTACCTCTATAGGCACTTTCTTGCAGTTGAAATAGTTCGTACTCATAGCCTTTTGCATTTGCATAATCTTCAAGTCGATATACCTGACCGGGTAAGGCGTCGGCCTGTTCGTCTGTCGATACTCGAGCTATGAGAAATGCTTTCATATTCTACTCCTACTTAAATGGACGGTTGTGGCATCCCAATCCAACATCCTAACGGATATCTTCTTGGCACAACCGCCCATTACGAGCAGATATGAAAAATCGTTAGGCGTATTACTTGGATTAGGATGCTTTTCCATTATACGTCTTCCTCCTGCTGTTCGGCAATTTCATTAAGCACTTTGAAGTACTCAAGATATGCCTCCAAATCGCAGGGTTGGAGTTGCATCGTGTTACTCAGGCGTCTCTCCCCCGGGAAGCGCATTGAGCATACGGAACTCACTGAGCTTAGACGAGTAAGGGAAGATATAGGTTGTGCCGTACTCTGAGCTGTGTGCGAACACGGGGATTTCATCGTGAAACCAAGCCGGTGGATTGTAAACCACTAGCGGAGATTTAAGCCGTGCGGATACCCAAAACCTATTCATACCCGGAAGCACCGGCATATCTTTCGTAATGTACTTAGTCACATAATATGCAATCTTGGTCTTATCTTGGCCTCGAATCTTCTGTACGTTCGAAAAACCTAATGTAAAGGAAGGAAGTTCGTATATTTGCTCCCCGCGTTTTGTTAATAATTTTCCTGTTTTTGCAGAACGAGAGTGTCGCAGCTTACCTTTGTAGTTTTTCAATAGTGCATGAAAATGAACTGCTCCATCTTTATGCAGTTCCATAACAAGAAGGTATTCATATTGGCCATAACGTTTCTGTTGATTTCTTAACCAGTCATGCATTTGCGCGCGTTTTGTGCCAACATTATAGCGGTCGTCTCGAAATGTAAATGTAACGAAGAGTTCAAAGTCGTTACACATAACGTAGTCTTTGATATTTGTGATTGAACGTCGCATCGAACGCTCAAGGTTGGACTCTGTATTAGTTTTTTCCTTATTCGATGATATGTATAGTTCAGGGTTTCGTAGTTCGTAACCTTCCTTAACCTTTCTCATTGGATAACGTGGTACATACATCTTAACCACCTCAGGGTAGAACTTAACCCTCTCGTATATGCTAAATGTTGCTTCAATCTCCTCGACGGCAAGGTGCATTATATGTGTTTGCGTCATAATAATGACCCTACTTCTGTCCTGTTAATCAAGTTACAGGACAGGCCCGCACGCGGGCGCAAGACTGAGTCCTTTGCGCCCACCGTGTGCTGGTTTTGGTTCTTTCTTGAATCCATGGAATTCTCCTTTACAGATTCATTAGTTGATATATAAAATGCCGTCCATTTCTGGGCGGCTGTATAACGACTAAGATAAAGAACCATTTTTGAGTACTAAAAAGGACACATCAAAACTCACTCATTACTGAGCACACCTATAAATGGTGTGTGAACGTAAATACGTTCGAGCTTTGCATTCTAGTGTCCGTAGCTGTTAACTCCGTCAAAGGTTCTGCCGACTAAGTAGGATTCTCATTTACTTATGTATGTACCTATCGGTACGCGTCTGGCTGACTTGTTAAGTGTCGCTCGACAATTCGAGTCTAGGTCTATTTATGGTTCAGACCAGTCCGCCCTTATAAAATAATGTGGGTTACTCTTAATTATACTAGCGCTTGTTTGACATGCAAGCATAAGCATTATACTAAAAGTATTTAAGGACAATTCAGCGAGTATATGACATAATGACTGCATGTATGGAACAAAAGCACAATTTCTCTATGAACTATTAAAACAAAACGGTATCGTAAATGCCCAAGGGTTAGTTAGCCTAAGTCTATTGGGTGTGGAACTAAATATTAACGACAAGGGAGCTACAGGCAATCTTCTCCAAGAATGGCTTGGCGAATGGATGAATTTAAACGGTGTCTATAACCGGGCTAATCCTCATACACAAAAATTTCCTGACTTCTACCTTAGTGATGATAATTACACTGAACTACTAGAAGTAAAGACTTTTGATTATGCGAAAACGCCAAATTTTGACGTCGCTCAATTTGATGCCTATACCCGATCACTACGCACTGAAGCATATCGTCTCGATGCTGACTATCTAATATTGGGCTACTCACTGTCCAATGGAGTAATAAAAATAAATGATATCTGGATAAAAAAGATTTGGGAAATCACTTGCGGAAGTGCTGAATACGCAATTCGCACTAACGTAAAACAAGGGAAAATTCATAACGTTCGGCCATATAATTTTAAGAGTATGTCGAGAGGTGCGCAACCATTTAATAGCAGGGTTGCATTTTTGAACGCAATAAAAGACACCATCGCTAAATACAAGAATGACCCCGCAGAAGCAGAGCAATGGTTACTAGATGTTTTAGCCTCTTACGAATTATTTACTAGAACGCGGCTTTAATTATTCGGTCACAGACAATTTTAACAGCATTAACGCTTACTGAATTTCCAAGTAAATCAAATGTTTTAGTATAACTAAGATTATTAATTTCATATGTCTCGGGAAAACCAAATAATCGTAAACCCTCTCTTACGGTCAGCCGTCGTAAACCATTTTTATCCGCGACTGCTATTCGTGTTACATCTGTCGCTACTAGTGTCGGGGTTTGATGTTCTGGGTCTAATATATTACTAATCTCAAAGCTAAGTTTACCGACCACAATGTTATAACCCTTTAGATTATATTCAGCCGTGGTTTTCTTCGGGATTTCAAATGTTAGATAGCCTTTCCCAACAAGGTCATCTAAGATTGATTTTAGATGTACTAAGTATTTTTTATTGGTCATTTTATGCTCAAATAATGTTTGAGTATGGAATGTGGCAATTTCTTCAAGAGTTAAAGGCATCCCGTCTGACCAGGGAATATGTTTAGATAGTGCCCATGATTTTCGCCTACGTTGCTTTAGCATTTCATCAAGAAGTGCTTTCTGCTCCTCAGAAACTGGTCCTTTTAATTCAATATCCCAGCTATGAATATTGTTTGCACCGCCTCTCTTGTCCTTGATTTGTTTGCCCTTCATTTGGTCAATACTATAGTGTTCCGATAACTTTTTTACCAAAACACTGTCATTAAGATAGGCCGACTGAGGAAGATTCTTTTCTAGAACATCGGCAAGTTTTGAGACACTTTTTGACAACTCGCTGAGGTTTGTTTTGGCTGAAAGTGACCCTGCTATATATATACGTTTACGTTTTTGGGGTACACCATACTCACTTGCGTCTAAAACTTTCCAGTTTACCTCGTAACCCAAATTCTCCAAATGATTAATAATCGTCTCCAGCGTCCTACCAATCGGACGAGTCCTGTCTACACGGTCATGAAGTACTAGACCTTCCACGTTCTCAAGCAAAAATGCTTGTGGTCGTTTTTCTTTTAATATCCTCTCTATGTCAAAGAAGAGTGTTCCTCGTGTGTCCATGAAACCCCTCCTAGCACCCGCAGAGCTGAAGGGTTGACACGGAAAGCCCGCAAGTAAGAAGTCAAAATCTGGAATATCTTTGGCATCAATTTGCGTGATATCACCACTGATTTTTTCACCAGGAAAGTTAGCACCATATACCTGTACGGCATGCGGTTTAATCTCGGAAGTGAAAACACATTCCCCACTTAAGCCATTTGCCCTAAGTGCCTTATCTAAACCAATACGTGTGCCTCCTAGTCCCGCAAATAGGTCAATATACTTTACGACTTTCTTATTCTGATTCATATAACAACCATTTTAGCTTAATATCCTTAATGGGTCCAGAGTAAAATTAAACTTTGTAAGTAATTAGAATTGAAATAGACTGATTAACTGTAGTATTCGTGTTAGATAGTTTATATATCAGAAGTTCGAAGTGCGTCCACTAAGGTGCACCAAAAAATGTCCTGGCTTGTCTAGGATATTTTTTTACCAGATGCACAGCAAGTAGAAACTACTTTTGAATAATTCTTCAAAAAATACTTCGCGAATTTGCAACAAAATTGATATGATAATTCAAATGGATATTACAAAATCCCCACCACTGTCACCCGAACAGGCTCATAAACGACGTATTGGTAAAAAAGTATTGTCAGCATCCCGCATGTCAGTGATTCTTCAAAAGCGCCTAGGAAATATGAAATCAGCGGGTATCGCAAAGATTCGTATAGCAAAAAAATATATTGTTCTTGCCACAGTACTAGCCCTCATACTGACTACCACAGGGATTGTCGGCTACAACACATATAGCAACCATGTAGCACAACAAGCAGCTGCAGCAGCCAAAACGCAACAACTTGAGGAAGAAGCTGCCCTACTAAAAGCAAGCCAATGCCGCGCTCAAAAAGCAGTCGAAAAGTCAGATAAGCTTGGAAAAATCACCTATGACCAACTCTACGATTTCGATGAGTGCAACAAGACCGAATAACAACCAATTTACTTAAGTAAATCTTTGAAGTTAGTGAGTTCTGTCGGCAAAAGTACCAACGTTTTTTGACTTGGCTCAACAGCAATTTTCTCAAGTGTCTGCAATGTGCGGATATTGATACCACCTGGCACCTTACTGAGTATCGCTGCGGCTTCTGAAACGGACTGTGCGGCGGCTTTCTCACCCTCTGCAGTGATGATGACTGCTCGACGTTCGCGTTCAGCCTCAGCCTGTTTAGCCATGGCTCGTTTCATATCCTGTGGAAGTTCGATGTTTTGAATCTTGACGTTTTCAACGTCAATTCCCCATTTGTCAGTTTCTGCGTCAACAATTGTTTTGATTTGTTGCGAAATTTGTTCACGCTTGCTCAACAACTCATCAAGGTCTGCATTGCCTGTCACATCACGGAGTGCGGCCTGCGCAAACTGGCTCGTTGCATAGACGTAGTTCGTGGTCTCAAGCACAGCTTTCGCGGTATCGATGACACGAAGATACACGACAGCGTCGACGCCAACCGTCACGTTATCTTTTGTGATAATCTCCTGTTTTGGCACGTCTATTGGCGTTGATCGTACGTCGACTCTTATCATTCGCTGGAATACCGGCACGACGATACGAAGGCCCGGTTGACGGATACCTGAGAAACGACCGAGTGTCAAAATAACGCCGCGCTCGTATTGGTTAACGATTTTTAGCCCGCTTGCAAGAAAAATAATCACTATGATGGTCAGTGTCCAGAAAAGCTCAATCATCGTCACTCCTTCGTTTATATACGTAATTATACACGTTCAAGAGCAAGCGCAATAAGCTCGTCAACTAATTGGCTGTAGCTCATGCCACTTGCCCGCCATAACTTCGGATACATACTGATATTCGTAAAACCAGGGATGCTATTGATTTCATTGACGTAAATTTCACCGTTATGCTTATCGACAAATATATCGACGCGAGCCATACCGTGTCCTTGGGTCGCAATATAGCCGCGACGTGCAAATTCCCTCACCTTTTCGTGAACATCATCATCAAGCTCAGCTGGAATAACCGCCCGAGCTGTACTCGCAGCCGCATATTTATCGTCATAGCTGTAAAATACGTCACCTGGGATAATCTCGCCGGCTCCACTCACGCGCACGTGTTCGTTGCCAAGCACCGCTACTTCAATTTCACGGGCATCTATAGCTTTTTCAATAAGAACTTTACTGTCGTATTTTGCCGCAAGCTCAAGCGCAGCACGCCACTCACCTGCTGTTTTTATCTTCGTTACACCCACCGAAGACCCGGCACCAGACGGTTTTACGAACATTGGCAGACCTAGAGTCTCCTTGGCAACATCAAACCGCAATAGTTCGTCCCCTTCATGCCAGACCAGCCATGGCACAACCGGAATATCTGCCTCATGAAGTAAACGTTTCGTCACTTCTTTATCCATTGAAATTGCCGCACCCGCAAGACTCGGTCCCACGCATGCGATATGAAGCATCTGCGCGACACCTTGGACTGTTCCGTCTTCACCATGTTCACCATGTAAGATTGGGAACAGAATATCTGGACGAATTGTGTGATTTCCTGGTAATGTGATGAATTGTTTCTGTCCAAGAACTGGTATAAGCTGCGGACGGCCGACATGGCTGCCGTCAATACTTTCCGTTAACCACCAACGACCGGCACGGTCAATATAGCAAAGTTCCACTGTGTATTTTTCGTCATCGAGCGCGGCATATACGTTGTGTGCACTACGAATCGATACGTCGTGTTCAGGCGACTCACCACCATAAATCAAGAGTACGGTATGTTTTGCCATGATACTTAAAGTATACTATAGCTATGAACAATGTGCCGCTAGCGGAGCAAATGAGGCCAAAAACACTCGATGATGTTATCGGGCAGACTCATCTGTTGGCTGAGGGCGAAATATTGCGGCAAATTGTCGCGAAGAAAGAACCTGTCAGCCTCATACTTTGGGGCCCACCGGGCACAGGAAAAACAACTCTGGCAAGAATTATCGCTGAGGAAGTTAAGGCAGAATTTGTCGAGCTTTCTGCTGTGACAGCTGGCAAAAAGGATGTGCTACGTGTCGTTGAACTTGCCCGACAGAACTGGAACCTACAAATCCGTACAATTTTGTTCGTTGATGAAATACATAGGTTCAATAAAGCTCAACAGGACGCGTTTTTGCCACATGTCGAGTCAGGACTCATTACCCTTATTGGTGCAACGACTGAAAATCCAAGTTTCGAAATTATCTCGCCGCTCTTGAGTCGCAGTCGAGTCCTTGTTCTGCAGCCACTAAGTAAGCCAGAAATTATCAACATCGTAAAACGTGCACTAAAGCTTATCAAGCAGACAAAGAACGTAACACCAAAAGCACTCGACTACCTCGCAGAGCTTTCTGGTGGTGACGCACGCGTCGCACTTGGCAATCTCGAGTTAGCACTCAGCCTCGGACAGAAAGTCACCCCCGACGTCGTTAAGGTTGCGGCACAGAAAAGAGTACCTGGGTATGACAAAAAAGGAGACATGCATTATGACGTTATATCTGCCTTCATAAAAAGCATGCGCGGTAGTGACGTGACAGCTACGTTATACTACTTGTCCCGCATGATTGATGCAGGTGAAGACCCAAAGTTTATTGCCCGCCGCATGGTTATCTTCGCCTCTGAAGATATTGGTCTTGCGGGTAATGGTGCTTTGGCTCTTGCAACTGCGACATTTCAAGCCGTCGAGCGGGTTGGTATGCCTGAGAGTAACTACATGTTATATCATTGTGCAACTGCCCTTGCCCGCAGTGAGAAATCACGAGAAGTCACTGATCTTATGGGTCAAGCAAAAGCACTTGCCGGTCAGTATCCTGATTCCCCCGTTCCTTTGCACCTGCGTAACGCACCCACCAAACTCATGAAAGATCTCGGCTATAATGCCGGATATGAGTGGAAGGCCGACTTCAAACACCAAAAAGGTTTCTTACCTGACGAAATCAACCGTTAATACGAGCAATTATTCCATCGTATGAACCGATACGAACTTGGCCGCGCTCGTCAATAGTAAGATGCTTGGCAGGGTGTGTCGTGCATAGCACCTTTGCGCCACGAGGCAGAGTGTAGCGACGGCTTCTTGTCGCAAAATTCAAGGCAATGATATAGCGTACTGTCCCGTTGTCACGTGAGATAACAAGCAAATCATTATCGGATGATACTATCGAAAATTCATCGGGTATTTCATGTCGCAAAGAGAGAAGCTGTCGGTACAATGCAAAAAATGAATCTTTGCCTACTATTTCCCGCTCAACATTAACCTTTTTGTAGGGTTTCGCGACGGGCAACCAGGGGGCTCCTGTCGTGAATCCTGCATTCGGTTTTCGTGACCATTGCATTGGTGTCCGTTCAGGATCACGACCGCCCATCGGATTGTCGCGCCCCGATGGATCACGAACCTGATGTGGCAATATACGTCCGTTTTCCATCCCAATTTCATCACCATAATATATCGTCGGCATACCCGGTAGAGTTAGCTGAAGCAAGGCGACAAGTCGGGCTTTTTTACGACCAAATTTATTGATAATCCGTGGCTGATCGTGATTACTAAAGCAATACACCGCTCGATCACCAGGTCGCAAACCAGATTGAAATTGACCGAGAAAATCGCCATATTCACGCGCTCCCCAATCTAGCCACATACCACCAAAATTAAAGGGCATTGCCTTGCCTGGCAAGATATCATAAAAGGAACGATATTGCTCGACGATATCGCCAAATACGGGGTCAGGATAGTTTTCAAAAAGCATGATGCCGTCGGGATATTCTGCCACGACCCTCGCAAGTTCTGCAAGATAATCGAATAAGCGCGGGCCAAACTTGCTGTTACGATGGTAAAATGCTCCAAAATCATTTGAGCCCCCGATATAGTCGGGATTCAACGGATTATCTTGCATGGCTGGGTCTTTTGACATATGCCAGACAGCATCGACACGAAACCCATCAACACCCAAGTCACACCAGAAACGTACGACCTGTTTCATCTCTTCCCTCACTGCAGGATTTTCCCAGTTAAGGTCAGGCTGCTCCTTCAGGAAACTGTGCATATAATACTGACCGCTCATTTCATCACGCGTCCACATTGAGCCACCAAAAATACTCATCCAGTTATTGGGTGGCGAACCATCCGGTTTCGGATCACGCCACACATAGTAGTCCCTTTTGGGACTTTTCTTGTCCCCTAAAGCTTCTTGGAACCAAGGGTGCTGGTCGGAGGTATGATTCGGGACAAGATCAATCATGACTTTTATGCCACGCTCATGGGCTTGTTCTAGCAATTCTCTGAAATCGTCAAGCGTTCCGAACAGTGGATGGACATCGCAATAGTCACTGACATCATATCCGAAATCAGCCATCGGAGAGGGATAAAACGGAGACAACCATATAGCGTCAACACCTAGACTCGTTGGCGTACCCCGAAGATAATCAAGCTTTTCAATAATTCCCTTGAGGTCACCAACTCCATCAGCATTTGTATCATAAAAACTCCGCGGATAAATCTGGTAGATTGCGTTGACGTTGGCCCATGTCTTCATTGTTTGTTTCCTGCTTTTCGTACTTCTACGTATACTGTTCATAGATAGTATAACATTCGAGGAGCGTGCGTAATTAGTATCATGACGAAGGAAGTCACTCGTAAACTTTTCAAGACACTCTTTGTTCTGACGATACTTCTAATAGGTAGCTTGGAGCTGCAACGCGCGAACATAGCCCCAGACACCAGCACGAGTACGATTGAACTCGGTTCTTCCGAAGCAGCTGACGCTCTAAAGAGCCTCGCCATCAAAGGCCGCGCACCGAAGACAGGCTATAGTCGTGAAATGTTCTCGAGTGGATGGGGATATATTGGCACCTGCGATGCTAGGAATTATATACTGCAACGAGATCTTACTGATATACAGTTCGTCGATACGTCGTGTAAGGTTGCAAGTGGCACGTTACAGGACCCCTACACAGGAAATACCGTTATATTCATTCGTGGAACAGATACAAGCGATGACGTTCAAATCGACCATGTTGTTGCACTCAGTGACGCATGGCAAAAAGGTGCTCAACAACTGCCTGCAAACACACGGTATTTATTCGCCAACGACCCGCTCAATCTATTGGCTGTTGATGGGTCAACGAATCAAACCAAAGGTGACAGTGACGCCGCCACATGGCTACCACCGAATAAAGCGTTCCGCTGTCAATATGTCGCTCGGCAAATTGCTGTCAAACACCAGTATTCCCTCTGGGTTACCCGTGCAGAATATGACGCAATGGCGCGAGTTCTGGTTTCATGTCCGAATCAGCAGTTACCTAAAGTGTGATTACCAATCGATATCATAATATTCGTAGAAGAAAGTGGCGTTTTTGAGTGTAGCAGTAATGATTTCTCTCGTACCAGGTGACATTTCTATGTAATCGAGCTGTTCGAATGGAATTTTCTGAGTTGACTCATGCTCGATAGTTGCAATGTCAGCAGTAAATATATGCGCAATCGTATGTGAAACGACCTTGCCACGTATGTAGGCCTGAAACTCTAGAACTCCCTTATGAACAAGATTTTTCGGTGACTCTGGTGAAAAATAGCTGATTTCACGTCGCACTGCAAATTCCAACGATGGGTCGTCATAGTGAACTTTCCCGCTCGGCAGTGACCATCGGCCAATAAACGGCTGCCTGTGCTTTGGCCATAACAATATCTCGTTGCGTTCATTAATCGAAACAACCATTGTCAGCAACTTTGGCTGCCACCGCGGCTCAAACTTTTCGACGCTGACATGATCAACAAATCGGAGCCCATCCGGACTTAGTCGATAGCCCTTGCCTTCGACTTTCTCAATCATTTCAGACTTTATCAGTAATTTGAGGTGATAATTATACAAATTGCTGTCGACATTAGTCGGCTTCATATCACGAAAACGAGCCCATTTACTGTAACAAAGCACTCTTAATATATGTTTTTGGATATGGTGCATATTTGTAATTTGCATGTCTTTAGTATAAATCAATTTGAGTCAAAACGTACTCACTATAATTACTTATGTTTCCGCAATATACTCAAACTGTAATCAGTTAGTGATGTATGGAAAGGAACCTGAATGAGCGATCAATTACGACCGTTAAGCCATGCTTTTGAGCAAAAATTACAAAGTAACGATTTCCACGTATCAAGCCGAATCGAGAAAGACGCTCTGGTGCTTGCTGATACCGCTATACGTTTTTCATTTGTCGAGAGAGTGCCCCGCTATACCCCAGAGACGAGAGAGAATGATGCCGAACATAGCTTTATGCTCGGTCTTGTTGCGCAAGAACTTGCTGCTCAGTATTTCCCTGAACTTGATTGTGGGTTGGTCGCACGCTTTTCACTTGTTCATGATTTGCTGGAGCTAAAGACGGGTGATGTCGCAACCTTTTCAATTTCTGATGACGCATTAGCTGAAAAAATGGCTCGCGAACACGCTGCAAAAGAAGAACTCTGCGCAACTCTACCCGCTCACACGTCTTTGCTTGTGACGGTGTACGAAGAACAAGATGTCCCTGAAGCCCGTTTTGTTCGATTCATCGATAAGCTTTTGCCGGTGCTGGTTGATATACTCGGGCCTGGGTCGCAAGTTATGCACGAAGACTACGCAACTTTCACACACAACGACCTTGAAGCGGCTGAAATTTCATTGTCAAAGCGATTTGAATCAATGTTCCCTGATGAATTTCTAAAACCAATACACCTTGCACGAAATGCGTTGGCACGAAGATTTTCTGACGTCTTCGTCCCTCTCATACAGCCTCAGGATGCTTTGTTCTAGTTCTTCGCGTTGCGTTTACGTTCAGTTGGGTCGAGATAACGTTTACGTAAACGAAGGCTCTTTGGTGTCACTTCAAGAAGTTCGTCGTCATTCAAAAAATCAATACATTGTTCGAGGCTAAAATTAGTAAATGGTGTCAATTGCACGACACCATCACTTGAGCTACTGCGCATATTTGTGAGATGCTTTGCTTTACAAACATTAATCTCAATATCTTCTTGGCGGCGATTAATACCGATTACCATACCTGCGTAAACCTCTGTCCCTGGGCCTACGAGCAACTCTCCACGGCTTTCGGTAGTCTCGAGAGCATACGGCGTCGTTGTACCAGCTTCAAACGCAACCAGTGCGCCGTTACGAGTCGAAGCGAGCTTTGCGCCAAGTGGACGATAACCATGAGGTAGGCTGTGCATAATTACTGTGCCCTTCGTATCGGTCAGTAGCGAGTTTCGAAGGCCAATCAAAGCACGAGTTGTGATGATGTATGTCGCACGAGTTTGTCCACCAGATGTCTGCTCTTGCTTCACAAGTTCTGCATGGCGAAGACCCATTTCCTGGCTAATCACTCCAACGAATTCAGGTGAAACTTCTACCATCAGTTCTTCAACTGGTTCTTTTTCAACTCCATCTTCATTGATAGTGACCACTTGTGGGCGACCGACTTCAAATTCATATTTTTCACGACGCATTGCTTCAATTAAAACACTTAGGTGCAGTTCCCCGCGGCCAGAGATAACGAAACCAATCCCTTCGTCACGAACTTTAAGGGCGACATTTGTTTCAAGTTCTCGTTGCAGGCGGTCGCCAAGTTGTCGTGAGGTTGTAAATTCCCCTTCTCGTCCTTTCATCGGACTTGTGTTTGGCCCGAGGTACATACTGATGGTTGGAGCCTCAACTTTGATAACTGGCAACGCTTCTGGGTTCTCGCGGCCGGCGATAGTGTCGCCAATATGTGCATCGGCAATACCTGTCAATGCAACAATGTCACCGCAAGAAGCAGATGCCACCTCTTCACGACCAAGACCTCGTGACGTAAACACCTTTTCAATTTTCGCATTCTGTACTGTACCATCGGCTTTCATGAGCACTACGGGCATAGCACTTGCGACCGCACCGCGCTCAATGCGACCAATAGCATATTTACCCAGGAAGCTGTCATGTTGCAAGGCAGCCACGACAAGCTGCAAACTACCGTCTTTGTGCTCTGGTGAATCGATGTCGCCAGTAATTGCTTGGAAGATTGGTGTCAGGTCGGCAGCAGACTCTGTGAAATCATCTGGCATTTCTCGCCACGCTTTTCCTTCGCGTGCAACTGCATAATATATTGGATAATGAAGTTGGTTCTCATGTGTAGCAAGTTCCAAAAATAAATCTGCGAGCTCGTCCTCAACTTCTGCAATTCGACGAGCTGGTTTGTCGATTTTATTGATAACGACAACTGGTTCGAGTCCGAGTTCAAGTGCTTTTGTGAGAACAAATTTTGTTTGCGGCATTGGCCCTTCCTGGGCATCAACAATCAACAGAACTCCGTCTGCCATATTGAGTGTGCGTTCTACCTCGCCAGAGAAATCTGCGTGTCCAGGGGTGTCGATAATATTTATTTTGAAGTCTTGCCAGTAAATCGTTGTTTGCTTGGCGGTAATCGTAATTCCTCGTTCACGTTCTTGATCTCCACTATCCATGATAAGTGTTTGGCTCATTTCAGCCTGGTTATCACGAAATGTATGAGACTGTTTCAATAACCCATCAACCAAGGTTGTTTTACCATGGTCAACGTGTGCAATAATTGCAACGTTTCGGAGTTTATCTGTATTAATCATAAAATAAAGCCGGCATTTCTCCGGTTTTCCTTCCCGAGTAGTATACCACGAAACCGTTCAGATACAAAAAACCACCTCTTAGGTGGTGTCATATATTGGTGGGGAATACAGGGCTCGAACCTGTGACCTCACGAATGTGAATCGTGCGCTCTAGCCAACTGAGCTAATCCCCCTCGAGTATGCGTTCATTGTAACCCATATTGTGTCTTCGTCGCAATATCGGCTATAATGGCACATGCTGGTATATCCAGCTGTACTTTTAACAGATATGCGGATATGGCGGAATTGGTAGACGCGCTAGCTTCAGGTGCTAGTGTTCGCAAGGACGTGGAGGTTCAAGTCCTCTTATCCGCACCACAGATTTGGGCGCTTAGCTCAGTTGGCTAGAGCACCTCGTTTACACCGAGGGGGTCGGGGGTTCGAGCCCCTCAGCGCCCACCATACAAAGGAGACTGGAAATATCAGTCTTTTTTGTTTATCAAAAATTTATCAGCAACATCCATATCATCGTAAAGCGCTGCGTATACACCATTTGTCCAGCCAAAGCCGTCTTGCAAAAGATATTCTCCACCTCCGCCAAGTTTTCCTGCAGTTACCACATCATACTTCTCAACCATCTTCCCGTGAGTATCGTAAATTGATTCGATTGTATGCATCCATCTCTGCTTGATTCTATCTGCGAGTTTGTCGTATCCATAATTCCTCAGGCCAACGATAGCGACCCAATGGAGTGGCGCCCATCCATTTGGAGCATCCCATTGTTGACCGTTCACTATGAGCGATGTCACCAGACCTCCCTCTTTAAGAAAATCTTTCTCGATTTTGGCGACAACTTGTGCAGCCTGGTCGGATGTGGCAATACCCGCATACAGCGGATACACCCCTGCTATTGTGCTATGGCTTGAACACTTTGCTCGATGAATGTCATAATCTTCAAACCAACCCTCGTCACTCCACATGTACCGCTGAATGGCGGTAGCCCTCGCTTTTGCGCGACGACGGTATTTGGCCGCAGCAACAGGCTGCAAAATCGTTTTGTAACTATCAGCAATAGTCATTTCTGCAATATATAGCAAGCAATTAAGATCTACTGGTACATAATTAGTCGTTTGAATAGTATGAATATCTTGCGATGAGGAAAACCACCTTGAGCTAAAATCCCAACCACTCTCTGCCCCGGCTCTCAAGTCCAGAAAAATACCGTCACGTACATTCTTAGCGAGCCCTTCTGCTGTCGTGATATCTTCTCTATGTGACTCAGGACGGGGGGTAGTTTTATTGTCAAAGTATCGATTTAGCAGCTCGCCTCCTGGCATGCGCACAACCCGTCGGTATGACTGTGGTTGATGCGACTTGGCGACTCTGCGGCTTCCTTTCATCCAAAACGTATATTCGTTAATGAGTGTTGGGAGACACTCTACAAACACTTTTAGTTTGTTCTGGTGGGTCGCCAACAAATGGACCATCATTGCAAATAACGGTGGCTGCGACCGACTTGTTAGATATGACCTGTTCGCAGTTGGTATATAACCCAATTTGTCCGCCATATAGATATAATTTCGCATCATACCGTGCAACATATCCCATTCTCCGTCTGCCGCTAGGCCAAGCATGATAAAATAGCCGTCCCAGTAGAACTGCTCGACAAATCGTCCGCCCGGCACAATATAAGGGTGTGGTAGTGCATACAATGATCCTTTTGAGGTATATGTTGTACGCGTGAGGTGCGGCCATAGCCACCGTACATGCTCGCGCGCACTCAACCCTGAAGGATGTTTGGTAGTATTTTTTTCTTTTAGCGCAGTTGGTAATTCATAAAAATGATGTGTCACAAACTCATTTAGGTCAAAATGCGGGTCTTGCTTGAGTAGTTGATATTCCTTTACGAGCTCTTTAGCGCGGCGCTTGGGTACTAAGTCCAAAAACGTTTTTCCGTCAGCATATACTTGTCGCAACTGTACATCGGAAAATAAATCCCCGAGTACTTCATCTGGGCTACCTGACATTCTCGCCAGCCTGCCTAAAGTACCTACAAGCGTTCCCCGCAAATCTCGCCGCTTATTGAGGGATGTTAAAGAAGCTAATGATGGGTTTTTTCTATATGCCATGATTCTTGCGCTTTATTATGATAGAGCGTTCGCCACACGTCAAAGCAATGGCACATTAAACTTTACTAGAAATAAACTATGTCCGAGGTAAATGTTCTGACAGATGAGTCAATGAATATTCATTTCGAAGCATTTCAACAAGCTGTTTCATCTCTGTTCCGGTCTTCACACCAGGATTGAGGATACCATGCGGGTCAAAACCACTTCTGAGTTGTTCGAATATTTCCACGATATCACTGCCAGTTTGTAATTTAACAAAAGGTGCTCTGAGGCGACCATCATTATGTTCGGCAGCAATACTACCGCCAAGACTTACAACTAGACGATAATATTCGTCCATAAGTCGAAATACTTTCTGGCGGTCTGCTACCTTCGATAAATCAAGTAATGGCTGAAGGTGGATATTGGCATCTCCGGCATGTCCCCAGAGTGACAGCTGTAAATGATGGGTTTCAAACAGCTTGTCGACACCTTCCATCAATGCCTCAAGTTTATCGTGTGGCACAGCCGCATCTTCAATAATTGGAACTGAAGACTTGCCTGCGTGTGTATAATTCACCACTGTTGCGGCCGAGTGCCGAATTGCCCATAGTTTTTCTTGCTCATCTGGATCATCTGAGGTAACGATCTTTTCAGTAGCAACTTCGATAACACGTTCTGCTTTTCGTAGTTTCTTCTGTCTGACGCGAGGTGTGGCATCATCAAACTCAACGAACAATATGACTGCTGGGGTTGTCCCTTCAGCTACCAGTTCTATTGGGAATGAATAGGACTGTTCCTTGCGGGCGAAGTCGACGAGGTTACCGTCAATCATCTCTATTGCACATGGCTGAAGACACCGTAAACCATCGAGTACATCCATAGCTTGACCAATATTGTCAAAAGCGGCAACAAGTAGTTCTGTCTGGGAGCTATATGTCGCAACTTTTAGGATT
Source organism: uncultured Candidatus Saccharibacteria bacterium (assembly GCA_964536265.1). Classification (GTDB taxonomy): domain Bacteria; phylum Patescibacteriota; class Saccharimonadia; order Saccharimonadales; family Saccharimonadaceae; genus JAPUDS01. Next base: position 66,232 of record CAZHVV010000004.1, on the reverse strand, counting down.
GCCTCCGTAACAATTCCAAGTGTCCCTTGTGAACCGACAAACAATGATGTTAAATCGATTGATCCGTCTTTCTTCTTGAGTTCGCGCAGGTTATATCCAATACTATCCTTGCTGACATGTAGATTGTCATAATAGACGGAAAGTTTTTCACTGTTCTCACTGGCAATACCGTCAACAACACGATATATTTCACCCTCAAGCGTTGCAAGACCCTTCTTTCGCTCAACATCCTTGCGGCTTAGGCGGCCAGTCTGTATGAGCTCACCGTTAGCAAGAACGACTTCCAGTTTGTCGACCCATTTCACCATTGAGCCATATTTCAATGACTTTTCACCTGCGGTGTTATTGGCAATTGCACCACCTATGGTTGAGTACTTGTATGAAGCAGGGAACGGCGGCAAAAAGAGACCGTGCGTGTGAAGACTCTCTTGTAATGATTCAAAATTCACACCTGGCTGAACACGAACCAGTTTTTGTTGTGTATCGAGTTCAAGAATTTTGTTGCAATGAGCAGGAAAGACAACGAGTATACCCTTACCGATAGCTGCGCCTGTTTGGTCAGTGCCGCTACCACGTGCGGTGATGGGTAAAATATGACCTTTTTCCGCCAACTGCCATGAAAACCGCGCGACTTTACGAACGTCATTTGTTGAGCGTGGATATACGATAAGCGAAGGAGTCAGCTCGAGGACACTGGCATCGGTTGAGAAATAACGCCGTACGGCCGGATCATCGAGTACTTCCCCGCTAAGATGTGACTGCAGATAACTCGCAATTTTATTCATACTTCCTCACTCTGTTTCATTAACTACCACCATAATACCACAAGCAGAAACGAAAAATGCCCGCAACCTTGAGTTGAAAAAAATATCTATTTCGCGTACAATATCCCGAGTCCGAAGATGACAATAAACTACTTGTACTTTTCAAACCTCATGGAAGTGGCGGCTGCGTGAAACGTGAATAATCGTAGACGCGCGCGTCAAAAGGTCCGCGGACGACCCAAAAAACTCCGATTGTACTTTTCAAATTTTAAGCGGACGTGGCGGAATTGGTAGACGCGCCAGCTTGAGGGGCTGGTGAGCATTGCGCTCGTGGAAGTTCAAGTCTTCTCGTCCGCACCAACGTTAAAACCCGGGTTTATCCCGGGTTTTAACGTTGGTATAGCTTCGAAGAAGACTTGGACTTTCGCGAGCAGGGTTTTGCGCTAGCAAAAGCAAGCTCGTGGGAGGTCGTGTAGCGGAGAAAGGAAACGGGAGCTTGCTCACGTCCCTTTCGTAGCAGAAGAGCGAGCCATACGCGAGCGATAGTCTTCTCGTAAACAAATTCTATGCCAAATCTTCTCACCTTTTTCTCACTTCTATGGCGTTTGCATTACACGCATCTCAGAGACAGACCAACGCTGTACTTCTCGGTATCGTGTCGCTAAATCAGCAACCGAAGACCTATCACTCACTGAGCGACTACTTGCTGTCGAAACATACCCAAGAAGTGGCTGATACAGTGCAATTGCTGGCGTATCTCTGAGCCATTGCTCAACAAAGGTTCTATATTTAGCCTGACGAAGGTTGGTTTCAAGTCGTGCCCGAGCACTCGAGAGTGCATCGTCAGCAAGCCCGGAGCGGTAATTTGCAAGATTTAGACCACTTACTTTTGCCTGCGACGAATGCCAATAGGCATATACATCAGGATCAGACCCAACTGCGAGTTCATACACGAGGACATCGTAATTGCGCGGCTGAAGGTAATTCTGTGCAATCTCACTGACGTTGACAAGCTCTGTCTTAACAACCACCCCTAACGCCTGCCACTGTCTCGCTAATTCAGCAACAACCGCACCATAATCCCCAGAGTCTGGAGCGACCATTGATAGTGTTAATTTTGCACCATCTTTTTCGCGTACCGAACCGTTCATTTTCCAACCAAGAGAGTCTAGTTTCAGTCCTGCTTGAGTTTTGTCATAGGCTATTTGCTGAAGATTACCTCCAGAAAAATGCTCGTCAAGTAATGGTCCTTCGAGAGGCAACGTTCTGTCTAGTAATACATCGTTTAGTGCCGGGCGATTAGTGCCTTGGAGCAAGGCTTGCCGTAGTGACACATTGTTCAGGAGTGGACTATCGGTATTGAATAGCGCATAGACACCATTTTGGACTGCAACACGAGGAGCAATGATGTCTTTGGATTGAGCGGTTACACTATCGATATCTTCAGCGGTTAACCCGAGCGCGGCAGTCACCTCGTTCGTAACAACGGCTCGTCTCATGGCATCACGTGTTTCATATGTATGGAGCTGAAAGCGATTTAAAATTGGAGCGCCACGGTAATATGCCTGGTTCGCTTCCATATGAACAACAAGTCGGTTTTTCGACGGGTCAATCACTTGTATCCGACGGAATGAAAACGGCCCGCTTCCAACTGGATGACGTCCAAAGTCATTTTCACGCAGTGCAGCAGGTGAAACGTCCTTTAGGATATGTCGCGGTAGAATGCCGAAAGTAAGTGAATGAGCAAACGGAGCATATGCAGTTGGCAGCGTGAGTTGCAGCTCATAGCTAGATATTTTCTGGACAACAACACCCGCCCAGTTCCCGTATTGCAAGGCACGAGTCGTCTCATTCTGCATCAGACCAATCGTAAAGATAACGTCATCCACCGTCAGTTTCTGCCCATCATGCCATACGACGTCCTGTCGTAACTTCACATCGTACACCTTGCCCTCGCCAAGTACACTCCACGAAGATGCAACATCACCTGTTAATTGATTATCACGATCATATGTTAGTAAACTTGAGAAAATTAATTTCGTTGCCGATGTCTCGGCTATTGTCGAAGAAAATAATGGGTTAATTGTCTCCAGCTGGCCAAGAACAGCTTCGGCATATGTTCCGCCTGGCGCGGGTCCCATTGTAGTGTATGCCTGCTGAAACCAGAGGGCTTGGACCGACGTAAGGCCTATAAGCAGACCAACCAACAGCAACCACGCCAACGTATTACGGCCAACATCACGAGCATTCGTCCAACGTCGAATCAAAAATTTGTGAGCGTGCTTGAGAGTGACATTTTCTATCTTGCGAGCCCGTCGCTTCAGCGCACCACGATCAACCTTAAGCCGATTAAATCGGCGCCACTGTTTTTCTGGTTGTTGATCATCTTCCACCATAATCTTCTCGGCTAAGCGAGGATGAGGTTAACCAAAATTGATAGAACGAAGATGATGGCTACAACAATTGTCGCGTCGTGAAGACTTTTATCAATTCCGCGTCGCGTCGTGAAGAGTTCGCCCGAACTACCGAAACCAGCGCCAAGACTAGCCCCTCTGGCCTGTAGCAACACGAAAACCATTACTAATATTCCCGTCACCAGTGTTACAATCTGTAAAACATCGGATAATCCCATATTACTGCGTCTGCTCCCTAAACTTACTTTTGTAATCAATCACTCCTGAAATAACATAGTTAACGAGGCTAATAATCATGCCTGTCAGAACTGCTCCCCAGAAACTCACTTCGAGCCCTGGGACCAACTTGAGCGCAATATAGACCATAAGACCATTAACAATAAACATGAACAGCCCAAGGGTCAAGAGGATAGCTGGTAACGACAATACGACAATAAATGGCTTGAGGAGGGTATTCACGAGCGACAATACGAGACCCGCAATCAAGAAAGTGTTCGTTGTGGCACCAGTGTCTACGAAACTACCACCCAACAAACGTGAGGCCACCCACAGCCCAAGACTGATTAACACCCATCGAATAATAAAGACGACAAATTGTGCACGCATATTACGATATCTAGTATAACAGACTAGCGCTGTAGCCAGTTGTATATTTTCTCCCCTGTCTTCTGCCCTATAACCGTCTGTAGTTCTGTGAGATCCGCGAGCATCACACCCTGCCCACTGCCGAAATGTCGAATGAGTTTTTTCCGGGTCACCACACCAACCCCAGGAATATCGTCCAATATGCTTTTTGTCTGCGCCTTCACTTTTAGCGATGAATGATAGCTCACTGCAAAACGATGACTTTCATCGCGAATCCGTTGCAAAAGTTTTACGAGATTTGTGGAATGAGGCACATTTACCAGTACGAAGTCCTCTGTTTCGCTCGCAAACCCTCCAAGGTTCTGTAATACACCGCGGTCCAGTTCTATACGGCTTTTGTCATCAGGACTGATACGCTTGATAACAATCTGCTCTTCACGTTTCGCAAGACCAATCATTGGTAGTTGTGCAAGGGCTTCATTGCTGAGTAAAGTAGCCTGTTCATCTCGTGCACGCAATGCTGCATCGAGCTGTCCTTTGCCGCCGTCTATTAGTATCAGGTCGGGCATACCCCATGACTTTAGGTTTTTTTCGCTCAATCGACGGCGCAATGTCTCGTACATATTTTCAAAGTCATTATTTTGGTCCCGAGTTGTTTTGAACTTCCTATATTCGCCTTTGTCACTAACACCGTTTGTAAATACCACCATGCTCGCTACGACATTCGTACCGCTCATGTGTGATATATCGTACCCTTCAATGCGCTTTGGAAACTTTTCAAGTTGGAGCAAATCCACGAGCTCACCGAGAGCGTGATCTTTGGAGATATCAAGAAACTCTTTATCGGAAAATATAATCTGCTTGCCAAGTTCTCGCAAATGACGAAGCTGGTTGCGTGCTCCTGCCGCTTCTTCAAATCGCTGTTCTTTGGCAGCACGTTTCATATCGATTTCAATCTCATGCTCAATGGTCTTCTTTTTTCCCTCAATCACGGCTATTAATCGCCGTAAGTTCGCTCTATAGGCATCCAGTGATGTCTTGCCACTTTCCAGACCAGGGTCAAGCCCTAGGTAGTAGTGGAGACTAGCGCGTTTTTGCCCACCAACTCTCGTTGTTGCAAATGGAAAAATCCGCCGCAATAGCTTTAGCGCTTCACGAACGTTATACAGCGAAAAATACGGCCCAAAATACCGCGCACCATCATCGAGTGGACGTCGTGAGGTGCCGACAGTCGGGTACTCACTGTTGTAGTCGATACGGATATAACTAAGTGCTTTGTCGTCGCGAAGTAGTATATTGTAACGTGGCATGTAGCGTCGGACCATCTCAGCTTCAAGGAATAATGCCTCAAGTTCACTTTCAACCACCATCCAATCAACATCAACAATTTCAGCAACAAGTGCTTCAGTCTTTAGGTCACGATTTCGACTGGCCTGAAAATATTGCCTCACTCGGTTTTTAAGTACGGCCGCTTTGCCAACATAAATAATCTCACCATCGGCGCCCTTATGGAAATATACACCTGGCTCTTTCGGTAGGCCCTTTAATTTCTTTGCTAGTTGCTCATTCACACCTCTATTGTAATACGACGACAGACTTTACACCTACCCGAGAGTTACGTATAGTATATTTCACTATGAACCAGCACTGGTTCCTCTATTCGCACGAACGTTCGGACGCGCCGAACCACTAGCGATTCTTATCAATAACCTGTACGATTGAGAAAAGGATTCTTATCTATGGTAAAAGGTCAACAAAAACGCGAAAAAGTCACACGTGGTCGGGATACACTACGACTATATTGGCAACACGTACGCCAACACAAACTCAGTTTTTTTATTGCGGTTGTTACAATTCCCCTGGCTTCTGTTCTTTTCGATACTATTGTCCCCTATTGGTTATCAATGGCTATCGGTACATTCGCCAACAACGATACGATAAGTCTTAATTCCTATCTCATATTTGCAACTATTGCCGGTGTCGTTGGTATCATATGCAATCTGGTCGGATTCCAAACGATCATGCATCATGAAAGCACTGTACAAAAATCATTGGCCAGAAGCACACTTGAGAAACTTCTCGACAAAGATGCGACATTTTTCAATAATCAAAAAATTGGTGCTCTCACTAGTAAGTTTATTGATTTTGTCGGCGGACATCTGGAGATACAGATGCTCTTTGTCCTTCGTACATTAAACTTCACTATAAATGTCCTTATTGGTATCGGCCTTATATTCATGCATGCCCCACTCCTCGCGGTCGTAGTACTCGGATTTATTGTTCTACTTATTGTGCAAGTGAAAATATCGACTCGCTTGCGCAGTAATTTACGAAAAATGCGCCGCGATTTACGTAGTGAATCACGAGGTCTTGCCGCTGACGTCCTCACAAACAACTTAACTGTAAAGACATTTGCCAAAGAAGGCGCTGAGCTGGCAGCTTTTGATACGCTTAACGAAAAATACCGCAGTGCATATTTGCGTGATTTCAGGTGGATGAATATAGAGGGAACTGGGCGCCTTGCGCTCTCCGTCACTATTCAAATACTCGCCGTTGTCGTAGTTGCTAGCTTGCTCACTGCGAATCAACTACAGCTCGGTATCGCCATCTTTACCCTCGCTTATTTCCAACGACTTGCCTCGCAAATTTTTCAAATGGGTGAATTACTCAACGGATACGATAATATATTCCTTACAACTGCACCCATGACGGAAATCCTACTCGAACCAGTAACTGTCACAGACTCTTCAGCTGCTAAAGAACTCTGTGTTACCGAGGGTACTATTGAGTTTATAAATGTTAATTACGCATACCAAGACGACAAAGAAACTAACGTGATAGAGAGTATGACGCTCCATATCCCAAGCGGACAAAAAATCGGGTTGGTTGGTGCATCAGGTGCCGGAAAAACAACAATCACTAAATTGCTACTCAGATTTGATGATATCGACAGTGGAACTATTCGTATTGATAACCAAGACGTAGCTCAAGTATCACAGACTAGCCTCCGCGAACATATTGCATTTGTACCACAGGAGCCCATGCTTTTTCATAGAAGTTTGCGCGACAATATCGCCTATGCTAAACCGGATTCCAGTGAGCAAGACATTAGACAGGCTGCTAGTGCAGCGTATGCAACAGAGTTTATTGACCGGCTGCCACATGGCCTCGATACCATCGTCGGTGAACGCGGTATTAAACTAAGTGGTGGTCAACGACAACGAATTGCAATTGCACGTGCAATCTTAAAGGACGCACCGATATTAGTGCTCGACGAAGCTACTTCCGCACTCGATAGTGAAAGTGAACGCTATATTCAGGCCGCACTTACCAAGCTTATGAAAAGCCGTACAAGTATTGTTATTGCCCACCGCCTTTCGACTATTGCGAAACTTGACCGGATTGTCGTGCTCGACGACGGCCATATTATTGAAGACGGTACGCACAATGAACTACTAACCCAAGGTGGGGCATACTCTCGTTTGTGGCAACATCAGTCGGGTGGATTTATCCAGGAATAACAATACAGCCGCAATATGCGACTGTATTGTTTGAGAGAGTGAAGGATTAATCTTTCTTCTGCTCGGTGTCGGCGGTAGCTTCAGCTGGCACTTCTTCAGCGCCATTCTCGGCTTCAACTTCAGACACATCTTCTGCACCACCAGCAGATGCTTCGTTTGCAGCTTGTAGAGCAGCTGGCTCCCACACGCTTGCAACAACAAGATCAGTGATACTTGGCTTTTCTTCCTCTTCGTCATCTTCGTCATCACGGCCAGTCGTGTGTTCAACAAACTCAACGTTTTCTGGCAACTTGATATCACCAACAAGCACGCGCTCGCCAGCTTCTTTCAGATGACGGATATCAACTTCAAGTCCATCAGGCAATTCCATCGGAAGAGCTCTAACTTCAATAGCATCGATGTTTTGCAAAATGATAAGTCCGGCTTTTTCAGCTTCGCTCTCACCTTCACCGACAAGGTGAATCGGCACCTCAGCTTCAATTTTCGTATTCTGCCTGACGGCGTGGAATGCAACATGATTGATTCGGTTCTTTGCTGGATCAAGGTTAATTTCCTTCACCATTGCAATCTTTTTCTTGTCATCAAAACTCAGATGAACAGGTGTATGTTTGCCAGCTGCTTTGACAACACGCTCAATCTCTAGGACTGGAGCTTGAACCGCAATTGGGTCCATGCCTGGTCCGTACACAACGGCAGGAATCATTCCCTCGCTGCGGAGCTTGGCGACTTTCTTACCATGCACTGTTCGTGCATCTAATTTCAAACTAATCTTGTCTCCCATCTCTTTCCTTTCATTTAAATTGGATACTTGTTCGGAGAACGCCAACTATTTTACCACATTTTTAAACATTTTTCTCTGATATACTGAGTTGCAATGGAAGCGCTCATCAATTTTATAACCGGTTTTGGCATTTTCGCGATTCTTTTCGTTATCTATGCTGAGTCGGGATTGCTTATTGGCTTCTTTCTGCCTGGTGACAGCCTGCTTTTTACGGCTGGCTTTTTAGTGCAGCAAGGTATCCTTCCCATAAACATTCATGTGTTTGTGCTTCTGTTGTTTATCATGGCAGTCCTTGGAGACTCAACGGGGTATGAATTCGGTAAACGCGTCGGTCGTAAGCTGTTCGAAAAACCAAACTCACGCTTCTTCAAGAAAAAATACCTCGAAGAGGCCGAGAAATTTTACGAAAAACACGGTAATCTCACTATTGTCCTAGCGCGGTTTGTTCCAGTCGTACGAACGTTTGTGCCGATTGTTGCCGGTGTAAGTAACATGTCCTACCGCCACTTTATCTCATACAATATCATCGGCGGTGCTGCATGGACATCCATCTTTACGTACCTTGGATATTTCGCTGGCGCCCAACTTCATGCCTGGGGTGTCAACGTCGAAGTCGCAGCAATCATTATTATTCTGTTGTCTATTTCACCAATGATTTACCACGCCCTGAAAGACGGCAACCGCCGCAAAGCACTCTGGGAAGGCACCAAACGAGAAATCCGTATTCTCCTCAAGCGCGAAAAGCGTTAGCTACTCCTAGAGCATTGTCTTGAGATATTGGCCTGTATAACTCTTTGTATTCTTTGCAACTTCTTCTGGTGTGCCTATTGCTATCACTTGCCCACCAGCATCACCACCCTCAGGTCCCATATCGATGACATGGTCGGCCGACTTTATAACGTCGAGGTTGTGTTCAATAATCACCATGCTGTTGCCAGTAGCGACTAGAGCCTGCAGTACATGTAGTAACTTTTTGACATCATCAGCATGGAGGCCGGTAGTTGGCTCGTCAAGTATATATAGTGTCTTCCCTGTTGCACGGCGGCTGAGTTCTGTTGCTAGCTTTATACGCTGTGCTTCACCACCAGAGAATGTGGTCGCAGGTTGACCGAGTCGGATATAGCCAAGTCCAACTTCAACGAGGGTATCCATTTTGCGTTTAATGGCAGGGATGTTTTCAAAGAATGTCGCGGCTTGCTCGACGGTCATATCGAGTATGTCCGAGATTGTTGCGTCCTTGTATTTGATTTCGAGTGCTTCGCGGTTGTAGCGCTTACCTTTGCAGACTTCACATGTCACATAGACATCAGGCAAGAAGTGCATTTCAATCTTAATCATCCCGTCACCCTGGCAATTCTCACAGCGACCGCCACGAACATTGAAGCTAAATCGTCCAGCTTTGTAGCCACGAATCTCGGCTTCAGGAGTTGAGGCAAACAGCTCACGGATTTGCGTGAAAACGCCAGTATATGTTGCTGGGTTTGAACGAGGAGTACGGCCGATTGGTGATTGGTCAATAACAATGACTTTATCGAGCTGGTCGATTCCCTCTATTGCCTCGTGTCGGCCTGCAACCTCTTGCGCACGATGGAGCTGCACGGCCAATTCTTTGGCAAGGATATCGTTTATGAGAGTCGACTTACCAGAGCCACTAACGCCCGACACGACAGTGAGCAGACCGAGCGGCAGGACAACATCAATATTGCGAAGGTTGTGTTCTTTCGCGCCAATAATCTTCAAAATCTGTCCATTGCCTTTTCGGCGCTTCTTGGGTACATCAATTTTCAGGTCACCCGATAGGTATTTCCCGGTAATACTATTTGGATTTTTCGCTACTTCTTCTGGCGTTCCCGAAGCACAGACGTGGCCACCATGAATTCCGGCGCCAGGACCAATATCCAGAAGGTAGTCAGCATGGCGGATAGTATCCTCATCATGTTCGACGACAAGCACGGTATTACCCAAGTCGCGAAGATGCTTCAGCGTCCCAATGAGACGGTCATTATCGCGTTGATGCAAGCCAATTGATGGCTCGTCGAGAACGTACAAAACTCCCTGCAGTCCCGAGCCAATCTGGGTTGCAAGACGAATGCGTTGCGCTTCTCCACCAGAAAGTGTATTTGCCGCACGACCAAGTTCGAGGTAGTTAAGACCAACGTCATGCATAAAACCAAGTCGAGCCAGAATCTCCTTGAAAATCTGCCGTGCAATTTCAAGCTCTTTCTCACTAAGTTTTAGTGTGTCCTTAAATAGTTCATACGCTTGGTCAACACTCAAATCACAAATATCCATAATATTCAGACCATGTACCGTCACCGCCAATACTTCCGGCTTCAAACGTCTGCCTTTACAGGTGTAACATGGCATCTCACGCATAAATCGCTCAATGTCACGGCGCATGAAGTCACTGTCTGTTTCCTTATGACGACGTTCAAGATTAGGTACCACTCCTTCATAGGTCGTATCAAAATGTCGTCCCATGCTGAGTGCGACACGATATTTCTCGTTGCCAGTGCCATACAAAATGCTCTCGAGCGCTATCGGTGTCAGGTCACGAACAGGAACATGCAGCGAGAAGTTATGACTCTCCGCCACTGCCGCCAGCTTTTTCATCCACCATGCATCACTATTGACTCGGTTATAAGGACGGATAGCCCCTTCGGCGATGGTCAGGCTCGGATTAAACACGAGCTCAGGGTCAACTTCGAGTCGCGAACCAAGGCCAGTACACACAGGACACGCACCTTGCGGTGCATTGAAGCTGAATAGACGAGGCTCAAGTTCAGGTATAACAATATCGGGGTGATCAAGACACGCGTACCGCTGCGAATACAAGTGAGTGTCACCTTTATCAGCATCGAGCACCATAACTGTGCCGTCGGCTAGTTCAAGTGCTTGCTCAACAGACTGACTAAGGCGTTGTGCCGACTCTTCGTTCGTAACAAGTCTGTCGACGACAATTTCAATGCTGTGATTGTATTTTTTATCAAGCTCAGGAAACTCTTCAAGCGCGTAAACAACACCGTCGACACGAGCCCTCACAAAGCCTTGCCGACCAAACTGTTCCGGCACATGGGCAAACTCTCCCTTTTTATCGAGAACAATTGGCGCAAGTATCATGAGGCGTCGTTCGCCACCGCTCATAATTTCATCGACAATCGCCTGTGGTGTTCGTTTTGTCACTGGCTTGCCGTCAACTGGACAATGCGGTATACCAACTCGAGCGAACAGCAAACGGAGATAGTCATAGATTTCCGTAACTGTGGCAACACTTGAGCGTGGGTTACGGGAGGTCGACTTCTGGTCAATGCTGATTGCTGGACTTAGACCGTCAATCTGATCAACATCTGGCTTTTCCATCAACCCTAAAAATTGGCGCGCGTAACTCGACAGACTTTCAACGTATCGTCGCTGACCTTCGGCATAGATAGTATCGAATGCAAGTGAACTCTTACCTGAACCCGACAGGCCAGTAATAACGACTAGCTTGTCACGCGGAATTTCAACACTGATATCTTTCAGGTTGTGTTCCCGAGCTCCAATAACACGAATTGACTCTGACATAACTTATCTATTTTACAATACCTCGCCGTCTTTTGCGAAGTTAGGTATTTTTCGACGAGCTAAGCCGCCGCACCCAGTCCTCTAGGCGCTTCCTCTGCCATATACCAAGTGCTCCGATGACGAGCAAGACACTGAGCACAATCGCAACCAGCTGCACCTGTGCGCCAGCCACACCAGCACCAACAAGGCTTAGTACAAGATAGCCAGGCAAACGGCCAGCTAATGACACGAGGACGAGTGTCCGTATGCGTATGGAGCTGAGACCGGCAATATAGCATATGAGATCGTCTGGAAAAGCTGGCAGGAGAAAAATCAAAAAGAAGACAAAAGGACCACTGCTTGTTGTGAGGTAATCAAATTTCTTCAGATGTTCGGGCGACACGAATCGTTCAACAAATGGTCGACCGAGTCGTCGAGAAATGTAGAATATAAGTGTAAAACCGAGTAGCGCTCCGACCATTGAGTATACGGTGCCCCAGAACACTCCAAACAACGCGCCAGCCAAAGCACCTGCCACTTGCCCAGGTATTGGTGCAACTAGCACCTGCAAGAACTGAACACCAATGAATACAACTGGTCCCCAAATACCTGCACGCTCAACAGTGTCACGTAATTTGTCTGGATCAGACGCGATAGCCGAAAGTGGCTCCCAAAGGAGTAACGTCAACGCAACCAATGCGATAATTGTCACTATTACGCCAATAATCAACGATTTCGAAAACGGCTTTTTTGTTACTTTTGATGAATCTGACATACATCAATTATACAAGAGTTGGTCAAATATGCCTCGAGATAGTGTGTTGCTTTATGGCGAATATTGTGGTAGAATACACTCATGAGTAAACGTTTCTTTGTACTCGCTATATTTTTGGTTGGCTTTATGACCCTCGTTTTCGTCCCACGCGCTTTCGATGCACTATTCGCGCTTATTTTTGTGGGAATCGTTCCAGTCACTGGCTACAATATCCCACCACTTGTTATGTTAGGCGTGTATATTGCCCTCATCGTACTGGGAATCGTCTGGATGATATCGCAGTCATTCATCGTGGCTGACCCAAAGAAACGTGACCAAATTTCGCGACAAAAAGCTCGCTCAAAAGTGACCAAAAAAGCTGCACCTCGCTCGTCTTCACGCAAAACACGAAAACGCTACCAACAAACAGCTAAAGCGTAATTCTTATTCGTCGGTTGGCGCAATACTCTCTGCCCACAGCTGTAACTCTTCAAGTAGAAATGTGTCAGTTGATGTCTCAGTAAGCTTCGCAAGCGTCTCAAGATAACTCGGCAAGGCCGCACTCAACTTCTGAGCACGATACGCTTCCCATTGCTGTTGTTCATCCTCCGAAAGACTCCTCGGGAACCATCGAGCTTTGTATCTGAAGAGTAATTCTGGCAATCGCTCATCGGCAAATGTTGGGTTGAAATCTGCCAGTTCGTCAGCCGATGCATGACGCACTGCCGCTATACGCGGCTTGTCTTTGTCTGGGCTAAAACTGTTATATAGCTGTCCTTCAACATCCAGCGACGATTCATACGGTTCCCGCATTTCAAACGCTGTTCGTACTGCTTCACCAAAACTAGGGTGTGTGAGCAATATATTCAAATGTTTCTGCACCGTCTCAAGCGGCAGGTCTAGACGCTCCTGTGATGCGTCATCCAGGACACCGATTGGCGCAACAGCAGGGCACTTGTTGTATGTCAGCTCTTTTGCTGGCAAGGGAATAAACCCTTCTTGTTTGCGTATATCACGATCTGCAAACAATGTACTCGCAAGTGCTTGTGGCGATGCTTGCAAGAATGGTGTCGGGTCATAACGAAGATCATATACGAGCACACTGTTTGGCTTAGTGCCGATTGCGATAGGGAACGCAACGGTTGTAAAATCATGCTCCGCCCCATATCGTCCGGACGCATATACAAACGGCTGAGGGTCTTCAAGATTAACAACTTTCGCAACAGCGCTCTTTGAGCGTGCTTGCAGTAGAAAATCAAACAGTTTTGGCTGTTTCTCACGAATAAGCTGCGTCAACGCAATCAGTGCTTCGACATCACTCAGCGCGTCATGCGCCTTAGTGTGCAGAAGTTTGTTCGCAGTCGCAATTTTCTCGAGCCGATTTGTTGGCTTCCCGTTTTCGTCGACAGGCCACTGGATTCCATCTGGACGGAGTGCCCGTGTCATCCGAACAACATCAAGGATATCCCAACGTCCACGATTGTCACTCCATGCCCACTCGTATGGGTCGTAGAAATTGCGCCATAGCGTGTGACGGATAAATTCATCGTCGAATCGAACGTTATTGTATCCAACTGCGACTGTACCTGGCGTAAATACCTCTTCAGTGATGAATTTTGCGAATTCCGGCTCGGTCAGCCCATCGCTCAGCGTCATTTGTGGTGTTATACCTGTCACAGTGATAGCGAATGGCTCAGGGAGGATATCATCCGATAGTTTGACAAGTATATTGACTGGCTCACCGACCGGCTTCAGGTCGCTGTCGGTACGTTGTCCAGCAAACTGCATGATTCGTTGCGCCCGAGAGTTCAGGCCGGAGGTTTCAAGGTCATAAAAGAAAAATGTCATGCTTCTAGCATAGCATTTATGGAAATGAGGGGTGTAGTAAAAGAGAAGAGCACCCACAGTGGAGTGCTCGGTTAATACGAAACATGTCGATAGAGTTGAATGGGTAATGGCCACAGGTGGCGGGGACGAGCCCCGCCACCTGCTGGTGACCGACCGCTCGCTGCGCCGCAGCATACTAGGCGAAGCCTAGCCCAAGGTTTCCAAACAAACCGAGGCAAAGCCTGGACGTCATCCAGGTACTGCAAGACTGCTTACGACTGTCTTTCGCGCGTCATTGGGCGCCGCCTTTCTACGAGTGGATGTTGGCGTCCTTGCTAGGGACGCTCTAGCTTGTATTTGCTAGGAAAGCTTGGTGCGGGGCAATGCTTCCATAGCCCCTAAAACGCTCGCTTCATCAGTCTCCTTAAGAAATGTTCCTGTCCAGGACGCCGGCGTCGGTTCACTTGTTGATGGTGGTTGCGGTGAGCGGAGGGCTCATGGCAGGTCCTTTCGTTGGCCTGGCTAGGTATGTTATAACAACACACCCACCCAGGCCGACAAAAGGTTCTCTATCTGACATGTTAAGTTTCGCCCTCGGGAGGAAATATCTTCCTCAACCAAGGATTGATGTGTATTATAGCAGGTTAGTACTATTTTGTCAATATATTTTGTAAATTACTAGAATTTGGCATACATAACAGATGTTAAAAGTATTGTGCATTTTTGTATACGTGTGCTATAATGGATAATATAGAAAGGGTACAGGTAGTTTAGATGACGACGAAGCAAGCGGTATATGTGAGTCTTGGCCAGATTGGCAAGAACGGACTAAGTGGAGTGGTGTGCGAGGCCACTTCCCTGCCAAGCGCACTCCGAACGCTCGGCCTCGATAAGCTAAGTACCGCTACCCTTAAACGAGTCTGCGCCGAATTCCATCGGCAACAACTGGTTGAGATTACAAAGGGTACAAAGCAAATAAAGCTACAGCTCAGTGTGAAGGGCATCCACCGACTACAGCGCGCCCAACTCAATACCATCACCATACCTGAGCCAGTCAAATGGGATGGTTTGTGGCGTATGGTCACGTATGATGTCCCTCGTACCAAGGCTGCCGAACGTCGGCTTTTCGTCGAACAACTCAAGCGACTTGGGTTTAGTATGGTACGCGAAAGTGTATGGTTTCACCCCTACCCATGTTTTAGTGAACTTGAAGAGCTACTTCGCTACACAGGTCTTGACCGCTGCGTCACCCTTGCAGAGGTTATGAAGCTCGACAACGTCACACGCAGCCGGCTGTCGCGCACATATCCGTTTACTGTTCGTTGAGAGTAAATTCAACTAAACCAATGCGAACGATACTGCCACCCTTTGCTCCATGGCGCAGAAGTTCATGAACAATGCCCATTTTGCGCATGATATCACGTAAACGGTTTACACTATGGATATTTTCAAGGTCAGTACGACGAGCGAATTTCTCGATTTTAACACCAGTGACAACAAATTTGTCTTCGTCATTTTCAACTTTCCAAGCATCGTCTTGTTCACGATCACTAAGGGTAATTGTCGGGATAAGTTCTTCTGGTTCAACTACGTCGACTTCAGCATTGCGGGCCGTTTTAACGGCAGATGCAAGCTCACGAAGCAATTCTTTGAGTCCAGTGTGACTTTGTGACGAAATAGCCATCACAGGCACTTCTGGTGGTACGACGGCCTGAAGAGTGCTCTGTTGCATAGCTAGTAGCTCGCTGTCGAAGCCTTCAATCTTCGTAAGCGCAACTATCTCAGGAAGAGCGGCTATAGTAGGGCTGTATTTCGCAAGTTCCGAGCGAATCGTTTTATAGGCAACATCTGGATCTTCCTGGTAGGCATCAATAAGGTGGAGGATAACAGCAGTACGCTCAATGTGTCGCAAGAACGCATCGCCCAGCCCCTTCCCTTCGGCTGCCCCTTCGATGAGACCAGGGATATCGGCAATCAACAGGCTAGTGTCGTCAATATCTGCCACACCAAGATTCGGTGTTAAGGTTGTAAATGCGTAGTCAGCAATTTCTGGTGTTGCATTCGTCACGACGCTCAAAAATGTTGATTTGCCAGCATTTGGGAAGCCGACAAGCCCCACATCCGCCAGAAGTTTTAGCTCGAGGTGGGCTTCAAATTGTTCACCTTCTTCACCAAGCTCAGCAACACGTGGTGCTTGACGAACTGAACTCTTAAAATGGGCGTTACCGAAGCCACCGTCACCGCCTTTTGCGATAATCGCTTGTTCGCCATTTACGGTTAAATCCGCAATAACAATACCATCACGGGTAACGACCGTACCGACAGGTACTTTAATAAGTGCATCTGCACCGTTACGACCATGCATTTTACGCTGATCACCAGCCTGACCGTGGTTTGCTTTCAGCTCTTGTCGCATACGAAAGTCAATGAGTGTATTGACGTTGTCGTCAGCCTGAAAGATGACGTCGCCACCATCGCCACCATCGCCACCATCTGGACCGCCCTTATCGACAAATTTTTCCTGCAGGAAACTCACCGCACCGTTACCACCGCGGCCAGCAACAATCTTCACAATAGCTGTATCAACAAACATAGTGCCTATATTGTACCCTGTTTACCTCTGAAAAAGAAATCTCCGCCTCTGAAGCGAGGCGGAGATAGAAATTGCAATATAAAAGGGGTTTAATGAATAAAGGTATATGCTGCGGCAGCGCCAGCATCAAGTGTACGAGAGCTGACACGATTCCAGCCACCACCGCCACCGTAGTAGTTCATTTCTGAAACGCGTATGCTGCCGTCATCACGTAGCTCTTCAACAACTGCGACGTGACCTGCACCACCACCGTTTTGCATAACAGCGCCAACTGCAGGGGTGTGATTAACGAGGTAACCACTTGCACGCGCAGCGTAGGCCCACGAGGAAGCATTACCCCCGAAACCACCGAATGGACCACCAAATTCAACACGACATTATATACATACCATGTACAGTAGCCGTAGCCATATCTGTTACCAGCTTGAACAGCATAACCAAGACTAACTTGGCCAGTTGCACCTGGAACACTTCTGGTAATCCGAGTACTTCGTGGTGCGACGTAGCCTGGGCGCTCATTTTCAGGTAAGGTACCGGCTGGCAATAAAATCTTCTGGCCAGCAACAAGTCCCGTTAACTCCAGGTCATTTTTACTAATGATACGCGCTTCGTCGGCCTTGTATTTCGCGGCAACCGCGGCGATTGTATCACCGTCTTTTGTGGTATACACCACGCCATCAACAGTAGGGATGATAAGACTAGTGCCTGGTGTTAACGCATCACTCGTGAGGTTATTTGCCCATCGCAGTGTTTCAGCTGTGATGCCATATGCAGCCGCCAATGATGTCGTGGTGTCACCTACGACCGTCGCATAAGTGGAAAAGGCTTTAGAAATCGTTGGTTCGAAGACTTGCGGCTTTGTGATAACCGTTTCGTCTGCCTGAGCCAACTCACTCTTTGCATTAAGACTAATTGACATGTTTGCGACTTCATCTGCCACAGATAAGCCTGCTACTGCGGCAGTACTAGCTGCCAGATTCGCGACAGCTAACTGGTCAACTGACGGTTTAGAAACCTCAGCAGAGGCAGTTGCTCCAAAATTATCAACATCGCTTGCGCTATACGCTGTGTCGACCGGTGGTCGATAGCTAATAGAAGCAATGGATGCAATTAAAACAAGTACAGACGAATACATAAATGCATTCGCCAATTTTTTGGAATTTTTTGCCTTTCGGCGATATAGGGAAACCGTTGGACTCATGTCCACAGGTGTATTCGATGTGATGTCAGCCGAAGCTGATCGAAAAGGTTTGATACAAATTCTCCGTGTCATCTGTTACCAGACAACATTACCATTACTCATCTTGCTTCTTGTAGAACCCGCAGGGCAAGAACAGAGCGCAATCGACCATTTCTTTATTAAGTTATGCTTAAGTGCTGATATGTACGTTGTAGCGCTCGTACGATTTTCTTGGTAAGTCTGCTCAAAGCACACTGTTCCCACGCAGTTACCTTATTCTTATTCAGACAGGTAAAAACTGGTATGCACTGATTAGACGTACTCTATTGTACTAAACCTTGCTTTTTATGTCAATTCATTCTCTAGTACTATTGTGAGCACAAAACATGGCAATGCGCAGCAATTGCTGCCTGATGTTCCTCGTATGTGCGTGAGAAGAACGTCTTGCCCTGGTCTTCGCCGTCACCAGCGACGAAATACAGATAATCGCCTGCTGCAGGGTTAGCGACTGCTTGAAGCGCACTGAAGTTCATGTTGGCAATTGGTCCTGGCGGCAGACCTTTGTACATACGGGTGTTATAAGGCGAATCATGATTGATTGCAATCACTGCCGCCTGGCCAGCATCAGTCGGTAAGCTCACCTTATCTTTCTGTGCCCCATAGAGAGCCGTAACATCAGAGCCAAGCACCGTGTCTTCGTTCAGACGCTTCAAAAAGACCTGTGCGACTTGTGGC
This sequence comes from uncultured Candidatus Saccharibacteria bacterium, assembly GCA_964536265.1. Taxonomy (GTDB): domain Bacteria; phylum Patescibacteriota; class Saccharimonadia; order Saccharimonadales; family Saccharimonadaceae; genus JAPUDS01. Next base: position 47,535 of record CAZHVV010000004.1, on the reverse strand, counting down.
TGATCATCGACGTTACTTACTTCCTTTTGAACAATCGATGCTAGCGTGATGGCCTGATGAATAGTCAAGCCACGCTCCGTAAACTTACTAATCAAGTTCTCGGCTTGAAGCTGGTTATATAGTTCATCAATCGAACGCTGGATAAGGCTCTGCAGGCTATCGCTTGCTCGTACCTGATACGTCTCCGGGAAGATATAGCCTTCTAGAGTAGCTCCAACTGGGCGGTCAGCGAGCAAAGGTGAATCATATGAAGCCGCAAACGCTTGTGTGATTTCTTCCGGCGTATACCCTTGCGCTGCAAGACTCTTTTTCACTGTAGGGTCAGCAAGTTTGTCGAGAGTCATCCCTGGAATAATGATAACGTTAAACGTATCGTTCTCGCCTCGCGTCAAATGGCCGACAACGTCACCGACAGACTGATTGGCGGTGAGTTTGTATTTTCCGGCTTGTAAAGCATTATTGACACCGTTCAGACGAACATACCATTCGAACGCAGCGGCATTACGAATAATGGCTTTCTCCTCGAGTAAGGCACCAATCTCAGCTGGCGTCATGCCACTTTCAATCGTCACACTTTGTGCAGCCGTGTCGCTACTACGGGGTGTGAGTGACCAGAAATACCAGCCAACAACACTACCGACGGCAAGTAAAATAACCACCAAAATACCTACAATCCAAAGTATGATTTTCTTGGTACGCGAGAAGTGTTTCTTTTCCGGCAGCTTCGCCTCATTTGGTTCATCGATAGGGGGTAATATCGGCGCAGGATCAACAACCGGTGGCACGGGTGGTACTTGTGATACAGGACGTTTTGGGGGTGGTTTAATATCCATATTTTTTCTCCAAATAATCATTCAAAATAATCGTTGCAGCCTCGGCGTCGATATCGGCTTTTACATATGACTTGCCCCGTTCTTGAAGCCGCTTTTCGGCAATCACAGATGTGAGTGATTCGTCTTGGAAGATAACTGGCAACTGGTAGCGTTCAAGTTGTTTGGCAAACTGTTCGACATACGTAGTCTGTTCAGTCGTTCCACCCGCTTGGTTGCGCGGGTAACCCACAACAAGCGCCACAGGTTGATGTTCGGCTATCATCTCAGTGAAGTGATCAAACTCAAGACCATCAACTAACAATGTCCCAATAGGAAATGGGATTCGTGTAACAGAGTCAGCTTTCGCCACGCCAATCCGAGACGCACCCACATCGAGAGCTAGTAGTATTTCGGGGTTATTTGTCATTTTTTAGTGCAAATGTCACGTTAATCTGGTCGGTATTGTTTGGCACCCGAGTAACCCAGAATGGCGACAATTTGATATCGACGTTTTCCACGCCCTGAATTGCCTCTACAACTTGTTGAACCTCACCACGACGCTTGCCTTTGAGCTCTTCTGCCAGAGCAGCGCTGTCGATATTTGGACCAACTTGCGCGGCAGCTGTTGCCTTCGCAGTATACCCAGTATCCGTCTTCGAAAACTGCGAGAACTGTGTTGCGTTTTCGCCATACTCATAGACTTTTTGTGAACTATCGTTCCCTATCTGGGCATTGAGATATTCGGTATAGACTGTCTTGAGGTCGCCACGTTTTAGACCAACTAACGTATAGGTTGTCTCTTGTGATAATTTTGCTGTTGTTGCCTCCTGATCAACAGCTGGCACGCTGACCGGAGCGACAGCATCAACAATAAATCCTTCTTGCATGGCAATTTCGTCAGCGGTGAATTGTTTCGTTAACTCGGTCTTCACGGTATTTGAATCTTGTGTCTTCAGCGCTTCCTGGGCCTTAGCAATATCGTCAGCCGAAACTACAGTAATCTGTCGTTTTGTGCCTCCAGCCATTACACTTCCTTGTGAGCTAAAACCACCGACGTTTGAGCTATAGCTACGAGCAGATACGTTCGATTCCTCACCTATGACGGCAGCTTGGACGCGCACAGTAGCGGTGTCTTGAACAATTCCACCTGGTCCAACACTAGTACCGGCTAGAGTAGCCGCCTCAACACTTACGAAGGTGATTGCGCCATTCGTGAAACTCGTGCCAGTTGGGACTGTTATAGGATTGCTAGATACTGATGTTCTGGTCAATTTCATCGTCCCCGTTGCCTTATCGCCGACATCTTTTTTACCAGTCGCTTCAAAATCAACGGTGCTTGATTTCTTTGTTTGCTTCACAACAGGAGCAACAACACCTTGTTTCGCATCAAGTGTCGCATTTGGTGTTAACTGTAGCGATTTAGAGATATTGATAATGTTCGTTCGAGCCGTGATAGCAATAGTGGCACTTCCAGCAAAGAAGATTGCCCAGACTAAAAATCCGATGACTACGACCCCAAGACCACCAAACAGGAAAAGTTTCTTACGGAATGTATCGAAATTCGGAATCTTCACTCCACCTTTTTTCGATGCTTTGGCAGCTGCACTCGCAGCGGCGGCTGCGCCAACTGCTTCAACTGGATGTTTAAACTCGTCACTCGCAGTACCCTTTGATTCAACGCCTTTTGCCGCATCAGCAAATTCACCAACTGGCAAATCCGCGCCGTTGATAATATCGTCGTCATCTGCGTCAAGTGCAGTTAGTGGAGCAATCTCAGGTTTACTCTGTAGATTCTTGGCAATTGGTATCGACAAACCTGCAGCAAGCGCAGTCAGAGCTTGATCGTTCGTAATCAGCACGACACGTTTGTCGGCACTAGTCGCTGCTCGTTGAAGCAACTTCAGGTTTACAGTACTTTGAAGAACACCGACTCGTTTCGGTGGAACCAATGCAACAATTGGCGCTTTTGCACTTTTGACTTTGTCAATGATTGCGGTGATATCGTCTTCGATATCGATATAAATAACATCTTTTTTCATACGCGGAGAAGTCGATTTAATTTATCCTTGATGTTGTCAGCATCACTGCTGCCTACTATGGTATCATAGCCGACTCTGAGCAAGCCCATAGCTGTCACATAGGTATGGTCAGCAGCATCGCCTGTTTTGTCAGTAATACCCATAACGTCACTCGGCGTAATATGCTGGACTGTCGGTTTCTTTGTAAATGGTAAGTCTTTGTACCAATCTTGTGTTTCGAGCGCATGCACAAGTCGCTGGAGGCTCGCACCACCACCGCAGAGCAAGATACGATTTGGCAAATGATCAACAGAATCAAATTCGCTCAAGGCAAGTTCAACACCACCAAGCCACACGTCAAGTGTCTTATCAATCGACGCATTGAGCTCCTTTACGACTGATTCACGTAGTTTCTCATCATCGATGTTGACCTTTAGTTTTTCGGCGTCGGCGTAGCTCAAATCAAGATCACTGGCAATTGTCCGAGTGAAACTGCGTCCACCAATGCCGAACATCTTCGTACCTTCAACGCCACCATCATTGACGACTGCAATGTCGGTCGTACCGCCACCAACGTCAGCTAGAATGGCCGTGAAATTACTGCTTGCATCTGTTCCTAACATACTTCGTGAAACAGCGAATGGTTCTGCTGCAACAGCGATAAGATCAAGGTCGAGTTCACCAGCAGTTCGCTCAAGTGCCCCAATATGTACCATTGGTGCAAACGCCGTGTATATCTGAATCGCAACGTCTTTCCCTTGAAAGCCCATAGGGTTTGATACTTTATAGCCGTCAATATGAATACTGACAATAGCTGAGTTAACGAGTTTCACTTCAACTTCCTCATTGCCCGTCTCGAGTGCTATCTGTTTTTGCGCTTTCAGTTGCGCACGTTCTTGAACCTTTTCAATAATGAATTCCATCTCGCTAGCATCCAGCACACGATCAGGTTGCGGTCGTTTGTAGCGAATAGTACTAGTCAACCCCTTTACCAACTCTCCTGCTATACCGATAATCGCTTTCTTGCCTTGTATACCTGCTTGTTCTTCGGCTTGTGCAAGTGCTTCTTCGCAGTTACGCACTACTCCGCCAATGTCAGCAATTGCACCAGAGTGCATATCATCGAGGTCCTGGTGGGCACGTCCAACTCCTATAATTTCTATTGTTTCACCTTCAACGCGTGCGATGAGTGCTTTCACATATTCAGTACCAATGTCGAGTCCAACTAACACGTTGTCAGTCTGGCTTTTTTTTGATGGGAGCCGTTGTTTGAGTTTGTCGAGTATCATGCTTCTTATGATTATACAACGTCACCGTATCTGTAGCAAAGTAAGTTGGGCAATCAACGCTTCTGACCACTACAAATAATGTAACCTCTACTGAACAGATATACCCCTGCAAGTGTGGCCATAGCTGCACCTATGACGATGCTGAACATATTTTCACCAGTATCAGCTAAGGTAGGTGTAGTACTTGTGGAGCCCGCAACAACGCCAATATAAAGCGGATCAACAATCGTGCCATTGACGATACCATCTTCGTCGAACGCACCGCCATCAACGAGTGTATAACTGACATTAGTGATAGGCATATTTGAGGAGCTGGTTGTGTTAGTAATGGTCACTTGTTCAGTAATATCCTCTAGTGTACTTGAACTATCAACTCTCTTGTAAATACGAAGTTTTGAGGTGTCACTATAGTAGGAACCGAGCGTAACAGTTGCATCAGTTGAACCGCCTGGACTGTCGCAGGTCACGTTAAACGCAATACCTCCGAGGAGTGTGACATTTGTTTCCGGTACAGTAAGACCTGCGGGACTGAGAACAGCAGTACTGCTAGGAGTAATGGTATAGCACTCAGAGGACATGACAGAAAGCAGTGTTTGAGAGACGGTCGCATGAACGTCCGTAGGGGCAATCAGCGTCCCAAAGTCAAAGGAATCAGTTGTAGGAGCCGTGGGGCCTTCCATGGAGCCGAGGTAAATGCCACCTTTATGAGCAGCTACTGTCAGCTTCGTGCCATCAGAGGAGAAGGCAAGTGAATACCATTGTCGTGAGCCGGCGGCTGTTTGCTCACTCCAGGTAGCACCCGAGTCAGAGGAAGTGTAGATGTAGCCGCTATCATTAGGATCTAGCGCAGCCAACACCTTGCCATCACCAGAGCTTGCGATAGATGACCAATAATGTAAGCCGGCGGCTGTTTGCTCACTCCAGGTAGCACCCGAGTCAGAGGAAGTGTAGATGTAGCCGTCATACACAGCGACAGTAAGTTTCGTGCCATCTGCAGAACTGGCAATAGACCGCCAGGACCGTGAACCGGCCGCAGTTTGTTCTGTCCAGGTTGCACCGGAGTCGGTGGAGGTATAAATATAGCCACCGTTTACAACAGCACTGAGTTTCGTACCATCGGCGGAGCTAGCAACAGAGCCCCACCAGTATGCTCCCGCAGCGATTTGCTCACTCCAGGTAGCACCCGAGTCAGAGGAAGTGTAGATGTAGCCGTCATACACAGCGGCGATAAGTTTCGTGCCATCTGCAGAACTGGCAATAGAGCTCCACTCGTGTACTCCGGCGGCAATTTGTTCTGTCCAAGTGACAC
>CAZHVV010000004.1:0-42007 GCA_964536265.1 uncultured Candidatus Saccharibacteria bacterium | reverse complement strand
GGCTGTTTGTTCAGTCCAGGTTGCACCAGAGTCGGTGGAGGTATAAATATAACCACCGTATGGAACAGCACTGAGTTTCGTACCATCGGCGGAGCTAGCGATAGATTGCCACGGCATTCGATCACCTGTCAGATTAGTATTGGCTTTCTGCCACGTGTAATCACCAGGAAGAGCTTGGGCAAGAGGTAAGAGAATGCTACTAGCAACAAGACCAGCCAGGATAAATAAGCCTTTAATACGTTGAACCCTGTTGCGGCGTTTATACTGCGACGAGCGCGTTGAACGTGGTGAAATAGACATGTCAAAAGACCGGCCAAGGGTAAATAATCCGCGCAAATCGCGCATCTAGTCCTCTTTTCTTTAAACTCTTTATTATTTGCTCACTTCAAACTTATGCTTATTGTAACAGCAGTTGGAGTTTGTAGCCAGATTCTGTGAGATATATTACAGAAATTTTATACTAGTTGCGCTTTTATGCGTCGGATACCAGCCGAGCTCGACTCTTCTTTGATGATTTTGAAATGTTTCCCGTCCTCTGCAAGTTGACCAGTATGGTCAACATGCGGCCCGCCACAAATCTCAAGACTGACAATATGGTCATCGGGACCCATCTGATAGACTTTGACTGTTTCGTCATAGCGTTCGCCAAACGGACCAATCGCACCCATGTCGAGCGCTTCCTGAGTTGGATATAGCGTGAATTTCACCGGTGCATCTTCCTGAATCCAACCGTTTACCAAATCTTCAACACGCTGTTTTTCTTCAGGCGTCATTTTACCGTCATAGCTGTAGTCGAAACGCAGGCGTTCGGTGGTAATGTTACTACCATGCTGGCGCACGCCTTCGCCATAGACTTCACGGAGTGCTGACTGAAGCAGGTGTGTCGCGGTGTGATATTTGAGATGAATCAGGTCATGCCCTTCTAGCCCGCCCTTGAATGAACCCTTAGTGGCAGTACGTGACTTTTCTCTTTGCTCTTCCATCAGGTCAGCGAACCGATTCCTTGATTGGTCAGAAACTGCAATTCCACGTTTGTATGCCTCTTCGTAAACTAGCTCAGCAGGAAAACCATACGTATCATAAAGTTTAAATACCGTTTCTCCATCCAAATCTTGTTTAAATTGCACTTCTCTAGCGCGACTATGGTCGTAAACAATTGAGTTGTCTACCATTCCCCATACTCCAAATTTTTTTTCAAACTCTTGCAAGCCTTTACGCAAAGTTAAACGAAAGGCTTTTTCCTCTTTGACGAGTACGGCAATAACATTGTCGCGATTCTGGGCGACTTCAGGAAAATCTGCGTGATACATATCAGCAATAACTGGCACGATTGTTTCGAGGAAATTCTGCTCAATACCAAGGTCAAAACTATAACGAATTGCACGGCGAATCAGCCGACGCATGACGTAGCCCTGTTCTTTGTTATTCGGCACACAACCATCAACAGCCAAAAAGGTTGCTGCACGAAGGTGGTCAGCAATCACGCGCATACTTTCGGTATGATTTTCATAGTTCTTACCACTCAGCTCCTCAAGCTTTTCGATAATTGGCCACATGAGAGAAATCTTAAACATATCAGGGCTGTTTATGGCAGCGGCAGCAATTCGCTCTAGGCCCGAGCCGTGGTCAACATTTTTTTGTGCCAGCTCTTCAAACTGTCCTTCGGCCACTTTCTTGTATGCCATAAAGACATTATTTCCAACTTCCATATACCGACCACAGTCGCAGTTCGGATGACATTTTTCACCATACTTCGTGTCGTGCTCAATAAAGTCAAACTCATAAAAGAACTCACTGTCTGGACCACATGGGTCCCCGACTGGGGTATTCGCTTCGCTCCCGTTACGACTCCACCAGTTTTTGCTACCGTCGTAAAAGAAGATTCGCTCACCAGGGTTCATGCCCCGTTGTGAACCAGCCTCCTGGCTACCGATGTCCGCCATACCACTACTGAGTCCTTTGTCGGCAAATAGTTTTACCCACAGCTCAGCAGCTTCGGTATCTTTTGGAATACCAAACTCTTCGTTGCCGATGTAGCATGTTACGTACAGTTTGCTTGGATCAAGCCCAACGACTTCTGTCAAAAATTCAAACATCCACGGGATTTGTTCTGCTTTGAAATAATCACCCATACTCCAGTTACCAAGCATTTCAAAAAATGTCGTATGCCGGTTATCACCTATATCGTCAATATCCTGCGCGCGTAAGCACGTTTGACTATCGACTATTCGCTTCCCTTTTGGATGTGGCTCGCCGAGCAAGTATGGAATCATTGGCTGCATACCTGAGCCAGTAAATAATGTCGTTGGATCGCCCTGAAGCACTAATGGCGCACGCGCAATAACGCTATGCCCGCGTTCAGCAAAAAACTTGATGTATTCGTTACGTATAGTTTGCGCATTCATATCTGTTTTAGTATACCAGATTAGCTAACAATTCCGCCGCCTAGAACTTCCTCGCCACGATAGATAACAGCTGACTGGCCGGCTGTCGCCGCTCGCTCAGGTTCATCGAGCAATAACCGCTCACCTTCAAGCCGTGCTGGCAACAAACGGCCTCTGTGACGCATGCGAACATGTAACTGTTCACTATCAACTGGTGCCTCATTGATCCAGTGTAGTTGTTGAAGAATCACTTCGTGACGCCACATTGAGTCATCGTTCAAATTGCGACTCACGTAGACGACATTCTTATCCATATCTTTGCCAACAACGTAATACGGCATCCCACCACCAAGCTCAAGACCGTGACGCTGGCCTAGAGTGTAAAAAATTGCGCCATCGTGATGACCGACCACTTCGTTCGATTCCTTTTCAATAATCTCACCTGGCACAGTTTCAACAAATTCACTCAAAAAGTCGCGGATACCGATAGAACCAACGAAGCAAATTCCCTGACTATCTTTCTTTTGTGCCGTCGTAAGACCACGTTCTTCAGCCATATGTCGCACTTCTGTCTTCGTAAACTCGCCGAGTGGAAACAGTGTTTTTTCAAGTGCTTCGCTTTTTACGCGGTACAGAAAATAGGTCTGGTCTTTGAGCTCATCAGCCGCTTTATACAGTCGACTATCGCCTACCTTTGCGTAATGTCCGGTCGCAATCATCTCAGCACCATCAGTAAGCGCGGCTTCTAAAAACAGCTTGAACTTCACCTCTTGATTACACATGATGTCAGGATTTGGCGTGCGGCCAAGACGATATTCCTCAATCATATAGTCAACAACTTTTTGCCGATACTCTGTTTGAAAATCATAGACTTTGAACGGAATTCCTAGTTGAACCGCTACCCGTTTTGCATCGGCAAGATCGTCAGCCCACGGACAACGCATTCCTGGTAAATCTTGTGTCCAGTTCTTCATGAATACGCCTGTAACTGCATAGCCCTGTTCTTTCAGAAGTGCTGCTGTCAGCGAGCTATCGACACCTCCACTCATACCAACAAACACTGAGGTCATAGTGATGCGAATCCCGCAAAAATAATCTTCGCAATTTCCCCAAGCCCTAACCACCAGCCATATGGCGTTAGCCACCACCAGCTTGACCACTGATTATCATTTGCGACGGGATGATTGACGATTGCCGTGCCCTCACTAAGGTACTTAGAGAATTCAATACTGGCACGACGTTGATGGTATGCCGATGTCACAAGCATGATACGCGACAATGAACGCTCTTCAAGTAAACGAGCGGTATTTCGCGCATTTTCAGCCGTGGTTGTACTCTCCTCTTCAACTAAAATATGGTCGGCCGATATCCCTGCGGCAATTGCCTGTTTACGCATACTACTCGCGTTAGATGGACCGGTTTTGTCGAGGGCAGCTCCAGAGAAAATTACTAAGTCTGACCAACCAGCCTCGTACAGTTTAATGGCTTCATCGGCTCGGGCAAGAGTATCACCACCACTCACAGCGACTATTGCATCAACTCGTTGGCAGCGACCACTGGTAGTTGGGGCTGAACAGTCAGCGATATCGTTGGGGCCCAAATAAAGAGGCAATATCGTCGTTGCGAGAATAACAAAGATTACAACCAATATAAGTAGCCGTTTCATAGCAATCGCTCCGTTTGTATGGCATTCACTATAACTGGCACGACTCGTCGAATCTGCGCTTCATCATTTAACTTTCCGAGTGTAAAGCGGAGACTACCGTCAGCCTCTTCGGGTGTCATGCCGACCGCTTCAAGTGCTGGCGAACGTGTCGCTTTGTTCGCCGCACATGCAGCACCTGTCGCAACATACACGCCCTTACTGTCTAAGTGGAAGACAACGCGCTCGGCATCGAGTCCTGGGACATGAATATGCAAATGACCTGGCAAATGTTTTTTGAGATTACCGTCAATAACGAGACCAACGATAGAATTCGTGAGCTCATCAGAAAGAATTGTACGCAGCAACGACAGCCGTTCATTTTCTGCGTGACGGTTTGCTTGTGCAAGCTGGAGGGCGCGCGCAAAACCAACCGCTGCAGCTACATTTTCTGTGCCACTTCGCAGACCACGTTCTTGGCCACCACCACCAAGAAATGGTGCAAGTATAATGGCTGGTTTCATCCAGAGAAGTCCTGTCTGTTTCGGACCATAGCACTTTGCAGCGTTGAGCGTCAACATATCAACACCCAAGCGCGAGACCTTAAGGTCAAGTGAGGTTGCTGCCTGTGAGGCGTCACAATGAAGCCATAACGGAGTACTGTTGCCTGCTGTTCGACGTTCGTCGCGCACTAACTCTAGTACTGCTGCAATATCACGCAACGACTGAACAGTACCAAATTCACTATCTGCGAGCGCCACACTCACAACAATCGTATCGTCTCGCAGAGCAGATTTGACTGCTTCTGGTGTGATAACGCCACGTTGGTCAGAGGCGGCAAAATCATGTGGGAATTCTTCAACAGCAGCACGAACAGCAGCATGTTCGGTTGCTCCGATAACAGCATGCCCGCCACTTTGCAACACGCCTCTCAGCGCCATTGCCACTGATTCAGTTGCGCCAGCTGTAAATATAATTTCATCTGATTTTGCACCGAGTATAGCTGCACAATCACGGCGAGCGGTTTCGAGCGCTACTTTTGCCATCCGGCCACCCTCATAACTTGCTGATGGATTATAAAACACCTCTGTGAAATACGGCTGCATGACTGCAACTACCTGGCTATCAAGCGGGGTAGCTGCTGCGTGGTCAAGATAAACAATTTCCTCACCCATACTACTTATATTGTAGCAGGTGGCACGTCACGGAGTGGCTGGCCAGTATATGGGTCAAGTTTATAAATACGTCGCATAATCTGTTCGTAATACATACGAACGGCAATCGCTAAGTTCTTTAGTTCTTCGCCTTCAATGTATTTATAGACGCGCCCACTTTGCACCTTCAAAATTCCGCCAGGCTGGACCTCATACCGGGTAGTCGAGACCTGTGTCTTATTGTCAACATCTTTCCATTCCTCATGCCATACCCATGTTCGTTCGTCGAGACAAAAGAAATCACGTCGGTGTCCTGCAGGAATTGGGCCGAACAACTCGCGACCGATTTCATTTTCGAGTTCTATCAACTGTCGTTCGGTCAGTTTATTGAGCGGACGTTTTGTACCGGCAGGGGCGCCGGTGATAAGTTCTAGTGCGCGCGAAATTAGTGACATATATTGTCCCCTATGCTGCTACGACCCAATCGCTTTGGTTCGGATGTTCAATCATAAGCTGTCGTACTTTAGCAACCTGAGGAGTAATGGTGCTAATATCATTCACAAAACGAGCGTATTCCTGTGAAGCCAGTAGTTCTGGTGATTCAGTAGCATGCAAGCCGGTTGGCGCTTCAACACCAGGGACGCTACCGTGCAAGTTTAATGCACGCTGTTCGAGGTTCATACGGTCAAAAATAGTTGAGTCAGGTGTAGTTTCGCGGTGCAAATCAAGCGTTCCAGTCCTAGTGTCTAATGACGCTTCATTGATTTTTTCATCCGTTAAATGCTCCCGCATCCATTGTTCGGGGTCGGCAGTCTGTGAGTTTCTGTCAGTTAAATTCATATATCTCTCCGCCCACATCGTTGGTATTTTTTTGCGGTTCGTTTTAGAAAAAGAGTTTTTGTGCGTTTTTTTCGGTGATGTGTGAGAGCTCCTGGGGAGAGATAGAGCGGAGTTCAGCCACAAACCTAGCAACATATGTTACAAACGCTGGCTCATTCACTGTACCACGATGTGGCTTAGGTGTCAAGAAAGGTGCATCTGTTTCTAGTAGGATACTCTCGAGTGGAACGGCGTTTGCTATCGGAATTCGATCTTCTGCAAAGGTTGTTATACCATTTATACCCACCAGAAGACCACGAGACAAGCCCTTCTCCATATTTGACAGATTATCAGTATAACTGTGTAATACACCTCTCAACCCCTGATACTGGTCGAAAATGGGCCAAAAATCATCGAATGCATCGCGAATATGAAAACTTATAGGTAAATCGTGTTGTTTCGCCAGTTCTAATTGCGCATGAAGCATCTCGCGTTGTTCCGCGCGTGGCGAATTATCGTAATGATAATCAAGTCCGATTTCACCAATGCCGACGACTGAGCCTGGTACTATTTTCTTTAGCTCATCAACCGCACCAAGGCCAACCTTAGCGTCATGAGGGTGAATACCAATAACTGCGAACGCCGCCTCGTGGATTGATGCAAACGTCACAGCTTGTTGTGAACTTCGAACATCGGTCCCAACACAAAGCATACGGTGTACACCTGCTTCAAGCGCGCGCTCATACTCAGCCTGTCCGCCATCCGGGAAAAATTCCGGGTCGTGAATATGGCAGTGTGTATCGGTAAATCGTAAAGCATCCATAGTTCTATTGTACTGCGCGCTCTTCCATTGCCGTAAAATAGGAATCGCCAAGGATTCTCTCCTGCTTGGCATGTAGAACGAGCGCAAGCAGACCCGCACGAGCAAGTGGTGCAGCATATTTACTTTGCTGCCTAGTTAACCTTTCAAGTTCATCGTTGTAGTCAATGTCATACGCTGATCCGAAGCGGTTTGCGACAAGAGCAGCACCCAGCAGACTACTTGATCGAGCGATGATTGGGTGTAGTAATGATCGCTCATTCTGGCTCGTAGGGAAAATGAATCGTCGCGTGACTCCGTCTGCATCTTTCGTCCATGATATACGTGGCTGAGCAACGAATGCCCCATCTCTTCGGGAAAGAAATGTGACACGACGTCTCGCAAGTCCCGTCTTGCGATCAGCGTCACGGAGTTCTGAGCCAAGCATAACTCTTACGTTATTGGTATTTCTTCCGCGAAGATACTCTGGGATATCTTCCGTTCGAACGAGTACTGACGAATCAAAGCCACCACCCAAGATACGCACACCGTCGAGTGTTGGTTCTTCACGAAGTCCTGTAAAAATCTCATCGAGAAGACCATGAACCGCGTCAACACGAGCAAGCCCCGAAACCTCATCGAGCATCGCTCTATTTTGAATCTCATACTGGGTCTCTTCATCGATTATTGGGAGCATAGTCTCGTCAGGCGACGTCGCTGATAACAGCTCAAGACGTCGATACGTATCAGAGCTCTCATCGACCCTCGTGAGTAATTTCATGACATCAACGGGGTTTTTCTTTGACAGTTGCGCCTCTGTGTATTCTATCGCTTGTCCATCAGAGAACACTGGTATCTTCACTGCTCGCTCTTCATAATCCTGATTCCTCTCAAGAATAAGTGCCAGCTCTTTGGACGCAGGCCTCAGAGCACCTAAGCGCCGCCTACTGGTAGGCGATTGGTGTAGCTTTGCGATGCTACGACTCGGATAGCTGATATCTCGGAGTCCGCGCATGGCATGTTTCCAATCAGGTGCCTCCCCAAGTGGAAAACACAGTAACTGCGCAATTGCGGCTCGTCCTAACGGAATTGGGCTCGTTACACTGTATATAGTCGAGCCTGTTTCTAATCGTTCAGATTCAATCCGCACTCGTGGATTGTTTGGATTAGCAATGACACTCAAACCAGTGATAGATTCCTCTGGATGACTGAATGGTTTAGGAACATATCGGGTCATATATATACCCCACCCGCACTTATATCTCTATTGTTGTAATACCTCTGGATTAACGCTGTGTAACGTTTTCTTCGGGAACAAAATAGCTGGTTGTTCGCGGATAACACCATCACGGAATGTCTCTAGAATAATGCCAGCCGCATGCGGTATGAACGGCGTCAGAAGGTGTGCAATCTGCTGCAATGTGCCCACTGAATGGGCCAAAATCTCCCCAAGATGTGATTCAGCTTCTTGGTCGGTCTCACGTTTCTTCGCAACTTCCCATGGTTTAACCGTCTCAAGATATTGGTTCAAAGAACGAACACTTGACCATACTTCATCGATAGCTTTATTGAACTCAAGATTCTTCATTGCCTCTCGGTAAGCCTGAGCATCATGTTCTGCCTGAAGGGCGTCACCGACAACCCCAGCTTGGTAATTCAACACCATACGGCTGACGCGAGCAACAAGGTTACCGAGATCATTGGCAAGTTCACCGTTATAAGCTGCTTCAAACTTCGCCCATGTAAAGTCACCGTCATCAAGTGCCGGTACGTGACGTGCAAAATAGTAGCGAAAGGCGTCTTGACCATAATTTTCTATGATTTCAAATGGGTCGATAACATTGCCGACCGTTTTGCTCATTTTGGCACCACCAACGTTAACGAATCCATGGACCATTAACTTCTTTGGTAGTGGCAAATCAAGCGCCATAAGCATAGCAGGCCAGATTGCGGCATGGAAGCGTAGGATATCTTTGCCAATTACCTGTATGTCAGCTGGCCAAAAGTCCTGCCAACCATCACTTTCGGGATACCCAAGCACTGTGATGTAATTGCTGAGCGCATCAATCCATACGTACATAATTTGAGAAGGATCGCCTGGTACAGGTATGCCCCAACTAAGATTCTTGATTGGTCGGGAAATACTCACATCTTGCAGGCCACTATCGAGCAAGTTGAGAAATTCTTTTTTACGAAACTCAGGGACAATCTCAAATTTATGTGTTTCGATTGCTTCTTTTATACGCGCACTAAACTCACTCAACTTGAAGTAGTAGTTCTCTTCACTTAGCCGTTGATACGGTTGGTTGTGGTCAGGACAAATACCATTATTATCGGCTGCCTCTTTGTCGGTCACAAAACTTTCGCAGCCTACACAGTACCAACCTTCATAGCTTCCTTTATAAATATACGGTGCGAGCTTTTGCCAGATATACTGAACTGCCGCACGGTGATGAACGTCTGTCGTACGTATAAAATCAGTTGTTTCGGCGCCAACGGCTTCAATCATGGTTTTGAAATTGCCATACATACTGTCGACGTAAGCCTGTGGCTCCATATTAGCTTCTTGAGCTTTGGCGGCAATTTTGTTGCCATGCTCGTCCGTCCCAGCTTGAAAACGAACTTCAAAACCTTGTTGTTTCTGATAGCGGCTCCAAATATCGGCATAGAGATAATCCATCGCATTGCCGATGTGTGGTTTTGCGTTGGCATAGGGAATGGCAGTCGTGATATAAAGATGTTTTTTGCTCATGTCGTCTTCTATTCTAACAGATATCAGCGCATCATCGCGAGAACTGCGATGCGACCGCTCGTATCACCACTGGAATGTGAAAAATAGTTCGGGTCTGTTGCGGTATTAACGGCAGAGGAAAATATATTCTTTTCTAGAACGCCGCCGTTTACGTATTGCACTTTGTTATATCCTTGAAGGTCTATTAAAAAGCCATCAGAAGTTTTCTCAAAATAACCCTGCCACGCTGGATCATCTTCGTATTCAAACCACTGTAGAAGGTAACTGTGTTTTTGAGCACTCGGCCCCATCCAGACAATAATGTCGTTTGGATCACTATCGTGGTCTGTAAAATATGTAATCATTTGCGATGCTAGCCCGGCAAATGTTGAATGGCGACCCAGGTGTACGAGACCAAGTAACCGCTTCACCGGATCATACATAACCGTCGCTACACAATCCGCAACGGGTAAAAATAACCCAACCCCAATCTCGTTTGTGAACAAGGCATCACTCATCACCCCATCAGAAAACTGCGTTGCATCATGTTTTCCAACAGTAGAAATTTTCGTATATGTCTGGTCATCATCATAGACAATCGTTTGATATACGACATCAGCATAATCAACGTCATTAGCGGCACAAAAGGTACGACGGTTTATCACAACCTCCTCAGTATGCCGCTCTGCTAGCGTGCGATTAAGTACCGTGCCGTCATTTTTTGACGACACCGCGACTACTAAATCAGAAGGGAAACACGTCGGTTGGTCAGTGTGTATCATACTCGCTATATTGTAATGTATTGGGCCATGATTTGCTGCCATTCATAGAGCGAGAGATCTTGTGCTCGAAGGTTCTCGTCGACACCGGCGGCAACGAGAAGCTGTTCAATGTCTTGTTTTGGGATATCCAGCCCGCCAGCAAGTGAACTCCGTAACATTTTACGAGGGCTCGAAAAGCCAGCATGAACGAGTTTCATGAGCTGTTTTTTATCGAATTGTGCATTTTTATCCACGTGCAATTTTTTGCATATTACTACTTGGCTATTTACCTTAGGTGGTGGAGTAAAATACATTTTAGGCACACGTATACCAAGATGTATATTGTAATCACATTGTAACTCTATGGTCAGTGGCGTCATTGTTCCAGGTTGAGCGGCAATCTTCTCGGCTACTTCTTGTTGCACCAATACGATAATTCGATCCGGCTGATTCCCTGCCCTCACAAGTCTCTGCATAATCTTTGCCGTTATATAGTATGGTACATTTGCCACCACCACATAGCCTGCTGGTAGTTGGTCGAGATCATAATCAAGAATATCACCAGGCACAACCTCAAGATTTTTACCAGGAAATTGTCCCGGAAGCTTTCGAGCAAGATCGGTGTCGTATTCAATTGCTACTACCCTTTTAGCTCGTGACAACAATGAACTTGTTAGTGTTCCTAAGCCTGGCCCAATCTCAAGCACTGTATCGTCTAGTGATAGTTCAGCAGAGTCAGCAATCGCTTCAAGCATAAGGCGATCTTTGAGCCAATGTTGACCGAGTGATTTATTTGGCATATTAATGACTAGCTAGGATATTATATGCGTATTGGATTCGCTTTGATTCCGCACAGATACCACAACGTTCGAATTGATTCTGGAAGATTATAACTGCTTGCTCAACTGTTGTTGAGGCTTTGATGGCGTCGCGCGCTTTAGCATACGGACCGTTTAACTCAATCATGAGAAATTGTAGTTGTGTATAGATATTGTACGGGTCTGGCATGGCCATTAGCTTTGCTTTACGCCCACCAGTCCATTGGGCAAGACCGTCGCCTGTTGTATTGAAGCCATGTTCTTGCTTCAGATTACCCATGATTCCGGCTGTCTGCTCACGGGTGAAACCTTGATTCATCAAGAATTCCCATGTAATACTCTCGTTTTGTGATGGTGAGGTATATGAACCAAGTATTTTTGCGCCAACAGTCACGACTTCTCTGACAGGCTCTGTAGTCGTTACGCTGGCAATCTCTACACGCGTCACTTCAACACCGTCGCGCATCTCAATTTCGTATGTCACGTTTCGTTTGCCATCTTGACCAGCTTCTTTGACAGCTCGGTACCCAAGCTCATGTGCGGTGTCTTTTACTTCTTCAATAGGCTTGGCTATGACTTCTTCGATGGTCACGGTTTGCTTGCCGTTTCGCCATACCCTCAGTTCCATACCAGCCGTAACTGATGTTTCAATGGCAGGAAAAACACCATCATTAGCCCCAAGTTTCACTCCCTTTTCTTTCAGAACTCCAGCGACGGTCGTCGCCTGCGTGTGTGATTCGAATCGTTTGCCATACAACGTAAAATTAAAGCTAACAGCACGGTCAATGGTCAGCTTCAACCCAGCACCACCTTCATTTAACACGTCGTCGACACGATTTAGGATAGTGATATCTTCATCATTGAGAGTTAACTTCGCAGCTTTTGCAATCTGGCGTGGACTTTGTTCTGCTGTCATTACGCGAATACTTGTTGTACCGTCTTCTACGACAACAGGACGCGCACGAAAAATATTTACCTGGTAACTCTTTGCTACGAGCGTCTCACCTCTTGCGGGTTCAACAATATCAGCACTAGCCGTTGTGACACCAGCATCCTTAAGGGCTTCGCCTACTGTAGAGGCACGTGTCACGATAGTTGCTTCAGTACCACTATCATGGATTGTCACTAGTCGCTCATCAACTGCGGTTGCAGGTGAATCGGCAAAAGCTTTGTTCATAAAAAATAAGCCGGTCAATGCAGCAAGAGCCACAAAACCAGCTACGAACCATGTGCGCATAGAAAGAATGAGGTGGAAACGATTAATTGGTAACTTCATATCAGAGGTCTGTCTCTCGAACAAACTGTGCACCTATTGTAACGAACATAAGCATCAATTGCAAACCACTAGAGCAGCTCTAGAGCTTTTTGAGCGGCGCAAATCCGATATTTAGTGTCTTAACTCCACGGGCGCCAAAACGAACTTTCACCATCTGACCATCAATATCCTCTACGATTCCGCGACCAAATAATTGATGTTCTACGGCGTCCCCACTCTCAAGACCAATATCATCAAGAACGATACGCGGCTCGTTGCTCAGCCCGCCAAATACCGCTTCACTCGGCGCAACAGATGCAATCTCCATGTCGTCAATAAAACGTGATGGTGGGTTGTATTGTCTGCTGCCGAACACTAAACGCGAACTTGCCGTTAATAGATACAATTCCTCACGCGCTCGGGTCATACCGACATAGCATAGCCGACGCTCCTCTTCGAGCTCGCTTTGGTCATACAGTGCCCTTGTCTGGGGGAATAATCCCTCCTCCATCCCCGCCATAAATACAACCGGAAACTCCAGGCCCTTTGCACCATGAAGTGTCATGAGCGTCACTGCTTCTTTCGTCCCGTCATCATCAAACGAAGAGACTAGGGCAACCTCCTCAAGATATGTCTGGAGATCGATATCGGGACGATCTTCGGCGTCAGATACCAATTCCTTCACGTTATTCTGACGATCTTCTGATTGTGGTGTCCCATCATCAAGGTACGAGAGATAGTTGAACCGTTTAATAACGGTTTCTATCATTTTTGCGAGAGGTGTCTCGGTCTGTAGCTGTGTTAATGACTGTAGCGCACCACCGAGCTCTTCCAGGCTTGTCTTCGCGCGTGGTGTCAATCCTGGGCATAAACTAGCTGCTGTCAGCGCCTGCACTAAGTCCATCGTTGTTGATTCTGCCCACGACAGGAATTTCTCAACACTGACATTGCCAAGGCCACGAGCTGGAACATTCACGATTCGCAGTAGACTTGCTCTGTCTGATGGTTGATATATTAGACGTAAATACGCAAGGATGTCCTTGACTTCAGCACGGTCATAAAAGCGTGTTCCGCCCACCATCTTATACGGGACACTGTAGCGCATCATCGCTTCCTCGATTGCACGACTTTGTGCATTGGTACGATATAGAATCACGAAATCGCTCAGTAACCGCAACCGCATATCAAGAGCTAGCTTAATCCGACTCACAATCGCCTCCGCCTCATGTGTTTCGCTCGACACATGGATAACCTGTACAGGCTGTCCGCCATCTTTGTCGGTTATGAGTTTTTTATCACTTCGTTGCTTGTTCTTCGTAATCACATTGTGAGCAGCGTCAAGAATCTGCTTGGTCGAACGGTAATTCTGTTCTAGTTTGATAACAACTGCACCGGGAAAATCGCGCTCAAAGTTCAAAATGTTTGTAAAATCTGCACCACGCCATGAATAAATCGACTGCCAGTCGTCACCCACCACACAGATGTTCTCTTCCTCTCCTGTCAGCAGTTTGATAAGTTTGTACTGTACTTTGTTTGTGTCCTGATACTCATCCACCATGATGTGCTGAAAGCGATGACGCCAATTATCGCGAAGCTGAGGAACAGTACTGAGTAGCCGTAAACTTTCGAGCAATAAATCATCAAAATCTAGAGAATGAGCATTCTTTTTGACCATCTCGTAACGCGGAAAGACACTGGCAACTACTTTTTGTAGCGGTAGCTGAGCAGTTTCGGCATACTCGCTGGCGGTCATACCTTCATTCTTAGCGCTACTTATGAGACTAGCGATTGCACGTGGGGTATAGCTTTTTTCAGAAACACTCTGTTCACGCATCACTTGTTTTATAAAACTAAGTTTGTCGCTCTCGTCTAGTATGACAAAGTTACGTGGCACACCAATTTGCTCACCATCAAAACGTAGTAAGCGAACACAGATACTATGAAATGTACCCATCCAGGGCATAAATGAACGGTTATCCGGATTTTCACCAATAAGCGACGCTAGTCGTTCCCGCATCTCGCGGGCTGCTTTGTTCGTGAAGGTAACTGCTAGTATTGCCCCGGTTGGTACACCGCTTGCAATAAGATGCGCGATTCGATGCGTTAATGTCTTTGTTTTACCACTACCCGCACCGGCTAGCAGCAAAAGAGGCCCATTGCCATGGAGTACAGCACTACACTGTGCATCGTTCAGCCCTTCCGTCAGATCGTGATTCATCACTACCTATTTTACCGTAAACTAACAGTAAAAATTGTTGTGCTTTTCTATGACTTCCTAGATAAGTTTAAAGACGTAGAGCAAATAGCCACCAACTGCGCCAAGCAACAACATGAGTAAGCCTATGAGAATATACTTGAATACTCCTGCGCTATGTTGCTTTGTTGCTGGTGGTAATGGTTGATGATATTCTTTGGTGTCAAAAACCGGATGTTCTTCAACATTTTCACGATTTACTTCAGCCGCAACTGGGTGGTACTGCTGAGGAATCGAGCCGTTACCCGCCGGTACGGCTGGTGTAGCCACTTCAGACTCTGACTCGACTGGAAGGTTGGCTGCAGCAGCTAGTACTTCTTTTGGTTCATCAGCTTCAACCGATACAATCTCTGGCTGAATGGCTGCACTTGACGTACTGTCAATTTGATCAGTGACTAGGGAACCAGATGTAATATCTTCCTTCGAATCAGCAAACGCACCAAGTGGTCGCTTTTCTACTTCTGTCCCCTCAAGGAATGGGCTGGCTTGTACGGTTGAGAATTGTGAGCTATCTTCTTGGTCATCACTTGTTATCTCAGCAGGTTCAACTTTAGTATCAACAACCTCGGGCACTTCTGGTAAAACGGCCTTTGCATTGGCCATCTCTAGTGGGTCTGGCCAATCGTGGGTTGGCGCAGGAGCACCATACACACCCGAATCTGGAACATTCTGCAAGGGAGCTTCTTCAGATGTTGCCTCTTGTTTTACAATAGGTGATTCCGTCACTTCAGGAGCCTCACCCGACGCAGTGGTTTCGACAACAGCTGGCGAGAGTGGGGCCACCTTAGGGGCTTGACGTCGAGAGGCTGGGACACCCTGGTCACTTGGTGCCGTACGCACGAAATCCATGAATTGTCCGCGGCGCTTCTGTGGTGTAGCGACTGGTGTGACCTGAGCGGCAGACACAACAGGTGTCGGGGTTGTTGGTTCAACTGGTGATGACTGTAGTGATTGCATGGGTTCAGTTGATACTGAATCAGTTTTGGTTGCTTGTTCGGACGTATCGTCCGTTTTTAATGCTGAATTCACAGCCTTGTCGAGTTCGTCAAAATTTATATCGTCCATATGCCCGCCCCTTATTTAGCTTTCTTTTCTTGTTGTGTTACAGCAAATGCTTGCTCGCAGATATCGGCAAATACTTCCGGTTTGAGACTCGCGCCTCCGATTAACAGACCATCCACGCCGTCAAGCGCAAGAAAGCCAGATGCGTTACTTGCATCAACACTACCACCATACAAGACCCTGAGTTCTTCGGCTGCCTTTTTGCCGTAGAGCGCACTTACCTGTTTGCGAATAGCTTTCTCGACTATTTTGAGATCATCGGCGGTTGGTACTTTCCCTGTTCCAATAGCCCATACTGGTTCGTACGCGATTGACAAATCGGCAATCTCTTCACTTGTCACGTTCGCAAGACCACTCACCAGCTGATCACAGACAACCTCGAGTGTTTCGTTGTCTGCCCGCTCCCCAGCCGTTTCACCAACGCACAATATCGGTTTCATGCCATTACGTAAAATAGCTTGTACTTTTGGGCGCAAGTCTCGTTCAGTTTCACGAAAAATATGTCGACGCTCAGAGTGTCCAACAATAACGAAATCAACGACTCCGCGTAACATTGTCGCCGATACCTCTCCAGTAAATGCACCTTCATCTCGCCAATAGCAATTTTGTGCACCAAGTTTAAATTGGCGATTATTGATTTGTAAGCTTAGCGATTGCAGCGCAAGTAAATTCGGACATAAGACAACTTCAACGTCGCGATGTGATTCAACTTTTTCACTCAACGCATGTAGAAGTAAGCTGGCCTTGTGCGTATTGTTGTACATTTTCCAGTTACCGACTATCAGCTTCTTGCGCATATCTCTGTTGTTCCTTGTTATATTCCTTGTGCTTATTGTATAGCAGAACGCTTTATGCGTCCATAAGGGCCGCCACCCCCGGCATTGGCTTTCCTGACAATAGTTCTAGGCTTGCACCGCCTCCTGTGGAGACGTGTGAAAAACTAGCGCCGGCCTGCGCATCCCAATGCAAGACAAAATCAGCTGTATCACCTCCGCCAATAATTGAAGTAATGTTATGGTTTGAGGCAAGTGCGAGTGCAAGACGAGCAGATCCGTGGGCAAATTGTTGTAACTCGGCATAACCAAGTGTCCCATTCCATACGACCGTCTTTGCTTCCTCGACAACCGAATCGATAAGCTTCATTGTTGCTGGACCGCTGTCGAGAATATATTCGTCAGCACTAACATCACGTAGCTCAACGACAACGCGCCGCGCGTCGGAAGCAATAGCTGTCGCAACTGCTACATCAACGGGCAATAACAAGAAATCATCAACCTCTTTTTCGCCGACTTTTTTCGCTGCAGCCGCATAAATATTTTTGATTGTGTCATCGAGTCCCTCTTCGCATACGCTTTTGCCAATAGGGTACTTTCGATACCGCAAGAAGGTATTCGCCATCGCACCACCAATGATGATTTTGTCAGCAATAGTAATCAGTCGTTCAATAATAGTAATTTTATCTGCTATTTTTGCACCACCGAGGACAGCTACCATCGGGTGTTTAGGGGAAGTCATAGCCGCAGTTAGCGTCCTATATTCACGTTCAAGCAGCAAACCAGCTACGCTTGGCAAAAACTGTGTAATCGCACTAGTCGAAGCATGTGCACGGTGCACAACCCCAAAGCCATCTTGCACAAAGTAGGCCGCTCCGCTTGCGTCAACGATTGCCTGCGCAAACGTAGGACTATTGGCTTCTTCATCAGGATGAAATCGCAGATTCTCTAGTAACAGTACGCTGCCAGCAGGTGCATTTTTGATTGTCATTCGTGCTATGTCACCGACACATACCGAAACAAATATAACAGGGTGGTGTAGTAATCCTCCGAGTCGAGCCGCTACTGGCTCGAGGCTAAGGCCCGGTACCGTTTTACCGTCAGGACGCCCAAGATGTGAAATGATTACGACTTTACAGCCCCGCTTCAGCAATTCTTGAATTGTCGGTAGGCTCGCTCGAATACGAAAATCGTCTTGAATTTCACCTGTCGCATCGAGTGGCACATTGTAGTCGGCCCGTACAAGAACTGTTTTACCATCAAGAGGCACGTCAAAGACAGTCTTTTTTACAAATCCACCCGTATTCATACTGCTTATGATACGCTAAACCACCTCCTGTAACAAGAGGTGGTTTAGTAGAAATAGAGCTTTGTTTAGAGTGTACGGATACGAATTGTATCAGTACCACCCATGACACCGGGTTGCCGGCCACTGACGACGACGACAGTAACACCTTTAGGAAGGAATCCTGCCTCGACAAGCTCGTGAGCAAGGCCAAGCCCAGCACGTTCACCATCAGGACGAAGAAAGCTTTTGTTAGCATACAAGAGTGCTAGTTGTTGTGCTGTACGTCGGTCACTCGTCACTGAGATAATCGGACGGAGTGGCCGATATGCCGCGATGTGGTGAGCAGTTGCCCCGGAACGTGTCTCTGCAATAATTGCATCAACTTTAACCTGCTTTGCAAGTGCGACCGCGGCGCCACTGATAGCTAGTGAGTGCGTGTCAGGATCTTGCGGTTTGTCGATATGGTGAACAATCGTATGTTCCTGGGTGTGAATAATCACCCGTTTCATACTCTGAATTGTTTCAATAGGATACGAGCCCATAGCAGTTTCATCGCTTAGCATCACGCAATCAGCACCTGCATTAACAGCATGACTTACATCACTCACTTCTGCGCGTGATGGTTCAGGATTATCAACCATACTACTCATCATTTGCGTCGCAACAATACTAAACTTCGCATGTTTCTGACAAAGACCGATAATTCGCTGTTGTACCATTGGCACGAGTTCTGCTCCAACTTCAACCGCAAGGTCACCACGCGCAACCATGACACCATCACTTGCTTCAACAATTTTCTCTAACTCATCTTCTTCGATGGCGGTTTTCGTCTCAATTTTGGCAATAATCTGCGCATCAGAGCCCTTCTCGCCAAGATATCCTCGTAAAATTTCAACATCACGTGCTCGATGAACGAAACTTAACCCAACAAAGTCAATATCGAGCGTTGCACCAAAGTCAATATCGGCATAATCTTTCGGAGTAAGTACATCACCACCAAAATCTGTGTCAGGCAAATTAATACCTTTTCTAGTCATAACAAACCCGTCATTTTCAACGCGAACGGTGATAGATTGTTTCTTTGGATTGACACTTGTCGCGATAGTCTTTACTTTGCCATCAAAGATATACACACGCTCACCAGGTTGAACTTTTTCGCTCAAATCATACTGAACTGGCAAGATATTTCCTTTATGATCAGCTCCATAAGCCAAGTGAAGCTCATCGCCAGCATGCACATCGTAGTGATTGTCTTCAATCTCACCAAGTCGAATCTTAGGACCTTGTAAGTCCTGGAGTATAGCTACTGGTTTCTTGTGCTTCTTACTTGCTTTTCTAATCCACTCAATCTGCTCAATGCGCTCTTCATGTCCGCCGTGACTAAAGTTCAGACGGAACCCATTAACGCCAGATAACAACATCTCCTCAACCATTTCATAGCTATTGGTTGCCGGCCCAAGAGTCGCAAGAATCTTGGTTCGTTTAAATATGAATGGGGCTTGAGAAGCGGTTTCTTGCATGCAGTTTCCTTGATTAGTAAATTTGATTATTTTAAAACAACTTGTCTATTTTACCAGAGGCCGCCCCTGTTAGTCAAGGACGGCCTCTGGTATGAGAGTTGTAGAAGTCTTAGCGACCGAGTCGTTCTTCGGTAGCCTGAAGATCGATAGTTGTCTTCACGAGTGTATCTGGTGCGAGTGACACGCTGTCGATTCCTTCTTCAATGAGGAACCGTGCAAATTCCGGATAGTCAGACGGCGCCTGGCCACAAATACCGACTTTGACATGCTTCTCTTTCGCAACCTTGATAACTTGACGGATAAGCGCCTTAACAGCAAGGTTGTTTTCATCATATACATGAGCAACTGTGTGGTTGTCACGGTCAACACCCAGTGTTAACTGTGTTAGGTCGTTTGAACCAATCGAGAAGCCATCGAAGAGCTCTGCAAATTGCTCAGCAAGTAGAACATTCGAAGGAATCTCAACCATGACGTACAGTTCAAAGCCGTTTTCACCACGTCGAAGACCTGTCTCAGCCATAACTTCCTGTACCTTGTGTGCCTCTGTCAAATCACGGCAGAATGGTACCATTGCTTTGACATTGGTAAGCCCCATGTCGTTACGAACTTTCAAAAATGCCATACATTCAAGTTTAAAGGCATCACGATAACTATCGCTGTAATAACGACTTGCTCCGCGCCAACCAATCATTGGGTTATTTTCGATTGGTTCGAACTGCTTACCGCCAATCAAGTTAGCGTATTCGTTCGTCTTAAAGTCGCTAAAACGGACAATAACGTCGTTCGGATGGAAGGCGGCGCCAATCATGGCAATTCCTTCAGCTAGTTTATCAATGAAATACTGTGCCTTATCGTCGTATCCCTTTGTCAGTTCGTTAATAGTCGCTCGGGTTTCTTTGTCTTTCACTTGGTCAAAATGCAGCAGTGCCATTGGGTGAATCTTGATGTGTGAGTCGATAATGAACTCTTCACGAGCCAATCCAACGCCATCATTTGGAATTTGCGAGTACGCAAAGGCGTGATCTGGCGAACCGATGTTCATCATCATCTTTGTCTTCGGTCGTTTAAGATCAGTGATGTCGGTGCGAATCACTTCGTAGTGTAGTTCGCCTTCGTAGACAGAACCCACGTCACCCTCAGTACAGCTCACCGTCAGTGGCATACCGTCGTGGATTAGTTCTGATGCATTGCCTGTCCCAACGACACATGGAATCCCAAGTTCGCGCGAGACAATTGCCGCGTGACAGGTACGTCCGCCCTTATCGGTTACAATTGCACTTGCAATTTTCATGATTGGCACCCAGTCAGGGTCGGTCATCTCAGTTACAAGAACATCGCCTTCTTTGAAGTCGTTGATGTCTTTGACGCTCATAATCATGTTCGCTTTACCGGTACCGATTCTGTTGCCAACGCTCGTGCCAGCAACAACAAGTCTGCCTTCTTCAGTCAGTTTGTATTCTTCGATAACCATTTCGTTACGTCGTGACTGAACAGTTTCGGAACGAGCTTGGACAATGTAGAGTTTGCCGTCGTCTTCGTCGAGCGCCCATTCGATATCCATCGGATGACCGTAATGTTTTTCAATCTTCATACCCCAGTCAGCCAATGTCTTTACCTGTTCATCATTGATCGAGAATCTCTCTTGATCACGTACCAATACGTCGACATTTTTGGTCTTACTGCCGCTCACCGGAATCATCTTCACTTTTTTAGTGCCAAGATGACGCTTGATGATAGCCATAGTTGGTTTAAAAACGATAAATTCGTCAGGGCTCACATGTCCTTGGACGATGTTTTCACCTAGACCATAAATCGAGCTTACGACGACTGCGTTACGGAAACCAGTTTCTGTGTCGATAGTAAACATGATACCGGCGCACTCAGAACGGACAGCAACCATCTGCTGGATACCGACTGACAGCGCAACCTTCATGTGATCAAAGCCGTTACTAACACGGTAGACAATCGCACGGTCAGTGAAGAGCGATGCAATACACTCTTTGGTCGCCTGCAAAACGGCCTGTTCGCCTCGAATATTCAAGAATGTTGCTTGTTGACCAGCAAAAGATGCATTTGGCAGGTCTTCTGCCGTTGCCGATGAGCGGATCGCTACAACAATATCACCGTCACTGCCACACTTCTTGCTGAGCTCTTTATAGCCACGTTTGATTTCTTCGGCAAAATCGTCTGGAAGCTGTGCATCAACAATCAACGAACGGATGTGGTCACCGCGCTTTGCAAGTTCATGTATATCAGTAACATCAAGACCTTCGAGTACTTCAGTGATTTTCTGGCTCAGCCCGGCTTTTTCGAGGAAATAGCGATATGCGTCAGCAGTAGTTGCGACACCATTCGGCAAATTTACACCCTGTGGCTTGAGGTGATGAAACATTTCGCCAAGGCTAGCATTCTTGCCGCCAACCTGCGGAATATCATCGATAGATAACTCCTCAAAAAACCTTAGGTACTTGTACATGTCGTGCCCCCCTATTTAGTAGCGTTTATAGCATATTTCTTATGCTTTTATCATACCATCTTTCTATTAACAACAAAACGCCAGTATCTGTTTGCTATACTAGGGCGTATGAATAATCATATCAACACTATCAAAACATGGCTCGGCAGCGGGTCAATCAACTTCTTTGGCCGCCCGTTTGCTGGCAAAAATACACAAGCAGAACACTTCGTGAACTTGTTCGGTGCAACCATGATTGCGAGCGGTGATATTTTCCGTGCGCAGAAAGACAATATCGAACTTCAACAAATTATGGCAACTGGTGCAAACATTCCTTCGGAAATGTTTTTTGACATTGTATTACCTTACTTTGAAAATCCTGCGCTTGAGAACGAACCCCTTATTCTCAGTGAAGTAGGCCGAAAAGATGGCGAACAAGATATTATTCTCAAAGCAACAATAGAATCTGGACATCCAACAAAGGCTGTTATTCTTCTGACATTGTCCGAAGAAGATGTATGGCAGCGCTACGAAGCCTCATTGCTTGCTGATGATCGCGGTGACCGACTCGACGACAGCAACCGCGCAGTCGTGACAACACGTCTTGAAAAATTCAAACGAGAAATCGTCCCAGTCATCGAGTTTTATCGTGAAAAAGGACTACTCATAGAAGTAGATGGCACATTGTCGCGAGAAGCTGTCACTGAAGAAATTATCGAAGCGCTCTACCAACGCGCCTCAGCATAGCTACCTCGAGAAAACTCTCTTTACTATTACCCTTGTTAGGCGTATAACAAAAGAGTAAGCGGAAATAATTTCGCATGAAACGGAGGTGTGTATGGAACCGAATGATTCAAACCAACCAAAAAGTGTCCCCGCAAGCGAAAAACCGTCAAAAACCCCAGTGCCAGCCGTCGGTGGTCCACTTGCGTCATTTGAAGCATGGCTCTATGACGTCCTCGTCTACAAAGCACCATTTCAGCTTCCGAAGGTCGCAAAGGATTGGATTGTGCAGTACGGGCCATGGATTGCACTCGTTGGTGGTATTCTCGCCGCCCTCTTTGTTATACCTGGTATGCTAGCCGCGTTCTCGATTTCGAGTTACACAATTGCCCTCGGAAGTATGTATGGAGCAGCAGCTGCGACTGTTGGTCCTATGCTATACCTAACGTTCGCCATGTTTGTCTTGCAGCTTGTGGTCTTGTTTATAGCAATTCCAATGCTCCTTAAACGTCAGCGAAACGGTTGGTTGCTGCTTTTCTATGCAGACATTGTGAGCCTTGTATATTCAGTAGTTAGCAGCTTTAGTTATGGATTCTTCAGCTTCGGTAGTTTACTGAGTGGGCTTATCGGCGCAGCTATTGGGTTCTACCTGATTTTCCAGATTCGCTCGTATTACGTGAAATAGGGTTACGTGGAGAAGATAGTTAATGACAATTCTCTGCTGGAATTGAATCCCGCGGAGAAGGCAGTCGCATTCAGCTCCCTATTTTCGCTTAGTCACAAAAGAAAAGAACTTTTCTTTTGTCTTCCTGCGCTACACGAACACCGATTCCGCCACTGACGTGGCTCTCAATCGGAGTTCGATTTGCGCCGGAGGCACCACCAAGTAAAATACCCATCCTTGCGATGGGTATTTTACTTGGTGATCCCGCGGAGAATCGAACTCCGATTGCCAGGATGAAAACCTGGTGTCCTAACCGTTAGACGACGGGACCGCGTTGAAAATAACAACGGGTATTATAACAGAGAAAAAGGTATAAAAAAAGAGGCTTTCGCCATTCATGCACCTGAAAGTTTCGCTAGGTGCAGCGGGTATGTGCGACCGTAGTCGACATACCCGCCACACCCATGTGGTCAGGCCCTCGGGTAGAACGTGCCGTAGGTGCCACACTCGACACCGATGATTCGACCACCCGGTTTGCGTTCTGCCTTGATCAGCTCGATCATGCGCTGCAACCCTTCCGGGTCATCCGCGTAGGGGAACAAGCGCGCAGCGAAGTCACACAGATGGTTCGCCGATGCCGAATTTCCGGCATCGATGAACTGTTCAAGTGCTTCTTCTGGTGTCACCCGACGCGAGACAGCTCCAGGCTTCACCGAAGCAGTCATGCTGTCGCCCCCTGCAGGCGAGCAGATGCCCTCTTCGTGAACTGGCAACGCGGTACTCGGCAGATTCTGCCGGCATCGTCGTGCTCGTAGCACTTTGGGTTCGCCCGCAGTAACGCGAGAAGCCCATCGGCCGTCGCTCCTTTGTGCTTGCCGGCCAGCTGGACCGTCAAGTTTTCGAGCGACGTACACACGAGGTCGTCGTGCTTGCCCTTGGCCCAGGCGTTGAACGCCAGACGGTTAGCAGCTGTTGCTGCCGTTGCAGATGCAATGAGAGTCATCTCAGTTGCCCCGCTTCCCGAACTGGTGGCGCCGTCCACCACGGCGCCTGATGCACTTCGGCCGCTGACCCTTGCTCCCGCCAGGAGGATCATCGACCCGAGCCGCATCGAACTCGATGGGAATGCTACTGCTTGACTGGTTCATGCAGACATCCTTCTAACTCGCACGTTATGCCATGGGGCATAGCCCGAGGTACAACCCCGAACACGTGATAAGCGTTATTTATACTCCCCTTGACAAAGACTGTCAAGTATTGTTATATGTGGTGTTGTAAATGAAACCATAAACGCTATAGGTAGTGTATGGAATGGTCCAAATAGTCTTTTTTCCCACCTATAGCGTCTTTTTATGAGCGTAAAGACCTACCGTCGGCACATCACCCCAACTCGTTGTGTAGCGTGGGCTGCGCAGCGCATGTCGGCTATGCCAACGTGCATGTGAGTGATCTTCTGACCCGTGCCAAATAGTACTCGCGCCATATGTCTTATTCACCGTGTCCATATCGCGCATGAGGCGCGTGCGAGCATCGCGCTCAAGCACAGGGTCTGTCAATGACAATTGCCAATCGTGACGATCAACAATCTCCAGTAATGTGACAGCAACTTTTTTATATGCAAAGTCTGGGTCATATAGTGATTGCAGTGCCTCTAGTGCCGCAGTGATGATACGCCCTGTGTCGGCAGTTGCTTCACTCAATCGTACTGATGTCGAAACGCGTCGTGTTTCCTGAACATGATGTCCAGTTGTCAAATAAATAGCAATAACACTACAGACTGAACCCTGTTCACGCAAGCGTGCAGCAGCACGGGCTGCAAAGTTCGACGCCGCGCTTTCCAGCTGATACAACTCTCGCACTTTATGGCCAAAACTACGCGAGCACATAATAGATTTTCGTTGTTCATGTTTATCGCCAAATCCAAGCCGTGGTTGGCCTCGTAACTCATCAACCATACGCAGACCCGTGATAGTGAACTGTTGTCGTAACCAAGCATCTGACGCATTGATGAGTTGAAGTGCAGTTGATACTCCAAGCTCACGCAATTTCGGAGCCATTCGCCACCCGATTCCCCACACATCGCCAACCGGGATACTACCGAGCATCGCTTCACGCAGTGTATTATCGGTAACCACATACACGCCACCATGCTGTTTTGCATATGTCGTCGCTACTTTTGCCAGTGTCTTTGTTGGCCCAATCCCAACGGATACAGGAATGCCAATTTCACGCATTATTCGTTCTTTTATGTCCCTGCCCCATGCGTCGTATGACTCAATAGCGAGTTCACTCAGGTCTAAAAAACACTCATCTATTGAGTACACCTCAATAAGCGGCGTTACTTCACGAAGTAGCATTACAATACGTTCCGAAATATCTCCATACAGTTCAAAGTTTGCCGAAAACAAGGTGATGTCGTGCTGACGAACAAGCGGTTTAACCTTAAAAAGTGGAATCCCCATAGGAATATCCAGTGCCTTCACTTCTTGTGAGCGAGCGATGATGCAGCCGTCATTGTTTGACAGCACCGCGACTGGTTTTGTTTGTAAATCAGGCCGGAATAACCGCTCACAGCTAGCGAAGAAGTTGTTGCAATCGATAACAGCATACATACTAGGCAACCTCTTGGACGACATGTGTCACAACACCCCACACCGACACATCTGCCTCTCCGATACGTTCGCCGTCAAGTAGGACGAGGCCACGCTTGTCGACGCGCGCCAAGAAGAAATCACCCTCCGACGTCGCAATAACTATTCGCCCTGGCGATGGCGCAAGTGACTTGTCAACAACAACCACGCTACCAGCTGACCATAGCAGCTCGGGGATGTCGGTATCAAGACGCCAAAAAAACGTACTTACGCGGTGTTTGACGATAAGCTTGTCGAGACTCAAACTACCCATGCGGTGGTCTTCAGCCGCATTTGGAAAGCCCGCATGATACACGACTCCGTCGTCAAATGACCCTTTACTCATAGCTCTAGTATACGCTGTCACAGTTTCATTGTGCTTATGTTATAAAATATATATTGACTTTTGGCAAGGCCCAGTAGTATGCTGTGTGGTAACACATACATCGAGGGTTTAAAAAATGTATCACTAACTGGGTGGGATAGAGGGAGCTTTTTGTTTATGAAACGCTTTTCACAAACCATAAAGGTGGTATTGGCGCTATTCGTGGCGGTTTTCGCGAACGGCACACTATCCACGGTTGTCGCAGCCGCTACACCGCCTGACAATACCACCACTAATATTACTGAGGTAGTTACCCCACCAGAGGAAGCTATTGAACCACAGGAAGTCGTGCCAGGAACCGAGCCAGCCCTGCCTGCCGCACCACTGCTCATGCAAACCGAGAGTCAATTCAGCTCATTTGGCTGGCCACACTATCCGCCACAAGATACGCTTGTCGTACCTGTTGAGCCAACAATTAAAGATATATGCGGCGATGAAGGTGATCAATACACAATCCCGACCGTCGTTGGCGTTGAGTATTGGCTTGAAAAATCTGGTCCCGACATGCGGCTCACGGACGGACAAACCTATAACACAAACGGCGCTTCAAGCGTAACAATTATCGCAAAAGCAAAGCACGGATACGTGTTCGCAAATAACAAAGACGAAAAGTCTTGGAAACTTAATTTTAGCGATAAGTGTACGATTTGCCACCGAACAGCGAGTGTTGGTAACCCGTATGTTCAAATAGAAGTCGATGATAGTGCAATAAATGGTTATGGCAATGGCGACCATTATCTTGAGCACACTGGACCAGTTTTTCCAGCTGTAGGCGTGGATGGTAAATGGGGTGATATCATTCCACCACTACCAGGCGAACACAATGGCAGGAACTGGGGTGCAGGTCAGACAATATACAACAACGATTGTATTGTTCCCGTAGAACTTGAAGTCACACCTGGACCTTGCACATACTACAACACTACAAGCTCAGTCACGATTGATCTGAGTGGTACCGCAAAGAACACTACCCTAGTTGTAAAAAATAGCTCAGGAAGTGTGATTAAAGAATGGGAAATTAAGACAAATAATGACGGCAACGTGACATCACCAAGCTTGCCAGTACAACTTAGCGGCCTTAGCGCAGGTGCGTACACAGTTGAAGTAGTATCAACAAAAGATGGCGTCATTGCAACTTCGTCCTTTACTATCGAACTATGCTACTACACTGCCACCCCTCAAGAACCAAAGAAACTTGATCTTTGTTACGGTGACAAGGACAAAATCTATATTAGGGATACTGAGGGCGTGATATACAAAGTTAACGATGTCGAGATGAGTGGCTGGGTAAAATACGAAGGTGAAGCTCTTGTTATCACCGCCTGGGCCGCTCCGGGATATGTACTTGATGCCGAAGCTATTGCAACATGGACCTTCGACGGAAGTGATTTTACTAACGAACAATGTCTCACTATTACGAAGACTGGCAAGGTCGCAAGTGATACCAATCACGATGGCATCATCGGAGTTGGTGATACAGTTACATGGGAAATAACTGTTACAAATACCAGCGACAGCGAATGTGAGAGTTTCTACGTCACAGTTGATGATGAGAATGCCACACTCGAAAATGAAGGGTATATTGGATATCTTGGGGTTGGTGAACACAAAACACTCACCGCAACTAGTATCATTACTGTTGCAGACCTCCAGGCATGCAAAGTTACCAACACTGTTATATTCTCCGGATGGCGCGCATACAAAACTCGCGACATCGCAGAGACACTTCGCTTGTCAGTTAGCGACGAAGAGTCATCTCCTCTCGCGACAGGAAGTGCTACAGCTGAATACACACTCATCTGCCCAACTCCAGGTAGTGGTAGTGGCGGCACAATTAGTGTCGAGGGTGTGAGCACTACAGTGCCAGCAACAATTCCAGCGACAGGTAGTGATTCTCAAGGCAACCCGATGTTTATCATCCTTGCCAGCATCATCGCCTACGGTGCAACGTTCTTCTTACAGCAACGACGTTCACTCTACGCTGCTGCACGAAATAAATAAAAACTACTCGTAAAATAATACATACCCCGCAGGATAACTACATCGTCTGCGGGGTATTGTTTTGGGAAGGGATTCCTAGCGATTCAGCCGAAAACCGAAAGTGCTTCCTTGGCCTTCTTTGCTCTCAAAAATAATTGCACCATCATGCAAAACAACGATTTTCTTTGCCATAAACAGGCCAATCCCAGTACCGTCAGGCCGTTGTTTCTTGGCGTTCGACGCGCGCACAAATTTATTGAAAAGTTTGTGTTGTTCGGCAGCTGGTACGCCAATACCATGATCAATAACCTTGAACTCAACGACCTTACCAGAATAAGAAAGTACGACATGAACATCCGTCTGTGCAGGCGAATAGTAGAGCGCATTATCGATAAAATTCATCATGACCTGACGAATTTTCCCCTCATCAACTGACATAACCGGGAAATTCGTGGGCTTGTCATAAAGAAGATTAATTTGACGCGATACCGCACTAGCTCGTAACTGGTCAATTTCTTCGTCCAAAACATCGGCGAGATTCGTCTCAGACAACTCAACTTCAAACTTACCCGTTTGAATACGTGATATATTCAGGAAATCGCTAATGAGGTGCACCATACGCTGAGAACTATTGAATGCCTCCTCGAGCAACTTGCGCTGCGACGACGACAGCTCCCCAGCATCGCCATCGAGCAACATACTGATATAGCCTTTAATGGTAGTGAGTGGTGTCCGCAGCTGATGTGAAGTGAGTGAGATAAATTCATCTTTTGTTTGGTCCAGCTGTTTGAGTTTTTTGTTCGTCATACGCAGGTCGGCTGTGGCACTTTCAATACGTGCCTGAAGCCCAGCATTTAGTTCAAGAATTTCCTGGAGGCGCAACATACTTTGAATCGCAATAGCGAACTCATCACTCACAGTGTCGATGAGTTCAACGTCACGTTGCGTATACAAATGACCGTTTTGTTTGCGGCCGAGCATGATGTATCCAATCAGCCCGTTTGGTGCCAAGACTTGGCTAGCTAGCGCAATATTCGCACCCTCCATCGCGCGACGAATACCTTCATCTTTTACGTCCAGTTCATCGAAAACAATAAGTTTATGACGCTTTGGTAATTCAGCTATAAGACGATTGATTGTTTCCTCACTAGCGAAGCTAAATCCTTTGCGAGCGCTCCGTGATACCTTGCGTTCAATTGTATGCGGCTGCAATATAACTATCGCCGACTCGCTACCAGTAAAGCGACGGAGCTCTGTGGCTGTCCGAGACAAGAGATGTTCAAGTGACGTTGCTCTAGAAAACACCTCAGTCATTTCATTTATCGCCCGTTGAACTGTATAGGTTTTGCGGAAGAATATTTTTTCTGTGAGCGCATCAAAGAGTGTTTTGATTGGTGGATAAACAATCGCTACAGCAATGGCAGCAATTGTCATAGTCACTTGTAAGTTGGCAGTTGTCATATGAATACGACTCATAATCTGTGCGACAATCAACCCCAACAATGTTCCGATAACGACAATTGATCCAACATAGGCGAGTGTTCGTGTGAACGCTGTACGGATATCGAAAAGATGCTGTTTTATGATTGAGTAGGCAGATGTTGCGACAAGTGCGAGCGCACCAACAGACGCCATCCAGTACAGGTCATTCGTTCCGAGTATAAAGGGCAAAATAAGATTTGTGATGGTAGCAATTCCTGCCGTAATACCAATACCCAGCAAAATTAGCCGTGCCTGTGTTCGATGCAACGGTCGCATCTTCCCGACTCGTGATAAGCGCCAAATTGCTAGGAGCAATGCATAGGCAACATACGGGAAAAATACCACATATAGTGTACCTGGAATGACTGTCGCGATTGAATTCTCAAACTCCACTCGCGGAATAAACCACGGGGTTAGAATCAATATGAGCATCACCGATGCAATAACTGTATGCACTGCTGTTTCGAGAGGACGAACAAAACGTGGTTCTGGAAAACGATTCACAAACATCAAGAAGCTATAAAGGGTTATTGTGATACTCACAAAACTAACCCGCACCCAGAACAGCGAATTACTGATGTCAACGTCGGAAAGAATATTTGCCGCAAGCCAAATGGCAGCTGAGACACACAGTAGCGCGAAGAAACCAGAACCAGTCGCCAACGAGCCACGCTTCGTGAATAATGGCATCAAAATCAAAACCGCAATCACCAAAAGGGCGACACTTGAGAAGAGGGTTGTAAACAGGCCGAATTCGCTCATGCTATCTTTACTATACGTTATTCTTGCGCTTTTTTCGCGCAAAACAATATATCAATGCCTCTTTTGTGCCCTCCGTAACAACGACCAATCCGCCCATCTACCACTAGTCCACCCTTTTCGAGCTGTTCAACTACTTCTGATTCATTGGTAAAATCGTACTTCTTTGTTTTGCCTGATGCCGAAATCACGGCATCGAACAGCCATACTGCCATCAACGACGGTCGAAATAATGACCAGAATGATTGATGTTCAATATGATTGCGCAAGAGAACCTGGCTCGAACCAGTATCGGGATTCGCAATAATCACGCGCCCTCCCGGAGCAAGTCGATTCGTAATACTGCGCCACAACTTGTCACGATCAGTAATGGTGTACAGAACGTTATTCAGTACAATCGTGTCGTACTGTGCAGATGATGTTGCAAGAAAATCAAGCGCATCCCTTCGTATTATTGTCACCTGCTGAGATGTCACTTTTTTGTGAAGCTGGGCGAGCATAGTCGAGGACCAATCAACAGCGTCAATATGTACTCTGGGGTCTTTTTCAATAATCCTTGTTGTCACGTTACCCGTTCCACAACCCAAATCAAGTACGCGTTTCGGTTTCAGAGCAACCACCATGTCAGCAACATGATCAACCAAATGACGATACGGATAGAAATGCAATAATCCATCGTATGATTTTGCGTATTGATTCCAAAAGAACGCATGGTGCTGCCGTGGCGCAACAGTTGCAAATGACGAATGTAAGAACTTACGAACACCTCGCAGAGGTGGTAAACTCAGAAGGTGACCTCTCCTCAGCATGTGAGGCGCGCGGTGCAGATTTATTTCTGCCGGAACAACCATGCTGCCCATATAAAAAGCCTTCGGGCCGACCTGCCGTAGTACCGGACCGAACAATACCTTCAACCGTTTATAGACATTGACATCACACGCCAACAACCAATAATGATGTCCTTGCTGACTCGAATGACGTAACATTTCATAGAACAAAAGATATGCCGCTCGACTATCAGTTTTATGACGCTTCGCAAAAGCAGATATCTCCACTATTTCTTGGTGTGCAACATCCCCATAATCTTTCGAGAGTTCAAGATGCCGAAAGATTGGCAGTGTCAAATCAGGTCTGTGATGAAGTTGCCGCGCCATGAACACCGCTTCACCGGTCGCTTTTTCTGTCACAACAAAATATGTCGCATGGTGCTGGTGTGGATCTGCTTCGCTGTGGAGTATCCCGTCACGTATATCTGATTCGCTAACAAACCCTCGTCGCAAGTACACTTCAGCGTGTAGCTGTTTAGCTTGCTGTAGTAGTTGTCCATCACTTACCTGCTGCACCTTGAATTTTTTCCGCAGAGTAGACATTGAAATTGGACGATACCTCGCCACAATGTCGATGAAGTGGTATAGTCGCTTAGGAAGCAGTCGTTTTATCTTTTTATATTTTTGATGCATATGAATCGTCTCTCATACTATACCAAACTCACTTTCCAACTACTATCATATCTGGTATTGAAATTCATCGTATTACGCCCTACTCCACAACTAAAACATTTTGACTTTGCGAAGGCTCAGCCGTACGTCATGGTAGCTAATCATCCACACTCAATGGACCCGTTTCATATCACGACGACACTACGAGTTGCTGATTTTGTACGGCTCGCGCCTTTCGCATTAATGACCGCAAATAAGTTCTACGACCCGCTGTGGGTTCGACCGTTCGCATGGCTGATTGGTTGCTTCCCTGCTCATGGACCGCACATATTACATGGGGTATCAGGGGCACAAACATATATTAAGCATGGCTACACGCTCGTTATGTTTCCCGAGGGACGCCGCACCTCCACACCTTTGCCTCCAAAACATGGTATCGGCAGTATATTGCAGGCCGCACCGAAAGCCCATGTCATTTTAGTACATGTCGCACGACACAAAAATGGCAAGGTGAAGTTTGTACGTATCGCCCAACCATCAGATGCTCCCCGAACACCTGAGGCGTTGATGGAGAGCATATACCAGCTCTGAGAGCCTGGTGAATGAGCGATGAAATTGGTATGATAAAGCTATGATTAAAATCGCTATCGTTGAAGATGACCCAGTAATCCGCCAAATGTATCTCATGAAGTTTGAGGCGGCTGGTTTCGATGTAAAAGTTGCCGAAAATGGCCAAGAAGGTGTTGCGCTCGTGAAGGCATTTACACCAGATATCATGTTACTCGACCTTTCGATGCCAGTCATGAATGGTCACGAAGCATTGGCGCTCATCCGTAAAGAAGACTGGGGCCGCGATATCCCCGTTATGATTTTGACAAACTTGGGCGAAGAAGAAGCCCCGAAAGACCTCCGAAAACTTGGTATCTTGAGCTATATCGTAAAAGCAGATTTAACGCCTCGACAAGTTGTCGACCGAGTGAAAAAAGCTCTCGAAAACGAAGCGTAGAGCTACGAGACAACTGTTGCGCGTGCGGCGCGAATGACGTTATCAAATAATGCACAGACTGTTAACGGTCCGACACCACCTTTTTCTGGTGTGATGGTAAGATCATGGCGGTCACGCACATCGGCCGCAACATCACCGACAATTTTGCCGTTTTCTGACGCAGTCGCCGCGTCGACGATGACCGTATCTGGTCGTAGCATATCTGAGGTAATTAACCCCGGACAACCCGTAGCTGAGACAATAACATCACTATTTTGGACAACACTTGCAAGGTCATCAACCTTACTATCGACAACTGTGACGTTATAACCAGAATTCCGCCACATACGCGCCAATGGTGCACCAACAAGACGGCCGTTCCCGATAATTGTTATAACTTTGCCGACCAAGTCGACACTATAGCCAGCAAGTAACCAGTTAATTGCCATCGGTGTAGCTGGGTCAAGCGTAGCTGAATCGCCCAATGCATCAACATCTTTGCTCGGTGACACCGCGTTCACAAGTTCATCGGTCCGCATCGGGTCTTTTAACGGCAGTTGTACGATAATACCGTGTACGGCTGAATCATCATTTAACTCATTGATTTTTACTAACGCGTCATCTTCACTCAACTGATAACTGTCAACAGCGACTAAAATATCATCGCCATACTGCCGTTTTAGCCGTACGTACGTATCAATTACGGGGTCGTCTATCGTCTGAATTATAGCAAGACGCGGAAAGACATTGTGAGCCTGCCGCAATGCACGAATTTGTTTGGCTTGACGCTCTTTGATATAGCCAGCCAATTCTGAACCATTCAATACTTTCATTCTACCTAGTGTAACAGATATACTAGGGGTATGTTAGTTGAGACCTATGATTTTCGGCCAGTCCGTATCGAAGAACTTGTTCGTGAAGCTCCGAACGCAGTAAGTGTCCGTTTGAGTACAGTTATGGACTACCATTTTCTAGCAGGACAGCATGCCATCGTGCGCGTTACGCTACCAGACGGGACAAAGCTCGTTCGTCAGTATTCATACGCATCAGCACCATCAAGCGGCGAGATATGGCTTACTATCGTCCAGGAACCACAGGGTGAAGTGTCCACTTGGTTTACGGGAACGGCCCAAGTCGGAACGATTATCGAGATTTCTCCTCCTTATAATGGACCGCTTGTGCAAAAAACACCACGTGGTAAATTATGTATGATTGCTGGAGGAAGCGGTATTGTTCCACTCATGAGTCACCTTCGCCAACTTCGGCTTAGTAAAGCTGAAACCAATATCGCAGTTCTTTACAGTACGCGTAGCAACGAACGCTGTTTCCTTGAGGAGCTCTCTCCCCTCGCAAATGAACATATTACTATTCGGCTCACTGACAATGAACCACGTTTTAGTCCAGAAGAAATTCTGGCAGCTATTGACGGCACCGAGGAGGTCTTCATATGCGGCTCTCGGCCCTTTGTTATTGCTATGCGCAAGCTATCTGAGCAAAAGCTCCCGCAAAAAGCCATTCACTGTGAAGCGTTTAGTTTATAATTCTTAAGACAATTTCACTTTTGGTTTGCCTATTTCGGCACTTCGTCGAACGAAGCGATGGTAGCCAAGATATGCCACAACACACAGTCCTATAGTCGTCGCAATAAATAAATACATCTTGTTATCAGCTATTGCCCCGCGAATAATGCTATAGACTAGCGTAAACAAACCACCCAACATGATACCGTCGGAAAATATTTTTGATTTTGTTTCGATAAGGATTGATACCGTTACTAAAACAACTGCAAATACGAGAAGTATGATGGAAACATTTTGGCTGTATGTCTTCTGGTCTTTTGCATACTGCACGTTTGCTGCATCAATCGCTTCTAGCCGTGACTTATCGGCGTCCGTTAAGGGTTCGCTTTTGCCATACAAAGCGCTGTCTGTAGCAGATGTTTCTGGGTAGGTTGGTTCCAGATAGAAAGTGCTGATTCCTACGCCTATGAATACCGTTATGAGAACGCCTAAGAATATCGTATAAAAAACACTTAAGAACTTGTTTTCAGCCATACACCCTCCTTATAGTAACAATGTCTTTACTATACTCTGGCTGTAGTCGCTCGCAAAGTATTTGGTATAATTATCCCATGCAGACGGCCGAAGCAGTGCGCGCAAAACTCACCGATGTTGCAAGTGACCAAGATGCAGTAAACCTCGCATGGTTTTTTAAAACCGGACCAGGCGAATACGGCGAGGGAGATTTATTCATTGGTGTACGAATGCCAGCAATTCGACTAATCGCTCATGAGTTCTCTACGCTGCCTCTATCTGAAATCTCTAACCTTGTTGAAAGCGCAATTCATGAAGAGCGAATGACAGGACTTGTTATCCTCACGCTGCAAGCTGAAAAAGCTAAGTCTGAACAACTGAAACACTTCTATGAATTTTATCTCGAGAAACTACACGATGGTTACATAAATAACTGGGACCTTATAGACCTGAGCTGCATTAAAGTTGTTGGTCATTATCTCGAGAACAATGACCGTTCAATACTCTACGAATTAGCTCACAGCACATCACTGTGGGAGCGACGAGTTGCAATCATCACTACCTTTAGGTTTATAGCAAACAGTGAAGTGAGCGACACTATCAAAATCGCAGAAATCCTTCTACACGACAAACACGACCTTATACACAAGGCTAGCGGCTGGATGCTTCGTGAGGCAGGAAAACGTGTTGATGTCGCGGTCTTAACCGATTTTCTCGACGCTCACGTTCATGAGATGCCACGTACTATGCTCCGTTACGCCATAGAAAAACTCCCTGAAACAACTCGACAGTATTATCTGCATCTCTAAGCACCTACTTTATGATAGGCGTTTACAGAGACGGCCGTTTTTGCTATAGTGTCTATCTGTTACGGGCCAGTAGCTCAGCTGGTTAGAGCACCTGCCTCTTAAGCAGGG
Organism: uncultured Candidatus Saccharibacteria bacterium; assembly: GCA_964536265.1. GTDB lineage: Bacteria > Patescibacteriota > Saccharimonadia > Saccharimonadales > Saccharimonadaceae > JAPUDS01. Next base: position 6,295 of record CAZHVV010000004.1, on the reverse strand, counting down.
TGTCCGGGGTTCAAGTCCCCGCTGGCCCTCCAAATAAAGAACACTCTTTGATCGCTACCGAGAGTGTTTTTTATTTTGAGAAAATACTTAAAAGATAATATTAGTATTCGGAAGTTCAGCTTGTAACTTGTTTATCTTGTCCTGGCTGAGTGGATTTCCAGTAAGATTAAATTCTTTGAGGTTATTCTTTAAGTTAGATAGTTCATTCGGAAGACCACTAATACTGTTATAGCTATAGTTAAGTGTCTCCAGATTCTTTAATTGGCCAATCTCAGCAGGCATACCGGTCATGTTGTTATAGCTCACATCTAGCTGCTTGAGTTTTGACATTTGGCGGATTTCGCCAATCAAACTGCCCTCGAGAATATTGTGGTCAATTTTGAAAACAACTACATTTGTCATCTTTCCCATTTCAGAAGGTAGCGTCTTTATACTGTTGTTGGAGAGCAGTAGGTCAGTTGTGCCCGTTTTGCTATATATATCTGATAAAACTTTCGTTAAGCCTTTATTGCTCAGGTCGAGAACATTGGCATTTACTGAAGAGTTGCTAGCTGGGGCCGTATTACTGCCAGATGGTGTCGAGTTATCATTGTTTCCGAGATAATAACCTAGGAATATTCCAGCAACGATAAGTGTCGCTACTAAAATTCCAATACGGTATTTCATACCGTAATTATACCACATATTGCTTAGATTATCACCCCAGTCAATCTGTTAAGAAAGCTAGTGATACGAGATATCAGTTATTACTTTTCGAGCGTTGCGCGGACCGCGTAAAATGCGGCTTTGGGGGTGTAGTCATCATGGAACATGAGTGCATTCGCATCTTCTATTCCAAGCCCGTTATACCAGCTCTGTCTGTCGATAAGTCCAAGGAACCCGAAATTCGGGCATATACTAGGACCAACTTCTAAACATGCTCCGAGCATATCGCTATAGATAGTTGCCTGAGCCTCTTCCTTCTCTTTATCGCTGCCCTTCACGTCATGCATATTAACGTCAAATTCCGTTACATACACCTTAATCCCCAAGCCTGCGAACCGCTTCATATTTGCTATGACTTGTTCTTTTGTCGGTGCATTTGTGCCACTCATATGCATCTGCATCCCTATTGCATCGATTGGGATACCCCGCGACTTCGCATCTTTGATATAGTCATACATCAAGTTCGAGATATCACCTTCAGTCTCATTTCCAAAATCATTCAAGACCAGAACCGCACCCGGGTCGGCCTGACGAGCCCAAACAAACGCGTTGTCAATATATTCGTTGCCGAGTTTTTCGCCCCACCAATCGTGATTACCACCCGTCAGGAGTTTCCGGCTAAAAGCTTCGTTGACTACCGAGTATTCTCGCACTTTTCCCTTATACCGCGCCTCGACAGTAGAAATATGATTGTGAATTATATCAAGCAGTTGTGCGCGAGTGAAATTACCTTGCGTTAACCAGTCTGGCAACCATTTTGCATCTCCCCATAGTAAATGTTGCACACGAACAGGCATTTCATGTTGTTCCGCGAAATCAAAAACTTTATCCATGTCAGCAAAATCAAAGTCACTAACTGAAGGTCGAAGTGTAAAATCCTCAAAACGCCAGTTGGGTTCGCCATCGATAATCGCGTAATTAAATTCAGAGGCTAAAATATCTGTATACGCTCTTTCGCGCAGATACTTGAGTGAAGCAAATGAACCAATTTCAATATTTTTACGTGTCGCGAGAGCTTTTAGCGACGGGTCTGGTAGCTGAGGTGGTGCCTTGGTTGTATATGGGTCTTGATTTCGGGTAATGAAGAGTACTACGCCGAGCCCCACGAGCAACACGACAACTGAGAGAATGACTATTCGTATTACTTTATATCGTGTCATACATCTCAGTATACGCTGCATATTTGACGTGAGCAAATAAATGTTATTTCGATATGATGGCTAGAAGTCTGCAAATATCGCTAATGTATCAGTATAAAATAATGTTGTCGTTCTATAGCTGATCTTTTTTGCTACTGATGAACGCACTCCACTGGCGAATCATACGAAGGACTGTTTTGAGCGGCAGTTCAATAACCATGTCGAGAATCATTGAGACAAAGTTGACTTGAGCGTACTTCTCACTCATCCAGCGACCAACCACCACGAACGGCATATACAAGAAGTCACGTAGAACAGTGAGGCTATTTTGCTGACTATCAACCGACTCAAGCTCACGAATCATACGGCTGAGACGGAAGCCTAGGAAGCTCGCACCTGACAGGAAGACGAAGAAGATAACGAGATGGACCATTTCGAACTGTGCATAATGAACAAGAAGCCAACTAACCCCGCCGAATACAACAATAAAGAAGAGTGCGTACGCAAAGTTATACACTGCTCCAAACGTACTCTTTGGCAAGCGGTATAGTTGTGGAGTATTGCTACCATAAAACATGGTGTCAGCCTGAGCAACAAGCTTCACGGTGTTTGCGTTTGACGGCAAAGCCAATGTAGCGCGAAGGAAAACCATATATACGGGCGGGAAGAATAAGTTAACAATTAACGGCAGCCAGAATATGTGCCCACGTACCCACAAATCATATGGAACCTCAATTGCGATACCAACCAGAAATTTCGTTATTATCAAGAAAAAGACACTTTTGATAATACCTCTGTTGATACGCTTATTGATAGTGCTGTATTCAGATTGAATCTGGCTCTCGAATGCATTAAGAAAACGAGTTTTGTGATTCAGTAGTTCTGGCAGATCTTTGCGCCTCTCGAGCATACGCTCGACAATACGCAGCGGTGCACCCTGACGATCCACGATTCGAACAAGTAGTTCAGTTGTATCTGAGTCGAATAGCTTATTAATCTCTGCATTCACACGGCAATACCCAGCGAAATCAGACGGAGACTGCTTGTAGCGGTGCAACAAAGCTGTTCGAATCATCGCAAGGTCAGACTTGAGGAGTGCTCGGTGAACAGCAACATATAAAGCTGGCTCAACGTCGGCTGGCACCGTTCCTGTGAATATCCCGCTGAAGTCGAACGAATTCTTGAAATGGTCGAACGCAAACTGCGCGAATGCCTCAAGTTGCGGCTGAGGCCGAAAAATCTGTGATACTTCAACCGAAAAGACATCAATCGCCCATGTTTCACCCCGTAAATTACTGACATTACGTGACGTTTGAATCTGGAGATATACATGGTGGTATTCAACTGCCAATTGGTTGATTCGCCGAGTCATCGCTTCCGTTACTGAATCATTTGGAATATACCCAGCAAATGTTAGCTCCGTGACTAATTCATTGGCGCTTTTTGCAATAAATTCGGCTGACTGGGTCAGAAATGTGCGTCGATAGAAGCGCTTGATTGCCTTCTGAAGCAGTAGATGTTCGTCTGCATATTCAGCCGCGTTGCGTAGCTGTTCATAGGCTGCTGTCACCATACCGCCAGCACCTACGACGTGAATTTTCTCGTCGCTTATGTTCGCTTTTTCAATCTCATCGGCCTGATGCTTTGCTAGCGTCAGGGCACTCGAAAATCGTTGACCGAGATGGTTGATATCATTCATAACTGTAATGCTCTTCAGTATACAGTTTTTAGGGTGAAAGTGGTAGAGATGAACCCCAAGAATTGTAGTAAAATATGGTACCCCGCACGGGAATCGAACCTGCAACCTTTGGTACCGGAAACCAACGCTCTATCCAATTGAGCTAACGGGGCGTATGGGATACATTATAGCGTATCAAGATAGCGCTACGCTCCTCCGTTCATTCATGAAAAAATGTAAATACTTTTTCATTTCATTCACTTCGCCGAACTTGCGACTTTCGCCGTTCCACGGCGAGTCGTAAGTTTCGCACCTCTCGAACAACCAAAGAAAATAGACTAGCTTTCGCTAATCTATTTTCTTTGGTACACCCGGCAAGATTCGAACTTGCGACCAACTGGTTCGAAGCCAGCTACTCTAATCCACTGAGCTACGGGTGCGTGCGTATAAGTTATTGTAACAGATATGACGGGTGTATACTATTGCTATGATAACCCATGACAATGAACCTTTGGCTCCATATACTTCTCTTCGTGTCGGTGGTAACGCCGAACATGCGATTCTGCCAAATAGCTACGAGGAACTCGTAACTTCCCTGTCAGAAACAACACCGGACTGGCTACTCGGTTTCGGCTGCAACGTTGTCGTGAGTGATACTGGGCTAGCTGGAACAACAATTCTACTACGCAATGGGGTAATAACATTCGATGGCGACATGGTCATTGCCGATGCTGGTGTATGGTGGGATGATGTTGTGGCTGCAGCCATTGACCATCATCTATGGGGACTCGAGCTTATGAGCCAAATCCCGAGTAGCGTTGGAGGAGCAGTGTTCGGAAACATCGCAGCGTATGGACAACAAGTCTCTGACACACTTATGTGGGTCGAGGTATATGACAAAACTACTCATTCGCTTGAACACCTCGATAAAGATGCTATCCAGTTCGCATATCGCCAAAGCTCACTACAGGACCATGATGAACTCATAATTTTACGGGCTGCGTTCCACCTCAGCCAGCAACCACTGCATACGCTTGTCTATGACTCAGCGATTGCTGTCGCCGAGGAAATGGGCTTGGATACGAAAACGCTCGAACATTGCCGGATAATTGTTATCGAAACTCGCCGGCGCGCTGGCTCACTCTACGACCCAATCGACCAATCAGCAGAACGAACTGTCGGGTCATTCTTTAAAAATCCGCTCGTTTCAATCGAGCAAGCGAAAGAATTCGCACACTATGATGAGACTGGTAAAACACTTGAGAGAATACTCAATCAAAGCGTCATACACGGTGGGAATGCTCAACGTGCTTCAGCCGCTCACGTCTTGCTGGCTGCAGGATTTCAACGAGGCCAGACATGGGAACATGTCCGTCTGCATCCACACCATGTCCTGAAACTTGAAGCGATGGATGGTGCAACTGCCCAAGAAGTCTATGACGTCGCCCACGAGATTATAACGACTGTTACTAGCCGCCTCGGTGTCACATTGCAGCCTGAAGCACGCTTCCTCGGTCATTTTTAGCCAGTCACCGACTAGTGTTTCAGCTCGCGATATATTACAATTACTACTGTCATGCTTATGCTTACTGACCAACGAATGAGTGGGATGACGCTGGTCGAACTCATTTATGTCATCGTCATCATCGGGATTCTGGCGAGTCTTAGCTATTCTGTGTCGAAATCGTATCAGACCATGGGTACAGACAGCGAACGTGTTTCCGATGCGGAATCGATAGCACGATCATTTGAGCTCACATACACCGGGAATGCTTCGTCCTCAGGCCCAAGCTATCCAACGACCAATCAAGCCGTTGACACGTCATCATACAACACACTGTTCAAAAACCAGGATAAAGCCATCACGAAAGCGCCAAATACCACATCCACAACGAGTATTGTCGCTGCAACGAGCACAGCGCAACCACAAAGCCCGACAATTGATCAATATATTTACCAGCCCTTCACACCAAGCAATACTCTCTGTACCAACACCGACATAAATAACTGTGTTCGTTTCCGTCTTTATTATCGGTTAGCGGGAACAAATGTTGTAAAAATTATAGAAAGTATACACCAGCAATGATACGACCTACGTCACAAGATGGCTATACTGTCGTCGAACTGCTCGTCGTTATTTTGATTTCAACAGCGTTTATTCTTACCATCAGCCAAGCGATTGGCGCAATTGGCACCAGCGCCGCAGAAAGTACTCGAATGAATGTTGCAAGCAACCTCGCATATAACAACCTTCGATTGTACGCAAATGGACAAAAACCAAACTGGTTTACGTGTAATGCATCAACTGATATTAAGACATACCCCGGCGCAGCCGGTCAGATATTAATTGAAGAAACTATCACATACCCTTCCCTACCGAGCCCTGTCGTGCAGAAAGTTGTCGCATCTGCTCCGTTCGGTTGTGGCAGTAGTGGTGGCGGAATGCCAGTTCGAGTGCAATCAACAGTGACCTATGGATCACCGGGAAAGACGATGGTACATGCAACTTATGTCTCGTATTAACCATACAGAGTCTGGTTTCACTCTTGTCGAGCTGCTTATCGCGACGATACTCAGTAGTGTCGTTGTAATTGTTTTTATCGGAACCTTACTCAATATGATTAGTACGGCAGACCGTTTTAGGGTTCAGCTCGAGCTAAATGGCGAGACACAAATGGCACTTGATACCGTTGAGCGTGATGTGCGCCTATCCACTGGCTTTGCTGCCACATTACCCTCAACGGCACCCTTTACAGAATGTTATGGGCCAACC
>CAZHVV010000003.1:18152-105762 GCA_964536265.1 uncultured Candidatus Saccharibacteria bacterium | reverse complement strand
GAGATTGCAGATGATGCGAGTAGTGAAGATATACTTGCAAAGAACTTTCTGACAGAAAAAAGCCAATTTGGCAGCGAGTCACCAACAGCCGTACTGCGCAAACGCTACGACGCGGCTATGGCAATGCAGTATGGCGGCGAGTGGTATGCTGGTCGGCAAGATAGTGAGGTATTGCACACTATAGAGATGATTAATCGATTCCCGTCGATTGTTAGTGAACATGTTGCGTTGGTTGCGAACATACGACGACGTCATGGTAAAGCATTCCGCCAAACTGCCGACTACGAACAGGCAAACTATAACTTCCTTGCAGCCATACAACAGGCGAATCAACTCGGTGAAGTAGTAGGCTCGCTCAGTGATGCTGGTGATATCGCGCGTGCAGAAGGCACGACATTTTCAGATCCGGATTGTCCAACAAGCGTTGCACAAACCCCTCAAGAAGCGCTGACTCTGCAGGGGATTGGCGAGCAGATTGGTGAGCATATAGATACCTGCATGAAATGTCCACTTTGTAAGAAAACCGGCGTGTTAATCAGTGGTGTAAATGGAAAAGTATTCTACACATGTATTAATCCTAGTGGTTGTGGTGCGACAACATTGCCGAAATATCTACAGAGTAAAGCCACAGATGCAGACTCTATATCCCCCAAAGGCCAAAAACGAAGTGACTATATAAAGTATAATGACAGGGAAAAGCAACGGACAATTCAGGAAAAATACGGCCGATATGCTGTGTTTAAGCAAAAAATTGGCACAGGTACGGCAAAATTGACTATCATCAACGCGCTGACCGGCGAAGATTTGCTTTTGGCTGAGCAAACTTTGTCTGCTGATAGCTCACGCTCATAACACGTTTTTCAAACGTTTGTATGGTTGTGGATGTGTAGGAGCAAACCCAATTGTAAATTATCTCTTTCTTAATTAATCATCCCTTATTAATTATCCTCGAATTTAGTAACACAATTTTATATTTCACTGTGACTTTACTTTGTATAGCCACTCGATATAGCAATGGGATTATTGGCGGTGGTGAGGTGGTGCGGAGCCGTACACTTTGATTGTACTTATGGTATTATTGACAGCATATGGTGGGCCCTACCAAACATCACAAAGCTATCGTAAAAAGTATGCATTCGCACAGTCGTTTTAGTCGGACACTGCGAATACTCGGGCCGGGGCTAGTGACAGGAGCAGCCGACGACGATCCATCGGGTATTGCGACGTATTCGCAAGCCGGAGCTGCCTATGGGTACAAACTACTTTGGATGATACCGTTCATGTATCCGATGCTTCTGTCGGTACAAGGAGCGTGTGCAAAGATTGGTGCAGTGACTGGTAAGGGCCTCGCTGAGCTTATCAAAGAAAACTACAGTAAAAAGATGCTGTACGGAGCGCTCTTTCTTGTCATTATTGCCAATACTATAAATATTGGTGCTGATTTTGGTGCGATGGCCTCAAGTCTACAGCTGTTATTGCCAAATGTGCCCTTTGGAGGGGCAGCTATCGGCTTTGCAATACTGATATTATTGCTGGAACTTTTCGTTAGTTATAAACAGTACGCCAAGATTCTGAAATGGCTTGCGATTGCGCTATTTGCGTATCCAGTTACGGCGTTTATGGTAGGTCAGCCTTGGGGCGAAGTGTTCGCAGCAACCTTCAACCCCGCGCAATCACCATTCGACTTTCAGGCAGTCATGATTATGGTAGGTTTACTTGGCACAACAATTTCTCCGTATTTGTTCTTCTGGGACACATCTGAGGTTGTTGAAGATGAGATATCTCACAAGCGTCTTGGCCTGAATCATCTGCATGCCCCGAAAATAACCCGTCATTTCCTGAGGAGTATTCGGATTGATAACGTCGTCGGTATGACATTTGCTGCGGTGACAGCGTGGTTTATTATGCTGACATGTGCAACTGTCTTGAATAGTAACGGAGTGACCGAAATAAATACAGCCGCTGACGCAGCTCGGGCGCTTGAGCCGCTCGTGAGCGGGTTCCCGAATGCCGGTCTCATTGCTAAATTGATTTTTTCAACAGGAGTAATTGGTATTGGTCTACTCGCAATTCCGGTGCTAGCAGGAAGCTGTTCGTATGCAATGTCTGAAGCGTTTGGTTGGCGCGAGGGTCTTGGACGCAAAGTGAAAAAAGCCAAGGGATTTTATCTTGTCATTATTGCAGCGACCCTTATCGGTTTAGCTATGAACTTCATTGGCATTGATCCAATCAAAGCACTTATTTGGGCTGCAGTTATTAACGGTATCGCGGCAGTACCATTGCTAGTTATGGTGGCTCGTATTGGTGGTAATAAACGTATCATGGGTGACCATGTCGTATCTCTTCCCGCTCGCACAGGTATCTGGACAGCGTTTGTTGTTATGGCTATAGCGGCTTGCGCGATGATTGTTAGCTTCTTCCTATAAATTCTCGTACAATACACATCGCTTTGCTTGTTGCTTTGTCGTACGAATGGTTAAATGGTAACGGTTATGATTTCATATTACTTCAAATCAATTCGAAGTAAGGACGTACAGGTCCTCGACGAGTACCGGCCAGGTGCTTGGGTAAGTGTTGAACACCCAACGAAGGCTGAGATGAGACAGCTAGCAACTCAATTCTCACTCGATATCGGTGACCTAGAGGACGCACTCGACGAAGATGAGATGCCTCGTCTTGAACGAGATGGTGATACGAACTTTATATTTGTACGTCACGTGCATACTGGTGAAGAGCAGGAAACGACGACATCACCAGTACTATTTGTTATTGGTCCGGAATTGTTCATGACAATTGCGTATCGCAGCCTTCCACGCCTCGAGCGATTTATGAGCGGGCAGATTGATTTTGCGACAACACAGCGAACGAAGCTTGTGCTACTAATACTTGCCGAAATAGTCGATCAGTATGAAGTTTTCATAAACAAAGTATCGCGACGAATTCAGATTATCCGAACACAGCTTCGTTCACATACAGTCCAAAAGGAAGATTTTGTTGATTTCGTTCTTATTGAAGACGAGTTGAACGAGTTTCTCTCGGCACTACAGCCGATGACTGCCATATTGCGCCGACTTAGTCTTGGAAGACACGTGTCAGTATTTGAACAAGATAAAGATTTGATTGAGGACTTACTGCTCAATAACGAACAATCTATTGAGGCATGTCTCAGTAATATCAAGACCATTGTCAATATACGTGAAGCATACGCGACAATTGCCAGTAATGAGCTAAACCGGACGATGAAGATATTGACGGCTGCCACGGTTCTCATAGCGTTGCCGAATGTTTTCTTCGGTATGTATGGTATGAATGTTCAGCTGCCATTTGGTGATCATCCATTCGGATATTTCTTCGTTGTAGGCATTACCCTGCTCGTTATGCTGCTTGTCGTATTGTTTGCTCGAGCTAAAAAAATCTTATAGCTTACCCCTGTGGGATAGTGCTTGCTCTTGACCTGAAGAGGTCATTTTGATAAGATAGTTTCCGTCTCTTCGCGCTCTAGTCTGGTGCCGACGGTCGAGAGTGTTATAAAAGAAGAGGTTAATGTATATGGTATCGCAAGATATCGCTATACATGGGAGCAGCACATGCCAATTTCAATCCGCAAAGCACCTTCACGGTCTAAGCGAATTGAGGTAGATATTCTACCGGCTGAGTGGCAGGAATACCTGCTCAGTTAGACAAAAAAATGGCCCTTTTCTATCCTAAAGGGTCATTTTATTTTGGGAAAAAATACTATCGTGAAGGTGGTGTGACACCGGCGCTCTTGAGAGCTTTATCAAGTTCATCCATGAACTGTGTGCCAGTGTTCTGTATCATGTCAGTAACAACATCGCTGGAAACTTTTGAGTTATCTATAAAGAATGTTGGTGTCTCGGTGACATTAACCTTATTGCCTAATGCACGGTCAAGTTGAATTTTCGCTTGAATTTTCTTGTTTGAAAGATCATTCGTGAATTGGTCGGTGTTCAGGCCAATTTGTGATGCGTATGAGAGGAATGCATCACCACGAGTACTTGTGCTCAGCGACGCCCAGCCGTCTTGATTGTTATAGAGAATATCGTGCATTTCCCAGAATTTGCCCTGCATACCAGCCGCCTCGGCAGCCGTCGAAGCAGCCAGCGCATTTGCGTGAATAGTTGTTAGGGGGAAAGTGCGGAACACGAAGGCAACCTTCTCACCATATAAGTCCTGGATAGCAGGCAAATTTTGGTGGGCACCTGCGCAACCTGGGCACTGGAAGTCGGCATACTCATATACGACTACCTTGGCCTCCTTGTTGCCAGTAACATTATCGCCAAGTGCTGTGTCGGTTGTGGCAATAATTTGAAACGGATCAACCGAGCCAACGTCAACGGTGTCTTTTTTTGTAAAAACAACCAAGCCGCCCAGGCCAATGATGCAGAGCGCTCCTATAACAATCCATGCAGTTCTATTCACGAAATCTCCCTATTTAGCTCACTATGTCACTCTATTATACCCCGAAATACGCTACAATATATACGATGGCTATCATAATGAGTATTCTGCTGTGGCTGCTCCTTGCTCTTGTGGCGGCAATGCGTTTTTCGCGTGCTCGTCAGTTTTCCGATACGGAACGAGTACGCCTCGTACAGCTCAATGATGAGCTTGCGCGAGCTGAGGATGAGTACGAATCTACAAAACCCTTACTGACAAGTTTACGATTTGTCATGTTGGCGTTACTTGGAGTTGCGTTCTATACAGTTATTATCACGAATTTCGGTATCCTTACCGGTGTTTTTGTCGGTGGACTTTCCCTTCTTGTGATACCACTCGTGTTTCGGCTAACATTCTTTTGTCGACTTGCTGATATGTTACGTGATTGGGCAATGCCAGTACTTGTTAAAACGGTGTATGCTATCGCGCCATTCTTGTTTTATTTGCGCGAACGAGACGGAGAGACTACCGACACAGTTCTAAACTCTCAAACAGAACTTCTCGAGTTGGTTGAGCGGTCGTCGGGAGTATTGAGTAAAGATGAGATGGAACGCTTGAAAGCGAGCCTTGCGTTTGATGCCAAAACGGTTGAAGAAGTAATGACTCCAAAGAGCGTGATTGATGCTATTTCAGCAGCCGAAAACCTGGGGCCGTTGACTATAGACGAACTCTATAAAACAGGTCATTCTCGGTTCCCTGTCTACAAAAAGAATATCGACCATATCGTCGGGACGGTATACTTACACGACTTACTTGATCTTCAGAGTGAGCATACAACTGCCGAGAAAATGATGAAGCGTGACGTGTACTTTGTGCATCAAGACCGCAGTCTCGAACATGCGCTTCATGGTTTCCTATCAAAGCGACACCATTTGTTTATTGTCGTGAATGACTTCCGTGAAACAGTCGGACTTATCACTATTGAAGACGTGATTGAAGCTTTGATTGGTAAAAAAATAGTCGATGAGTTTGATGCGTTCGATGATTTACGCGCGGTTGCCGAGCACAATCCGAAGCACAATAATCAACCAGAAGGAAAGAGGGATATATGAGAACACTAAACCGAGAGTTAAAAGATCATGTTGGCGAGACAGCAACAGTTCGTGGCTGGATTCATAAAAAACGGCTACTTGGTGGCTTGAACTTTATTACTGTTCGTGACCGCAGTGGCTTGAGCCAGAGTCTTATCGAGGATAAGGATGAGATAGAAAAGCTACGTGGACTGCAAATTGGTACTGTTGTAAGTTTTACAGGAAAGGTTATAGCCGATGAACGAGCTCCTGGTGGAGCAGAGCTTCATGATGTTATTGTGACGGTTGAAGTTCCTGTGACTGATGAGCCACCTATCGAAATCGACAAACCTATTTCTCACAAAGCCGAAAACCTTGATACGTTGTTTGAATACCGAGTCCTCAATGTTCGAAACTTGCAAGAACAAAAGATCTTTAGAATCCGCGCAACAATGACTCAGTTGATTCGTGAATATCTTATTGAGAAAGAGTGCGTTGAGATTGATACGCCAAAGTTACTTGCTGAAGCGACAGAGGGTGGAGCGGAAGTATTCAAGCTTGATTATTTCGAAAAAACTGCAACGCTTGCACAAAGCCCACAGTTTTATAAACAAATCATGGTCGGCGCATTTGAACGTGTTTTTGAGATAGGTCACAGCTATCGTGCTGAGCCAAGTGCAACGACGAGGCATCTGACCGAGCTTACGATGCTCGATATTGAGCTAGGGTTTGTCGAAGACCACAAAGAAGTTCTTGATTTCGTTGCCGACATGACACAAGCTGTTCTGAAACAGACATATGAAAAGCACGCAGACGATCTTCGAAGTTGGAATGCGCCAGAGCTGAAGTTGCCTGAAGATGGTGCTGTGCCATGCTTCACAATTACTGAAATTCATGAAATGTATACGAAGGCCAACAAGACTGATACGACCAAAGAAAAAGACCTCACACCAGATGAGGAGCGCTGGATTGCTGACTATGCTCGCAAACAACTTGGTTCAGACCTTGTGTATGCGGTTGATTTCCCTCGTGAAGCTGGAAAGTTTTACCACAAATTTAAAGATGACGGAACCGTTGCGTGGGGCGACCTGCTATTCCGTGGGCTTGAAATTGCAACCTGTCCTTTGCGCGAAAACAATTATGAAAAAATGATTGAGCAAATGACTACGGCTGGGCTAGATGTCACACATGTAGGTTTTAAATATTACCTCGACGCATTTAAGTACGGTCTCCCTCAGCATGGTGGCTGTGGGTTTGGTATTGATCGCTTAGTTCAAAAAACGATGGGGCTCGCTAATGTGAAAGAAGCCACTCTCTTCCCGCGTGATATGAATCGCCTAACACCGTAAGTCATCTTAAGTAATTAGATACTCAATAAGGGGCACCCATTGGGTACCATCATACATCTTCGTCATTGAAGCTTTGAGGGTGATGACCTGTGTTGCGGTAGTTGTAGCACCTAGGTTGTCGGTCGCGCTTGCTGTTGCGGTCGCTGTTTGATCAGTAAGGGACGCAGGGCTCGTAATAGTGTAATTGGGCCATGTGCCAGCCAAAATACCAACGATATCGCAGGTCACATTCTGGCTTACGATAGTGCCATCACTGTCGGTCGCACTGGCTGCAAGAGTAGCAACTTCACCAGGGAATAAAGTCGTAAAGTCAGCAATCAAGCCGACTGTTGGCGCAACGTTCTCTGAGGCGAGAGTCCACGCGGCAGGTATAGTGCCTGCGCCGGGCGAGATATCGAAGCTAAGCATCCTGGTAGTAATCGTCTGAGTTCCTGTTGCTGCCTTTGCACCGTCTCGCTCAGTATCGTAGCCTGTCGCTCCAGTATTGAGATTGGTGAGACTAGCAGTATCGATTTGCGTGAGAGCTTCTGGGTCAGTGCCTGTAAAGAGCTGTATCTCGGCAGTGCCTACTGTAGCTGATTGAGTGATTTGATAGGCAATTCTGACAATCGTCGTAGATGATACCGCTAGGATTGCGGTCGATGTCCATGCTGCGCCATTGGCTGAATCTCGTAATATAATCCTCCTGGCTGAACTGATATTGAAGGCGAAACCCCTTGTGCTACCTGTACCGACCCATTTTTGAGTTACTTCACCAGATGGAGTAGCCTCGAGAATAAAATATACGTCGCCTCCGAGAGTAGTTGCCGATCCAAAAGTACGCTGGGTATGTACGACGCCTGACGTCGACGAAGCAACCATGCGGACGGATGTATGACTTCCGAGGCAAGGGCTGTCGGTGCTAATTGTGCCACTGCCGCCGGTTGCAAACCATGAGGTGCCTCCGGTGTTGCTCGCAGTTGCTGCATCGCCGTTAATGCCGGAAGGGAAATAGCGAGCCATGCTAGACTCCCGCCTGATTAGTGCCAGAGGGAATAGAGACGCCAGTTTCATAAACTGTGTTGCCCGTCCAGGTAGAATCTTGAGTGCTGTTTCTGTAGTATCCGTATCCAGAACCTACAGAAGTTGGCGTTCCTGTATCTCCAACGCTAAGACCATCCCCGTATTTGCGTTCTAGAATCTTAGTGTCCTTGATTGTAACACCTGTAAGAGTATTACCACTACCGACGAAGAAGTTAACGCAGAACGTTCCTCCACCGCCCAAGAAGCTCTTGTCGACGACAATGTTATTAATCCATGCAACATCACCTGAAGTGAAGGTTCCTTCCTGCTTAATCATAAGGGCGGCATTCGAAAAGTCAGTTCCCGTGTTGCCTGGATCACCAGTATTTGGCCACGTCGTGTAACCGACACTGTCTCGTACTCCACCAATCATGCTACCAGCGACTAGCAGATTCTTTCCCTGCATAATCTGAATGCCATCAGAGTGAGGTCGAGCATCTTGGATCTGCGCACCGGGGCGTGCGCGATATGTTTCACCAGCAACGTACGAAGACTTTTCAAGAAGGCAACGGTCGACAACACAGAAGCGTTGTCCCGCAGGTGCGCTAAATCCAGCTTCAGAATACCCGCTATTTCCAGCGTCAGTGATGTTTTCTTGATGAAGGAAGTGTACGCCGTCGACGACATTACGAATACGACACCAGCGTAGTTCGCAGTCTCCACCCTCAATTCCATCAATGTGGACATAGGTGGCGTCTGTCATTGCAGTCCTGCCTCTTTCAGTAACCCATAGCCATGGGTCGAAAAGACAATTCTCTGCTGTCCAGTGGTAATATGATGATCCACCGTATGATTTTACAAGGTATCCCGCACCAGTGGCACCGTAGGTCCCACCGTACATGAGATTGAAGTCTGCTCCTGCGAAGCGGCAGTTGTTGTGGCTGATACCGGGAGCTTGGTGGCGAACCTCTCCCCAGTGCGTCATATTCTCGCAAATCAAATTTGTCGTTGTTAAACTAATAATCCCGACACCATTTGCTGCCTGGTCACTAAAAGTTGAGCCCAATACTGGTCCTGTTGTTGTGTCATCTGGAATATATGCGCCTCGTACGAGGAGCGACCTGTCGTCCCCAGACCGAGGAGTTCGCCCTCTCGAGTACCATCCATTGGGCTTTCGTATCCATTGTTGGATGAGTTGCTTTGGCATATCCCTTACACATCCTTGCGCATGTCGCCCGCAATTGCCCACACTGGATCGGCGGTTGCGGCTGGAGCTCCTATCAGGTCGAAGAAGATGTCGGTACGACCGCTAGGGCGAGCATTTAAGTCTGTTCCATTGTAGGCCCATTTACTTGTGCCAGAATTCCATAGGCATGTAAATCGTGCGCCTGGAGCAGCTTGAGTAAGTGTGAGAACACCTACGTCTGCTGCAGTGTGCGTATGAGAGGTACTAGCTTTTGCATTGAGTGCCGTCTGAGTTGCACTGGAAATAGGCTTATTTGCATCTGAAGTATTGTCGACATTCCCGAGGCCAATATCAGCTTTGGCCAGTCCGGCATTATTCCATTTGGCAGTGCCGCCATTGTACTTTAGTAGTTCTCCATTGGTTGTCCCGCTGAAAAATACGTCATCAGCGTTCTGTATTCCGGTTCCTGCTCCCGTGAATGGCATACTATACCCCTCTTTCGAACAAATTTCTTATGGCTAGTATACAGAATGTATCTGTTAGTCACAATAGCAATGCTCTGTCCGTGTGGTATGAGCAAGCTGAGTTTACGGGAATCCGTGAAGTTACGTAATCAAGTTTTCGATTAAGGGTATCCAAGTTGTCCCATCGTAAAACTTAGACATTGATGCTTTCATTGTGACGTCTGCGGTAATATTGCTTGTATTGCCAAGAGTATCGGTAGCACTGAACGTAACGGTCGCTGTCTGGTCATTGAGGTTAGCAGGGGCGGTGAGTGTGCGGGTAGTACCACTACCCACTAAGGTTCCAATAGTCGTCGACCAGTTGGTTGATGCTATGCCGTCGCTATCTGTGGCTGTCGCAGTGAGGGTACAGGTATCACCAGGAAAAATAATTGAGGGTGATGGGGTGAGAGTGAGGACTGGCATTCCATATGGGGCAGGAAGATCAGTTGCGGCGGTATCGTATGATGTTGAGCCAACATACATAGTCGCGGTTTGTGTGCCTGTGGAGGATTTTGGCCCAACTCGGAGTGAAGCGTACGCCTCAGGGCCGGTATTACGACCAGTCAATAAGCCAGAATCTCCGTTTACCTCTGGAGTGCTGTTGTTACCAGACCACATGGCGGCGCGAACTGTACCGTTTGTACTGTCCTGGGTTGCGTATAGCCCCACTCTGTACCATGTGTTGAGTGGGATTGCTGCAGCGGAGGTCCATATGGTGGTAAATGGTCGGTCTTTAATGCTGAGGGTACGGTTCGCATTGAGTTCGACTGATATGCTCCTCGAGGCACCAAAGAATGCGATGATTGGTACTGCTGCAGAGGGGGCAGCAGTTACATATACGTACAAATCGGCTGCAAGTGTAGTTGAGCTAATGTTCTTCGATAGGGCTAAGATACCACTAGTGGTAGTGGCGGTCATGAGAGCTGACAGTGAGCCAATCCACGCTTGAGCAGTAGAAATAGTAGCGGTACCACCAGTGGCAACTACGTCCATCTGGGTATTTGTGATAGTACAGGCATCACCATTGTTACCGGAAAAGGTATTGCGAATCTGGCTCATGCATTCACCTTAAAAGTAGATAGAATAGTAGAGGTATCAAGTGGACTGCTGGTATTCCAAAGGTAGTTAGTGCCAAAGCTGAGTCCGGTCTGCGAGGCTTTACCAACCCATCGATTATTGGTACCGAAACCTTGGTCATTGAGAATCCAATTATCCGATATATCGGTGATTCCGTCGTTACTGTTCCAAGCCAGCGCCACACCAAGACTATTGATGCCGACTGCGCCACCTCGAATCCAGTTTTTTTGCATGATAAGTTCACCGGGTTGAATCACGTTATTGAGGGCATTAATCATCACAGCTGCAGTACCGACAGGGTGACTCGGATAAAAAGAGTGTCCTCCAGTTAGAACGGAGTTACCATCGTATGTAGGCGCCGACCAACCCGTACCCTTTACCGTATCGAGCAGATTCTCGATTCGGTTGCCACGTAGTGTTAGTCCGAGGCCACCCATCCACTGAATCGCGTCGGTATGTGTCTGGTTGTCGCTCTGCCCGGCATACGGGCAGTATCGTACTAGGTCGTGGATGTAACATTGTTGGATTTCAACGTCTACGCGGGTATCTGTATCGGCAGGGGCTGGGTCAATGCCATCGATTGAACCGTATACATTGCAGCGCAATGCCACAAAGCCACGGCCCTGGAGACAGTTCACGCCATTGGTGGCAGTTTGTGGGCAGAAGGTGCAATCCTCGAACCGGTTTCCTGAACTTGAGGCGTAGCGTAATTGCACTATAGAGTCGGTTATTCCGGCTACGGGTCCTGAGAAAAAGCAATTTCGGAATGTGTAGTTTTTGCCAGTCACGTACACGTGGCCTTGAAACTCAGTATCCTCTATTAGTTTTATCGTGCCGCTGGTATCGCTATAGGTCGAATTGGTCGTGATTGTTGTCGTTGGAGCAGACATAATACCTGTGGTGCTAGAGTCAGGAAGATAGGTACCATACACGAGACTTGAGCGGCTATTTACAGTACGAATGAGCCTGCCGCGCGACTCCCAACCGTTTGACGTTCGCAACCACTCTTGGACTGACATACTACTCACTACACATCCTTGCGCATGTCGCCCGCAATTGCCCACACTGGATCGGCGGTTGCGGCTGGAGCTCCTATCAGGTCGAAGAAGATGTCGGTACGACCGCTAGGGCGAGCATTTAAGTCTGTTCCATTGTAGGCCCATTTACTTGTGCCAGAATTCCATAGGCATGTAAATCGTGCGCCTGGAGCAGCTTGAGTAAGTGTGAGAACACCTACGTCTGCTGCAGTGTGCGTATGAGAGGTACTAGCTTTTGCATTGAGTGCCGTCTGAGTTGCACTGGAAATAGGCTTATTTGCATCTGAAGTATTGTCGACATTCCCGAGGCCAATATCAGCTTTGGCCAGTCCGGCATTATTCCATTTGGCAGTGCCGCCATTGTACTTTAGTAGTTCTCCATTGGTTGTCCCGCTGAAAAATACGTCATCAGCGTTCTGTATTCCGGTTCCTGCTCCCGTGAATGGCATACTATACCCCTCTTTCGAACAAATTTCTTATGGCTAGTATACAGAATGTATCTGTTAGTCACAATAGCAATGATTTTTTTGCCTGTATAAATCGTGCAATTGCTAGTCTCGTTGATAGTATGCACCGCAACTATCGGCGGCTCGTTGAATCCAGTTGTCCGTGACGGCGTGGCCTTCGCGTGAGAGTAACAGGTCATGAGTTGCCATGACAGTTCTTGGGCTGACATTGACGAGGAAGTCCATTGCTTCAGCAACTTTCATCCATGGTGCGCTTATGGGTAGCGCAAGTGTTGTGACCACACAGTCTGGTAAGGTGAATGAATCGCCAGGGTAGTACAGCTCGCCTTCGTCAACAACGACACCAATATTATCGACAGCAGGAACGTCGTGGTGAATAACTGCGTGTGTTCCGCCTGTAAAACGCACGACAAAGTCACCTATCTGCAGACTCTCGCTTGGGGCGACTGGTCGGGTAGGCAGCTCAAGTATTTCGCGTGTCAGTGATTCTTGGGCGTATACTTTCGCGTCCGGGTTTACGGCGATGATGGCTGCAAGACGACCTTTGTCGAAGTGGTCAGCATGATCATGGGTGACGATAATTCCGACTACACCCTCCGGTGTGCCAACATCTTCGTTCCAACAGCCTGGGTCTATGATGAGTTTTTGCCCGTTTTTCTCGAGCATCAGGCAGGCGTGCTTGTATTTTGTGATATCCATAAACTTATTATACTAGAACACATGACTTTCGAGACATTTCAGGAAACCGTCTGGGAACAGGGTCGAAAACTGTACCGTCCTATGCCGTGGCGTGACGATACGCGGCCGTACTATGTTCTAGTCAGCGAACTCATGTTGCAACAAACGCAGGTTGCGCGAGTCGTGCCGAAGTTCCTTGAGTTTGTCGCAGCATTTCCGGACGAACAAGCACTTGCGAAAGCTCAGTTGGGCGATGTCCTACGCAAGTGGCAAGGGCTTGGCTATAACCGTCGAGCCAAATACCTCCATAAAGCAGCAAAGAAACTCGTGAATGATTTTGGTGGCGTCTGGCCAGAAGACAGGGAAAGCCTCATGAGTTTGCCGGGTGTTGGGCCAAATACTGCCGGGGCAATTCTGGCCTATGCGTTTGACCAACCAGTTGTGTTTATTGAGACTAACATTCGCACCGTGTATTTTCATCATTTCTTTGAAGATGTTGATAGCGTGAGCGATGCTGAGCTAACAGTACTCGTCGAACAGACACTTGACCACGAACATCCGCGCGAGTGGTATTGGGCGCTCATGGACTATGGTGCATGGTTGAAAAGCCAAGGCGTGCGCAATGTTCGCCAAAGCAAACACCACACACCGCAGTCAAAGTTTGAGGGAAGTGTTCGTCAAGTTCGTGGCGCGATACTTCGCACACTTGCTAATGGTCCGCGTAGCTTGAGTGAGCTGAAACGAGAGGTTGGGGCAGATGAACGTTTTCCACTAGCTCTCAGCCAGTTGCAAAATGAATCGCTCGTCATTGTTCATAACCAGAAATACGAATTGCCCGACTAAACAACGGTAACGTGTTTCCTCAGTGTTAAATATTGACAATAACAGTCAAATTTGCTATAATAGTACTACTGTGGGTATAACCCACAAGCGACCTATCCCATCTATAAGATCGGAGTTTGACAATGCAGTGGAGTAAGTACGAGCGCCTCAGGAACTCTGGACCTGTCGTCGCTAGGTGTCTTAACGAAATTGTCGGTCCGCCTTCATTGCGTTGGAATGGGAGTCATCGAGACTTCGCTTCCATGCAGTCTTGGGTTGAGCAGCAGCTCATGTATGTCGCTGTTCGACCATGGGAGGCCCTTGACCTCAGCTGGACGAACGTCGACCGGGGCCACGCCAACACTTTCTACACAATCTTCTTCCATATCGAGGGTACGCTTTTCTCGTCCGAGCGAATGCGTGGCCTTTGGGGAGAACATGATGAGCTGCTGACCATCGATTGTGGCCTTCAGGGTATCGTCGACTGGTTCGGACATTATTGGGCCAAACGGCCCGGGTGTTCGCTCGTCTTCGATGCCGTCGTCCGCGACGCACATGGCACCGTGCCAGACAAGAAGTACCCGGAGCAGACCATCAACATCTGGCTCCCGCCCGCGGGGTTCATGCCCTCCACAACTTCATAGCTTTATAGCAGGTCGCAAAGGCCCAGTGTCACACTGGGCCTTTCGCAATATATGGGCTTATTAACCCACCAACTCTTTCCGAGTTATTATTCAGGTATTTATAAACTTAAGAGTTGATTGAATATATCGATGATTTGCTGTATACCATAGTGAGAATTACCCGAAAGGAGACTAGATGTTGGGAGGATTATTATCGTGGTTGCGGGGCTTGTCTGTAATAGGTAGAGTATCGGCTGGAGTTGCAACTATAGGTACCGTGGGGATAGTAGCTACAGCTGCTCAACCACCTACTACTATGCAGACCAATCAACCTGCGACAAATGCAGAACAAGTAGTTATTCCCGTAGTTACTTTGAAAGAGGTCACTGAAACTCAAGAAGTTAACTTTACGCAGAAAACAGAAGATAACGGCTCAATTGCTAGTGGGCAGACACAACTTAAAACAAGTGGCATAAAGGGAGTGAGGACACTCACCTATAGAGTTACGTATAATGATCGTAAAGAAACTAATAAAGAACTCATTAAAGATGAGATGACCCAGGCTCCAGTTGATGAGGTGACATATGTGGGCACATATGTTGCACCAAAGCCAGTAACTCGGAGTAATTGTGATTCTAATTATTCTGGCTGCGTACCAGTTGTTGAATATGATTTAGATTGTAGCGATATCGGATTTATGGTACGTGTGCTGGGTAGCGATAAGCATAGATTCGACGCAGACCACGATGGATATGGTTGTGAAAGTTATAGATAAATAAACTATTTCGTGCTAATTGGATTTATTGTTGAAGCGAGAATGAAGAAATATGATTGAACAAGACGCATTGAATAAACAGCAATTTACAAAGTCATTGTTAGATGATTCGTCGAGTTATGTTAAAAAAGTGAGCAAAATTAAATTGCCCAAAGGGAAGACTATATCTCCAACTGCGCGGATTGCATATATTCATCAAGTACTAGACTCATTTGCTGAGCTCCAGGCGATAGTAGACCATCTAAATATGGTTGAAATATTCCTAAGCTCATACACTGTGTCTCGTACACGGAAAAAAACATTTGATGAGAATCATTATTTCACTTATCACTACGAAATGTGGATTCTGAACGCGGTTAGACTGTATGAACGTGCACTAATATTGATAGACAGCGTGTACTGGTTGGAGGTTGACCACCGAGAAGTTACATACACAACAATTTCGTCACACCCAGGCCTAGATGGTACTAAAACCCTAGCCGTATTAAAAAAAGTTCACGGGGCGCTGAGTAAATTACAAGGACTAAAAAATAGCGTTTTTCACAGGTACATATACACAGACGAGGAGCTTGGCAATATTGCAACATATAATTTTGTTGCGAGAAATAGTCTCGGTGATGAAGACCAAAAAAAGGAATTCTCATCAATAGCGAAATATTTTATGCGCCAAGAATATCGACCCAAAAAGCTAAAAGAAATTAGAGAAAACAATAAACAGCTTATAGTGGCAGTTGATGCGATACTTGAAACATTGAACGAACAATATATCAGCCATCGGGATGCTCTTGATGATAAACTGCCTACCACGAATAGACAAACGGATATAAAAGTTAATCTCTAGAGATTTTTACGGATATGGTTCGAAGTTCGTCTATTAAGGGGTACCATGAAAAAACACTGTCATTTTATGGACGGCGTTTTTCCATACAACTACTCGGGTTTCTGGGTTATTTGGTAACTATCCCCTTGTAGCAAGTAACCTTTTATCTTACAAATGTGATGAACACCGTTACGAGGGTCAAGATAGCAACAAACAGTTGAAGCCAAAGATTGGATCTGGCTAACTTCTTGTTTGAGGCATCTAGTTCGGTTAGTGTAGTGATAAGTTCTATGAGGATTTCTCCCTGTATTATCCCGAGTTCTTTCGTCAGAACGGTCGGTGGGTCTCGTGAAGGGTTTTGCTGCCTAATATTTTCAAGACTAGCTGCAAGCTCTTTGATCTTTGACTGATTCATACTATGATCTTATACCTCCTTACTGTAATGGGATAGTCATCAGTTATTTTTATTGACATAATAGTGCTATATTTAAGACATAATGTTTTCTACTGATGACGCTCCCAGGAACAAAGGTAAAACAACTACTAAGACTTTTAGCCGCAAAATAGAGGGTGCCCTGGCACTTTATATAGTGCTTCTAGCATTATCACAAATAATAATAATATATAACTTTGTACAATATCTATTAATAAACTCCTCAGACTATGACCCATTAGTTTTTGACAGTATACAATCACATATTGTTTATGGACGTTTATACCTTGGTTCACTTATTATTCTCAATTTCGTGCTGTTTACTCTGATTTTTAAGAAGCATTATCAGACAAGGTTGTTTGCAATAATAACGCAGAGCTGGGTGATTGTCGGCGGGATGGCCCTCGCGACGCAATTATCAGATATTGCTCGACTAAGCGGCACATACTCCGTTAATGACACCGTAATCTCAGTCGGCAGCTTTATTTGGCTATTCTATTGGATTTTCTCTAAGAGGGTTCGGGTTGTTTTTGGGACAAAACCAACAACAAAATCAGAGGCCAAAACATGGAAAGATGTTCAAAAAGCTCCGGCCTCAGAGCCTCAGCAAAGCACTCACGTATCAAGCCATGTGAAGCATAAGTCAAGAAAGTATATTTTCCCAGTCCTCGTTGTGCTGGCCTCGCTGTTAGTGTTAACCATTGGGTATGTTGGGCTTGACTATTATCAATACAATAATTTCAAACAGTCCAGCCTGTTTGGCAGCAAGGACGTTTACAAACAGAGTCAATCTCTATATTTTGACGATATAAAAGTTACTGTAAGTGAAGTCCAGAATAAAGAGATATCCCCAAAGCGACTTGCAAGTGACTGTGACAAAATAGACATCAAGGATATTCCACCAATATCAATATCCTACAACCACCCTATAAGTAATTTTAATGCTTGGAACCTGTGTGCCCAGACTGCCGCACGATTCGCGGATATGAAAAATGTGATAGTCCATTACTTCATAGAGAATATGACAAATAGGCCTATGTCTATCAGAGACTACTCTTTTAGGATTGACGGCTCAGAAATACAAGAAAGCGTTACCCCTAACACCCAAATTAATGACTTGCTCGCAAGACAATCACGCTATAGCAATTTCACGCTAACTGTGCCGAAGGATTCTCAGGACTTTGCGCTAATTGTCAGTAAGAAAGGCAAGCAAAAACAGATTAACCTAGATCTGCCTGCTCTAAAACTGGCAGAATAATTTTGTCTGATACCGGTTCGTAAATTTGAACTACGTCCACCAAGGGGCGGGTTAATACGTATTCCAATATTAATATACAACCCGCTATAATAAACTTATGAAAGAAAACGAAATAGATATTGAATGGTCAGACGTTGATGGGAGCGGATTGGTGCGAGTATTTACGCCAAATGGCTTTCGCGCAGGTCTCGCGCTTGTCTCAATGCTCGCAGATGTTGCCGAACAAGTCGGCTATGAACCAGAAGTTATGCTGACAGCTCACAAACTCACCGTGACTATCCCAGATGACGCGTCTGGCCGCCACTATGCACTTGCGAAGGCCATAGACGAGCTATTTGTTTGACCCAGAGACTCCGATAGACGATAATTATACGCATGAGACGACCTCTCTTTATTTTTGCCGTAGCTGCGCTTGTACTAGTCGCACCTGTTGCTCGTGTCGATGCTGAGACGTTGAATGACGTACAGCTCGACGCCATACGTACAAACTGTGTCAATGCGCAGATTGTCTTGCAACAAATTCAGCAGAATGAAAAACCAACGCGTATAAACCGCGGGTATCTTTACGAGTCAACTTTGAAACTACTAGAAAACTTCAACACCCGCGCCTCGACGAATAAAATCGATGCGCCAGAACTTACCACTATCACAAACGAATACAAAGAGAGCCTCAAAACGTTTAGTACTCTCTACACTGATTACGACGAAAGTATCAGCACAACTATCAATATCGACTGTCGTCAAAACCCAGCCTTGTTCCATGACAGCCTCGTACAGACACGCCAAAAACGTTCCGACCTCAACAAACGTGTTCGCGACCTCGACCTCTTACTTGACCGTTACCAAACGAGCCTTACTTCCATCAAACAAGGGGTAGCCGAACAATGATACAACGACTCCTCAGGCGTATTCGCCATTTCTTCGAGACACACCTTTTGCTGCTCGCTTTGCTTATCAGTATTAGTGTTTGCGTCGTCCTGACAGTTATAAGTATGACAATTTATAACTATAGCGACGTGTCACGTCTCGATATTAGCCGGCCAGGCTATGAGTCATTACGCAAATCCGTCGTGAAGGATGAAGCAACGACTTTTGACGCGAACGGCACACTGAATTCAAAAGATATTGAAGATTTTCAAAAGTTATACGATAAAAAGCGACAAGCACTCAACGCACTCGGCAAGTTTGACGGTGATGCGCTCAATGACGACCAACTGAAGATAGTGCCGTCCGAATAGTTTCAATGGGAAAGAAAACGCTACTTAATCCAGACAAGTTTATCATCACGCGCAAACGAAAATTGTATCGTTTCGCGCTTTTTTCAAATGCCGAAAACTGTTTCGAACTTAAGGACTGGAAACCGCTCAAAACCTCAAACGGTGAAATTGTGGTTGAGGTGGGTGCAGGTACAGCGCTGTTTACTATTGAACTTGCCAGCAGATACCCTGACAAGCAATTCGTCGCACTTGATGTCAAAGCTGACCGTCTGCAACGAGGAGCGCGGTTGGCACTGGAGCGGGGACTGACGAATACATATTTCGTGCGTGCGCGAGCAGACCAATTACTTGAAGTCGTGAAGCCTCACTCGGTGAGCGATATTTGGCTAACATTTTCCGACCCATTTTCACGCCAGCGTGATGCAAAGCGTCGCCTGACCTACAGGAGATTTTTAGAAATATACAAAAATGCGCACGTGGCTAAACATGCACATTTGTATATGAAAACTGACAATGAAGCCCTGTTTGACTGGTCAGTCGAAGAACTAAAAGCAAATAAATGGCATATAGACGAGATGACTCGCGACCTTCATGCTTCTTCACTATCCGATGATTATAAAATCATGACGACATACGAAACAAAGTTTATGTCCGAAGGTTTACCTACGTACTTTCTGTCGGCTTCCGAAATTCACGAATAGTTCATGAACTTTGGGAACCGCCGAGGCGGAGGGGTCTTCCGACCACGCTCCGACCTCGGCATGTTCTGTCACATCTCAGTGATTCGTGGCTCGCACGCGATGAGCTCGACGTGGTAGTCCATGCCAGGGGTTATCCAGGCTGCTACCAGGTACGCACCACCCTCGGGCTTCTGATCGAACGAGATGAACGATTCGGAGAGGCGCAACGGGTGCTCGGCTCGACCCTGAGAAGGCGTGAAGGCCATCCAGCCGACGAGCTGCACCACCATTGGGGCGGGGTTGATGCTCGGACTGGTGAGACCGTCGTGGCGAAAATCACCGTAGAGGACGCACAACGGCGATGCTCCGGGCGTGATGACGCGGATTGAGCAATTCGTTTCATCCGCCATCATCATGTAATCCTTGCCAACTTCCAGTTGGCTGAGCGCGGTGATGGGCACCGGCCTTCGGGCCTCGTCGGCCATTTCAATCTCACTTTCGTCGAGGCTCGATGAGCCTATGAACAGAACGAGATGTATTATAACAAATTATACCTGTTTTGTCAATTGTTGTCGTACCCAGGCATCAATATCGCCGGCGCCCATACAGAGGACAAGTTTGCCGTTGGTTCGTGCATCTTGTAGCTTATCCCAGAGTCGGTCGTTAAGTTCGGCTATTTCCACTGCTTCACGATTCGTGAGGTTTTTCGATAGCTCTTCAGGGTTCAATACTGGCTGATTTGGGTCTTCACGACTCAAATACGTCGGTACCCAATATATTTTTTCCGCACGTGTGAATTGACTGCTGTATGCATCGCGAAGTTCGTATTGGCGTCGGTTTTGGTGCGGTTGGTACACAAGCACGACGTGGTCGGATAACTCGCGCGCAAGCTCAAGCGTCGCGTCGATTTCCACAGGATGATGTCCATAGTCGCTGTATAGGTTGTCAGCGAGTTTTTCAAACCGTCGCATAGAGCCAGGGAACGAGTTCAGTGCACTGATGACGGCCTGCTCGTCGAGGTCAAGGAATAGTTTTACAATAGCTTGTTTCACGAGGTATGCATTGTGGCGCACGTGGTTTCCGGCAAGTGTAAATACTGTGAGGTCCATCAATTCGTCATACGCTTCGTAATTGGCGGCAATGTCAGGTTGCAATAAATGTTGGAGGTCCTTTTCCCATAAAAGATTCAGTTCAGACTGCTGCATGAACTGTACGAATGCTTGGTGGTAGTCATCTGGTGTTGGGTACGTGTCGGCGTGGTCATAGTCAATCGACGGTAGCACTGAGAGCGAAGGCGAGAAGTGCAGGAAATTGCGGTCGAATTCGTCACATTCATAAATGAAGTACTCGCTGTCTTTGACGTACTGCCCACTTGGCCCAAAGCTTAACGTTGTCCCGACTGAATAACTGACAAGGATACCGAGCTGTTTGAACGCCCATATAAACATACTTGTGACGCTCGTTTTCCCGTGCGTGCCTGCAACAGCGATAAGCTTCAAGTTCTTTTCTCGCAAGATTTCTGCCAATAGTTCGTCGCGTTTACTTGTACGGATGCCGTGCTCGCGTGCGAATACTAGTTCAGGATGATTCTCGGGTAAAGCAGACGTGTGACAAAACCACTCAATAGGAGAGCTAAGATGGGCTGCTGAAATCTGTGAGCCGTCTTGGCCGATTTGTATATTGAAACCGGTCTCAGCTAACTGTTCGGTCATGTGACTTGCAGTACTGTCAGAGCCCACAACGTCGTAACCAGCATCACGAGCAATCTCCATCAATGGTCCAATACCGACCCCGCCAACGCCAGAAAAATATATTCTCATATGTAAAGTATACATCTGCCTTAACATAAGAGGGAATACGTGGTTAAATAGACGTGAACAATTTAACAACAAAACAAACATGAGATTTCCTTTTTTTCACTCAATTATGCCGGTACGAGCATATTGGCGTACAGCGCCCTTTGCTGAGCTAGGCGAGCTCTATGCTGCGCGCTTTTTGCGAAACGTGTCTCAGAGCATGGTGAGTGTTTTTGTGTCGATTTTCCTCTATCAGAACGGATACAGTCTGGTTGAAATCATGTTACTCCTTGCCGGCTACTACTTTCTTAGGACAATCATTTCCTTCTTCTTGCCATTCTATATCGCATGGGTTGGCCCAAAACGTGCAACACTTGCCAGTAATATATTTGCCGTACCTTCACTCATCGCGCTGACGATGATTGAGGAATATACACTCTTTGCCGTCTTGGGATACTTTATTTTTCAAGCTATTTCGATTTCACTGTTCGCTATTGC
Source organism: uncultured Candidatus Saccharibacteria bacterium (assembly GCA_964536265.1). Taxonomy (GTDB): domain Bacteria; phylum Patescibacteriota; class Saccharimonadia; order Saccharimonadales; family Saccharimonadaceae; genus JAPUDS01. Next base: position 84,070 of record CAZHVV010000003.1, on the reverse strand, counting down.
ATCAGACATGCACTTCTCGAGCATAAAGAACGACAACCGCGAAGGGAAAGAGATTGGCTGGCTACACATAGTTGAAAAATTTGGCACTGGAATTGCGCCTATGGTTGGTGGGTTCATCGCGTACATTTTTGGTCCAGAGAACACCATGTGGATGGCGGCAATTTTGTCGATTGCCTCAGCAGTGCCTCTGTTTATAACACCAGAACTCATCCCTCGGAAGCAAAAAGTTATCTACCATGGTCTACCGTGGAAAAAGATTCGTCTGCAGCTCTTTTCTGCTGGTGCCAGCGGTGCGGACATGCTTGTTTCGGGCGCTACCTGGTCAATATTTGTTGCCATTGCTGTTTTTGGCACTGAAAGCGACTCAGTGTATGCAAAACTTGGTATTGTGCTGTCGATTTCGCTCGTTGTCTCACTTATTGTTACTCGCCTCTACGGTGTCTTAATTGACCGACGACGCGGTAGGGAGTTATTCCAGACTGGGGTCGTGATTAATTCATTTGTGCATGCTAGCCGTTCGCTAATCGGTACACCAATAGGGGTTGTGATGTTAAATTCAGCCAATGAAGTCGGCACGAGCGCATACCAGATGCCGTATATTCGCAGCGAATTTGATATGGCCGATAATCTACCGGGATACCGGATAGTATATATTGCCATCATGCGCATAGCTGCGTGTATTGGCGCAACACTCCTCGCTCTGCTAACAGCGTGGTTGATTTGGCAATTTGGCGAAGTACTCGGTATGCAAATAAGCTTCATGGTGATGAGCGGCGTCACGTTCCTTCTGCTCTGCAACGGCTTCCCAACTTTGCGAACAGATAACTAACCGTATATACTAGGAACAATATGAGGTGGGGAACATCGGCTCGCACGTACCAGGAAAAGCTGCGTCACACTTTGCAGCAGTTGAAACGTGTCAAAACGTGGCAGTTAGTTGTAGTACTGCTCCTTAGCCTTATTATCTCGGCTACGCTGTTGCGTCTAAATAACCTGGCTATGCTTGAGCGCCGTGAGGCCGTACTGACCGCAGATGAGCAAGGAGATAGCGAAGTATTGAAATCAGAACTCAGTGAGCTACAGCGCTACGTTACGCATCATATGAACACGAGCCTAAACGGCGGTTTCTACCTCTCTGCTTCGTATGAAAGAGCTCGCGAGGCTGCCATGCAGGCCGCCCAAGATACGTCAAACCCAAATAGTCAGATATATCAGCAGGCCGCCCTTGAGTGCCAGTCGCAGTCAGGTAGGTATGTCCAGTGTGTTCTCGACAAGGTAAGCGCTCTTGGTGGGACTGGAAATCTCGTTTCGGAACTTGAATTGCCACGCCCTGAACTCTACAAGGTTGATTTCATGTCACCGCTGTGGTCTCTCGATGCGGCCGGTATAAGCGTTGCATTTTGCGCGATTATTTTACTCCTGATTCTTTTCAGAATAACAGGGGTGATTGTGCTTCGCCTTCTCTTAAAGCGTCATTATTCTGATATATAAGTGTTGACACCCCTAGTGAACAGAGGTATCTTAATAGTTGTTAAGTGTTTAAAGGAGGATAACTGTCTATGGCAGCTTACGCACACACCAACTCAAAAGGGGTAGAATATTTCTTGCACAAGAAAGATGTCGTACTTCGTGGTGGCAAAAACCAAACCATCTACTTTTTCGCAAAAGCAGTAGGCGGCAAGGGTGAACCAACAGAACTACCAGCAGGGTACGAAGTTACAGAGAACCCACGCAATGGTTTCTTGACAATCCGAAAGATTCGCAAAGAAGAAGTCTAATTTGCAAACGTAACCAGTTTGGTGCTACGCTAGTAGCAAACAAACAGGTGCCAAAATAAGCCCCCGCCTCTATAGCGGGGGCTTTTGGGATGGTGATGATATTGACAAAACTATAATGGTTGTGTTATAATAAATTTATGGATGTAATTTCTGATTCATCTTTCAGCGAGAAACAACGACTAGTTATGCCTTCTGATGCATCAGAAATTAAACTTGATTTTGAAACGTGTTCGCCAAATTACCCTTATGTACTTGAGGCAGTATTGAACACTGTTGATGATTTTGTAGCCGATAGAAAGTCGAATACTCCTGTGCATATTGAACTTCCTGATGGTACATTACGTGACTATAAAGGACTTGGACTGTTTCTGCTTCACCTCAAAGACTTCGGATTGACTGAGGAAGAAAAAGATACTATCTATGCTCAAAATGATCTTGTGACACAGCATATTAAAGGTAAAATGCAGTCACATCTTGCAGTTGTTGCAACGGGTATAGTTCGTCCAGCCCCAACGATACCAGGCAGTGGGAACTGGGCTGCTGACTATGCGGCGGGCGAGAGACGACGTGGTGATGATGAATAAATATCATAACAAGTGATGTAGCTCACATCTTTCTTCATGCCAACGTGCTAGAGTAAAGTCACAAGGTAACGGCAGAAGGAGGAGTATATGGTAGCAGATAGACAGGAAGTGACGCGCGACGTCGAGACAAGTGTTGACCAGGTTGGTAATACAACTGTCGAACGACAGAAGGTTAGTGAAGGTGTGACAGCACCAACTTCAGTGATGGCAGCACGCATCATCTGGTATATCGTAGGGTTTATCGTGACATTTATTGTGTTACGTATAGTTCTACTGATGCTTGCAGCAAATGAAGGCAATGCTTTCGTTGACCTGATTTATGGTGTAGGTGGATTCTTCGCAGCACCATTCTTTGGGCTATTTAATTATCAGCCAACATATGGCCAATTTACGTTCGAGGTGAGTTCAGTTGTAGCAATTGCGATTTACGCACTTGTCGGCTGGGGTCTTACGAAGCTCTTCGCGCTTGGTAGCGCTCGTAGCGACGTATAGTATATATGTCTATAAAACAGCGCTGAGTTACTGCTCGGCGCTGTTTTTGATTAAACCTTTTATAACTTGCTTCTGGTGGGGCTGGAAGGGATTGAACCTTCGACCAACAGGTTATGAGCCCGCTGCTCTAACCACTGAGCTACAGCCCCGTGACCAGAAGTAAATCATAAAATAACTGGTTAACGCTAATTCAGTATAACAGATGAAGAGCTAGTCAAATAGTGCAAGAAAAGCTATAGTATCTTCGAAGGAATTATTCAAAAAGAAACATGAAGCTACCCAGTGTGTCGCATCTCGTTAACCGCTATCGTCACCTTGTGACGATTCAGAATGCTGGGTTGGCGATTGCGTTAATTGTTGCACTGAGTTGGGTATGGGGAGCTGTTATGACTCTGCAGAAGAATTACCAGCATCAGCGAGATGTTGATATTAATAGCCAAAAGATTGAGCTTGCGAAGTTACAAAACCAGAATTACAAATATCAACAGGCATATTTTAAGAGTGATGAGTTCCTTGAGCTGAGTGCACGGGAGAAGCTCGGGCTTGCGCAGCCAGGGGAACATCTTGTGATTCTGCCCTCGTCTGAAGGTATTACAGATACTGTCACGACGGTCACGCCTACTTCGACAGTCACTGCAGTCGATGAAAGCAACTGGAGCAAATGGATGAGTTTCTTTTTCGGGAGCCGTGCCGGCTCGCCTTGACTAACAGATGAAACTGGGGTACTATGAGTACCGCGTTTACGAATAAACGAGATGAGAAAATCGTCGATTTGTCTCATTGATGCCGCGGGGTAGAGCAGTCCGGTAGCTCGTGTGGCTCATAACCACAAGGTCGCAGGTTCAAATCCTGCCCCCGCTACCAAGAAAAGAGCCGGTCGTTATGACCGGCCTTTTTCTATGGTTGAACTTATTTACGTCAGTGGTTGGTCGTGAGACCTATGAACCGTATTCTCAGCATCTTTGAGATACGATGGTGGCCCGCAAGGTTTGCCGTCTGCCGTCAGTGGGAGCCAATACTCTTCGCTGACCTTGAGCAGGTAACCGATAGTAACATGGTTCTCTTCGACAGGTGTGGCGTCTTCTGTGTTGTACATCGTATACCAATTATACAACGAATTATGTCAGGTAGTTAAAACACCAACTGTACCGAGATAACCACAATTGCAATGAACTCGACAATCGTGGCAAGCGCCAGGCTGAGGTTGATAGCATTGTGCACGGTCCGATTCGGGATGTTATATTTCGCGAGCAGCAACAGTGCAATAACAGTGAACCACAACATGACAACTTGTCGTAGGAGCAGATATTTCACTGAATCGTCATACATCATCTACTGAGCCAGTTTTGCGCACGCGACACGGACGGCTTCGGACCAGCTTGGGAAGGCATGGAGAGTATTTGCAACTTCCTCAGCGTGAATACCGTGTTTAATTGCCAATGTGAGTTCATGAATAATCTCTCCAGCGTGAGGAGATACGACAGTAGCACCGACCAACTCACCCTTTTTGGTGGCAATAACCTTTACAAAACCAGTGCGACTGTTGTCAATACTTGCTCGGGCAATAATATTTAAGGGGGCAATGGCAGTTTTGATAGGGAGGTCACGTTTGAGGCAATCAGCTTCGCTCATACCGACACTGGCGACCTCTGGAGTCACGTACGTGATACGTGGTACCGCAGAATAATCAGGTACCAACTTTGCGCGGGGATGTAGTAAATTATTTGCGACGACTCGACTTTCGTAGACACCAGTATGCGTGTAGAACGCCCGCCCTATAACATCACCGGCTGCATAAATATTCTTTGCAGTCGTCAGTAGGTGTTCGTCAATATCAACGCCTCGTGCGGAGTATTCGACACCAGCATTTTCGAGACCGAGATCAACAGCTGGTAGACGTCCCGCTGCGAGCAGAACTTGGTCAACTTTCACGCTGTGTTCCTCGCTGTCATGTAGGTACGTTACAGTGGTCATGATGCCTTCGCGAGCAATACGAATCACCTTTGTGTGCGTCATGATGTTCATGCCACGCTTTGTGCGAAATACTGTTTCGACGGCTTCACTGACTTCTTGGTCTTCTCGTGGTAGTAGTCTGCTGGCTTCGTCGGCAATGTAGACTTTACTACCAAATACACTGAATAGTTCGGCAAATTCGCAGCCAGTTGCGCCACCACCTATAACAAATAATGTTTTTGGTGGACGATTAACGTCGAGGGCTGTTCGTGAGGTGAGATACGGTGTCTTGTCTAGTCCCTTTATATGTGCCTCGCTTTGCACAGAACCCGTCGCAACCAGGAAATGCTTTGCGCTCAAATGACGACGTTCAACAGTAATCTCGTGTGAGTTGATAAAGTGAGCGGCACCGTGGTATATGCTGATTTTTTTACTCTGATAGTACGGTTTTCTACTGCTGACACCACTGCGTTCGAGGACACTGTCTTTAAAGGCGCGGATTGACGGATAATTATAGCCTATACTTGCTGAGCGTAGCCCAAGACTCGGGCCGACGTTCTTTGCAAGATCATATACCTCTGCAGCATGCAGGAGGGCTTTGGTTGGGACACATCCCCAGTTAGCGGCTTCGCCCCCAAGCTCGTCATTCTCAATGATTGCGACGCGCCATTTAGCTGCGGCAACAATCTCCGCAGCAACGCTTCCGCCCGCGCCACTGCCGATTACAATCAGGTCGTAGTCATAGTTATTTTTTTTCATACAGTTTCCTTTTTTAGACCATCATTTCCATTGTTTGATACATATACGCTGCTTCAGGATGGTAGGTAGATAGTTGTTGTGCGGCAACTCGGCGAATGTCCTGGCTTGTCACCTCAACCTTTGAAGCGAGCCAGTCAATTACTTGTTCGCAGACGCGCTCAGCTGTTAGGTGTGCCTCGCCCTCATACGAACGTACGGCAAGACAGGCGGCAACAATACTGCCATGGAGCGTCAGCGGGTTAAACGGCGAACTGTGTTTGTGCATGTCGAGGACGTATGTTTGTTTCATAGCGTTGTTCCTATCTGCAGCACGGTCACATACAGCGTGAGAAGTACGAGCGCAATACCACTCGTCCATTGCAGGAATTTCTTGTTCTCCTCGCGCCATCGCTGCACTCTCGCTACCGAATGCCCACTCGTCAGATACAGAGTAACGATCATGAGCGGGAGGCTCGCGAGAAGGGCATAGACAGTTGCCGCACCAAGCCACAAGCCGCTCGGTTGACCGACGAGCAAGAGTGCGATGAGCAACAGTGGCCCAATGATAAACGGCAATTCCCCGACAACGGTTGCTGCGCCGAGCATACTTGCTTCAACACCTGAGCGAGTTTTTCGAGAGCGTTCCAGTAGGTACTGAGCGATTGGCCGAGGCAGCCAGAGCTGCGTTCCTTGGCCGGGACGAAAATAGAACAATACCGTCGTGAGCCCGACAAACGGAACGAGCGTGACAGTAAGCAACAGAAATGTCGTGACGGCTGGGGTATTGTAAAGAGAGGACGACAGGGAAGCAAGTGATACAATTCCGAGTAATATCAGCGCAGTGGTAACGATAGCGCCGAGCGTGTAGTGTGAACCAAGCCATAGTAATCGTCGAGTTGAAACTTGGCGGCTCAGGCTGTGCGAACTGAGATAGGTAAGGACGCTCACGCTCAGTTGATAACAGGCATGAACAAACAGAGCGCCAACTATCAGCAGGAGATAGGCGCTGTCACCGTTTAGTCCGAAGCCGTTCATACTGTTTATTTTTTCCTATTTACACCTATGGTTATAGCACAAGCGTTACAGAGAAGTCAAAGTGAACATAAAAACACTTGACAAAACATAAGCTTTTTGCTATGATACTAGTATAAGTTACTAAAAACAAAAGGAAATCAAATATGTCCACCACCGAATCAGAAGAGGCATTGACGGAAGAAGTGCTAAATACTTGGAGTACTCCCGACAGTCGTCGCATTCAAAACTTCATGGCGGGGGTTGCGTTCAGTCGCCTCGACGAACTGGATGAAGTAGAGCTGTAAACTAGCCATTTTCTCTGTTCTTTGCTACAATTTTCTGTGCCCGTTGTACTTTCCGATTCGAGATACGCCGAAGGCTATATTGAGAATCGAGAGGAGGAATAACAGAGCGATGGAATTTTTACGCTGTAGCGTAAAATGCAAGCAGCGAAGTAAATTCCGACGAGGCACCGTAGCTCAGTTGGTTAGAGCGTAGGACTCATAAGCCTAAGGTCACAAGTTCAATTCTTGTCGGTGCTACCAATAAAAATCGATCACCTTCGGTGGTCGCTTTTTATTGGTAGATGGTTCACTAGCATTACCACCATACACTTCGCTATACTACGTATAGCATGAATATAAAAGGGACACGAATGAACGAGGTGATGTCTTCACTACGCCACGCATATGACAGTGGCCTTTTGTTTGCGTTCGGTCTTGTGCTATGTGGTATGGGTTTGCTGGTGTACGGTTCTACAACCCATACAGTATCTGCGCTGGCGTACAGCGAGGGAAGCTATGGCACGTGCCAATACAATACGTGCAGTATTTCAATTGCATCAAATGGTTCGATTGGTCTTGCGATGACAGAATCGACCCAATACCCAACTATTTGTAGCGTTGGGAGCGATACACTTACGGTGTCGACACTCTCGAGTACTGGATATTCGGTAACGGTGTCCGTGCCAGGGACTGATACGAATCTGACGGGGGTTAATTACAGTGCGACGATTCCTGCTTCATCGGGGACTGTTGCGTCTCCAGCACTGCTAACAGCGAACACATGGGGATATCGGGTGGATGCTGGTACCTTTGGTATCGGCCCAACAACTCCCTTAGCTGGTGGGGCAATCCCTACTCCGGCATTTGCTGGCGTACCAGTTGCGAGTACACCATCATACGTCGTTTCGTCGAATAGCGCTGCGACAAATGCCATGACAGATGTGTGGTTTGGCGTATGTATTGATGGCAATACTGTCGCTGCCGACGTGTATGAAAACGACGTGGTTTATACGGCAGCAGTGAACTGATGAAGAACATTGTCAGGTGTTGTGTTGTTCTGGGAGTGAGTATGTTGGTTGCGCTACCTTCTGCCACTGATGTCGCGGCTCAAAATCAGCGTGTCGTCGTATCGCCCTCGTCAGTTGAACTCGAGTTAGAACCAGGTGAAAGTGCGAAGAGGATATTGACGGTTGTCAACAAAGGTACAGATTCGTTCGTGCTCAATATGAGTGCGGTGCCGTATTCCGTGCGAGATGAAGATTATGGTCCGAAATATACATTACCTCCGGGTGCAGTCGATGCTAGTAAATGGGTCGCGTTCGTTAATCCTGATGCGCACGTGAGAATTGAGCCAGAGAAACTGAGCGAAGTAGGCTATATCGTACAGGTGCCAAAAGAAGCGAAGCCTGGCGGATACTACGTCGCGTTATTTGCCACAACAACTCCTGGCTCAACATCAAATATGGTGGTAGTACACAATCGTGTTGCTGTCATACAGTACATAACAGTTAAAGGTGATGTCGAGCAAAGTGGTGAAGTGAGTACCAATTCCTTCAAGCCTGTATTGTGGGGCGGCACGCTGACGCTGCCGTATGACGTAGAGAATACTGGTGGAAGTCACTTTATGGTGAAACTATCTGCCATAGTGAAAACGGCATGGGGAAGTGAAGTCGATCGTGTATCTGAAGAGAGATATGTATTACCACGAACAGAGAGACGAGTTGATATTGATTGGCACGCGAAAGAGATACTTGGAATATACAAAATCGAACAATCTGCCCAGTACCTTGGCCGCACTGAGCAATTGCCGTCACGCTGGCTTATCATTGCTCAACCAATAGCGCTAATTGGCCTAATTGCATTGGTTGCGGGGGTAGCACTGTACGCCGTTATACGCGTGAAGCGTCGCCACTAAATTTCCGTCAAGGAACTAGTCTACAAGATACAACTTATGCTACAATTTAGAGTGAATTACCGTAAATGTGGAGGGGTTTAGCACGTGGCACGATTGCCAACGCCAGGTAGCGATGATGATACATGGGGAAATGTCCTCAATGACTTCTTGGCTGTCGCCCACAATACTGACGGAAGCCTCAAAAACAATGCCGTCACCACGACTAGTGTTACAGACACGGCCATAACTGAAGCGAAGCTAGCTCTTGCAGTTCAAACGAAGTTGAATGCTGGTGCCCCGGATGCAACAACACTTGCAAAAGGTGTTGTCCAGCTTGCGGGCGATCTCGGTGGTACCGCCGCAGCGCCAACCGTTCCCGGTCTGGCTGGCAAGGCTAACACAAGCCACACCCATACTCTCGCAAATGTTACTGATGTCACCGCTACAGTAACGGAACTCAACTATGTCGATGGAGTAACGAGTGCGATTCAGACACAGCTGAACGGCAAGCAAGTAGCAGGTTCATACGCCGCCTCAAGCCATACCCACGTCAAAGCCAACATTACCGACTTCGCTCACGCACACGTGCCAGCTGACATCACTGGTGTTACTGCAACAGTGGCTGAAATCAATTTCATTGATGGAGTAACGAGTGCGATTCAGACACAGCTAAATGCCATTCCGGTAGCAGTGGATCAAAGGCATTTTCGTACCACTGCCGTCTCCGGAACGTCTGTTAGCTGGGATACACTGACGGCAGAGGGGCTGCACACGAACTTAATGCTCGGCACACAGCCACAAGGTCCGGGCGGCGGATACTACTACGTACAAACATATACCTATAATAGTAGTAACGTTACTCAAGTTGGGATTCCTTATATTTCGACCGACTGCATTGTATATCGAAACAGGTATAATAGCGTGTGGTCTAGTTGGGTCTATGTACCCCGGGGGGCTGCTCCGTACACGACAGGGACCAACGCCGACGGCACGTACTACAAGTACCCAGACGGGCGCCTTGAATGTAAGAACGAAATAACTATCAGTATTAGTTCGACAACGGTTACCTACAACTGGACATATCCACATGCATTTATTACCGATCCAGTTCCTATGGCTATTGCTAGGTCTACTGTTCCGCAAAACATTAGCGTGGCCGTAACTGATAGCGCGAATCTCCTGACAATTGCAAGGTTTCACCTATATCGTTCGACTAGTTCTAATACCACCTTTACTCTATCTGCTTACGGTCGCTGGTACTAAGTAAATGGTATTTTTGCCACTTTCTAGCGTTAACTTCCTAAAAATTTTCACTATGTGAATTCCTAAAATATAATCGTCGTTATTCACCACGTCTTCCATGTATACTAATAGTATGAAGAAAGTTGTTGTGCTGGTACTAATCGCACTTGCACTCATAGGAGTAGGGATTTGGGCGGCAAATCGGCCACATGATACGACGAAAGTTGCTGGCGAATCGACACAAAAAAGCCTTGTAGCGGGCGCACTGCTTGTTGATGTACGAACCCCAGAAGAATTTACGGCACAACACGGCGTGGACGCGGTAAATGTGCCACTTGAAGATATCCAGATTGGTACATTGCCAAATGCTACATTTGATACACCTCTGTATGTGTATTGTCGTAGTGGAAATCGCTCAAAACAGGCGACAGTGTTACTGAAACAGGCAGGCTTTACGAATGTGACTGATATAGGCGCGTTAGCTGATTTGTCTCAGTACGGTGTTCTTCTTGTAGGACCATAGTACCCTCATATAGAACAATCATAACTTGTTGTCTCAGGTTATTCTCATGTTCACTTGTTAGTATTGTCGACACTACGGACGCGTAGACAATACTAGATAACAAGGAGCACATAACCATATGAAAAAAGCAATCATAACCGCAGGAATTGTTACGGCACTTTCGGCTGCTGGCCTTGCCGGCGTCAGTGTGGCGAATGCGGCCACAACAACGGGTACTCATAACGGTCCGTTCTCGGGTCTTGTTGACGCGTTGGTGAGTAAATTTAACCTGAACGAGTCGGAGGTACAGGCTGTATTCGATGCCCAACGCGAAACGATGGAGGCTGAACGTGACCAAGAAGCAAAGGACAGACTTGCTCAGTTAGTAACTGACGGCAAATTGACACAGGCGCAGGCTGACAAGATTACAGCAAAACGCACTGAGGTTGAAGCTGAACGAGAGGCTAATCGCACGAGCAATGAAAAAAAGACTACTGCTGAACGAAAAGCTGAAATGGAAAATCACAAAGCAACACTTGATACGTGGCTGAGTGACAATGGTATTGATGAGCAATATACATATTTGCTTTCTGGTGGCGGAGGCCATGGTCGCGGTTACGGTGGACCTACTAGCTCTACCACCTCTACGGACCAGTAGCACTAATTTATGCTTTTGGTATACAACCGTCTCTATGTGAGGCGGTTGTATTACGTATAGTTACTCAGTAAAAACTCAGTTTAGGCATATAGTATTAGACAGTATGAAGATATTGATTATTGAAGATGAGAGGAAAATTGCTCGTGCGCTGAAGCTTGGTTTTGAGCAAGAGCGTGCAGTGGTCGAAGTATATCACGATGGTCCCGAGGGATTGAGTGCAGCACTGGGTGACAATTACGATGTGATTGTGCTCGATAGGATGCTCCCTGGTGGTATGGATGGCATCGAAATCTGTGCTCAATTACGAGGCAAAGGAGTACGAACACCTATCATCATGTTAACTGCCAAAGGGCAGATTCGTGATCGTGTTGCAGGACTCAACTCTGGTGCAGACGATTATTTAACGAAACCGTTTAGTTTTGAAGAGTTGTTAGCGCGTGTTCGGGCGCTACTGCGTCGTCCGCAAGACACCGTCGGTAATATTCTACAAGTTGGTGACCTTGAACTCGATACACTTAGTTACGAGGTTAAGCGTAACGGCACAAAAATTGAACTAACACAGACTGAGTTTTCCTTGCTGGAATACCTCATGCGCAATTATGGCCGAGTACTATCAAAGACAAACATCATTAATCATGTATGGGACTTTGACGCTGACGTGCTGCCAAATACAGTCGAAGCATATATCGGGTATTTGCGAAACAAAATCGACAAGAGATTTCCTAGTGAACCGACGCTTATCCAGACGGTGCGAGGGTTTGGATATAAAATAGAGGCACCACGATGAACGGATTAGAAATAATACGTAGCCGACTCAAGCACTTAAATGTGTTTGAGTCTGCAACCCTACGCCTGACGGCCTGGTATGTGCTGCTTTTAATGGCGTTGAGTCTGTTGTTTAGTACTATGCTGTTTACTGTCGCTTCGCACGAGTTTAGTCGTGCGTTGGGACCGAATCAACCTGGCGACTACCGTCTATTTCTCGACAGTGATGTCGCGAGTGAATTACGAGGACAGCGTGTGGCAGACAGTAATGCGCGTCTTGTCGGAAGCCTTGCATTTTTTAATATTGCAGTTTTGATGGGCGGCAGCGCACTCGCGTATTTGTTGGCAAGGCAAACACTGAAACCAGTTGAAGCAGCGCACGAAGCTCAAAGTCGGTTTGCGTCCGATGCAGCCCACGAGCTTCGCACACCCTTATCTGTCATGCAGACCGAAATTGAAGTCGGTTTACGTGACAAGAAGGCAACGAAGCAAGACTATGAAGCAACGCTCCGTAGTGCACTTGACGAAGTTGGTCGACTTCGTACACTGACGGATAGATTGTTACTCCTGGCTAGTCAACAGCAAGTCGAACTTGGACCTGTTGATATTGAGGATGCTTCGGTCGAATCAATCACGCACGCAATTCCTCTCGCTCAGACAAAACATGTTGCTATTGATAACCAAGTGGCGAGTGTAATGGCGCTGGCAAATCGTGAAAGTGTCGTAAATATATTAGATATCTTGATTGACAATGCAATTAAATATGCGCCAGCAAAGACGACGATTACGCTACAGAGCAAACTTGGCGATACATATGTTGAAGTTGCCGTTAGCGATGAGGGTGAGGGAATCGCTTCAGAGGAACACGATAAGATTTTTGAACGTTTTTATCGATCTGATTTGTCACGAAGCAAAGACAATGTTGAGGGTCATGGCCTCGGTCTGTCACTTGCGAAGGTGTTAGTCGAGGAAATGGATGGATCAATTCGCGTTGTAAGCGAACCAGGCGCAGGTGCTCACTTCATCGTCCGTTTGCCTCGTAACGAGCAGGCGAAAAAGCCGACGGCTTCATAAGCTCATTTGCTATACTAGAAATGATGAAATACATCGTTGCGGTGTCGGGTGGGGTTGATTCAATGGCGCTACTGCATATGCTAGCGACATCAACCACTCATGAGCTTGTTGTTGCTCATGTTGATCACGGTATCCGCCAGAATAGTCACGAAGATGCACGGTTTGTTGAATGGATGGCCCGCCAGTACGGCGTACAGTTTGAACTTGTACGGCTTGGCCTTGGCCCGAATGCGAGCGAGGCAAGTGCTCGCCAAGCACGATACGAATGGCTCGACGGCATTAAGCAAAAGCACGGGGCACATGCGGTGGTGACAGCGCATCATCAAGATGATGTTTTTGAAACTGTGGCACTTAACACTGTACGGGGGACTGGCTGGCGTGGGCTGGCCTCTCTGCGCTCAGGTGATGACCGTTATCGTCCGCTACTTGGTCTCTCAAAAGCACAATTGTTGCGGTATGCAATCGACCATCAGCTTGAGTGGCGGGAAGATAGCACGAATGAAGATGTACGCTACACGCGCAATTGGTTACGGCATGGAGTTATACCGCGTCTCACTGCAGAGCAGCGGGCAGCATTACATAAGCTTGTCGTTACTCAGCATGACTTGCGTACACTCATAGATAGTGATGTGAAGAAATTAACACATGAGCTTATAGATAAAGATGGCGTGCGACGGTATCAGCTCATCATGCTGCCAGAAACTGTTTCACTCGAGGTCCTGCGTGAAGCAAGTTCTTGTCAGTTGACGCCGCCGCAGGTACGTAAATTATTGCATTTTGTAAAAACTGGCCGACGCGGTACGAAGCTACATGTTGGCAATAAGCTCCATGCAAGCCTCACCCCTCAGCACGTCCGTCTCGAGCTGTGATAAGATAGTAGAGCTACTGAACATAAGAAGGAATTATTGTCATTTATGCCAAAACCTCAACCAAAACCGCCGAAGAAACCAATTGCGCAATATGTGCGCACTAGTGTATTCGTCGCAATCATTGCATTTTTCGTACTGATATTTATCGCGATTCTCACGCCTACGAACTCTCTCGAACAGAAACCAATTTCTGACATTATTACACGTGCTAACAAAGGTGAGTTGAGTAAAATTGCTGGGAGTGGTGACGATTTGACAGTCACTGTTCGTGGTAAAGATAAGCCAACTGAGAAATCGTTTATCCAGGGTGGTATCAGCACACTTATCAAAGATAATATGGTTGACCAGACAAAAGTAACGCTTGATGATTCTCCGCCGTCCGAGACAGGCGCAATGCTACTGAACTTAGCGGGTATTATTGTTCCAATGTTAATTATTGGTGGGTTGATTTTCTTCATGTTCCGTCAGGCGCAAGGGCAGAATAACCAAGCTATGGGCTTTGGAAAAAGTAAAGCGCGTCTGTATGGCAACGAAAAAACCCGTGTGACATTCAAAGAAGTTGCGGGTAATAACGAGGCAAAACAAGATCTTGTCGAAGTTGTCGATTTTCTGAAACATCCGAAGAAGTTCCAGGACGTTGGGGCGAAAATCCCGAAGGGTGTCCTGCTGATAGGCCCTCCAGGAACAGGTAAGACCATGCTTGCTCGCGCAGTTGCGGGCGAGGCAGAGGTACCATTTTTCAGCATCTCAGGTTCTGAATTTGTCGAGATGTTTGTTGGTGTTGGTGCAAGCCGTGTTCGTGATTTGTTTGAAAAAGCCAAGAAAAATGCGCCATGCATTATCTTCATTGATGAGATTGATGCCGTCGGGCGCCGGCGCGGCTCAGGTATGGGTGGAGGCCACGATGAACGTGAGCAGACACTGAACCAGATATTGGTTGAAATGGATGGATTCGAAACCGGAACAAATGTTATTGTGCTCGCAGCAACAAACCGTTCTGATGTGCTCGACCCTGCGCTCTTGCGACCAGGACGTTTCGACCGACGAGTTAACATTGGGTTGCCGGAACGTAAAGACCGCGAAGCTATTCTAAAAATTCACTTCAAAGACAAGCCGATTGATGAACATGTCAATATTGATGCTCTGGCAGCAAAAACTGCCGGTAGTTCAGGTGCTGACCTTGCAAATATTGCCAACGAAGCAGCTATCGTCGCGGCGCGTCACAATCGGAAAGTTATCTCAAATGCAGATGTAACAGAGGCATTCGAGAAAGTGGCTATTGGTCCGGAACGCAAGACGAAAGTCATGAGTGACCATGAAAAAGAAGTCACGGCATATCATGAAGCTGGGCATGCTCTCGTTGGACACGTATTGCCAGACAGCGACCCTGTTCACAAAGTGACGATTATTCCACGCGGAGGTACAGGTGGTGTGACATGGTTCTTACCCGCGGAAGACAGGAATTATACCAGTATTGTTGAGTTCAAGGACATATTGGCCCGGGCTCTTGGTGGCCGTATTGCTGAGGAGATTATCTACGGATCAAATAAGGTAACGACTGGTGCGGGTAGTGACCTACGAAAAGCAACCGAGATTGCGCGCGATATGGTGATAGAACAAGGTATGAGCGAGAGTCTACGAGACCAAGTTTTCCATGAAGACGGTGGCGGTCTCATGTTCGATCGTATGACACATGACCGGCCATACAGTAACGAAACAGCTTCGATGATTGATAAAGAAGTCGCCAAACTCATGAATGAAGCTGCAGAGCGCGCGCGTGTTGTTCTGTCGGCAAACCGTGAGCCTCTACGACTATTAGCCGAACGGTTGCTAAAAGACGAGACGATTGATGAAACAGTTGTCGTAGACGTATTGGGTACAGCTGTTTTGCCGGCAGCCGCCAAGCTGTACTAGGCCTTTTTTCTCCCTGTAAAACAGCGTATACTTATAGACTATGGGACGAGTCCAACGAATAGTCGCCCGGGCAAACGCCCGACTAAGCGTCCAGTTAGCTGCGACATTGCTCGCAAGTGCCAGCCTACTCTCGAGTATGCTTGGTCTATTTCGTGACCGCTTGCTGAATACATATTACTACACGACGCTACCGAACTATGCGGATGCATACACGTCAGCATTTATCATTCCGGACTTCATGTTCTTTATTTTAGTTTCTGGTGCATTGAGTGTGACGTTTATCCCAGTATTTAATGATCGCCTTCATAGTGGCAATAAAAAATCAGCCTGGGAACTCTCAACAAGTTTGATTAACCTGCTTGCTCTCGCAACATTCATTGCAAGCATCTTAATCATTATTTTCGCTGAACCACTCGTACGATACGTTGTCGGGCCAGGTCTTGATGAGGTTGGTCGCGGGCTTGCTGTTTCGATGATGCGTATTATCGCCATTAACCCGTTCTTATTCGCTATCGCAAGTGTTTTCGCAAGTATTCAACAGGCGATTGGTCGGTTCACGTTCTACGCGCTATCACCAGTTATTTACAACCTCGGTATCATTACTGGACTAGTATTCTTTACAAACGGTATCACTATTTTTGGCGTACAAGTGTTTGAGGGTGGCATCATGGGAGTTGCACTAGGAGTTGTGCTTGGTTCAGTGATGCAGTTGCTCGTCAGCGCAATTGGTTTGATTGGTCTCGGATTTGATTATCGATTTAAAATTTATTGGAAAAATCATGGATTCCGACAAGTACTTCGCTTACTTCCTGCGCGCTCGTTCGATCAGGGGATTGATTATTTCAATAACATCGTCGAAACAAACCTCGCGTCAGGAATGTTCTACGGGTCAGTACGTGCATATAACCAAGCAACAACACTATATATGGTGCCTGTAACGCTTGTCGGCGTGGCTATTTCGACCGCTGCTTTCCCGCAGATGACTGAACGCCTCAGTCAAGGCCGACCAGACTTATTTCGATTTGAGTTGCAGTCGGTTCTTCGGGTGATTACGTGGCTTGCGTTACCTATTGCAGTTATTACATTGTTTTGCCAGGACTATCTCGTAAGTTTTCTCTTTACTCAAGGAGAGAGCGTTGTAGCGACAACGCTAGGCATACTTAGCGTCGCAATAGTCTCGCGATCGATTTTTCATATCGCATCACGTAGCTTTTATGCACAGAAAGATACAAAAACACCGCTCTATATTTCAATTCTTGCCATCACACTCAATGTTATTCTTGCCATCACCTTCACTCGTAGATTCAATATGGGTATTTATGGTCTTGCACTTGCACAGTCAATCACGTCTGTTATCGAAGTCTCGATTCTCTTTGGAGTAATGTCAAAGCGAATTCCAAAACTCTTTGATCGTGTTTTCCTTAATACTGTGATGCGGATGGTTCTTGCGACATCGGTGATGGGAATCGTAACGGTTCTAATGATTGTGATGCTTGGCCAAGTGAATAATGACCTAGGTTTTTACATTCTCTTTCCTAAGTTCGTACTGATTGCACTCGTGAGTCTTATAGCCTACGTCTACATTAGTCGATTCCTTAAGCTATCTGAGGCTGAACATGTCGTTGAGCGTGTGAAGAGTATTGTCACAAAAATTGCATTTGGCCAAATCCATACCGAGAAGCCAAAGGAATAAGCGTCTATGAAACAAGACCATATCAGAAATTTCTGTATCATTGCCCATATTGATCACGGAAAAAGTACACTCGCAGATAGGCTATTAGAGCTGACGGGAACGGTGCAGAAGCGAGACATGAAGAGCCAGCTGCTTGATAGTATGGACCTTGAGCGAGAGAAGGGGATTACGATTAAACTTGCCCCTGTACGTATGGCCTATAAAGGCTATGAACTGAACTTAATTGACACGCCAGGACACGTGGATTTCAGTTATGAAGTCAGTCGAAGCTTGCAGGCCTGTGAAGGGGCTGTTCTGGTGGTTGACGCGTCGCAAGGTATTCAGGCTCAAACACTTGCTAATGTATATCTTGCACTTGCGGCTGATTTGACAATCATCCCGGTTCTTAACAAGATTGATTTACCTGCCGCCGATGTCACACGTGTGAGCGCTGAGATTGTCAGTTTACTCGGTTGTGACCCAGCCTCCATTTTGAAGATTAGTGCCAAGACGGGACAGGGCGTCGCTGAATTGCTCGACGAGATTATCGCACAAGTGACACCGCCAAGTGGTGTGGCTGACCAGCCAACAAGGGCACTGATATTTGACAGCTATTATGATGACTACCGAGGTGTGATACTGTATGTTCGAGTTATTGACGGATCTATTAATAAGAGTGACACGATTGAGATGCTCGCGACAAGTGCGCATGGCTCTGCTCTTGAAGTAGGTGCCCTTAGTCCAGCGATGGAAGCGAAGGCGCATATTGCAACTGGAGAAATCGGCTATATCGTGACGAATCTCAAAAGCACACGTGAGGCAAGAGTTGGTGATACCGTCACTGTCCGCCGTGCTCACGCCACGTCCGCTCTATCGGGGTACAAACACGTCCAACCATTTGTTTACGCGGGTTTTTTCCCTGTTTCAAACGAGCACTATCAAGATCTCAAGGATGCTATTGAAAAACTGACACTGAGTGACAGCGCTCTGCAGTATGAACCGGAAAATTCGCCAGTCCTTGGTTTTGGCGTCAGAGTTGGCTTTCTTGGACTACTGCATTTGGATATTGTCCGTGAACGGCTTGAGCGAGAATATAACCTTGATCTTGTCATCACCAATCCCTCAACTGATTATGTTGTTACGAAAACAACTGGTGAAACTATCGATATCAAGAGCGCATCCGATTTACCGGACATGAGCACGGTTACAACAATTGCTGAGCCATGGGTAAATGGTGAAATTATTGTGCCGAAAAACTATCTTGGTGGTGTCTTGCAGTTGATTGTTAATAAGCGAGGACGTCAGAAAAATCTAAGTTATATCGATGAGCGTACGCTCGTAAGCTTTGAGGCTCCACTTGCCAACCTTCTGACCGATTTTTACGACCAACTCAAAAGTGTTACTAGTGGCTACGGCAGTTTCAATTATGAGCTGTCAGGGTACAGAGAAGAAGATCTCGTACGAGTTGACTTTTATGTGGCAGGAGAAATGGTTGATGCACTCAGTATTATGACGCATCGGTCGGAGAGCCTGAGCTTAGGTCGGGACGTTGTCAAAAAGCTGAAAGACGTGATTCCGCGACAGAATTTTCAAGTATCACTGCAGGCGGCAATTGGTGCTCGATTTATTGCGCGCGAGGACTTGTCGGCCTATCGGAAAGACGTCACAACTGGTCTGTATGGGGGTGATGTAAGCCGAAAAAAGAAAGTATTAGCAAAACAAGCCAAAGGGAAAAAGCGCATGAAGCGCTTTGGCAAAGTTGACATCCCGTCGGATGCCTTTGCAGTCATGTTGAAACGCGATTAGTTCTTTACACTCTTCTTGCGAAGTCGAACAAGCATTACGATTGCGGCAACAATCAAGATAAGACCTATACCTGCGCCAATGGCAATGTTTGTGCCAGTAGCAGAAAGGTCAACACCAGTCGTTGTTGTACACGTTTCGTCTACGTTGAACGAGCCAGACCCATACGTACTGCAGTCGTAGGTGTCGGCGAATTGTGATAGATGTTTATAATACATATTTTTCTCTTTGACTTTCTATACACTAGCATTATACTATACTAATAGGAATAAATAAGCAAGGGAGAAACGGCATGCCCAATATTGGCGCACCAGAACTAATTGTCATCTTGGTTATTCTGCTATTACTCTTTGGAGCAAAGAAGTTGCCAGAGTTAGCGAAGAGCATCGGCTCATCTGCAAAAGAATTGCGTGGAGCGATGAAGGACGACAAATCAAGTGAGACGAAAGAAACAGAAAAAAAGTCATAACCTGACTATAGATAATCGGACGACCCTGCCAACTTTTATGGACCACGTCCGCGAGTTGCAGGGTCGACTTTTTGCTGTCGCAATTACATTTGTTGTTTTTTCGGCAGCAGCATATCCGTTTTTTGACAAAATCGTCAACCTGTTAGTTGCGCCCCTTGGCAAGGATAACGAGCTCGTCTATCTCACGCCTGGTGGTGCGTTCAGCTTCATTATAAAAGTTTGTATGTATATTGGCTTCATTGCCTCACTTCCTGTTATTATCTATCATTTTTATCGATTCATTATGCCAGTTATGAAACAGGTACATATCAAGCGCGTATTGCTCTACACGGTCGCATCGTTCGTGTTGGCGCTAACAGGGATTGCCTTCGCGTATGTCGTTAGTTTGCCAGCCGCACTGTATTTCTTGACTGGCTTTGACCTGTACCATATCAACCCAATGCTGACGATTGACTCATACTTTGCGTTCATTATGACGTACATGCTTGCAGGTGCGCTATTGTTCCAGATACCGCTTGTGATGATGATTGCCGATGCCGCTACGCCATTGCCTCCAAAGAAGTTGATGGGATACCAGGGGCATATCCTGATAGGCTCATTCATTATTGCTGCTCTTATCTCACCAACGCCCGATGCACTCAATCAAGCGCTGCTCGCCTCACCAATGGTAGTTATGTACCAAATTGGCATCGTGCTTCTGTGGGTAAGGCATCGTCGTAAGAAACATGGTGTCATACAATCGCGAGTTGTCGTAGAGCAGGCAGCACCTGCGATAGGTACGCGCCCAATACCTGTCTTGCGAGAAGTTGCGCCTCAACTACCTGTTGCTGTAATATCACAGCAACCTCGAAGTGTTGACGGTATGCTTGTAGCGCAGCGCCACATACGGTACCCGGAACGTTCTATTTCGTATCGACCGAAGCAGCCGGTCGCGCCACGTCGTCAGTCAGCACGGTCCGTCACACCTCAGTTATCGATGTCGCGTTCGCTCGATGGTTTCATCATAATGTCATAAAATTGTAAAAAGCTATTGCTTTTTAATTCCGGCTTGGATACAATCTAACTGTATACCTATTAAAAACCCAAAAAAAGAGTACAAAAAAATGAAGACACCAGCAGCACTCAACACACTTCTACAAAAGGAAATGAACCGTAAGGAGTTCTTGCAACACGTTGCAACAATGGCCCTATTTGTTGCAGGTGGTGGCTTCTTATTGCAGTCTTTCGGTAATTTGGGGAAATTAAGTGATACATCAAAAAGCAGTAACCAGGGTTATGGCGCCAGCACCTATGGTGGCCGAGCAACAAATTCATGATGAATTTCGTTTTTCACCGATTTTATATAAATCCGATATACGTTATAAGAGATCTAACATAGAATTATAAGAGGAGGAGAATACTAATGCCGCGATTACCACAACCAGGATCAGACTCGGGCACTTGGGGGCAAATCCTCAATGACTTCCTTACCCAATCACACAAGACTGATGGTTCACTGAAAGATAATATTGTCACGACAAGCGTGCTTGCGCCTGGTGCGGTTGACGCGTCAATTGTATCGGATGGCAGTATATCCGAAGCGAAGCTTGATGCGTCCGCGCAGGCAAAGCTCAATACAGTCAGTGGTGCGCTTGGTGGTGATTTGTCGGGTACTATCCCAAATGCACAACTTGTTGCGGGTGCTGTCGATACGACTGCGCTTGCTGGCTCTGCTGTAACTGATACGAAGCTTGCCGACAACGCAGTTACGACAACAAAGATAGTTGACGGTTCGATTACAGAAATAAAACTTGACGCTGCTGCGCAAGCAAAACTCAATGCATCCGGTACAGTGCCAAACGGTAGTCTTATTCCTGCTCAGCTCAATTCTGATGCTCCTGCAACAGGCGAACTCCTTAGCTACAACGGTACGGGCTTCGAGTGGATTACGGCACCTGCGGCTGGTGGCGGTGGCGAAGCAAACACAGCGAGCAACATTGGTACTGGCGTTGGAGTTTACAAACAGAAAACTGGCGTTAATTTCGAGCTACGCAGTATAGGGGCCGCCTCAACTAAAGTGACGGTTACGAACGATGTTGCGAATGACCGCATAGCACTTGATGTAAGTGAAGCTAACTTCAACCTTGCGAATATGGGTGGCTCTTTGCCTCAAGCAAGTGTCACTGGCCTGTCTACAAGCTTGAGTGCGAAGCTTGATGCATCCCAGAAGGGTGCTGTAAATGGTGTGGCTACACTTGACGGCACAGGTAAAGTACCTACTGCTCAACTACCAACTACTACCGTTGCCGATGCCACCTCTTCAACCAAAGGTATCGTTCAGCTCACAGGTGACCTTGGCGGTACTGCTGCATCTCCAACCGTTCCTGGTCTCGCTGGCAAAGCCAATACCTCACATACTCACGCTATCTCAGATACAACTGGCCTCCAAACAGCCCTCGATGGCAAACAAGCTGCCGGGTCATACGCCGCAGCTACTCATACTCACGCTGCTGCAGATATCACGTCTGGCACAGTAGCGACTGCCCGGCTTGGTTCAGGTACGGCAAATGGCACCACCTACCTACGCGGTGATGGTACATGGGCAACACCTGCAGGTGGGGGCGGGGGAGGATATACGTTTACCTTCCGCTCTATCAATACTGCTTCAGCGACTGCAGCGAACAATGACTGTATGCTTGTTGACACGACGAGCACTGGTATAACGATTACTCTACCTTCACCAGTTGCGAACGGTCTCGTCAGAGTCAAGCGGCTGAGTGCAGCTGGTAATGGATTGCAGGTTGCAGCGCCAGGTGGCTCATACATCGATGCTGTAGCCGTTGGTACGGATACACTCAATAACCAATACGATAGTCGCGATTATTGGAGTGATGGAATCAACTGGTATCGATAAAAAGGACATAAAGTATGCCATTTAGCGGAACAGGAAGTACGATATCTAGCGCAACAGACGTTTTCATGTCGGGCCAATCCAGTGGTGATTTGCTGAAATTCAATAGCACAACAAGCAAATGGAATAATTCGAACCCGATTGGGATGGTTGCGATGGCGACCAGTGGTGGTCTTGAGACAGTCTCAACCGCCAATGCTACTGGGACGACAACACTTAATCTTGCAAATGCTAATGTTTTTAATATGACACTAACAGGCACAACGACTTTCGTGCTCAGCGGAGCGACCAGTGGTAAAGCCTGTTCGTTCTCACTCTATTTAAAACAAGATGCGACTGGGGGCAGAGTTGTTACGTGGCCAGCCAGTGTTAAGTGGTCAGGCGGTGCACCGGCACTTTCTACAGCTGCAAACGCGGTTGATATCCTAGTGTTCGAAACGCTCGACGGCGGTACGACTTGGTTCGGCTCGCTCGTTGGCCTCAACTTTACGTAAAGGGAAGGGTTATACTATGCCGCGATTACCACAACCGGGATCAGACTCGGGCACTTGGGGACAGATCCTCAACGACTACCTCTCGGCGGTTCATAATGCCGATGGTACTCTTAAGGATAGTATTATAACCTCTGCATCACTTGCTCCTGGGGCGGTAGATAGTGCTGCCGTTACCGACGCATCTATCACAGAAGCTAAACTGGATAGTACAGTTCAAGCAAAACTTAATGCTGGTAGTGGAGGCACCGTTGCCGATGCCACCTCTTCAACCAAAGGTATCGTTCAGCTCACAGGTGACCTTGGCGGTACTGCTGCATCTCCAACCGTTCCTGGTCTCGCTGGCAAAGCCAATACCTCACATACTCACGCTATCTCAGATACAACTGGCCTCCAAACAGCCCTCGATGGCAAACAAGCTGCCGGGTCATACGCCGCAGCTGTGCATGGCCATGCTATTGCTGACACGACAAATCTCCAAACGACACTTGATAGCAAAGCAAACCAATCCACAACCTATACGAAGACAGAAGTAGACACCAGCCTTAGTGGCAAAGCCAATACCTCACACGCTCACGCAATAGCCGATGTCACCAACCTTCAAACGACACTCGATGGCAAACAGGCAGCCGGCTCCTATGCAGCAGCTGTTCATGGCCACGCTATCTCAGATACAACCGGCCTCCAAACAGCCCTCGATGGCAAACAAGCAGCTGGTTCATATGCCGCCGCTGTGCATGGCCATATTGCAACCGATATCACTGACTTTACTGAGGCAACTCAAGATATTATAGGCACAAGTTTAGTCGCTGGCACAAATGTGACGCTTACATATGACGATAACGCAGGTACTACTACAGTAGCGGCTACGCCAGGTGCTGGTGTGACCGACCTAAGTGTAACGACCACTAGCACTGACGTAACAGTTGTCAGTAGTACTGGCAATGATGCAATTGTTGCGAGTGCAACGGTAACCGATGCTGGCGTGATGTCAGCCGCCGATAAAACCAAACTGAATAGTATTGCAACCGGTGCAACTGCAAATAGTAGCGATGTTACCTTGCTTGATCGCACCAACCATACCGGTGTACAGGCAATCTCAACCGTCACAAATCTTCAGACCACGCTTGACGGTAAAGCGGCGACTACTCATGCTCACGCTATCTCAGATACAACCGGCCTCCAAACAGCCCTCGATGGCAAACAAGCCGCTGGTTCATATGCCGCCGCTGTGCATGGCCACACCATTTCAGATGTAACTGGACTTCAAACAGCGCTTGATGGGAAACAGGTTGCTGGCTCATATGCCGCCGCTGTGCATAGCCATACTATTGCTGACACGACAAATCTCCAAACAACGCTTGACGGCAAAGCAGCTTCAGCCCATACACATGTTGCGACGGATATAAGTGACAGTTCGGTAACGGGTAGGGCGGTGTTGACCGCAGCGGATGCGACTGCGGCACGCACAACATTAGGCATTACAAATACTGTGCAGGTTGTCGATGACTTTGCGGATGTAACAACGCCACTATACGGTACGTTATACGTCATGAGGGCCTAATACTATGGCAGTAGTATTTAGCGGATATCGCTACGGTGGAACTACCGTAGATACTGCAAGTGTAGATATTAACCCCAATCTCGGAGGCAGTGGGTCCGGTGGTGTAGCATGTAATGTTGGCGATTGGATGATTCTTATTTTCACAGGCGGTGCTGCACCTGTGGATTCTAACTATCCTGGTGATTTGAGTGGTTGGACAATTGTGCGTTCATTTGCACCTATGACTGGTACGACAGCCTTTCAGACTGGTGTATGGATGAAACGGCGTGAAATTGGTGAAACTAGTTATACATGGCCGCTTGATGGAACGGGTTATTCAGTGTTCTGGCGGCTAGTTTGGTACAGTGGCGTTTCGGCTGCGTATGCAGGGGTTTTTTGGGATCGCAATGGTCATGCAACGACAACTACCAATATCGCACCATCGGTAACGACAACGGCCGCTAACTCAGTCGTGGTGTCGATTTCAACTGAACGTACTGTGGCAGCTGAAATTGATACGGATATTGTTGTCGATAATTCCATGACAAAGCGATTTTATGTTGTCGGGGGTGGTGATCAGATTGTGAGCATCGCCGATAACACGTTGGCCGCTACGGGTTCATCGGGGAATACTACTTGGACATACCCAAACCCACAGACCAATAATGGTCTTGCTGGGCATATTTGGCTAGAACCGATTATAGTGCCGCCATCAAGTGCACCAACTATTGTGGGTGCCGCTCAGACCGCTGTTGTCACAGCTAGTAGCACGACGATTACATTGACAGTACCGAGTGGTTATCAGACGGGGGATTTGCTGGTTGCAGCACTTCGGTCACAAGCAACTGGATCTGCGACGGATTGGACAAACGCTGCCTTTACACGAGTTGGACCTGCTTTTAGTCCTAGTTCCAGTGCCGCACGCGTGACTGGCTTTTTTACGCACGAAATCACCGGGACAGAGCCAGTATCATATACTTTTACAGTCGGCGCGACGGCACGAATGGTGGGTGCGTTATTTCTTGTACGAGGTGCAGATCCGGCATGGACTGGCTATTATAATTCCATAACTGGTGATGGCATAACAAACGGAAGAACAATTCCGTCATATACTGCCAATGATCCGGCGCTTGTTCTCGAGTTTTCAGCGAGTGAGTTTACTGCTACAAATGACCATATTCCCTCCAATTACCCGGATAATTTTACTAACGTTGCGGAACTAGCAACTGCAGGATTAGTTGCATCTACGTCGCGTACGTATATGTGGCTCGGCTCTCGTACTCTCACCGGCTCAGCTTCGACAGTCGGGTCGACGGAAACTGACATTGCATGGACGGGGACGCCTTCCGCACCCGTTGCGTTGTCGGTCGCATTTCGTCCGACAGGGACGCTACCACCTGATTATACGGCGAAACTCGGTGATACGGGCGGTATCTTGTCGGACGCCTATGTCCGCGTTGGTGATACTGGTGGAATATTAACGCAGATTAGCGGTATGCGTGAGATGTTGCCGCGATATCCGACAGTTTCTGACATGCTTGCATTACCAGAATTCTATATGGCTCACCGTGGTGGAAGCCGTGATTTTCCAGAAATGACAGCATTTGCCTATGGACAGTCGGGCCTACTCAGCTTTGGCTGCCTTGAATTGTCGCTTGCACGCACTTCCGATGGTGTGTGGTTTGGTCTACACGACGCTGATATCAATCGCACGTCCGGCACATCTGGACTTCCTGCGGCATCAACGATGACGTGGGCGACAGTCCAGGGGTATCAAGTACTTGGTTCAATGGCTGCGAACAATACCACACAGCCAAACCGTCCATATGCGCGTCTCGAGGACATACTGGACGCTTATGCCCATCATCTATTTATTGTTGACGTTAAGTATGCAAATACGTATCGCGAGGAACTGCTCGATATACTTGATTCCTACGGAGGTAATGAACGTTTTATTGGTAAGGCATACGGTGTTGGTAGTACTTCCTTTGCTACCTCATTTGCGAACCGAGGGTATCAACGCTGGGGTTATTTTTATGCAAGTGACATCGCTTCACTTACCTCTGGATACGTAAATCAGTGGACACTTATAGGTATGGATTACAACGCTTCTCAAGGAGACTGGGATACGCTTGCAGGTTATCGCACGAATGGTCAGCGTATGACAGGGCATATCTGTCCTGATATGACTGCCGTGTCCACGGCGCGCGGCAAAGGCGCAACAGGTTTTATGGTTTCGGGCGTCAGTCTTGTAGACCCATTTGGCCCATAGCGTTTCATGAAGTCTGGCACTCATTGACGGAGACTGCCAATTTACGGTATACTACCAGTATGACAGAACGCCAGGTTAGAATTCTTGCGGCAATCATCGAACAGTACGCAGAGGTGGCGGTGCCAGTCGGCAGCGTGACGCTTGCGAAGCTGTTTGGAGTTTCGAGTGCTACGATTCGTAGCGAGATGGCCCAGCTAGAAGAACTTGACCTCATCATGCAGCCGCACACCAGTGCTGGCCGTGTCCCTACTGACAAGGGGTATCGGTACTACGTGAACCAGCTCGGTGACTTACGAGGTACAGAGCAACCGCAATTAGCCGATCGCAGTACGAGAGCGATTGACGCGCGAGTTGCGACCTTTGGTGATAGAACTGACCGTGCGATTCGTAGCGCTGTTGACAGTTTGGCTGAAGTGACACACAATCTTGGTCTTGCAACCATTGGCGACCAGCTATATATCAGTGGTATGGGTAACTTATTTTCTCAGCCAGAGTTCATAACCAATCCGCACAATGTTCAGCAAATTGCCAGCCTGTTAGATAACCTTGAGCCATGGCTTCGTGAAGCTGCGCCAAACGAGCCACTCAATGTCTTTATTGGTGCCGAGAATCCGATAGGTAAAAGCTCACAAGCAAGCCTTATCATTAGCCGTTTTTGCTCACCATATTCAGACGGTAGCTACATAGGTGTACTCGGCCCAACGCGGCAGGACTATGCACGTGTTATGCGACTCGTTCGCCATACAGGTGCAATGCTCGAAGAAGTGCTATAACAATCAATACATAAGTAATAAGTGGGAACTATGGCGAAGAATAAGAAAGAAGAAGACTACCAACAAAAAATCGGCGAATTGACGCTCGACTTACAGCGAACTCGCGCTGATTTCGAAAACTATCGCAAACGGATGGAGACAGAGAAGGCGATGGCTCGTGCGCATGGTCGCGTCAGTGCTATCGAGCAACTGCTACCTGTTATCGACAATATTGAGCGCGCTATCTCTCATATGCCAAAAGAACTTGAAGGCGATGTTTGGGCAGAGGGTGTGAAAAACCTCGTAAAGCATCTCGAGAAATCAATGATACAGCTTGGTGTGACACGAATCGAAGCAAAAAAAGGTACGCCCTTTAATCCTGAGTTTCATGAGGCGGTACAATTTGATGAAACCGATGGTGAACATGAAGTTATTGCCGAAGAACTTCAGGCAGGCTATATGCTGGGTCAAGATGTTATTCGTCACAGTATGGTGAAAGTAACCCGACAATAACAGACGGTATATTTACTTATCATATCTAGTTTATACTTATAGCTATGAGTATAGGTGCGCGTAGGTTGCAGAGGGTAGGAACTCGACAGCAAGCGACAGAAGGGTTGCCGTTCGCGATGGATTATGCTGTTCTGAATAGCAGCTCGAAAAAAGTCTTCGCACACTATTTCGGACCGTACCCTCGCTCGTTGAACGATAGTGTGACGCTTGCAACCGATTCGTATACGACTGCATTCAACAATCCTAATTATGCCACGTATCAAGATTATGGTGGTATGTATCGCGATAGACCCATTTGGCGTCCGCAACGTGGCGGCGACTATACGTATTTAGATGCTGTCTGGGACATTGAACAGGCACAAGCGGCTGGGATTGATGGATTCTTCTGTGACCTTCTGGGATTATCAGGCTCTAACTACGACCGCTATATGAAATTAGTTCAGGCAGCTGATGATATGAATGTTGGTTTTTATGTCCTGCCAATGGTCGACGCAAATGGTGCCACAGGTGCTGCTACTCCACAAGTGGCAGCGGACCATATCAGAAAATATGCAGGCAAGAACGGATCGTACTATTTGCCTGATGGGCGCTACGTTGTTGGGTCTTTCCTAACAGAAGGCAAAACATATTTGTGGTGGCAGCAGGTATTTGATGAACTGCTGACGACCTGGGGGCTTGACATTGCCTTTTTCTCAGTTTATCTTAACTGGAATCAAGCTCCGAACTACACTGGTTTGTGCTATGCTTCGTCGGTGTGGGGATATGGTGCAGACCCGAGTGTGATAAATGCGGCAGGTAACTACCAGCCCGCAGCCTTAGCTCGGGGGGAAAAATTCATGGCACCAGTAGTCTCGCAAGATATCCGTCCTCCAGCCCAGCTATGGGATGAAGCTCTCAACACAGGGAGTTTACGTGCTGCGTGGGAGAAGGCAATTGGACAAAACGCTGACTACGTACAGATGGTGACGTGGTCAGATTTTTCTGAGACACCTATGGCGCCATCGGCATGCAATGGGTGGGTAAATCTCGATATATCAGCCTACTACATAACAAAGTGGAAAACAGGTCAGTATCCAACAATCTTGCGTGATTGTATCTACCTTTCTCATCGCCCGCAGACTTTAGATGCCACTATCACGGGGTCAACCACTCTGCCGATGAGCCAATGGCCACGCGGTTCTATGTCGGCCGCACGGAATTATGTTGAGGCATTGACGTTTTTGGTAGCTCCAGCTGATATTACTATCACTAGTGGTGGTAGTACTTATACGTACACGGCACCAGCTGGTATGAGTATTGCAGCATATCCTGCACAGCTCGGTGTGCAGTCTGCATCTGCAGTGAGAAATACTCAGACTGTCGCAACTATTTCTTCATCTATTACTCAACGAAATAGCGATATCTCTCAAGATACAGGCTACTACCGGTTCTCTTCGCTTCGTGGCACAACTGGTCAAATCGACGTCTTAGGCCAGTATCGTTAAACAGTGGTACGGTATATCTAAACAGGTTAATTAACAAACTATCTTTTGGCACTCTATTGACACGAGTGCTAATATTTTCTACACTAGAAATATTGGCAGTCTCAAACGAAGAGTGCTAAAATAGGAATAAGAAATTACCGAATATCTAATCGAAAGGGGAATAAACAATGGGTAAAATTATCGGAATCGACCTGGGTACTACAAACAGCGCCATGGCCTACATGGTCGCAGGTAAGCCTGAGGTTATCGCGAATGCAGAAGGTAACCGTACAACACCAAGTGTTGTGGCGGTCACGAAAAAAGGCGAGCGTATTGTTGGGCAGATTGCCCAGCGTCAGCGAGTTACGAACGCCAAGAACACTATTTATAGTGTCAAACGCTTGATTGGCCGTAAATTTGCAGACCAAGAAGTCCAAAAAGACCTCGACATTATGCCGTTTGAAATAGTCAAACATAGCAGTGGCGTAGCAGTAAAGATGGGTGACAAAGATTACACACCAGAGGAAGTCTCAGCAATGATTCTTAGTAAGCTGAAGGCCGACGCTGAAGCGTTCTTGGGTGAACCTGTTACAGAGGCTATTATCACTGTACCTGCATACTTTGACGACTCACAGCGTCAAGCGACCAAAGATGCCGGTAAAATAGCTGGTCTAGAAGTGAAGCGTATCATCAATGAGCCAACTGCTGCTGCACTTGCCTATGGCCTTGAAAAGAAGAAAGACGAGAAAATCGCTGTCTTCGACCTTGGTGGTGGAACATTCGACGTTTCCATTCTTGAACTTGGTGATGGTGTCTTCGAAGTGAAGTCAACCAACGGCGATACACACCTTGGTGGTGAGGACTTTGACAACCGTATTGTTAACTTCTTCCTTGAAGAGTTTAAGAAGAGCCAGGGGATTGACCTAAAAGGTGACAACGCCGCTATGCAACGCCTCAAAGACGAAGCCGAAAAGGCAAAGAAAGAGCTCAGCTCAACACCTCAAGTTGAAATTAACCTGCCATTCCTGACGGCAGACGCAGAAGGTCCAAAACACTTTGAATACACACTGACTCGTTCAAAACTTGAGGAACTGGTTGCTGATTTGGTGAATAAAACCGCTGACCCATGCGAGAAAGCGCTCAAAGACGCCGGCCTCAAGGCAAGTGAGATAGACGAAGTTGTGCTGGTCGGTGGTATGACACGCATGCCGGCAGTTATTGAAAAAGTGAAGAAGATTTTTGGAAAAGAACCAATGCAAGGCGTAAATCCTGACGAAGTTGTTGCCATTGGCGCCGCTATTCAGGCCGGTGTCTTACAGGGCGATGTCAAAGACGTACTCCTGCTTGATGTCACGCCACTGTCACTCGGCATTGAAACCATGGGTTCGGTTTCAACAAAGCTGATTGAACGCAATACGACCATCCCAACTAGCAAGAGTGAAACATTCTCAACTGCTGCCGACAATCAACCACAAGTTGAAATCCATGTTCTGCAGGGTGAGCGTGAATTTGCCGCCGACAACAAGAGTCTTGGCAAGTTTATCCTCGACGGTATTGCACCGTCACCTCGCGGTGTCCCGCAGATTGAAGTGACATTTAACCTTGACGCTAACGGTATCTTAAACGTGACAGCCAAAGACAAGGGGACTGGCAAAGAACAGTCGATTACCATCCAGAATTCAGGCAATATGAGTAAAGAGGATATCGAGAAAGCGCAAAAAGAAGCTGAAGCACATGCCGATGAAGACAGGAAAAAGCGTGAAGCAGTCGATGCAAAGAACCAGCTTGAAAATGCCATATACCAGGCGAAAAAGATGCCTGATGAGTACAAAGACAAGATAAGCGACGAAGACAAGAAAGTTATTGAAGAAGCCGTTACTGAAGCTGAAAAGAAGAAAGATTCTGACGATAAGGAAGAACTTGAAGCAGCAGTCAAAGCACTCAACGACGTCATCATGCCTATCGGTGCAAAGATGTACGAAGCAGCCGCAAAAGAATCTGAAAAAGAAGAAGGCAAGAAGAAAGAAGAAAAATCAGACAAGAAGACTGACGAACCTGTTGAAGGTGAAGTTGTCGACGAAAAGTAATATTAGAAACTTTTCATAAACCAAATATCGGCCTTGAGCCGATATTTGGTTTATGCACCTGGATAGAAATCGGCGTCGCTACCAACTACAATCATCTGCATGTCTTCCCAAGGTAGATATTGAATAAACGTTTTTCCGCTAAAACCACTTGGGTAATAGCTTTCTACCCCTGGCTCGGCGCGCATTGCGAACGAATTGCCCGTTGTGTCAACCATAATTATCCCATAATCCCGAAAGCAATTTATGAACATGTCGAACATCGGTCGCCATGAGACCGGCATACCCGAAGGGTATGAGGCGACGTAGCCTGCAGGTAGTCGTAAACGATTGCCGTGTTTGAGCCAGTTACGAGATGCGGCATCATAGCTAGTTGCTGGCCAGACGCTACCCTTACTTCCTTCATTAGTTGGGTACATTGGAAATAGTGAGAATCCCATTGGGTGGGGTATGGTCGCATTGACCATATCACTTTTTCGCAAGATATGATGGCTCATGGGAAGATGTGATGCTGATGCCATCCAGGCGGAGGATTCATACACGCCGTCCGGCCCATAACCCCAATATATTGTGTTGCCGCTTGTGTCGTTCGGTGCCTTTGGTGCCCCGTAGCTCGGCGAAGCCTGGCTTGTGACATCGGCTTGAAATGTTCGGTTGATAGGGTGGGCACTAAGGCGCTGATTGACTCCTGTTAGCCGACCACCAATTTTTGCAGTCCATATGGCTGGGTTGCCGGCTGCAACGTTCTGCTCAGGGCTTCTTGCGCCCCACAGCTCCCATATTCGACCCCAGTACTGGGTATCGCTAGGGCGACCCGGCCATTTCCAGTCAGGATCATATAAGTGAATTGTGCCGTCGCTGTCATCTGTTGGTTGTAGCCCTCTAGGAAGCGGGAAGCCGGCGTACATCATCGCAGCCGTTGGAAAGGCCCATGATGCTGAGGCGTTGGCACCGCTTACCGTGACAGGTTGCAAAGCTATTTTTGATGAATCGATGACATTAAGCGTCGCTGTGTACGTAGAATAGTTTAGTGTTGGCCAAGCTATGACGGATGTTCCTGTTGCGAAATTATGTACATTCTCAACAATATCAGCGACTGCTGTCGCAGAATCAGGGTGAATAGCAGCCGTTGGTGGCAGTGGGGTATTAATCCAGGAGCCGTTGCCATCACCCCCGAACATTTCACTTATCCGGTATCCCATCGGTCCAATACTGGTACCGTGGTACATCTGGCTACTTGCCTTTTGAAATTTTCGCGTTGATAAACCCATCTATATAGTCTATAGGAAAATTATAGTTATAGCGAAATAACAAAAGCTTTTAACAATACGTGCGAGATAACACGTATACTATGGGATTATTCGATACGTTAATTGAAAGAATGGCCATCGAAGTGCGCATATAGCTTATTGTTGCTCGCAAGGTAGTGCCCGACAAAAAATAGGGCAAGTAGTACTAAATTCAGCCCACCGAACATAAATAGGAAAAATATTACACCAAAACCACCCAAGGACAATGACCAAATTATCGTGAGCACTAAAATGGTACCGCAGATAGCGCGAACAATTCTTCCTAACCAATACAGTTTCCTGCGAGTATTAGCACTTAGCTTATCCATGGCGTCATTATATAACACATATCTTAGTATGAGATAATAAGTACACTATGGGATTATTTGATATATTTGATTCAATTACGGAAAAGATAGACAACGTCGAGAAATTACTCGACAACGCAATTGATAGCGTTGAGGATGCAGCGGCGAAAGTTGAGAATGCGGCAGCTATTGTCGAGAAAAAGGCAGCTCAGTCGGGTGGTGTCCCGCAAGACGATACCACAACGCCGCAAAGTGATGATACGACTAGCAAGGACTAGCACTCTTTACTTTTGAGTGCTAATTTTTTATACTAGTAACAGATGAATAAGCGTGATTATTACGAAGTACTTGGCGTTGACAAAAACGCCAGTGACGATGAAATCAAAAAGGCCTACCGCAAGGCTGCCGTCAAACATCACCCCGACAAAGAAGGTGGTGACGAAACGAAGTTCAAAGAGCTAAGCGAAGCGTATGAAGTCCTGAAAGACAAGCAAAAGCGTCAGCGTTACGACCAATTCGGCCATGCCGGAGTTGGCGGTGCAGCTGGCGGTAGTGCAGGCTATAGCGGGAATCCATTTGAAGGTTTTGGCGGTCAGAATGTTAATTTCGACTTTGGCGAAGGTGGCCTTGGTGACATATTTGGTTCATTCTTTGGTGGCTCACAGTCACGCCGTGGTCCAGAGCGAGGTCGTGATGTTGAGACAAATCTTGACTTGACATTCGAAGAAGCTATTTTCGGTGTCGAGAAACAACTCTCACTCACAATGGAAGACGAATGCTCGCATTGTAAAGGTAGTACTGTTGAGCCGGGTTATGAACTGAAAACATGTGCGACCTGTAAAGGCTCCGGCCAGCAAACTCGTATTATGAATACGATTTTTGGCGCTATTCAGCAGGGTGTTGTCTGTCAAACCTGTCATGGTCGCGGGAAGATTCCGGAAAGAGTTTGTACAGTTTGTAGTGGGCGCGGCACTGAACGCAAGCGTCAAGAAATCACACTGAAAGTTCCTGCTGGCGTTGATGACGGTGCGACGATTCGCTTGCGTGAACGTGGTGAAGCTGCTGCCGATGCTCCGAAAGGTGACCTCTATGTTCATCTGCGCGTCAAACCACACAAAAAGTTCACACGTGAGGGCGACTTAATCTTGAGCGAAGAACATATCGGTATTGTTGAAGCCTCACTTGGTACGGAGATAGATGTTGAAACTGTCGATGGAAAAGTTCGCATGAAGATTCCATCTGGTACGCAGAGTGGCACCGACTTCAAACTGTCTGGGCACGGTGTTCCGCATCTAAAGGGAAGCTCTCGAGGTGCTCATATTGTCTCTGTTGTTGTCGACACACCAACCAAACTCTCAAAGAAGCAAAAAGAACTGCTCGAAGACTTCTGGAAATCAACCAAGAAGAGTTATTTCTAAGAAATTGTCATAAATGCTTTCAATTGACCTCATTAGGCAAGAATTAGAAAAGAGAGGCTGGGAAAACTTTCAGTCCACAGATTCAGATAACCGTAGACTTGAGCATTTCGTTCGTTCTGGCTATGAATGGGTTACAAGACGAGGGATAGTTCACTATCCACAAACAGATGACCGACAATTCAAACTAATCAAGAATAAAGACTTGACCAATCGGCTGGCCAAGAGTCTAGGGATTAATGTTCCGCATACCGTGCTTCAAAGGCAGGGTGATAAATTCTCAGAGGTGACTGCGTTGTTGCGTAAGTATGAATATCTCGTCGTAAAACCCTCCGATAGTCAGGGCTCCTGGGGGTTGACGCTAGGTATACATAATGAGCAGCAGTTATCTAGTGCTATGAAAAATGCTTACAAGGTCTCATCGAGCATTTTCGTTCAGGAGCAGTGTAGTGGAAGTGAATTCCGTTTTACATTTATCGGCACTACGTTAGTGTCGGTGATAGAAAAAAGAAAACTCAGTCTTATTGGCGATGGTGAGCAGACGCTCCGGCAACTAATTGACCATGAAAATGAAGAGCGTAGGGAGCTGAACAATGGAAGCATGTTGACGTATCCAGCAGTGTCGCTCCCAAATATGATGCTAAATATGGCTAGTAAAGTGCTTGGCCTTGGCCAACAACTTACTATTAATACTTCAAGTTTAGTGGGAAAAGGCGCATCACTGTATGAGGTAAAGGATGATATCGATGAAAGCTACACACGACTTGCAGTATCTATGGCAGAGTCTTTACGTACTGGCGTGCTGTGCGTTGATATGTTAATCCAGAATATCACTCATCCTGCAAACGATACGAACTATTGTTTCTTAGAGTGTAATGCAGGTCCGGCGTTGACGATGTACTATAGTACTCGAAACCGTCAAAATATTCCTATCTTAGCGCATATCGGTGACTGGCTAGATAAACTATCTGATTAACTACATGCGTAAATTCTAGATTAAGCTCATAAGTTCAGGGAGAGTCTGGAGACGATTGACAAAATAAGAGAAATTTGCTATAATAGGCAATATGACATCGTCACTCAGTGATAATGAAACACAAACAGCCCTGCACTTCCGAAATTTGTCTGAGTCGGATCCGAGTGCTTATGGTAATAACTTCGTACAACAACGTCTGGGTGAGCTAGGAATCGGATTAGTGTTAGTTCCAAATATCGATGCTTATCATACCGATAACGGCACAGTTGATGTCCACACTATTACGGGTAGCAGCAACAACCAATATAGTTCTACTACTATAGAACTTCCACTTGGTGACGGAGGTGTCAATGTAATTCGAGCACGCGTCAACACACCACAGGAAGTTGAAGATACCCCTGGGGTTGATGTGCTAAACGGACCAAGACTACGCGAAGTTGGCGCAAGCAAGTGGCGCCAATATAAACTGGCGCGAGAGTTTATGCCGCCGACAATTTTAGGAGATACCGCACACATGGCTGATATGAATAAATTGCAGGGCAGTACCTTTGTCGTGAAGGCCGATATGTCACAGTTATCTCGCGACTGCAAAATTGTTAGTCGTGCTGAGGTAGGAACAACTGTCGCTGCTATGCGAACAGAGCTGCAGGCACGACCAAATCGAGCAAACCATGATGTATTGGTTCAGACTTTTGCACCTGGTTATAAATGGCAAGGTTTAGTAGGTCGTACCGAATATGCAGAGGGATTACTCCAAAGATCTCACTCTCAAGAACTGAGGGCTTACTGCTTCGTTACTGACCAAGATGCCAATCTACCACTTCAAGCTAAATATTATGCAACTGGACGTGCTTTTCGGGATAAGGAAGATAAATGGGCTGAGATTGATCAAAATAGTGTACCGCAAAGAGTGTGGGACATTGCCGATACAGTTAGTCAGAGATTATTGAAGGAAGCTGGGGTGCATGGTGGTTACTTTGCAATCGATTTTATCCAAACAGTCCTTCCTGGACACAATGAACCTGATTTGCTGATACGTGAAATAAATACTCGCGACCCCATGATGGTGACTGACGAAGAAGGAGCAGAGGATGCACGTATTCAACGCCATATGCTCGCCGAATTACTAGCTCGACTCTCGAAAAGATAAGAGCGCCTATGCTTGCCATACTTTATACTAAGAATTGACAGTGTATCAGAAAGGACCATGCAAATTGAAAAAAGTACTAATCATCGTAAGCCAAAAGCCTGAAAACCTCGAAGGATTCAATTGGTTTGGGCTAACTGATGGCGCAGAACAGCGCTTGAAGGATACGCAGGTACGTGTTACAGCGCTCAGTGAATTGACATATATTACCGGCAATAAAATGACAGCATTTTAAGACAATACCCAAGGGTTTGAAATTACGGAATTTGACCTGGTCGTTTTTCCACCGGTGGGAGATTGGTTTGAGTGGGGTGTGGCGGCGGCTCATTACCTAAAGCAAAAAGGCGTAAAGTTTATCGACGAATATCTATTGACTGAAGCTCGTGGCAAGCTGGCGTGCTCATTCGCTCGTCAAAG
Organism: uncultured Candidatus Saccharibacteria bacterium; assembly: GCA_964536265.1. Lineage (GTDB taxonomy): Bacteria > Patescibacteriota > Saccharimonadia > Saccharimonadales > Saccharimonadaceae > JAPUDS01. The sequence goes on along the minus strand of CAZHVV010000003.1, from coordinate 46,805 downwards.
TATTGTACCAGTCCCAACGGCTGTGTACACGAAGGGGTCGAAGAATATGGATGAAGCGATACGCAGAGTCAAGCTCACCTTCCCATTAGTGCTCAAGGCAGACATCGCAAAAAAAGGTGACGATAACTACTTGATAGAGTCGCAGCAAGAGTTCGAAGAGAAGTTAAACTCACTCGGTGACAAAGCAATGATAGCTCAAGAGTATATACCTAATAATGGCGATTACCGACTTTTGACACTGAATGGCAAAGTGAAGCTCGCTTTTCTACGTCAAGCCGCTCCAGGCGCTTATCTCAATAATACGTCAAAGGGGGGTAGCGCGCATATGGTTAATCTATCTGACCTTTCCGACCAGATGATTAAGGATGCAGAGACTGCAGCTAAGCTTGAACGTTTGCAGGTCGCTGGAGTTGATTTAATCATCAACGAGCAAACAGGTGAGCATTTTATTCTTGAAGTAAACCGTGCACCACAAGTTGCGACTGGCGCATTTAATGATGAAAAAATGGATGCATACGCAGCAGGCATTCAAGAATTACTGGACAGTATCCATGCAACCAAATGATTTAAAGATCACGATGCGCCTTGTGTACTATGAATTACAGCGACGCGGTATTCCTGTAAAAATTCTTAACACTGATCCATCACTTGTCGAATATGAATATCAAGGACAGCAGCACTTACTGCATAGTACGTTAGGAGATAAAGAACCAGCAATTGCATATGCTATTGCAGAAAACAAAACACTTACGAGCGTAGTAAGCCAAAAGATGGGTTGGCCTCATCCTGCATCACAGCAATATAGTGAAGCGAGTGCTGTACAATTCCTCGAGCAGTATCGTCCTATTGCAGTCAAACCGCTTAACGGAGCTCATGGCAACGGTATTACACTCGGGGTAGAGTCGAGTGAACAACTTGCAGCAGCGGTTAAGCATGCAGAGAAATTTGGCAAAAAAATATTATTACAGCAAATGGTATCGGGCGATGACTACAGAGTGTTATGTATCGATGGAAAGTATGTTGCCGCACTTCAGCGAATACCCGCGTGTGTAAAGGGAGACGGTGCGCATTCAGTCCGTGAGCTCATAGTGCAAGAAAACAAGAATCCTGAGCGTGGGTCAAATTATTCGAAAGCTCTGGAGTATATCCCGTTAGATATCTCTGAAATGTATCTTGGTGAGCATATCGAGACTATACCAATGGCCGGCGAGACTGTGCAGGTAGTAGGCGTTCCAAATCTTAGTACTGGGGGGCGTGCCGAGGACATGACAGACTCAGTTCCGGAACAGATGAAATCTATTGCTACAACCATTGCTAAGGAGCTTAGGATGGGTGTATGTGGCGTAGACTTTATGTGGGATGGTGATGATAATCTATGGGTAATAGAAATAAATGCCAATCCTGGAATTGACATGCACGATGATCCAAAGTTCGGTACACCTAGGGGTGCAGTAACGGCGTTAGTTGATTATTTATTATTATAATGATATAATAAGAAAATATATGAAAGAAAAAACCATAATCGGACGTGTCGAAAAAGTTACATTTCCTGAGCTGCAGGGTATGGTTTTGCATGCTCGAATTGATACAGGAGCAAAGACCTCTTCGATATGGGCAACAAATATCGAAGAGACACCAAGTGGGCTGAAGGTTCAATTCGGTTATCGAAACAAAAAGATACAGCCTATGGAACAATTATTTGCCCATTATGACCGAGTCAGGGTTGCTAGTTCGATGGGCCACGAACAGGTAAGATATCGTATCAAGATACCGATTATCATACGTAAACGTAGAATTTATGCCACGTTTACCCTTGCTGATCGAAGCAAACAAGTATACCCAGTACTAATCGGCCGAAATACATTACTACGCAAATTTATTGTAGACGTGTCGCTCGGTTCACCGTTAAGGGATAAAGAGCTCGAGCGTTCAAAAATATTGCAAGCAGGCCTAAAGGAGGAGCATATATGAAAATCGCTATTTTATCGAAAGGTTCAATAAACTACACAACGAAGCGTCTTAAGGAAGCCGCCAAAGCGCGCGGACATGATGTACGAGTAGTTAATTATGCGAAATGTTATGTTTCGGTTGAAAAAGATAAACCTGTAATTCGGTATAAAGGTGAGTCGCTCGAGCATTTCGATGCAATCATCCCACGGATTGCTCAGAGCTATACTAAATATGGTACAGCTATGGTGCGTCAGTTTGAGGCGCAAGGATCACTCACAACAGCGAGCTCGATTGCAATTAACCGTTCACGCGATAAGTTACGTGCCTACCAAGTGCTTGCAAAAGCTGGAGTTGGTATTCCAAAGACGGTTTTTGCTCGTGAAACGGCGAACTTTGAAGACGTTATAGAACTTGCTGGTGGTACGCCGCTTATTATCAAAGTCGCACGAGGCACACACGGTAACGGTGTCGTATTAGCCGAAACACCTAAGGCAGCTAAAGCTGTTATGCAAGCCTTCTATGTTGAAGGCGTGAACTTCCTGGTACAGGAATTTGTGAAAGAATCGGCTGGTGAAGACATCCGGGCGCTCGTCGTTGGTGGCCGTGTTGTTGCCAGCGTCAAGCGACAAAGCTTAGATGGGGATTTTCGCAGCAATACTCACCAGGGCGGCGAAGGTCGTGCTGTGAAGTTGACCGATGAAGAGCGCAAGACTGCAATCAAAGCAGCAAAGGCTATGGGACTAACGACGTTCTGTGGTGTTGATATGATGCGTTCAGAACGTGGTCCTCTCGTACTTGAAGTTAACTCGTCAGCAAGTCTCAAAACACCTGAACTCATAACTGGGCGAGACGTTGCGACGAAAGTTATTGAATATCTCGAAATCAATGCGAAACGTCGTCCGAAAAAAGATAAAATCGGCGCGTAGTCCGTACGTTTCACCTCAACTCATCGCGTGATATGATAGTGGCATGACGCTTGTCGTTATTATCGTATTGTTTCTTGCTTTGTTTGCGCTTGCGTTTCTGTCCAAGCGTCGCTTTGGTACGCTTGGGTTGGCCCTTGCTGCAGGTGCGCTGTTAGCAGATCAGCTGAGCCGTGAAGTTGCGCGTTATTTTGATAAACTCGATGTACCAGTTGAGCCGCTCAGTTCACTGACTGCGGCACGAGTCGTGCTCATATTACTACCGGCAATCGTCTTACTGATGAGTGGGCCGTCATATTCTAGTAAGCGAACGGCTTTCTTTGGTGCATTGGCGTTCGGGCTGATGGCCACATTGTTAGTACTTGGTCCGCTAACGACAAGTTTGCCGATAGAAGGGGCGGTTCGACCAATGCTCGATTTTGTGGCTGCGAATCAGAGCCTGTTACTTGCATGTGCAGTAACTGCTGCTGTTGTTGATAGTTGGTTGACACATAATCTTAAGTCGTCACGCAAAAAACATTCCAAAGAGTACTAGGCTCTCAAACTTGCCAAAACAGGGGTATTTTGATATATTTGTTGACGTTCACATGCGACATGGGTCCGTAGCTCAGCTGGTTAGAGCACCTGCCTTTTAAGCAGGGTGTCATGGGTTCAAGCCCCATCGGACCCTCCATAGAAAATACCCTTCCTTTTAGGAGGGGTATTTTCTATGGATAATCTCCTACGGAGATTTTGAACCCATGACAACGTTGACACACATCCCAAAACGCGTATGCTTAAAACATCATGAAGAAAAAAGAACCAACACTAAACAGAGCATATCAAATCGTAACAGGTATCGCTGCAGTTGTTTTTATTATCTCGTGTATCGAGGCGATTATGTTTACGTTGTCGATACGTGCTTCAGGGGGTAATGTACATTCGTGGTCAGTGTGGTATATGGTTAGTCAATTGCTACCGGGTGTTGTATTTGCGATTATATGGTATGTATCTCGTGGCTCACGTTGGGAACGGCTGTACCAAGCCGCAATGCTAACAATAGCTACAACACTGCTTGCAAGTACACTAATGACAATTGTTATGATGTTGGTGTGGCCGTTCGTGTTCACTCTTGTTAACGAGGCTTCATCGATGATAGTGCTAAATGGAACGCCCTTCATACTCTATATGCTTACGGTGGTAGTACTAGCAGCTTTATTGAAGCGTCATGTTGATGTGAAGCGAGCCCTACGCTATGTAGCTGTCGTGCTAATGGTCGCGTTGTGTGTCTTCTTTGTGACAAATGTCGTGCAGACCGTATATTTTGCTATATCTCAATACCCTGATAATCAAAACCTCAGCGCGTACGTCTCGTCCTTTGTTGGTTATGGCGTCGTGGCGATACTGTTTGCACTTACCTGGATACTTGAGAAGAAACGTGGTTCGAAACATAGCCTTCTGGTTGCTGCGAATGTGACAACCATGGGAATGCTTGCATTGTACAGCGTGAGCTATGCAGCGGGACTGTTTACATCTTCTCAAGCTAACCAATGGGTTATAGCAACACTTGTCACTGCCTGCTGTCTACTCGCAATTATCGGATATTCATGGCTCTATAAAAACTTGCGCGTGCTAGCTTAGGGAGCGTATATATTGACCGCAGCAATACTGCCATCAACGTTACGTTATAAACAATTTCATATCTCGTATCTTATTACGTGGTGGTGCGTTGGGGTGTTACTAGGACTTGTACTAGCAAAAGTCGTCACGTTTCCAATACACTGGATATTTCTTGTGGCAGCTATACTTACCGCTGTCTCAGCGATTCGTTCACGTCGTTGGTACGCGTGTGTATTAATAGCGATTGTTGGAATTGTTATAGGGTTGGCGCGTGGTACGGGCTATGCAGTGTCTCTCAGTCAACTTTCACATCACGTCGGCAGTAATGTAGTTCTAGTCGCACGTATTTCGCAGGATCCGTTACAGAAAGAGGGAACTACGCAGTGGCAAACGCAACTCAATCATATTCAGATTTTGGACAAGATGTATTCGGGTGAGGTGTATGCGACGATTGTCAGTGACGAAAAACTACAGCGAGGCGATATAGTGACTATACAAAGTAAAGCGACTGAAGGGTTCGGTAGTTTTCAACTGGCGATGTACCGTGCAGAGTTACTGGACCATGTACGCAATAAAGATGTATTTATTACATCAAGAGATATATTTGCAGAAGGGACTCGACGCGTCATGCCTGAGCCCGAAGCAAGCCTGGGGCTTGGGTTTGTAGTGGGTCAGAAGTCCGCCCTTCCAACTGACCTACAAGATCAACTAAAAGTTGTTGGTCTGACACATATCGTGGTTGCGAGTGGCTATAATCTTACGATTCTTGTGCGTTTTGCTCGGCGGGTATTGGCACGGCGGTCGAGATATTTGGCATTCATGGGTTCATCGGCACTTGTGGCCGGCTTCGTGGCGGTTTCTGGTCTTAGCCCAAGTATGAATCGAGCAGCCGTGGTGACAGGCTTAAGTTTGCTGGCATGGTACTATGGCCGTAAATTTCATCCAGTCCAGCTAATACTCTATGTGGCATGTTTGAGCGCATTTCTTTACCCTGTTTATGTGTGGGGTGACCTGGGCTGGCTACTCTCTTTTAGTGCCTTTACTGGTGTACTTGTCGTCGCACCGATTATTACCCGCTGGCTACTTGGTGTTACGAAAGAACCTGGTGCCGCCTCGCAACTTGTGATTGAAACATTGGCAGCGGAGATGATGACGTTGCCAATACTTATTGTCGCATTTGGCTACGTGCCGACGTTTGCCCTGCTGGCAAATGTGTTGGTTGCACCCGTAATCCCATTTGCGATGCTATGTACATTTATTGCGGGAATCGTTGGAATTGTCACACCATATTTATGGATACTTGCCCTGCCAGCTAGTATTATCATCGGCTATATTGTTTCGGTCGTGAATTGGTTAGCAAATATATCTTGGGCGCAAATCGACGTTATATTGCCTGTGTGGTGGGCAGTAGTTTGGTATGGTATTATCGCGATACTGCTGACATTCATCTGGCGTAAGAAGCGGATACATCTCCATGCTAGCAGCATTATTGAGTAAAATGATATACTAGTAACAGATAAAAAATGAGAGGTTTTTCTATATGTCCGGTCATAGCAAATGGTCAACCATCAAACGTGAGAAGGGTGCCAAAGACGCCAAGCGAGGCGCAGTATTTACGAAACTTGGAAATCAAATTGCAATCGCGGCACGCGGTGGTGCCGACCCAGATATGAACCCGACGCTCGCTCTCGCGATTGAAAAAGCAAAGGGTGCTAATATGCCGCTGAACAATATTCAGCGCGCGATTGACCGTGTCAGCGACAAGTCACAAGCGGCATTGGAAGAGATTACATACGAGGCATATGGTCCAGGTGGTGTAGCGATTGTCATTGAGACAGCGACGGACAATAAAAATCGGACATTGCCGGACGTTCGGATAGCAGTCACGAAACATGGCGGAACAATTGCCGATGCTGGTAGCGTGATTTTCCAATTTGCTCGCAAAGGCGTGATTACGGTCAAAGAATTGGGCGATGATGCGCTGCTGGCAGCACTTGATGCTGGAGCGGAAGACGCGCGTGAGGAAGACGGTGAGCTAGTCGTTTTCACAGAATCAAAAGAGCTGCATGCGGTTCGTGAGAATCTAAAAGTAGCAGGCCTGACAGTGATTGATGCTGGTCTAAGTTATGTACCAAATGCGGAAGTGCCTATAACTGATACCGAAACTGCAAATAAGTTAATGCGGTTGTTTGATGCGCTTGATGATCTTGATGATGTTTCGAATGTTCATTCGAACGCCGATGTTCAAGTCGAATTCTCTGAAGAATAAGCGTTTACATTTCAGGTTATTTTCAGTATTATCAAAACAATGAAGCGAGCAGCAGTGGCGCGCATTGTATTGTTTTTATGCCTGATGGGTTCAGGAATGTTCGGGACGTCTGCTGGAGCTGTTTCTACAATTCCAACCGATTTTTTACAGGAAATACCTCTGCAGATATCTGCATATGGTTGGCGTCTGAATGACACTACATCAGCATATGATGCAGTCAATAACCCACGTATTTTAGAGTATGTTCAGCTATATAACGATAGTGACAAGCTGATTGATATACGCGATTGGCGCATAGTGTTTTCTGATATATCATCAGGTACGCCTGTTGAACTACCGATTGAGATGCATTCTGAAGCGAATGGCTGGCTTGCGCCTGCAGAACATGTTGCAATGAGCTACGGTGCTGCAGTTCAAGCAGCAACTTTTTCGATTGATAACGAAGTTATTCTAACGAATCTCGCAACGAGTTCGTCGTCGAAAGTGAAGCTCACCGTCCGCTCAACTACCGAGTCATTATACCGCGATGCAGACTACTGGCTGAAGCTTGACAGTATAAGCGCAACAGCATCGTATTGGCAGCGAAGTTTTAGTTCTACGGGCGAGGGGTATACTACTACATTCTCAGCGCTCACGGCAGCACCAACGCAACTATTTGACGATGGTTTGTACACTACTCCAGGCGCACCCTTACTGCGAATCGTCGAGATATATCCATATGGTAGTGACTGTGCTCCGGACGATACGTCAATTCTGTGTGGTGATTATGTAAAGTTGCGCGTTGAAGGGGCGACGAATTTGAGTAACTATATGCTGAGAACTGACAGTAACTCATCTTCTCGGACAACTTCTAACACAATGTGGCTAGGTGCGTATGCTCCAAATAGTGATGGGTATATCACGGTTCACTTAACCGATGATAATGCGCGTGTAAGCTTAACAAATTCCGGCGGGTATATATGGTTAGAAGACGTCTACGGAATATCGTTATATACAACTACGATGACAGGGTATGTTTCGGCGGCATCTGAGCATCAAGGGTGGGCATGGGCGTTAGAAAATGGCATATGGCAATGGACGTCAACTCCACAGCCTGATACCCATAATCTCATCACAGTGCCGCCAGAGGAAACGACAGTATGTCCTGCTGGCAAATATCTGAACCCAGATACAGGAAGATGCCGGACAATCGAGGAGGCAGTCAATGCGCTGGCTTCGTGCCCCGAGGGACAGGTTCGAAATCCTGCGACCAACCGCTGTCGACAAGTTGTTACGACAGCTTCTTCGCTTGTGCCATGTGGCGAAGGTCAAGAACGCAACCCGGCTACAAACCGTTGTCGTAGTATAGCACTCGCCGTTGCGGAACTTATTCCGTGTGATGAGGGGTATGATCGCAATCCCGCGACGAATCGTTGCAGGAAAATTGCAGGTATAACCACGACAGCCGCAACGACAAATTTACCAGATACAACAACAACAGAACCCGCAGCGATGCAACAATGGGGTTGGGTCTTAGTAGCGGTTGCCGCAACGGGAGCGATTGGTTATGGTATATACGAATGGCGAACGGAACTCATCAAGGGTTGGCGCTGGATTGTCACAAAGGTCGGTCGTTAAGTACTATGTTCTGGAACTATTTGCGTTGTAGCTGGGTGTTATAGTAGTCATATGAGAATTATTGGCATAGATCCTGGCACGGGCATCCTGGGCTTTGGTGTGATAGACGTTCATGGGGCAAAGATGGTGCTCGTGACGGCTGGTGTTATTCGAACACCGGCGCATACGCCACTCGACGTACGGCTCGAGGAAATCTATGATGGTTTGACCGAAATTATTGCCGAAACAAAGCCACAAGTGATGTCAATAGAGAAGCTTTTCTTTGCACAAAACGTCACGACGGCAATGAGCGTATCACATGCGCGCGGAGTAGCGATGTTAACTGGTAGAAAAGCACAATTACCAATTGCCGAGTATACTCCTTTGCAGATAAAACAGACGTTGACCGGGTATGGAAAGGCCGACAAAAAACAGGTACAAGAAATGGTTCGTGTGCAACTTGGGCTTAGCGAGGTTCCAAAACCCGATGATTGTGCTGACGCACTCGCGGCAGCCATGACGTACGCATTAATGAGTCGCGGTGAGCATTCTCAGTAATCTAACAGAAATCATTGTATAATAGCTACTATGGTTCGACAGGGACGATATACAAAAAAGCGTACCCCATTTTATCAGGCACGCTCTGCCGCGAGTCGTCGTTGGCGTTGGTTTCGTGATCTTCCGTGGTGGAAGAAAACGTTGCTTGTTAGTGTACCGATTGCTGCTTTCTTGATTATTACCCCAATCCTTACTTACGCGTATTACTACAATGATATCGCCGATCAGGACAGGTTAATGAACCGCAACAACACTGGTATCGTACTACTGGATAAGGACGGTCAGGAATTTTATAGTCTTGGCACTGCGAAACACCGGGAATTCACAGGCCTTGATAGTATTGCTGATATCACCGAAAAGGCAGTGCTCGCGTCCGAGGATAAAGATTTTTATAATCATTCAGGGTTCTCACTCATCAGTATTGTCGGTGCACTCTATGCAAATGTTGTTGCCGGTGACGCAACTGCCTATGGTGGTTCGACCCTGACGCAGCAGCTTGCAAAGAATACACTACTTAGCAACAATCAAACCTACTTGCGCAAATATCAGGAGTTGACAGTAGCGATGGCAATTGAACAGCGCTACAGCAAGGATGAGATTCTAAGCATGTATCTTGACTCGGTATATTTTGGTAACAACTCATTTGGTATTTCTGAAGCGGCTGAGAATTACTTCGGTAAAAAACCGAATGATTTGACTCTTGCGGAGTCAGCAATGCTTATAGGAGTTCTACCTGCGCCGAGCGCCTATTCGCCAGTAGGTGGCAATATGGAATATGCCAAAGAACGACAGCTCACCGTGCTCAGCAGAATGGTAAAAGGCAAAGTGATTACTGAAGCAGAAAAGACAGCCGCATATGCCGAAGAGTTGACGTATTTGCCTGCAAAAATAATTGACAATACAGCGCCACATTTTACAGAAATGGTGCTGGAAGAGTTGTATGAGAAGTACGGTGAAGAGAAAGTGAAGCGTTCAGGGTATCAGGTGACGACGTCGCTTGATTCAGGTTTACAACAGGCGGCAAATAAAGCGATTACGGATAACGTCTCACGCATACAAGCAAAAGGCGGCTCGAACGCCAGCCTCGTTGCAATTGACCCGACAACTGCGCAGATTCGCGCTTTGGTCGGGAGTATTGATTATAACAATGAGAGTTTCGGTAAAGTTAATATGACGACGACAAAGCGTCAGCCGGGCTCAAGTTTTAAACCGATATATTATGCTCGAGCAATGGCCGACGACACTATCGCACCAGCAACTGTCATCCGCGACGAATCAACAGACTTCAATGGCTATAAGCCGAAAAATGCCTCAGGACGTTTTTATGGCGATGTATCAGTCAGAAAAGCATTGGCATGGTCGCTCAATATTCCAGCTGTGAAAGTTATGCAGAAAGTTGGTGTCGAGACAGCAGTCGAGCAAGCAAAGGCGATGGGTGTGAGCACGCTGAGTGACGCAAGTGAGTACGGACTTTCACTTGCACTCGGTGCTGGAGAAGTGCCACTGACGGAGATGACAAACGCGTATGCGACATTTGCAAATAATGGCGTCTACAACGACATGACAATGATTACGTCGATTCAAGATAAATACAATAGCAAGATTTTTACCTCAAAAGCAGCGACAGGCACACGAGCCATTTCCCGACAGGGTGCGTATTTAATCTCAGACGTGTTATCGGACAATGCTGCACGCGCTGGGATATTCGGGAATCTCTTGACAGTGAACGGTACAGATAACAAGGTAAAGCAGGTTGCGGTTAAGACTGGGACAACGGATGATTCGCGCGATGGCTGGACAATTGGTTACACGCCGTCGATAACTGTTGGGGTATGGGTTGGCAACAACGATAACACGGCAATGAGAAGTGGCGGCGCCGATACAGCAGGGCCAATATGGAAAGCAGCTATGAAGGCGTCGATAGGTTCAAGTGTACCGGCATTCATAGAACCCACTGGAGTTGCGAAAAAGGATGCCTGTATGAACAACGTAAGAGTGAATGATTATTTCCTCGTTGGCTCAAAACTTGCAACTGCTTGTCCGGTTGAGACGACGACTCAAGAGACAATACCAGTGGAAAATATCGACACTACGGAGCAAACAAATACACCAGATGCCTCGTCGGGCCCAGGTGATGGCGACACGACAGATGAAACCGATACGACGACACCAGTTGATCCATTAACCCCAGTGACACCCGTTACACCCACTGTCCCTGCGAATCCATAGATTTACGGGTGGTATTGCATGACGACTGTGAGATAATTGAGATATATGATTGCACACGTTTTTGGAAAAGTAGCCGAGAAGTTTAACGGCGCAGTGATTATCGATGTTGCTGGTGTTGGGTATGAAGTGCAGGCTGCAGTTGGTGATTATGAAGCGGCACGACTTGGTGAAGATGTAAAATTCTACACACACCACCATGTTCGTGAGCAAGCCGAAGAGCTCTATGGCTTTTCGACACTAGCTGCTAAGAAACTGTTTGAAATGCTTATCACTGTGCAGGGCGTTGGGCCAAAAGCCGCGCTAGCAATTCTGAGTCTGGGCACAAGCGAACAAGTGCGTAACGCAGTAGCGAATTCGGATTCAGCCTATATCACAGGGGCGAGCGGAGTAGGTAAAAAAACTGCTGAACGAGTTGTTGTCGACCTTCACGATAAAGTTGGTCTACCAACTGCCTATCAGTCAGGTGGTCTGGTGCAAACTGAGCTAGATACATCAGATGAAGCACTCGAAGCATTAATTGCACTGGGCTATACGCTCGGTGATGCAAATGAAGCCCTAAAAGATGTGCCGCGTGATTTGCCGACGGCACAGCGAGTAACACAGGCATTAAGAGGGGGGAAATAGTGAACGTACAAGACACAGTAGCGCTCGTAACTGGCGCAAGTGAAGGCATTGGCCGCGAAATCGTGTTACAACTAGTTGAACGAGGTGTTCATTGCATTGCGTTTAGTCGCGATGCAAGCACAAAGCCATTTCACAATGAACTCGTTCATGAATATGACGGTGATGTTACGAACCTAGACAATGTGCGGGGGTTATTCGACTGGATTCGCAGCACGTTTGGTAGACTCGATATACTCGTTAATAATGCGGGTATTTGGCAAAAAACTGCGCAACTCGAAGATATTGACGATACGGTTATTGATAGTGTTGTGAGGACGAATCTGTTGGGGCCGATATCTATGACGAAATACGGTCTTCCGCTACTTAGACAGGCGAGCGAAGCATTGATTGTAAATGTTGCCTCAAGGTCAGGTATCACTGCGCAGCCTGGTCAAAGTGTTTACTCGGCAAGTAAATGGGGGCTTCGGGGATTTAGCGACGTATTGAGACAGGATCTCGCCGAAAGCAACGTACATGTTATAGCGGTATATCAAGGCGGGACAAAGACGCACTTGTTCGAAAAGACAGGTGAAGAATTTTCAACTGATGGTTTTATTGAACCATCTGATCTTGCCGATGTGATTGTTCGTGCTATTACATCACCACCTCACATGTTCCAGCCTGAACTCCGTGTCGACAAACTGTAATACCATGGGATATTGCATCGAGTGCGTGTTGTTCATAAACTATGCGATAATGGGTTTGTGATTTCACATACTTATTTACTGTGCATTACTAAATTAAAGGTAGTATATGGCTATTGAACGAATTGTTGATACAAGTGCTCATGATGTTGACGACGATGAGCAGATTATTGAGCTGAGCTTACGGCCACAAAGTTTTTCGGAATATGTTGGGCAGGAGCGACTCAAGAAAAATCTTCAGCTCAGTATCGACGCAGCGAAAAAGCGTGGTGAACCAATCGATCACGTGCTGCTCTACGGTCCACCGGGACTTGGCAAGACCACAATGGCAACGGTCATAGCCAACGAGATGGGGGTTAGTCTTCGGGTTACGGCTGGACCTGCAATTGAGCGAGCTGGAGATTTGGCAAGCATTCTGACGAATTTGAGTGATGGAGATATCTTGTTTATTGATGAAATCCATCGTCTTAGCAGAACTGTTGAAGAGGTGCTCTATAGCGCAATGGAAGACTTTAAGCTTGATATCGTCATCGGTAAAGGGCCAGCAGCCCGTAGTGTGCGGCTTGACTTGCCGAAGTTTACCGTTATAGGCGCGACAACCCGTACCGGTAGTTTGGCGGCACCGCTGCGTGACAGGTTTGGCCATATTCATCGGCTTGAATTTTATACACCAGGAGAGATTGAGAAGATTATCATTCGTGCGGCGAGTATCTTGCAAAGTACAATCCGTCCAGGAGCTGCGGCGCTGCTCGCTACTCGAGCTCGTCAAACCCCTCGAATTGCCAACCGACTCCTAAAACGGGTTCGTGATTATGCCGATGTGAATGGCGATGGGGTTATTGACGACACGACAACACTTAAGGCTCTCAATATGCTTGAAATCGATGAACTTGGGCTTGACCCAGCTGATAGACAACTACTGCGGAGTATCATTGATAACTATGGTGATAACCCAGTTGGGCTTAACACTATTGCGGCTCTAACTGGCGATGAAATGACGACTATTGAGGATTTTTATGAACCGTATCTTATGCAAATTGGTTTTATTGAACGTACGCCACGTGGCCGTCGTGTCACACCAAAAGCTCGACAACATCTTGGCTAACGTGGCTTATCAGAATGCTATAATATATTCATGACAAGCTTTGGGAACAGTCCGGACGAAAATCCGAATAAGCCAGTTGCGTACGACCAATACGGTCGGCCACTGTATGCACACCCTGCCGTAGAGACTGTTCCAGACTCTACCCAACCAACCTCTTCGCAGCAAGCACAAGCAGAAGCCGGACAACCCGCAGTCGTGTATATTAGCCGAGCAATTAATCCTAAAAAACAAATTATTTCCGAAGATATTAAACGGAAGCATACGAGGTCACACCGGATGTATCCTCATCTAAATCTGAGTGAGGGTGAATATGTTATCAGCGCCATTAGGCGTCATTTGATTGGAATTATCTCTATCTGGGCGGTGGTAGTGGTCGCACTTATTATTTTATTCATATTTCCGATAGTAGTTTTTGCCTCGAATGTATTGCCATTTACCGTATCGGCTGATGTGATAGCGAACGGAGGGCTGGTCCTGGTTCTGGTGGCTGTACTGGTGATTTTGGGTGGTGTTGTTGCAACTGTCATCTATGATGCGAATCGTTTTTATCTAACGAACGAGAGTGTTATGCAACACATACAGACCAGCCTTTTCTCGAAGAAAGACCAGACAATTAGTCTTGGCAATATTGAAGACGCGAGTTATCGTCAGAAGGGGATATTGCAGACCATTTTAAATTATGGTGCTATTCGTCTTTCGACAGAGGGCGAAGAGACAACCTACCGGTTTAATTTTGTATCAAATCCACAAGAACAAGTCCGCTTATTGAACAATGCAGTTGAGGCCTTCAAAAACTATCGTCAAGTTGACACCGACGAGAACGACGACTAGCCTAGTTGCGGCTTTCCTTTACGTATTCAGCTTCCTTTTCAAGTGTTGCCCGTAGGATATAATGCTGACAAATCGCCCCATTGCAACTACTTGGTTCGTAGCGATATTGGGACCCAGAATCGCTAATAGTGACACCATTCGTATCCTTCAACAGAGAGCTATCCATGGCTTTCAATTGTGTCGCGTTTAGTGTTGACGGGTAGCCGCCGAGTTCCTTATAAACAATTTCTTCCAGATTGTAATACATAGAGTTTATGGCTGTTTTACGTTCAATATCGCGATGTTGTGCTTCAATATCACGCATCTGGAACCAGAAAATAGAACCAACTGAGACGAATATGATAATAACGACAATAAGTTCGAGTGCAGTAAATCCAGACTGTTTTTCCATAGTCATAATTATACCATTTCATGGGTATAGAGTTCGCGAATAGATATTGTCGTTCGTTGCGACGGGTATGGCAAACAGGGTATAATGGGACTAAGATACTAAAAGTGGAGGCGAATATGGCTGAGAAAGCAAAGAAAGTACTGGCTGAGAAAACTGACGCGGGTAGTGATGGCAAAATGAAGGCACTTGGTCTTGCGATGGACCAAATCACCAAGCAATTTGGCGATGGTTCTATCATGAAACTTGGTGAGTCGCACAGGGCAGATGTTGAGTTGATTCCTTCCGGGACACTCAGTCTTGACCTTGCGCTCGGCGGCGGGTATCCAAAAGGACGTATCATTGAGATTTATGGGCCTGAAAGCTCTGGTAAAACAACACTGGCGCTGCATCTTATCGCTGAAGCCCAGAAAAAAGGCGGCACAGCGGCATTTATTGACGCTGAACACGCACTTGACCCTTCGTACGCAAAACGACTCGGTGTTGATACGGCAAACTTGCTCGTATCCCAACCAGATAACGGCGAGCAGGCACTAGAGATTGTCGAGACACTCGTTCGCTCGAACGCGGTTGATATCATTGTGGTTGACTCAGTTGCTGCACTTGTCCCACAAGCTGAAATTGAAGGTGATATGGGCGACAGCCACATGGGCCTACAGGCTCGATTGATGAGTCAGGCACTGCGTAAACTAACAGGCATTATCAACAAGAGCAAGGGAACAGTCGTATTCATCAACCAAATTCGTATGAAAATTGGTGTTATGTTTGGTAACCCTGAAACAACGACCGGTGGTAATGCGCTGAAGTTTTATGCTTCTGTACGTATCGATATTCGTCGCATTGGTCAGATTAAACAAGGTGAAGAGATTATTGGTAACCGCACCAAAGTAAAAGTAGTCAAAAACAAGATTGCGCCACCGTTTCGAACTGCCGAGTTTGACATCATGTACAACGAAGGTATCTCTCAAACTGGCGATGTCCTCGACTTAGCTGTGACACACGGGATTGTCGGCAAGGCCGGCGCATGGTTCGACTATAAAGAAGCTAAAATCGGTCAAGGCCGAGAAGCCACAAAGGCCTATTTGAAAGAAAATCCAAAAGTTCTTGCAGAAATCGAAAAAGAAGTACGAAAGAAAGTCGCTGACGTAGAAGAATAGTTCTATCTAACGTCGTAGGTGAAACAATGAGCGACTATGAAGATAACTAACATCTCAGTTCAGGCAAAGAATCCCGACAGGGTAAATGTGTCGGTCGACGGTGTGTATAGGTTTTCTCTCGATGTCTTTCAAGTTGGTGAACTTGGGTTGAAAGTCGGAAAAGAATATTCCGACGAAGAGCTCACGGCTTTTGAGCAGGAAAGTCAATTTGGCAAGTTGTATATGCGAGCACTTGAGTACACGATGCTTCGACCGCATAGCGAAAAAGAGGTACGTGATTACTTATGGCGTAAGACGCGAACAACAATGAATCGACGTCGTTCAACTGGAGAAGTTATAAAGCGACCGGGTGTGAGTCAGGAAATTGTCGACAAGGTATTCGTACGCCTGCAAGAAAAAGGCTATGTTGATGATGAGAAGTTTGCTCGCTATTGGGTGGAAAATCGCAATCTTATCAAGGGGACAAGTCAGCGAAAGCTTATCGCGGAGCTGCGAGCGAAAGGTATAGAACAAAGAATTATAACTATTGCACTTGAAGGTTCATCGCGTGACGAAGTTGAAGAATTACGACGTATCGTTGCCAAAAAACGAGCGCGATACGACGACAAGCAAAAGTTTCTCGCGTATCTTATGCGGCAAGGTTTTAGCTACGATACAATTCAAGAAGTTCTTAGTCAGGAAGACTAGCGCTGTCAGGTTGTTGTGAGGGAGCAGGGCGGAATGGGTTTATAAATGTCCGTGCCGTTTCAGTAATAGGTGACGCGTCTTTGACTGCAGTATCTTTCACTACCATATGCTCGTTATCAATTGATACAATTTGTGACCTGTGAATCGTCAGGCCCATTGAGGAGATACTTTTTAGCAGTGGTTGTTTGGTATATATCTGCTGCACAGTAAAACTATCAGGGTCAACAGCATAGCTGCCGACTCGCCCGAGTTTGTGACCTTTTTCATCTTCAACACGCAAACCAACAAGTTCAAAGTCAAAGTCGATTACTTCTTGTAATCGAATGAGTCCGTTCAGCGACATAAGAGATTCATCACTGTCGACAATCATACCAATATTACTCATTTCACGGATATCTTCAGGGTGTAGAACAGATTCGGGTTGGCTGAGCCGCTGACCGTTGATACGAAAAGCAACAATGATGAGTTTTCGCGGGTCAATAATTACACCGCTAGTTTTTGCAAGTTGAGTTCCAGTTTGCAAACTCATAATGGGCGTATTCATGAGTTGCTCTATAGGAAGTAGCATGCCTCCGTTACTCCGAAAACGGGTTTATTCTACCCGTGGGTAGGCTTGTGCTGCCGCTTTGTTCCTGTTGAGATAGTGCTTCAATTTTGTCAATTGTTGTTTTGTCGAAACGAGCGTCATATGCAGATGTTGCTGTTTGGCTGCTGTCAGCAGCTAATTGTAATACGGTATTGACGTTGATAACAGCGTACATGAGAGCGCTGAGCGCTGCTGTGGTAAATATAATACTGATATGCTGCTTTAAAAATTCTCCAACTGGCGCAAGAGCTGCGGGTATATCTTTGAGGTCTAAAGAACCTCGCTTCGTGTCATTCTTCTTGTGAGGTGTGTTTGCCATTACTTTAAGTATACCTTCAATTCAATTGTTGGGCTTTTAATCATACCTGGAGTTGTTTCATCGGGCTCAAGACCAATGGTCGTAATCTGCATACGGGTTAGGTTCTGCTCAATTAGCCTTAGAAAGGTTAAATAGCTCGTGTAGCTCATAGGGTCATCGAGTGTAAGAGTTGCGTAGGTCGATTTGAGTACGGATGTTTTAGATGCAGTTGAATCGTCAGTTGCAAAACTAAACTCTTTTATAATGATTCCCGCTCTATCGGCATATGCGGTGACGTCTTGAATAATCTGGTTCTGATATTCGTATGTTTTCGACTCAGCGACAATTGTTGCAGCATCCGCGATTTGCCGGGAATTATCTTGGATATACATCTTCAACCGTTCAGCTTTTACAAGATTCTCCGAGCTGAGATCAGCATCCTGCTTGAGGGTATTTGTTGTCGTAATCTCGCCGACTAGCATAAGGTGGAGTTGCCAATTACTAATGATAATACCAGCAACAAACAGAGCAATACATGTGCCGAGAATTGCCGTCATTGTCCTTGCGCTCATGGTGATAGATTTTTTCATTGTACGCCCCCGGCGCTCGCAAGTTTCTTCAATATGACAGTAAAGGTTGCCCAGAATGGATACTTCTCTTCAATAGTAGATGCGGTACTCTCGTCAATCTTCCCCGTGCTTGTTATGCGTACGTCTGTGAATATTGATGCATCGGACTGAAGTCTGCCCTTGAGTGCCAATATGTCCGCATAGCTTTTTCCTCTAGCTTCTAGCGATAATTCACCTGGTTTTGAGCTGTTGGCGGTAGTGGATAGATGGAGTGATGACAAAATTGTGTTGGGTGGCAGAAGTTGAGCTGTATCTATAAGAAAATTACTAAAGACTATTTCACCGCTAAGAATCTTGCTAGCAGTGGCAAGATTCTGGCGGTATGCTTCCGCATCAGTCTTAACGTTTGCATATTGCTGCAATTTTACGAGAGCTGCGTCATGCTGCTCCTGGGCGACTGCTTTTTCGTGATTAGCTAACCAAAATCCTACACCATAGATACCACCAATCCCAACTGCGATAAGGAGGGTGAGAACTGCAAAACGACGCAGACGAATATTCAACCGCGCGGCACGAATTTCCTTAAGACTATCAGGGTTTAGGAGATTGATCATTTCCAAATCTCCTCAGGACGGATGCTTGCAAGTCCAGCGACAGTAAGGTAGCGTGGCTTAAATTGGCGAGCAGGCTGAGGGAGCTTTGCAAAGTTAAGCATCTGCCACGGACTGGCAACTCGTGATGCAATAACGAGACTGTCGGTAAAATAGTCGCCAATACCCGGGATATTTGAGCCACCACCGACAATAATCACCTGTTCGATTGTTCGAGCTTCAGGAATACGTTCTGTGTAATATCGAACTATCTTCTTAATTTCCTGTACGATGCGCTTCAAATCAGGATCAAGAGCCTCATGAATCTGTTTTTGTTTGGGGCTAGGGCTTAGACCATTGAGCACCTTTAACTGATGAGCTTTTTCGAGACTCATTTTGAGCTTTTCGGAGATAGAGAGCGTGAACGTATTACCACCTATTGGCAACCCACCTGTGACTTTTATGGTGCCGTCAATAATTGCAACATCTGTTGCAGCTGCGCCGATATCAACAACAACTGTCGGAAGACTACCATCCTCCGTGTAACGTAAGAGTCGAGCAACAGACAGCATTTCTGGCTCAATCATGATAACTTCCAAGCCAGCCTGTGCGGCAGCTCGAACGCAGTTATCGACAATTTTTTGAGGTACAGCACACATAAGTGCGGCAGTGGATTCTTTGTCCTTGTGGGTAATTTCGTAATCGATATACAGTTGAGCTATTGGGATAGGTATGTACTGCTCAGCTTCGAGCTGTACGGATTCTTCAATTGAGCTTTTGACATCGCCAGATATCGTTATGCTTCTTGAGTATGTACGCGAGGTAGGCACTGCCATGACGACATGGTTACTGCGAAAACTACCAAGTGTTTTACTTTTGATTAGTTCTTGCAGTTCTTCGGCGATGTAAGCTCCGTCCGTATTGAGGCTCATTTGCATTTTCTGTGGATCAACATCAATTGAGCCGTAACCCAGAACCGTCCACTTACCAGTATCAACCGACATCAGTTTGATGCTGGTTGGAGAAATATCGAGACCGATGATAGGTTTGTCTTTATGGAAAAGCTTGCTCATAAATTGCCCACGCGTGAATGCTCATCTTGCTTTGATTATAGCATAAACGGCTTTCCCGATATACCGAGAAAGCCGTCAAAATAAAACACCCCTACGTAAGGGGTGTTTTACAGAATCAGTACTAGTGATTAGTTTGCGCTGTTCTTGGTGTAAACTGCAGCATTTTCCATAAATGCAGTTAACGTGTAGCCAGAACAATATGGCGTTGTTCCTGCAACTGGTGGAGCTGCAGCGGTTGTTGGAGAGTTACAGTTTGCAGGTGTTGGAACGTATGAGTATGAGTTACCAACTGCTGATGGAACCGTACCTGACAGTGTTACTGTGGTTGGGCTAGAAGGGTCAGCGAATGCTTTGTCGCCGTCACCAATCTTTACTTCGTTGTTTGTGCGCCATGTGCCACTATTCAAGTCTGCAAGTGATGGATAGCCACTGTTCTTTGCAAAGTATCCCTCGAGCTGTGTCGAGATTGAGTTAATATCTGTTTGTCGCTCGCTGTTACGTGCACGTCCTTGAATGCCGACAAATGTTGTGATGACCAAACCGGCAAGAATACCGATGATTACGATAACAATCAAAAGCTCCACGATTGTGAAACCTGATTGATTTTTCTTAAGTGAGACCATTAGCCCACCCTCCTTAAGTAAATTTAGTTATTGTTGATATGTCTACCTTGATAGGTAAAGTATCTCAAGAACAATTATAGCCATAAGCGGCATGGCGTCAAGGGATTATTGGATGTTCTGGCTCATACTGGCAATTGGTCCCATGACATTTGCGGCAATCAATCCCACCATACTACCCATAATGACAATCATAACTGGTTCTAGGATGGCGCTGAGGCTGTCGATGGCGGCATCTACCTCTTCCTCGTAAAACTCAGCGACTTTCACGAGGACTACATCTGTTTGTCCGGTCTCTTCACCAACAGCAAGCATTTGCGGCACGATGCCAGGGAAGAGTTTACTGCTCTCCAGCGCTTGTGACAGTTGCTGGCCATTGATGACTTTTTGCGTTGCAGCCTCAATCTCATGTTGAAAGACTTGGTTACCGAGAGCACGTGACGTCACTTGCAGTGCTTCGACGACGCTCACACCGGCGCCGATGAGAGCTGAAAATGTTCGTGTGAATCGAGCTACAGCAACTTTTGTAACAAGGGTGTTGACAATAGGAACTTTCAAAATGAAGCGATGCAGGGTAAATTTTCCACTAGGGGTTTTTATCCAGCGCCGAAATAAGAATATACCTCCGCCAATTGTACCGAGGACAATATACCAATATGCCACAAGGAAGTCACTAAAGTTCATCATAGCTTGTGTCATAGCCGGGAGTTTAGCATCTGGGCCACCAAGATCTTTTAAAATTGTGCCAATCATAGGTATAACAAAGAGCATAAGTCCGAAGAATGCCACCACAGTAAGACTTAGCAGCACCATTGGGTAGGTTGAGGCGCTCTTAATCTTTTTGCGCATACTCGCATTTTTCTCAACCTGGGAGGCGAGCCGTTTTAAGATATCATCAACAATTCCGGCAGATTCACCTGCGCGAACCATATTGACGTATATATCGCTGAAAACTTCGGGGTGTTTTTCGAGAGCATCCGCAAGCTGTGCGCCGCCTTGGACATCCTTAACTATTTGCGTGATGATTGCACGCATTGTTGGGTTTTCGGCTTGTTGTTGGAGTGTCGAGAGTGCACGAAGTAATGGAACACTGGCGCTCACCATGGTTGATAACTGTCGAGTAAAGAGGACAAGGTCAGTCGACTTTACCTTCGGACGAAATAGCCGCAGTGATAACCCTTTACCAGTAGTTTGAAGCTTGACTTGAAGCGGTCGCAAACCTTGTTTGATTAGCGCTTCAATAACCTCATCTCTATTTGTGCCATCTAGTGTACCTTCGAGTATTTTACCAGCGGTCGAACGTGCTTGGTAAGAAAATGACGCCATATATTATTCCTTGGTTACCCTTAGAATTTCTTCAATCGATGTCAGCCCACGAAGAGCCTTGATGAAACCATCAGTCTGCATAGTCATCATACCTTCTTTAATTGCCTGGTCCTGGATGACGTTGCTCGTCGCATTTCCGACAATCAATTTCTGGATATCAACGGAGTTGTCGAGTACTTCGTAAATACCCATACGACCCTTATACCCACTATGACTACACTCATCACATCCACCTGGTTTTGGTTTGAATAAACGGGTGATATTGTCCTCTGTACTTGATAATTTCTCGGCATCAGCACCAATCTTCTGATGAGCTGCTTGTGTCTCGAGCTCATGGATGCGCTGCAGGTGAGTTCCGGTTGTAATTCCAAAGACTTTTGCAATAGTTTCAACTTCGCTTTTTTCTGGGGTATAGGGTTGTTTACATACCTTACAAAGGCAACGCACCAGACGTTGACCAACAACAGCACGAACAGTACTTGCGATAAGGAATGGTTCAACACCCATATCTAGCAGACGAGGTAGACAGGTTGCAGCATTGTTCGTGTGGAGTGTGCTAAAGACAAGGTGACCTGTAAGTGCGGCTTGCACGGCGAGATTCGCTGTTTCTGCATCGCGAATCTCACCGACCATGATAATATTTGGGTCTTGACGGAGTAGCGCACGAAGTCCAGCGATAAACGTCATCCCCGCGGTCGGGTTAACTTGCGTTTGGTTTGCGCCCTGGATTTTATATTCAATTGGGTCTTCAACTGTCGAGATGTTGACATCGGGCTTATTCAGAAGGGTTAGCGCACTAAAGAGACTGGTTGACTTACCGGAGCCAGTTGGACCAGTGATAAGAATCATGCCGTATGGTTGTGTGAGCGCGGCGCTGATTTTCTCGAGTGACCAGCCCCAGTACCCGAGTTCTTCAAGAGTAAGTGCTTTGTTTGTCTCGTCCAGAATACGCATGACGACCTTTTCACCTTCGGAGATTGGCAGGGTGGAGACGCGCAGTGCATACCGCTTGCCGGCAACAGTTACTTTGAAGCGTCCATCTTGCGGGACGCGACGTTCGTCAATCTTCAAGTTGGAAAGAATTTTGATACGACTGACGAGTGCGGCCATGACGTTGCGTGGCAGTTTGTTTGCTTCTTGTAATACGCCATCAATTCGATATCTGACTTGGAGGAATTCTTCACGAGGTTCGATATGGATATCTGATGCGTTAGAGCGAATCGCATATTCAAGGATGAGATTAACAGTCTTTGCAATAGGGGAGTTTTCAGAAATTTCCTCTTCACTTACTTCTTCTTTGAGGTCACGATCGCCTTGAATTGCAATGACATCAGACAGCTCTTCAGCGACACCCTCGCGGTAATTGTCGAGGACTTGCATAATATTTTCTGTAGTCGCGAGGTGGAGCTTGTAGTTTGCACCAATCTGTTTCTGTATGAAGTCAACTGCCTGCACATCATCTGGGTCTTCCATTGCGAGGTATTTGACGTCATCCTTTTGGTCAAATACGACAGCATTGTATTGGCGCGCTATCTTTTCCGATAGTGAAAAGAGTACTTCTTCTTTAACACTCTTTGGATCGATAGTTACAAAGGGAATATCTGCGTAGGTTGCGTAGAGTTGCGCTAGGTCTTTTTCAGAGATAATCTCATTTTCAACTAGTAAATCTTGCAGGCTGTGGTTGGACTGCTTTTGTTCGGCTTTCATTTTCTCGAGCTGCTCGGTGGTCAGTTTTTGTTTACCCACCATGAGCTTCTCGACGGTACTGTCGGAAAGTTTCATATCTCTTCTAGTATACGATACTTCTAATGCTTTGGGGATAGGGTTGTTGTATCTGTTATAATCAAAGCAATGGAACTGTTTTTTACCTCAACTGACTCAACGCAGGCATTTGGCGAGCTGCTTGGACGGCATTTGCAGGGCGGGGAAGTGTTTGAACTCGTTGGCGACGTCGGGAGTGGTAAGACAACGTTCGTCAAAGGCCTCGCGAAAGGGTTAGGCGTAAATGATGACGTACAGAGCCCAAGTTTTACGATTTCCCGTACATATACTGCTCGAGACGGCCTAGAGTTGCACCATTACGACTTCTACCGGTTACCAGACCCAGGCATCATGGCGTACGATCTTGCGGAATCGACTCAGGACAGCCGAGTTGTGACAGTTATTGAATGGGCCGAAACTGTTGCAGATGTCTTACCTGATACACGAAGCACTCTACACTTTGCGTATGGAGAGAATGATAACGATAGACTAGTAACTATACAAAGTAAAGTCACTAGCGTGGGGGAGGCATATGCTGCTTGGAATCAAAACTGATACGCGAGTAGCAGAGTTTTACTTGTATGATGCTAGCGGTTCCCTTCTGGCCGAAATGACATGGGAAGCTGACCGCCAGCTTGCTCGCGGTTTACTTGGAAAACTTCAAGCGTTCCTAGAGGAACACGAGACATCATTCGAGAGTCTCAAAGGTCTATTTGTTTTCCATGGTCCAGGAAGCTTTACTGGGCTTCGGATTGGCATAACAGTCATGAACACGCTTTCCTACAGCAGTGGGCTGCCTATTGTGGGTCTAGGTGGTGATGACTGGAAGACTGAAGCGGTTCACCGTCTGCTTTCTGGCGAAAACGATCAAGTTATTCTACCAGAATATGGCGCGCCAGTACGAATCACGACACAGAAAAAATAGGTGTTGTAAATAATACTATTGTAAACGTTATCACTTTAGACGATGATATGTATTAGAAGCTAATAAAACAAAAAAGGAAAAGAAGATGAGATATAAGAGATTCGGCCTGCTTGCCATGGCGTTTGCGCTGGCGATTAGCAGCTTCGGTGGTATTGGTATGGTGCCAAGCGCGTATGCTGCTGGACAAACGTGCGTGTGGGTTGGCACTGCAGGTGACAATTTATTTAGTACTGCAGCTAACTGGACTGGCTGTGGGAATGGTGTCCCTCAAGATAGCGACATAGTAAATATTGACTACGCAAACGTTGTTAACGACCAGCTCATTACAAATGATCTTGACGTTGCTCTCGCTGGTTTTGCTCCAATCGATGGTCCGTCTGGCCAGCCAAGCAAATATATTGGCGTAACAACACTCAAAATGGCAGACGGTGGAATAGTCGGCAAAGAAGGATATGACGGAGCAAGTCTATATATAGACATTGCAACAAGCGTGCAACCATTAACGTTTGCTCCAATTACAGGTGTTGGGGATATGACGCTTAAACACTTTGTCGGGCATAGCAATATTGTGACTACTGGAACTTTGACGCTCGCATCGGAGAGTTATTACAGTTATGTACCGGGTGATGCATTTAGCTCACTGGTTATAAA
Organism: uncultured Candidatus Saccharibacteria bacterium; assembly: GCA_964536265.1. GTDB lineage: Bacteria > Patescibacteriota > Saccharimonadia > Saccharimonadales > Saccharimonadaceae > JAPUDS01. Next base: position 21,807 of record CAZHVV010000003.1, on the reverse strand, counting down.
CAATAATGCAAGCGTATCATTTGGCGCTACTGGCACGGCGATGACGTTCGATAAGCCGATAACGCTTAATGGTGGCATGAACAGCTCTTTACACTTTGGTGGGGTTTGTCAAACCATGGGCACCTATATGTGTAGTGTGTATACACCGACGACGTGGACAGTCAGTGGGGCTATCACAGTTAATGCAGCTTCACTGATCGATACTACAATGAACACAACAGTAATATTCACGGGTGCTGTGAATAACAAGGCTCTCCTCACTAATGGCTTGAATGCCAATGGTACATTCCAATTCGGTACGACTGCAGAGGTGTTACCTGTTACGACTGTGAATTTTGACGGTGATGCACTGACGACGTCCGTGAGTGTGCTTACTAATCAAATCGGCATACTTTCAGGCAAACGACAGTCGGTAACGGTGTATAACGGTGGTATTCTGAAAGGAACTGGCTCGATTGCTGGCCAACTCTTCGTTGATAATGGCAGTATAGTGGCACCAGGTAATAGTCCGGGCTGCTTGACTTCTGAAACACTTACGCTCGAGGGTGAGTATCAGTTTGAGCTAGGTGGCGCAGATGCCTGTACAGGGTACGATCAGCTCATTGTCCTCAACGCCTCTGATGTTGCTCAACCAGTGATGATTGATACCGGCACAGCAATACTGGCAACATCACGTTTCGATGGCTATACGCCTGCGCAGGGTGACGAGTTTACTATCATTAACCTTGCTGGCAGTAGGGCTATCGATGGTACATTCAATAATCTACCTGAAGGTACGACCTTTGAACAGAATGGCATTGTCTTTAAAATCAGCTACGTTGGTGGCGATGGTAATGACGTAGTATTAACAGTTATGAACCAACCGGTTGCTCCTGATACAGGCTTTGCACTTATCAAAGCAAATCCAATCATGATGATTATTGCCGCAGGAGCAGCAGCAATGCTTGCTCTGATGGCGCGTAGCCTCGTCTCAAAACGACGCTAGACAGACATATTGACAAGAAGCGCTTGTGCACCCTATGCCAGGCGCTTTTGCTTTGTAGAAGAAATATAGTATACTAACCACAAGAGTTTACAACAAAAAGAAACAAAAAATGCAACACGATGTGCGGTATAAACGGCGGATAGAGCGTATAGAACGACCACGCGGCCAGGTTCGACCCGTTCATCATGTCTCCACACCCGTAAATGTAGTGTCTCAAGTGCCTGTGGCGCATGCTACGAAATTATCACCGCCACAACCTGTTACTCAAAAAACTACACAGCAGCCGCAAGAGGTGCGGTCGTTCCTTCCCCCAGTACTACATAGAAGTGGTTTGCGGATTAAGCGAACAGTACGCAGCGTGATTCGTAAACCTGCTGTTGTGTATAGTATGGCGTTTGTTGTGTTTGGAATTGGCATGACGGCATCGCTACAATCCTTGTTTGTGAACAATGTCGCTCAAGATCAAATCAAGGTGTTGTCGGCAACATCGGCAAATGGTTCAACCAGTGGCGATATCCCAAGCGAAGAAGAGCCAAAAGGGGATTATGTCGGCATCTACAAAACTGCCCCGAGTTTGCCCCGACGAATAATGATTCCGTCAATTGGTGTGAAAGCACGTGTACTGCAAGTTGGTGTTAATGCTGACAATCAGATGGGTACACCAAAGAATATTTTTGACACAGCCTGGTATAGCGCAAGCTCGAAGCCAGGTGAAATGGGTGCGATGGTTATAGACGGTCACTATTCTGGCCCAAACACCAAAGGGGTCTTTAGTAAACTTGACCATTTGAAGCCAGGAGACGTTATACGAGTCGAACGAGGCGATGGAACGATATATAGTTACGCTGTCGCCAGCGTAGAAACGAAACCAGCGAACGAAGTCGATATGTCGCGCTTGCTTGTGTCGGCCAATACGAATATCCCAGGACTTAGTTTGATAACCTGTGGTGGCGATTACAACATCAAAACAAATGAATTTGCTAACCGTACAATTGTCTATGCAACTCAAATTTGACCGCGAGTAGCTTGGTAGCTTATAGTAAAGACAACCGAGTATGCTAACGAAGTTGCCGCTCGGGTTATCAACGATTTATTTATTTGCTTTTGACTTTTCTTCTGGTGCCTAGAGACGTGATAGCGATGGTACGGTAGAAACAAGTCGAATACAGAAAGGAAACTACTATGCTAGAAGCCATTAGTGCCATTATTGGTGTATTGCTTGGCGTGGGCGGGATAACCGTCTACAACCAGCGCAAGGGTACTCAGAGTGCGCAGAAGGCCGATAAACTACTCAGCGAGGCAAAGCACAAGGCCAGTGAGATTGTTCTAAAAGCCAAAGACGAGGCGCTTAAAACTGCCGAAGAGGCCAAAAAAGAGGAAGATCAGCGCCGAAAAGAAATTCTTCGAACCGAAGAACGAGTTATACAGCGTGAAACGAATCTTGACCGTAAACTTGAAGAACTTGATGTTCGTGGTGAAAAACTACGTGCTCAAGAAGATGAAGTTGAAAGTCTCAAAAATGAGATTCGTGATATTCGCACGAAACAGCAAGACAAGCTTGAGAAGATTGCGAAGCTCAGTAAGCAAGATGCCGCCGACAAGCTCATGCAAATGACCGAGCGAGACATTAAGGAAGACATGGTCGGCTTGATAAATAAGCTCCAAAAAGAAGCGGCAGATGATGCCGACGAACGCGCCCAGATGATACTCGTGACTGCAATGGAGCGAATGAGTTCTGAAGTAACTGCCGAACGTACCGTGACAGCAGTGAAGCTAGAAGATGAAGATATGAAGGGGCGAATCATCGGTAAAGAAGGCCGCAATATTCAAGCCCTCCAGCGTGCAACTGGTGTTGATATCATGGTTGATGATACGCCAGGAATGATTATTCTCTCGAGCTTTGACCCAGTTCGCCGTCAGGTGGCGCGACTTGCTCTTGAGCTACTCATGAAAGACGGTCGTATTCACCCAGCACGTATTGAAGAGGTGGTTGAGAAGGCCCAGAAGCAGATAGACAAGGACATTGATCGTGCCGGCGAAGATGCCGCGCGTGAAGTTGGCGTTGTTGGTATTCCACCAGAATTACTCCGCCTTGTTGGTGAGCTGAAATTCCGTACAAGCTACGGTCAGAACGTACTGAAGCACTCAACTGAGATGGCACAGATAGCTGGTATGATTGCTGAAGAAATTGGTGCAGATGTACGCATCACGAAGATTGCGACACTCTTGCACGATATGGGCAAGGCAGTTACGCACCGTATGGAAGGCAAACATCACCACATTGGTGCTGAGCTGGCACGTAAATACGGTATGGATGACCGAATTGTCCACGCCATCGAAGCGCACCATGACGATATTGAAGCGACAACACCAGAAGCATTGATTGTGCGTGTGTGTGACGCCGCAAGTGCTGCCCGACCAGGTGCGCGCAATATCTCAGCCGAAAACTTTGTTGAACGTATGCGTGACCTTGAAAACGTTGCACTGAGCTTCGAAGGTATCGACAAAGCATATGCTATTAGCGCTGGCCGCGAAGTACGCATCATTGTTCGTCCAGAAAATATTGATGATTTATCGGCTATCAAGCTTGCGCGTGACATTGCAACCAAGATTGAAAGTACTATGCAGTACCCTGGTACAATCAAGGTGAATGTCATCCGTGAAACTCGT
>CAZHVV010000003.1:7320-18142 GCA_964536265.1 uncultured Candidatus Saccharibacteria bacterium | reverse complement strand
TGAATTTGCCAAGTAGTATACTAAAGGCATGGCAGAGCTGAATTATCAAGATTTGCAACGTGCGGCGCAAGATGCAGTGCGCGGGATTCAAAATGATGTCAGCCGCTTAGCAAATGACGTTGCCACAATCTCAGCCCGCTCGCATGCGATTGAAGAGTTACAACGAACAATACAGCAACTGCAAGGCGAGATACAACGCCATGATCCACGTTCAGAACAAGTGCAACTGCAGATACAACGTGACATTCAAGAACTAAAAGTACGTTTCGAGGTTATCGAGAAGTTCTGCCGTGACATGTCACAGTATTTCCAGGCGCGCGTCGAAGAAGAGAAGGAAGATGACGAGTATCGTCGCGTCGGCCAATAGCAAAGTATGACCATATAAAAATTCCCTCGAACTATGAGGGAATTTTTATATGGTCGGGGTGACCCGATTTGAACGGGCGACCTCACCGTCCCGAACGGTGCGCGCTACCAACTGCGCCACACCCCGACGACAACGTAATTAGTATAGCATTCTGTTCCCTGTTAGCGTATGGTCTCGTAGCCGACACCAACAACTTTGGCAATAAGTGCCTGAAGTATGAAAAAGCAGAACGACCATGCGAATAGAAAGAGGCTGATAATTGCAATAACCCCACGCGTCAGCCCGTCCGGTAGTTCACTAACAAAAAGAACTGTAACAGCCGGAATGACACAGAGAAGAAGTTTTAACACAAAGAGCAGTTGCCGTGACATAACGAGCCGTTGTTTTGGTTTCAAATGCTGTCGTTTGGCGATTTTTGGCATCAGTATCTCGACAGGAGTATGGGTTATTGTCTCACCACCTTTTCCAATTGACCCAGGTAGTCGAATGAGAGCATAGATTCCACCCACAACTGCTATGATTCCGACCACGACCGCGAAAACTATGGCCCATAATGGAGCAGAACCACTCGAGGTGGTTATAATTGCTTCCGGAGCCTGAGAGGTAGCTGTCGTGGGCATAATAAACGTCGTGAACAAAGGTGAGTGTAGGAAACTCGGCATAAACAGGAGACATAGCCATAGCCACTGCACAGTCGCGGCAACATAGCCTGCAGTGCCGATGGTATCGAGAAGTATTTGTTTACGTGAGCGTTCTTTCATAGCGTTCTTATCCATACTAGCATGAAGCTAGGAAGGAAAAATACATTCTACGGTGTTAATTGGGTGTCGTATATGATAAAATACTGATTGATTCACCAACAGGAATCAGCGTCGGGGTGTGGCGCAGTTGGTAGCGCGCGCGGTTTGGGACCGTGAGGTCGCAAGTTCGAACCTTGTCACCCCGACCATCATAAGCAGCTGATAATTCAGCTGTTTTTGTTTGAGATAACTATACAGAAATGTTGACGTAGCGAAATGTGTATATAGTATTTGTATAACTCTTTCAGCGTATAATTGAGAGTATGAAAAAAGTTCCGTACCCAGCACCCGATTTTTCGCTTATCAGCTCCGATGATGTCCGAGTTTCTCTCAAAGATTTTCATGGGTCGTGGCTCGTACTGTATTTTTATCCGCAGGATGCCACACCAGGCTGCACGGCTGAGGCCTGTAGTTTTCGCGATATGCGCGACGAACTTGTCAAGGCGGGTGCACATGTCGTCGGTATATCGCAGAACACTCCAGCCGAACACGAAGCATTCAAGGCGAAATTCTCATTGAACTTCATTCTCTTGTCTGACCCTCGGGCCGAAGTGCATCAGAGGTATGGTGCGTGGCGTCGAACGATGCTAGGAGAAACGCCAAAACGGATGACATTTCTCATTGACCCAGAGGGTATTGTTCGAAAAGTCTATGCTCGGGTGAATCCGTTTGGGCATGGCACGACAGTACTTGATGACCTGAAGAAGTTAGCGCGGTAGAATCTTTTGTATGATTGGTACTTTCATAAGTACCCACATCAGCATGATTGCTATACCTCCAACAAGCCCATTGATCCAAAAATCAGTACTCACTGGGACAAGAGTGACGACAAAACTGAGCACGATTGCCTGTAAACAATAGGCGGTAAGTGATGCTTGGCCGAAGGGCAAGAGTAGCCAGCCGAGTCGTTGCTCGATAAATCGCCGAGAAAGGTGAAACAGTGATAATAAACCGCCAAACCATACAAAGCTGAGAACGATGCGTGGAAGTACCATGGGATTATTTGAAAAGAGTGGATCAACGTTGGCGCGTATCGAAATATAGGCCTCACGACTAATACTTGTCGCCGGTGATTCGACATATGACCACCCATGCACCATAAAGTAGCTGAGTATCATCGTTCCGAGTGTGATAACGGTCATGCTATATAGAATGTTACGCCTAAGGATTGGTCGCGCTCGTAACCACGCCAGAATATCTTCTAGTTTCCAGCCAATGAAGGCTGCGCCAAAGAAGAGAATCTGCCACTGCATTGCGCCTTCGTTGACACCAAAAGCGAGACTTATGAGATATGTGCCGAGTGATAAAGCGAGGGCAGTGAGAGCATGTTTTTTTCGCAGCAACCACAAGAAGACCGGAGTGATTGCGAGCATGATGGCGTACAGGCGCAAGAAATATATCCAGTCACTCGCGTATGTGAGCGTGACTACATTCCATATGTATGTACCGAGTGAGCTTACTTGGGATGCCTCTGGGAGTTTTGGCAGCATTGACCCGTCACCAGGAAGGAAGATTGTAAGCGAAACGAGCATAAAGGTTATGCCGACTGCCCAGGCCCATAACATGGCGGCGCGGCTGACAAGCTTTTTGCTCATTGCCTTCAGAGGTTCGTGGGCGCCCTTGTATGCGCGTAGATAGCCAATGAGGAGCCCAGAAATGATAAAAAACCCTTCGGCGGCAGATGCCCATAACTTGCCTTGTCCAGTGACGTATTGCCAGGGGCTTGGCCAGAATTGCAGGTGGTCAAGAATAATGACAATGATAAAGAACCCCCGTAGCAAGTCCAATTCAATTATGCGCCGTGACGGCCGGGCGATTTTTGACATAGTATCCAGTATACCAATATTGCTGATGATTTGCTGAACTAGCGAGGACGCCGTTTGGCTATTTCGCGTGCATATTCGGCAAATGTGTCATCGATGATATGCGGTTCGAAGCTTCCGTAACGGTGTAGGGCGGCTGCTTCAACGAGTGCATCGGCGAATACGGGGTTTTTAGGGAGGAGTGAGCCGTGAAGATAGCTTCCGAACACACATTTAAAGATCGCACCTTCAGTGGTGTCTTCTCCGTTATTACCTTTCCCCTTTGTTACCCGACCAAGTGCTGGCTGGTCGGCGTCGAGCAGTGTGAGCCCGGAATGATTTTCATACCCTATAAGTTCACCAAATGGCGAAGTGACAATAGTATTACCAATAAGCCGAGTTGGCCCGCCGTGTGTTTCGGCGCTAAATATGCTGATACCGTCGAGATGTTGACCATCAGCTGTCTTAAAAAAGCGTCCAAACAACTGGTAGAGACCACAAATAACGAGCATGGGTACGTTGTCATCTGCAAGTTTGTGCAGTTCATCACTGATGGCTATAAGGTCGCTTTGCACGACGACTTGCCCGGAATCTTGCCCCCCACCACCGACAACGATATCAACGTCCTTTGGGAATGGTTTTCCCGGATGATGTTCTATGACAGTTGGTGCGTAACCGTGCCATTCGAGACGTCGCATGATAGTAAGGACATTCCCCCAATCACCATAAATGTTCATCTCATTTGGGTAGAGGTGCAAAATTGTAATAGGCTGTGCCTTAGTCTCTTTCATTCTATTGCCTCTAGTTCATTGGTCTTGGCAAGTTCGCGGCGGATAGCTAGCATTGCGGTGTATGTACAAAATATTCGTTTCGGACCAGGTACTTCGCTCACGAATGCATTGATTGCAGTACTGACATCAGGGATGATTCGTCCAACTTCAATGTTGTCATACTGAAGCCGCAGAGCCATATCATAGGCGCGAATACCACTGACAAATGGTACGCCATCAGTGTCGAATTGCGAGAAATCAACATCCCACAGCCAGCTCATGTCGCGGCCATCTGCGTATAGGTCGTTTATAGCAATCATCGTCGCTACTGGCCGCGTTTTATATGAAGTGAGACTGAGTCGAAAACCACTTGGGTTTTTCACAAGGACGATTTCAAGTGGCTGTCCGTTGATTAAGATTGCTTCACCTCGGCCAAACGCAGGTTGTACACGACGTAGTTCATCGAGTAAATGTGGCGTGTCTGCCTTCTCGCCGAGAATCATTCGTACAAGTGCAAGCGCTGCGGCAGCATTTTGTATGTTATAGACGCCATCAAGTTTCAGCTCAACAGGGTCTTGCTGCTTAGTACCAAAACTGAATGTTGCGGTGTGGTCGTCAAGGTCATCGAGTAGTACGTCGCCGGACGCGACAGTGGGTAGACTGGAGGTTTTTGTATCATGCCCCGACGTGCGCATAGTGGCATCGCTAGGGAAGAGTGCATGTAATTTTTCGCTGACACCAAAATAGTGCAAGGCAGTTGCACGCGGCACGTCGATTGCGAGTTTTCGAACGAGTTCGTCGTCACGATTCAGTACAATTCCATCTGTTGTTCTTTTAACTACGTCATGTAATAGCTTGGCGGTATGGTCAATCTCACCAAATCGGTCAAGCTGATCACGGAAGACATTGAGAATCAGGCTGTATCGTGGTGCAACGTCGCGGACGAATGGTACGGCGTGTGCTTCGTCGAGTTCAACGACCGCAATATCAGCGTCAAGGTGGCCATTATTATCAACATGTGACAAAAGGCTTGCGACGATACCACGGGTAAAATTGCTACCAGAAGGGTTAGAAAAGACCTTGAGCCCCTCAGCACGCAGTAGTTGAGTAACGATTTTTGTCGTCGTGGTTTTGCCATTTGTGCCAGTAATTACCACGACACCTTGAGGCAGTGTGGAAAGGGCATCACGTAAGAAATGAGGGTTGATTTTCTCGACAACGAGGCCAGGAAGTGCGGAACCGCCACCACGTAGCTGCATAGCTCTTTTTACTAATTTGCCGAGTCGAATGGACTGCTTTTTCATCATATCGTGTTACCTAGTATACGCGTTTCGGTACATGGGGGACAAATGGTACAATAAACATATGCAATTTATGGCGCTTCTTGGATGGTGGTACGGCGCCGGGTGGGGTAGTCAACTCGACAGAATGAGACTCAAACTCGGGCGTATTGGCGATTATTTCTCGAGCGCTTTACTCTTTCGAACACGCTTTCAACCATTCCGCGAAATTGATGCTGGGGGCGTACGTGGTGGCCTTGATATCCAGGTTCGGGCGTGGGGAAATCGTCTCATCTCTCGGGCTATCGGTGCGATGATACGACTTGTTATGATATTTGTCGGTAGTCTTTGGTGGCTAGTGGTAGCCTTGGGTGGTTGTTGTTGGCTATTGATATGGCCGTTGTTACCATTATTTCCGTTGATTGGTATCCTGCTGGCTCAGGTGGTAGCAGTATGAATCTGACCTATGATTTCATGAACCATCGTACACAACTCGCGCGTACTAACCGAGTGCTTGCGGGTCCATTTCGCTATGTACTAATCGTACTCTCAGCACTACTTATAGTCGGTGGTGCATGGTTAATCATATCCCATAGTTCTATCGGTTGGGTGGTTATGACTTTGGCCGTCTGGCCACTATTACCACTTATGTGGCAAACGCGATATCTTGCATATCTGCCAGCCGCCAAAGGGGAAGCTATGCACGACCGCCTAGATGTTGAGTTACTTGCACTATTGCCGGCGAAACTATCAGCAAACCTTGTGCTCGACAAACTTGCTATGTGTCGTAGTGTGCAGTTTATGATGGTTCGTAGCGGTGTATCGCCAGGACTTGCAAAAGACTTACTGACAGACGATCAACTTGCAGAGGCATGGAACTATGCATTATCAATTCGGACGAGCGGAACAATCAAGGCGTCAGTCTTGTTTGCAGGTATCGTGCACACATCACCACAACTGACGGCACTTTTGCCTCACCTGCAGATTGATCAACACGATGTTGATACTGTTGTCGCATGGTACGACCATCTTGAAACGCTGATTACGTATCATCGTACACCTCGTTTAACTGGTGGCGTAGGACGTGACTGGAGTTTTGGGTATTCGCCAACGTTGTCTCGTTTCGGCGTTAATATCAGTGAACAGATTGCTATGAATGGGCATCTTGGTGTTTCAATAGAAGCACATGACGAAGCGTTGGCTTTTATGACACAGACCTTTTCAAACGGTGGTAAGCAAAATATCGCCCTTGTTGGACCGACAGGCAGTGGCAAAACAACAATCGTCCGCGCGTTTGCAGAGTCACTTCTTGCGTCGGATTCGTCTGTACCAGCATCGCTGAAGTTTCGCCAGGTGATTAGCCTTGACGCATCATCACTGATTGCAGCAGCCTCTGGGCGCGGTGAACTTGAAGAACTCATCAATGCGCTGCTTGTTGAAGCCTATCATGCGAAAAACATCATCCTTTGCTTCGATGATGCACAGCTTTTCTTTGAAGAGGGGGTTGGGTCGGTTGATGTGAGTAATCTTTTACAACCAGTACTCGACGGCGGCGTACTTCGCATCATTTTAACTATGGATGACCAACGTTTCCTGAAGATTTCACAGCGCAACCCAGCACTTGCCCAGTCACTCAACCGCTTTTCTATTGCACCGGCTTCGAGTGACGAAACAATGCGGGTATTGCAAGACCAACTCATCATCACTGAGTTCCAGAAGAAGGTGACCTACATGTATCAGGCGTTGCGTGAGTCGTACCGCCTCAGTGAACGGTACCTGTATGACCTGGCGCAACCGGGTAAAGCCTTGCAACTACTGAACTCGGCAAGCCAATTTGCCGATAATGGGTTGGTGACAGCTGCTTCGGTACAGAAGGCGATTGAGCAAACTCAAGGGGTGAAAGTTGGGGCAAACGTCAGCGGTGAGGAAAAGGACCGTCTTCTCAACCTTGAGGCGTTGATTCATGAGCGTATGATTAATCAAACACGAGCAGTAACTGTCGTGAGCGATGCGTTGCGTCGTGCACGGGCAGGCGTACGTAACGAGAAACGGCCTATAGGCACCTTCCTATTCCTTGGCCCCACAGGCGTTGGTAAAACGGAACTCGCGAAGTCATTGGCGGCGGTGTATTTCGGTGGCGAAGACCGTCTTCTGCGGTTAGATATGAACGAATTCGTGAGTGCCGACGATGTTCGACGTTTGATTGCCGATGGCGCAGATGACCCACATAGCCTCAGTGCGCAGGTGATGAAGCAGCCGTTTTCCGTTATCCTGCTTGATGAGTTAGAGAAGGCGCACGATAGTGTGCTCGCGACGCTCCTACAGGTACTAGACGAGGGCATACTCAGGGACATTAAGGGCCGCGAAGTGAGTTTCCGTGACGCAATCATCATTGCGACAAGTAACGCAGGCGCTGACCATATTCGCCACCATATTGAGGCTGGGGAAGAGCTTGAACAATTTGAAGACTCGCTCGTCAACGAGCTGATTAGTTCGAAACAGTTCCGACCCGAGTTTTTGAACCGTTTTGATGAAATCGTATTGTTCCGTCCGCTAAAACCCGAAGACCTCATGCAAGTAATTGACTTAATTTTGGCCGGTACGAACAAAACACTCGAGTCACAAAAGGTAAGTGTTCACGTTAATCAAGAGCTGAAACAGTGGTTGATAGATAACGGAAATGACCCTCGACTTGGCGCCCGACCAATGCGTCGCATGGTGCAGCGAGTTGTCGAGAACACACTTGCGAAACGTATGTTGTCGGGTGATATTCAACCCGGTCAGACAGTGATTCTGACGGTAGATGATATTCCGGTGGAGATGAAGAAGTAGACTAGTGTAGTGTTCTTTTAGTGAACTAACCCCGAGCTTTTTAGTGTAAATAATCTATCAGAATAGGAAGTTAATAGTATATCCTATAGCGATAATACCCAGAGCAACCAAACCGAAGAAAGCAACTAACAACTTCATACTCATCACCTTTTTGAGTATGAGGGCTTCAGGAAGAGACAAGCCGATCGTCGCCATTAGTACGACGAGTGCAGTACCAATACCGACACCTTTTGCCACCAATGCTTCAACTATAGGCACGACACCAACAACATTTGCATAAACTGGTATTGAGGCAATCGCTGCAAGCGGTACTGACCACCATGCATCTTTTCCGAGAGTATTTGTTAAGAATTCCGCAGGCACAAGGTTGTGTATGATGGCTCCTATTCCGACACCCAGCAAGACATAGAGCATGAGTGTGCGAGACAATTCCCAGGCTTCACGCAGCCATTGCAACAAGTAATTTCGTTGAAAACCCTTAACTTTTTCAGCCTTGACCTGTGTTATTTTTGACAAGGCAAGTATATCGGAACTGATATGTTTTTTTTGGTTGACGTTCCTCAAAATGAACCCTGCTAACATGCTAATGACTATGCCTGAAAAAATATACATCAACATAACCTTTAGACCAAAAACACCACCAAGAAGAATTATCGCTGTTTCACTGAGTAATGGCGATGCTATAAGAAACGTTAGTGTAACACCGAGCGGTATACCTACACCAAGGAAACCGACGAAAAGTGGTATTGATGAACATGAACAAAACGGGGTGATAAGGCCGAGTATGGCAGCGAGAAAATAGTCAAAGCCATGCCAGTCGCGTCTTGCCAAAAAATCTCGTATTCGCTCTAATGGCAGATAGTGACGAATAATGGCCATGGCGTAGTTAATGATGAGCAGCATTGTGATTATTTTTAGGCCATCATAAACAAAAAAATTTATACCACCTGCAAGGTGGCTATTGCGCTCAAGCTGGAAGACACTGTACGTTAGCCAATCAGCTAACCACTGATATGGGGCGAACAAATCCACTATTTGGCTGCCTCAAGTATTTTGTCTTTAATACCCTCGATACTTGGCTCATATCCAACCATTGCAACCTTGTTGTTAACGACTAAGGCAGGGGAGCGCATCAAACCTAGCTCCATCAGCCGTCTCATGCCTGCCGCTTCAGCGATATATTCTACTTTTACGTCATCGCCAATTCGCTCAGCAGCCCTCAGTGTCAATGCATACAATTGTTTGCATGTTGGGCAACCTGTTCCGACTACTTCAACTTTCATTTCGTATCCCATTTGGTTGTTAATGACGATACAGTCTTTATAATGTCTGCACCCGATTGAGTTAGCCGGTAATACACCCTTAAGCCTCTCTTTTCACTTTGAACTAGTCCAGCCTCACGCAGGTCAGCAAGATGATGCGAGAGTAGACTCTGTGACACGTCTTTCATGTGCTCGCTAAATTCACATACGCAATGTTCCTCGCTACTCTGTAAAATACAAAGAATACGCAGCCTGTTGGGCTCGCCGATAGTTTTTAGTATTGGTGCTAACGATGCAACATCCGTAGATGTGTATTGGGTAGTGCAACAAGTATATGAACGCATATTCATATAGTACTCCCTTAGGAATATGTGTCAACTATTTGTATGGTGCGGGTAGAGAGTCGGGCGGTCCCTTCGCTCCCTATTTCCGCTTGCTTGCTCGAAAAATGCCTTCGGCGCTTTTCTCGCTGCACGGCGCTTCATGAACTCACGTTACGTTTTGCTTCGCAAAACTACGTGAGTTCAAGTCTCTCATACCAATACCAACGAAAAGACCGGCACTAAAGGCCGGTTCTTTCGCTGGTGCGGGTAGAGAGAGTCGAACTCACGTCTCAAGTTTGGAAAACTTGCATACTAACCGTTGTACTACACCCGCAGGCGGAAATCATTATATCAGATTAAACGGCTGGTTGAATATGATTTGCTGTTTCGACACGAGTTACTTTGCGCCAGGTGCCATGTGCACGCAGGGCGTTGATGATAACAATGACATCAACAACCTCTTGCAAACCTGCGCCAACAACGGCGGGGATTGCGCCGGTTGCGGCGGTGAGCATGAGTATAACACTAATGAAAATGCCGATATAGATACTTTGTTTTGCGATACGAATAGTATGTTGTGCGATTTCCACGGCGCGTGCAACGCGACTGATATCGTCGAGTAATATAACAACGTCTGCCGACTCGCTTGCAGCTGTTGCGCCTCGTGCGCCCATAGCAACACCAACATCGCTTGCAGCGAGTACTGGCGCATCGTTCACACCATCACCAGTCATCATGACGGGACGGTGAGGAAATGACATGATAGCTTCAACCTTGTCTTTCGGAAGACATTCAGCCCGAACATCAGAGATTCCAATCTCTGCAGCAATTTTCTCAGCAGTTTGACGGTTGTCACCAGTCAACATGAGGCTATATTTAACACCAAGTGTAGACAGTTTTTCAAGGGTATTTTTCGAGTTTTCGCGTACCGTGTCAGCAAGTGTGATTGAGCCGATAAACTCTCCGTCTCGTGCAACATAGACAGCAGTACTCGCATGTAACTTGATTTGAGGGGGAACGGTGACACCCATGTCAGTAAGGAAGCTCATCTTACCAACAAGAATAGGTTGGCCGTCTATAGTTGTCGAAACCCCTTGGGCAGTTATCTCGCGACTGTCTGATGTATCGAGTAGCGAAATACTACGGTTTTTCGCTTCGGCGACAAGCGTTTCTGCCATGATATGTGCCGAAACTAACTCAGCACTGGCAGCAAGTGCAAGCAACTCAGTTTCGCTAATGTGTTTTTCAGGGTGTATAGAGCTAACACTTAACAATCCTTGTGTGAGAGTGCCGGTTTTGTCGAAGGCGGCGGTTTTGACTCGGGCTATTTTCTCGAGTACGGCGCCACTTTTCATGATGATACCGTGTTTTGCAGCTCGGCTCATA
>CAZHVV010000003.1:0-7310 GCA_964536265.1 uncultured Candidatus Saccharibacteria bacterium | reverse complement strand
GGGACCTGCGCTCTGTTTCGCGAGTATACCTTGTTTTTAAGGTGAGGTTATACCGGAGATTATGGGGATTGCCGCGACAAGCAGCAGCGGCCATATGTTACCAACGAACAGCACATTTGCGAACCGCACAGCATCTCGACTGAGATACCACGCGACACCAGCAATAGTAAACGCAATGGCAGTAAATGGCACAGCGTAGCGGTCGGCAAGTCGTACAAATGGTGCCTGCGTCGAGCCAGCAGCTTTCACGAGTTCAACAATCTGCGCGTATTGGCTGTTCTCTGCCGTTCGCAGCGCGCGAACAGTTAACACTGCTTCACCATTGATAGAACCACTCAGAAGCTCGTCACCAGGATTCTTTTCAACAGGCACACTTTCCCCAGTGAGAGATGATTCGTCAATGAACGATGCACCTTCTAAAATAACAGCGTCAACAGGTACAATCTCGCCTGGTTTGATAATAAGTTCATCGTTTTCAAGCACATTTGCTATAGGTATATCTTCGAGTTTGCCGGCGGCATTCTGTCTGTGGGTAATTGTCGGTACACGCTCAAGTAGTGCTGTTAATTCAGCTTTTGCTCGTCGTCCAGCGAAATCTTCCAGAGCTTCACCACCTGTCATCATAAGAACGATAACGAGTGTCGCCCAGTATTCACCAACTGCAATCGTCGATGCAATAGCGGCAACTGCGAGAATATCAACTCCATAGGTTCCAGTAAGGAGTTCCTTTATCATGCCAATTAAGAGTTTTAGGCCAATGATAGCGCTGTATCCAACTATTAGCCCATTACCGAAGTTGCCTTGGTTTGTGAAGAAGGCGCCAGTAACAATGAATGCTACGAGGATTGTTGAGGCAAAGTCAGGGTAATGTTTAAAGAAAGAGGATATTTTTTGCATAAGGTCTATTATACGCATCATCTGTTAAAATAAATATGTCACTGGTAGTTTATGCCCCGGTAGCTCAGTGGATTAGAGTAAGCGGCTTCTATCCGTTTGGTCGTAGGTTCGAGTCCTACCCGGGGTACCAATACTATTTGACGGTAATACAATAAAAATACTTGTGGTTAATTGACGAAAGACATACAATATGAGAGGGCATGCCAGATAGTCAATGGCTTTGTAGGATAGGTTATTGACAATTTTGGCACCCGTGAGAGGGTGTTTTATGTAGACGGGGTATGAGCTGGCCTAAAAAAACATTCTCAGCAATTCACGGTTTCTCCAATTTTCACACTACGTCCGGACCTGCTCATACGCGCAGGTCCGGACGGAAAAACCCAAACTAATAAGCAACAAAAAAGTAACAGCCACGCTACGCGGCTGTTACTTTTACTAACACACGTCCCAAATAAAATACCCTACTAAAGCAGGGTATTTTACTTGGGGCGAATAATGGGGCTCGAACCCACGACCTCCGGAACCACAATCCAGCGCTCTAACCAACTGAGCTATATTCGCCAAAGAGCAGGACTATTGTAACAAGCAGAGGCGACTTTGTCCAAACGCCCAAGGTTGCTACAATAGAAAGCACATGCGATATACCTATCACGAAGGCGTTCAGAAACAGAAAAAGCGGCGCTGGCCGGTTATTCTTGCGAGTGTGACACTACTCATGGGCGTGTATATACTTGTCACCTCCCTTGCTCCTGCTATACCGGATACGACCATTTCAAGTGATGCAACTGCCAAAAAGCTTGTCGCTACGAAGCCTATGGTTGGTGGTGATCGTCTCTACATCCCACAAATAAACGTCGATGTTGCCATAGTGGAAATCAATGGTAATGAAGCTGCCGCACTCGACAAAGGTGCTATACATCGCTCACCAGCTAGTGGCAACCCAAAAGATGGGGGCAACTACGTTCTCGCTGCACACCGTTTTACGATGGGTTTAACGCCTGCGGAAACACGTAAAAAATCACCGTTTTATCATATCGACAAAGTGAGTGTCAGTGATCAGCTCTATGTTGATTATGCTGGGGTGCGATATGCATATAAGGTCGTGTCTAAGAGCATTGTACCGGCGACTGCGGTCGAGATAGAGGCACGTACCAAAGATAACCAACTGACTATGTACAGTTGTGAACTTTCAGGTGCTCGAGATGGTCGTGAGGTAGTTATTGCAGAGCCAATTGGTACGGTTGCATGGCAAGAAGACGGTACCCCGAAAATTGAGAAGCTCTAGATATCTCGAAACGGACGGATACTTGCACCGAGCTCGTTAAGTCGAGTTGCAAGCTGTTCATATCCACGATCGATTTGGTACACATTTCGTAAGTGTGACACGCCAGGCGCAGCCATCATAGCAAGTAGGACGACAACTGTCGGACGAAGGGCGGGAGGTGCGACGATGTCAGCTGGTTTCCAGCGCGTCGGTCCCTCGATGTAGACGCGATGTGGGTCAAGTAGTTCAACGGTTGCATTGAGTTTTGTTAGCTCAAGGAAATAGATTGCTCGGTTTTCATAGAGCCAGTCGTGCACGAGCGTACGACCTTTCGCAACAGTTGCAATGAGACCGAGAAACGGTAAATTATCTATGTTTACACCAGGGAAGGGGAGCGGGTGAAGTTTGTCTTTTGGTGCGACAAGGTTCGAATGTTTAACGACGATATCGACAAGTCGAGTTTGACCATTATGCGCCATATATTCCGCGCTAAGCTCATATTGCATTCCCATCTGTTCGAGAATCGCAAGTTCTAGCTCCAAAAATTCAATTGGTGAGCGTCGGATAGTAATTTCTGAGTCAGTGACTAGGGCTGCCGCTATGAAGCTCATTGCTTCAATTGGGTCTTCGCTTAGTGTATATTCAACATTTTTCTTAATCTCTTTGAGCCCAGTGATGTGCAGTATTGTTGTACCAACACCTTCAATTGTGACACCGAGTTTTTCGAGGAAGAAGCAAACGTCTTGCACCATGTAGTTTGGACTGGCGTTGCGTATAACAGTTGTGCCGGGTGATAGAGCTGCTGCCATGATAACGTTTTCTGTCACCGTATCGCCGCGCTCAGTGAGAACAATAGTTTTTTCAGGTAATTTGGGTGAAGATACTGCTGCATAACTATCGGATTTTGCTGTAACTCCTAAGCCAAAAGGGGCAAGTCCAACCATGTGGGGTTCAACGGTGCGTGTACCGAGGCTACAGCCACCTGCGAATGGAAGTTCGAATTTTTTGTACTGATGAAGCAAAGGACCAAGGAACATGATGATTGTTCGTGTCTTTTTCGCTGCTTCGACATCAATCTTATCAAGTCGCAACCGTGCGGGAGGGGTGATAGCAAGGTCGTTACTGTTACTAAGCCATCGCGTTTTCACGCCAATACTGTGCAGTACTTCAAGAATCCTATTCACCTCTTCAATACGGGGGACTCGACGTAGTGTTGTCGTGCCTTTGTTCAATAAACTAGCACAGAGTAGGGCGACTGCGGCATTTTTGCTTGTTTTAACCTCTATCTCACCGGAGAGCTTTTTACCACCATGAATTTCAAGGTTTGCACCACTGATATTGAATGATATAAGATTGCTCGAGAGCACCTCACTGATACGTGCAAGCATCTCAAGGCTGACGTTTTGTCCACCCTTTTCTATGCGGTTAATGGCGCTTTGACTGGTGCCGAGAGCAGTGGCGAGCTCACTCTGAGTCATGCCACGGCTCACGCGGCTTTCGTGGATTAACTGTCCGAGACGTTCTTTGTATGACATATCGAAAGTATATCATATACGATATATAAAAACAGATGTTTTCAATATAAAATGACGTAAAAATCAGTACGTTTTTTGTTATGGGCGGAGAGTATTATAATAAGAGGTAATAACGAGGGGAGACATGCCATGAAAGACGTGACAGTTGCAGATTTGATGCAAAAAGAAGCCGATCGACAACGAAAAGGGCTCGAACTGATACCAAGTGAAAACTATGTCAGTCGCGACGTGCTTGATGCACTTGGTAGCGTTTTTACCAATAAATACTCTGAAGGCTACCCAGGAAAACGATATTATGGTGGTCAGCAATTCACTGACCTAGTAGAGCAGCTCGCGATTGACAGAGCAAAACAACTGTTTAACGCTGATCACGCCAATGTTCAACCACATTCCGGTGCACCAGCGAACGAGGCAGTGTACAGTGCTTGGCTCGAGCCAGGTGACACTGTTCTTGCTATGGATCTTAGTCACGGAGGTCATTTGACGCATGGTGCGCCAGTGACGCGAAGTGCAAAGCTGTATAACTTTATCCGCTACAAGATGAAAGATGTATCGACTGGCGAGATTGATTACGATGAGTTGCGTGCTTTGGCACTCGAACATAAACCCAAAATAATTTTGGCAGGTTTTTCGGCGTATCCACGAGAGCTCAACTATGAAAAATTTGCGGCTATCGGAAAAGAGGTTGGAGCACTTCTGATGGCAGATATGGCGCACATAGCAGGGCTTATAGCAGGTGGTGTCGCGAAGAATCCTTTCGACTATGGTTTTCATGTCATCACAACGACAACACACAAGACACTGCGTGGTCCACGTGGTGGGCTCATATTGTCAAAAGGCATCGTTTCGAATCCGTTAAAAGCACCAGAAAAAATACTCGAGAATATCCCAACATTGATTGATAGGGCAGTTTTCCCGGGTATGCAAGGTGGTCCACATATGAATAATACTGCCGCAAAAGCTGTGGCATTCGGTGAGGCGTTGCAACCAGACTTCAAACTCTACGCACAACAAATTGTGAAGAACGCTGCTGTGTTAGCCGATGAGCTAATGAAACGAGGCTTTAAGCTTGTGACTGGTGGAACGAGTAACCATCTAATACTCGTCGATGTGTACGGTAGTTTTGGAATTGATGGTAATGTTGCTGAAACCGCACTTGATGCCGTCGGACTAACTTTGAATAAGAACGCAATTGCTGACGATCCGCTTCCGCCATTCCGGCCTAGTGGTATTCGTCTTGGCACTCCCGCAATGACAACGCGTGGGCTAAAGGAAACAGATATGGTACGAGTTGCTGAGTGGATGAAGCAAGCACTCGATGCCCGTGAGGATGAGAAGGCACTCTCGACTATTCGAAAAGAAGTCGAAGCTTTTGCGTTACAATTTCCGCTGCCAAGCGATCAGTAGATATATTCATTGTTTTTTGGTCGCAAGAAATATGACTCTGTCGGTTTAATCCTATACGAGCAGTTACCTACTGGACAGTTTATTGCACTTGTCCCATCTCCAATTTGTCCTTGAGCGTTATTGCCCCAACAGAAGGTTTTACCGGTGCTCGTGACTGCGCAGCCACGGTTTGACCCTGCACCAATATTTGTCACAGTTGCACCCAGCAGTATATTCGCCTCTTGATACACCGCGACAGGTACGTATCGAGTTGATGTTGTGTTATCACCCACGACACCATTACTGTTCGCTCCCCAACAATAGACCTGGTTATTGCTTGCGAGCGCGCACGTGTGGCGTAGTCCAGCAGCAACGTCCAGGACAGTTTTACCACTCAATGCTCCCGTCGCAAAGACTGCAACTGGTGTACTCGAATCTGTTGTATTGCCAGCTGCGCGTCCAAGTTGACCTGCAACATTTTCACCCCAACAGTAGGCTGTACCATTTGCCACAGCACATGTGTGGGGAAATGCGCTATCACCGACATTCGGGTAGCCCTCTTGAGATATTGCCGTCACAGTTTTACCACTCAAGACACCAGTATCGACGACCTTTCTCGGAAGGCGACGCAACGTTGTTGTTCCATCACCAATCTGACCAGCATTATTTGGGCCCCAGCAGTACGCTTTTCCACTGACTATGGCACACATATTTCTCGAACGACTACCGCTGGTCGATAAATCTGTTGCTGTATAGGTAGTGGACAATTCATTTGCGGCACCCGTAGCTGCGACGAGCGTAGGAGTAGTGTAGTACGAGGTCGTCGTGTTAGCGCCGACTGTACCAGATGAGTTATCTCCCCAGCAGTAGATTTTGCTCTCTGCGATTGCGCAGGACGTATTGCCAGTCCCACCTATTGCCGTAACAGTTTTACCAGCTAAGGCGCCATTTACCTGAACAGGGACGGAAGAGTCGGTTGTTGAGCTGTTACCAAGTTGGCCGCTGGCGTTATACCCCCAACAATACATCTTACCCTCAGACGTTAGTGCGCAGTTGTGAAATTGAGCAGCAAATATATCCATAACAGTTTTTCCAGCAAGAACTCCGCTTTCTTGCCGCACCTTCACTGGCGTGAGGCTGTCAGCTGTCGACGCATTTTCGGGGTTACCACCTGTTGACTGTCCGTTGCCAAGTTGACCGCGAGCATTGTACCCCCAGCAATAGACCGCTCCCGATACAATCGCACATGTGCGATATGAGCCACTGACGGAACGGCTCGCTTGTAGATTTGATACCCAAGTAATCGTTTTCTTCATCGTTTCCGTGTAGCTTTGTCCGATTGTTGTTCCTCCACCTACACGGAGTTCACCAATGCCACGAGGCGAGAGTTGAATACTCCCAGTAGTAGAAAAGTCAACATTGCCAATTTCGAAACGCGTTTTTATAGCCCCATATGACGCGACATATCCTGTTGAGCTGTAACCTAATGCATCACCGTTGCAATCACTAGTAGGTGAAAGATAATCACTGCTTGTATTACCCCATGTTTGGACGCGACCATTTACTTCGAGGCATGCCGATGCGTAGACTGAACCAGCTTCAGCGGCCTCTTGTGTAAGCTTTGTATAGTACTGACGGAGGGTATATGTTCGCATAGAGGCAACAGATTGCATAATAGCGAGCACCATAACGATGAGTGCTGATGCAACGATGATAACAATTGGCATTGCGAAACCATTTTGTCGAAGTTTTTTCATACTAGTTAATCCTACGTACTCTTGTAGATAATTCACTCGTGATTGGTTTTCCGGCTGATTTTTCGCTCATCGAAATAGTGATAAGTATGTTGTCAACGGTATCAAAGTCAGTGACTGCAGTTCCGTTATACACGTCAAGGTCGGTAAAGGTTGGCGTAGGGGTGTCCTCCTGCTGATAATAAGTAACACGGAACCCACTGACATTTTCGGCAAGTATTTCGTCGTACGCTTGGCAGTTACTGGCAGGAGTTACATCTTCTCGAGGGCATGATTGTTTTTGACGTTGCGGGCCGTTACAGAGTGCGGTTGAGGTATCGGTCACAGTGCGACGGTATAACGTGTTATCACGCACAAAATAGATTGAATAGTATGGTAATTTATAATTCACAGTCAACGCAGTCGTACAGTTGTATGTCGGTTCGATAGTCGCGTAAGGGTTTGTCGTGAAACCCTCGATGTAGGTAAGTGTTC
>CAZHVV010000002.1:0-132712 GCA_964536265.1 uncultured Candidatus Saccharibacteria bacterium | reverse complement strand
CCATCTCTGTTTTTGTGGTACAATAATCCGAGCTGGAGAAGTGCAGAAATGTATTTTGACGGCCGAAGTGCAAAAGCAGTAATCATCTAAGTGCGTTCGATTAAGACACGTTTTGATCGAGGCGGTACCCAGGTGGCTTCTGCGTGAAACGCAAATCAATTGATGGTTTGCTAGCGTGGAATACATATGCACCGTGATCTACAAGAACCCAACAAGGAGGAGTACCCAAGTGGCTGAAGGGGACGGTTTGCTAAATCGTTAGACTGGAGAGATCTGGTGCGGGAGTTCGAATCTCCCCTCCTCCGCCAAGATAGGAACACGACCCTTGTGGTCGTTTTTCTATCTTTTAGCGCGTGATTTAAACTACTGCCAATTGCGTAGCAATATCCCCTCCTCTGTTACTATAGGGATATGACAAAATTTCTCATCCTTCATGGAACAGACGCCTCGCCAGGTGCTAATTGGTTCATGTGGCTGAAAGGGAAGTTAATTGGTGATGGCCATGAAGTGTGGTTACCACAACTACCAGGGGCAGATACACCCAATGCAAAAACATATACGGCCTTTATTCTCGACAATAAGGATTTTGTTATCGACTCAGACACAGTAGTTATTGGACACTCTTCTGGTGCTGTTGAGATATTCCATTTACTCCAGCATCTATCGAGCGATATTGTTATAAAAGCAGCTATCCTTGTGAGCGCGTTCAAAGATGATCTAGGCTTGAATACGCTAACCGGTTTATTTGAAGAGCCGTTTGATTTTAAGGTAATCAAGGCCCGTTGTGGTAGCTTTATCTTGATTCACTCTGACAACGACCCTTACGTACCCCTCGAGCAAGCAGATTACTTAGCAGAAGAACTAGATGCCGAGCTTTTACTCTTTGAGGGGCAAGGACATTTCAACACCGAACTCAGCCCAGAATATAAACAATTTCCAGATTTACTAACGATTATTGCATCAATCTATTGATACAAGGTTTCTTCTAGGCTCGTAGATACCACTCTGCTAAGTAAATAATGACCTTTCCGGGTCATTATTTACCCTCGATGAGTAAAAGTGCTAGTGGTATAATATGGACATGCAAGAACAACCTTCGCAGCAGACAATTTCCGAGCAACCAGTTGTACCGAACGGTAGTGAAGCCCCTCCAGCACCCGCCACACCGTTTCAGAGCGCCTACACCGCCCCTGAAGTGCAGACTAATGTTCCCGACAGCTTCCCTGCCGCCGCGCAGCCTAGCGTGGCTCAAGTGATTGAGTGGCAAGCCTCCGAATACATCGATAGAGAAAAAACGACCATATGGTTTATTGGGCTTGGTCTCGCTACCCTTGCACTTCTCGCAGTTGCAATCTTCCTTATACAGGACATCACGTTTGCTATTTTGGTGGTTGTCATGGCAATTGCGATTGCCGTCATTGCGCGCCGTCCTGCGAAAAGCATGAATTATCGTTTAAGCTTCGAATCATTAATGGTGAATGACAAAACCTTTTCCTTGCGTGATTTTCGTGCTTTCGGGGTTATACAGGAGGGTGCTGTATATTCGGTGACACTATTGCCAAACAAACGATTCGCCCCAAGTGTCAACGTGCACTTTCCGCCTGAATATGGTGAACAAATTGTCGATATATTGGGCGCGTTATTGCCAATGGAACATGTTGCTCCTGACTTGATTGACCAGTTGACTAGTCGTTTACATTTCTAGATACGCAACAGTTGCCGACCTCTTAAAAAAATGCTACACTAGCTCCTGTTCTTGGGCTTCATTGTCTGAGTTGTACCTTCTAGTTGCGTAGTCATGGCCCCTTATGGGGTCTGATGACTACGACTTGCACCCGTAGCTCAGCTGCCAAGGCGAAGCCGTTTGATGAAAATCAGCGTCACGCTCGAGACAGCTGTTGAAAAGCGAAGGGTGCGAACAAGCACCCGTAGCTCAGCTGGATAGAGCGTCGGCTTGCGGAGCCGAAGGTCGTGCGTTCGAATCGCGCCGGGTGTACCATAGAAAAAAGACTAGTTCATCTAGTCTTTTTTCTATGGTATTACTTGGCCCGGTTCGAATACACGGCAGGGATTTTCCGCTAGGAAAATACCGTAGTCGTGCCGTTCGGCGAAGTGAACAAAGGAACTAGGGAAGCTTGCTTTCGACCCTTTGTGAACGGAGGAGCGAAACGAAGTGGAGCGATATCGCGCCGGGTGTACCCTGTTGTAGTATACTTTTGCGTATGAAGAAGAAAGTATTTTTGTTTGACATGGACGGAGTGCTTATCGATAGTGATCGGCTTTGGGCAGAGCGAAAACCTGTAGTTTACGAACGCTTGTTTGGACGAGAGATTGCTCAAAAAATGGGTGCAGGTATTGGCTCTAACAGAGAAGAAAATTATAAAAAGGCACGCGCATTTGGCGCAACTGTAACGCGAGAAGAATATGACTCAGCAGTTAGTGCTCTTGCACCTGATATCTACAGGGATGCGCCAATAACAAAAGATATTGAGCAACTCGGGGCGTATCTATTGAAAAACGAATATAACGTCGGCATTGTATCGGCATCGGAGCGTAGTTGGATAGAATTTATGTTAGAACGGTTGCCGTTTGCGGATGATGTTGAACTTGTTATTTCTCTGTTTGAGCGTGATGATTTGGCCCATAAACCTTCGCCTGACGGGTATTTAGCTGCAATGACAGCACTTGGTGTGAGTCCAGAAGAAACAGTGATTCTAGAAGATTCCAATGTTGGCATAGAAGCCGCGAAAGCATCAGGTGCATTTACTATTGGCCTGCGTTGCAACCTACTGCCTGGCTACGAGCAAAAAGGTGCTGACATATATGCCAAAAACCCTATAGAGGTTGTGAAGATACTCGAAGAAATGGCCATATAGACACGCGATGTATACCCTCTTGGGGGGTTATACTAGTAAGTATGAAACGAAAATGGGACGTATATAGCGATGAAGTTCGCAAGAAATGCCTCGATGAGGTCATTGCTCGGATAGATGACATCGGAGAGTCGGGGGTGGGAGTTATTGCTGCGCAAGACGTGATAGACATCGTGACCGAAAACCTCGCACCATCGTTCTATGCCAATGGCGTTGAAGATGCGAAGAAAGCCATGCGAGCAAAATACGACGATTTACAGGTCGATTTAGAACTTCTTGAGAATCAGAGCTGAATGTACACCCCTGTTATATTCATGTATACTGCATAAAGCATGGAGAGGTGCAGGAGTGGTTGAACTGGCCGCTCTCGAAAAGCGGTATGGGGCAACTCATCGAGGGTTCGAATCCCTCCCTCTCCGCCATACAGATTTCTCAGCAAATTGCTGAGATTTTTGTATACTAAGGCTATGGAACAATCAATCTTTACCAAAATCATCAACGGTGATATTCCGTGTCACAAAATTTATGAAGATGAAAAAACACTTGCCATTCTTGACATACACCCTATTCAGCCAGGTCAAGTCCTTGTTGTACCAAAGAAACAGGTTGCTTTTGTCTGGGATCTTGAAAATGATGACTACACTGCATTAATGTCCACAGTGCAGAAAGTCGGCAGAAAACTACGAGAAATCTTCCCTCAGAAGGACCGCGTCGGAGTAATGATTGAGGGTATGGATGTTGCAAATCATGCACACGTTAAGGTATTCCCCTTCTCTAAGGGCGGTGAATATCGTGTTCTACCAGATATGAGCGCAGAACCCGACCATACCGCACTCGCAGCAATGGCCGAGAAGCTACGAATTAGCTAGTTCAGTTTTGAATTTCTCAATCAATGTGACGGCGGAAGGCTCGACGCCATTGAGAATCGCGAGGTAAATACTTGTATAGTCTGCCAGAACAACGCCCCAGATCATTTGTTCAATCATCGTCTCGCCCTCGAGGTGGATATCGACAGCTTTTGGTCGCATACCACTAAGGAGTCGGTCAGAAATGGTGAATCTCTTCGTGACGCGTGGGTGGTCAAAACTGGATTGCAGCGCCAAGACGGCGTATGGTTTTTCGTCTGGATGTGAGGTCCAGCCGAGAAATTCATTATGATTAAACTCAGGGAGTTCGTTACAAAAAGCAACGTTTTTCGCCGTCTCATTGAACGCAATCTTCCACTTATAGGCGATGGAACGGAAACGTGAACCTGCATATATAACAGGGGTTTTACCAGCACAGTGCCAGGCAATCTGTTTGGCAATATTTCGTGCGTATGGCACCTTTGGCCCCCATATGCTTGCGATTTGACTAAGATTTGCGGCTGCGGAGGCAAGTTCGCTGTGGACACTGCTATCAAGCAGGCCGTAGGCGATGAAAACTTCGACAAATGCACGGAGGTTTAGCGGCATAAACATGCGTGGTGTGACACCGTCATATGGCATTTCAATGTACGGCAAATGTTCATTATGAGCAATCTCGATTAGTTTGCCCTTCCCTGCAGCAATCACAACGTGTGCTTTGTGGGAACGAGCATCGTCTAAAGCGTTCAACGTCTCTTCGGTATTGCCAGAGAAACTACATACGATTACAAGTGTTGATGAACCAACATATGCGGGGAGCGTGTAGTCTTTGACGACTTGAAATGGCAATGGCAGATTCAGCCAGTCACGCATTGTGTCAGCCGCAAGAGCAGACCCACCCATGCCTGCAATGACAATCGAAGTGAAGGATGGCAGTGTTTTTGGGAGATTTTCGACGTGCACATCAGCGAGTAGTTGTTGAGGTGCTTCGGCAATAAGGCCAAGTGTGCCGTGTATGTCGCGTTCAGTAATTTGTTTTAGGTTGTCTAGAATATCCATAAGCACTTACCATCATACTACATTCACCCCTCTATGCTTCACAAGTCAGTGGCCAATGTGATAAGCTTATGGTAATAGTTTTAATGATGCAAAACAGGGGTGGGACAATGGATGCAACAACACAAGCACCGGTGAGCGACGACCAAGAACTCGCAAAAGTACTCGAGAGTATGAACAAAGATATGGCACAGCCTGCTGCGCCGATGGCTCCGTCAATGCCAGCCGCTACTGACGCTGGTCTCCAGTTTGAAGAACCTGCATCTGTCGCACCATTGGAACCTGTCACGGCAACCGCTGCTACCGAATCAACACCTGTTGTTGCTCCTGTTCAGCCAGTAATGACTGTCGATAGCGACCTCGAGAGCATCAAAAAAGATGCCCTTGGCGAGCTACGACCTCTTGTCGACAAGCTTGATTTACCAGCTGACGAAAAGTTCGACACCCTACTTTTGATTATTCGCTCGACCGACGATAAAGGCCTGATTGGCGCTGCGCATGAAGCGGCAAAAGCAATTGAGGATGATTCTCGCCGCGCCGAAGCACTGCTCGATGTTATCAAAGAGATTGATTACTTCTCGCATCCGGCACAATAAACAAAATGCATATAAAAAAGAGGCCACATGGCCTCTTTTTTATGAGGTAACGACTTTAGTAGCCCATGCCACCCATTTGTGGTGCAGCAGGAGCTTCTTTTTCTGGTAGCTCAACAACAAGTGCGCCCATTGTCATTGCTGTTGCGGCGATAGAAACGGCATTCTGAATCGCCTGTTTCGTGACCATTACTGGGTCAACAACACCATGTGCTTTCATATCGACAACAGTGTTCGGATCATTCACATCGATACCATACCCTGCCTTAGCAGACTGGACTTGAGCAAGAAGCGCATCAGCGTTTAATCCTGCGTTTAGCATCAACTGACGGAACGGTTGGTATAGCGCCTCTTTGAGGATACTACCACCAGCTGAGTGTGAATCTGCTCCACCAGAGGTGATTTCGTCGGCTAAATTGACGAGTGTAACACCACCACCTGGAACAATTCCTTCGGCGAGCGCGGCTTTTGTCGCCGCAACGGCATCATCGACTCGGAATTTCTTTTCTTCGATTTCTGTTTCAGTTGCCCCACCGACCTTAATGACGGCAACTTTGCCGGAAAGCGCTGCGGCGCGTTTGTCATAGTTTTCTTTGTCATATTCGCTCGTCGCAACAGCTGCCTGGGACTGAATCTGTTTGATTCGAGCTTTTACATCAGCAGTTGAACCGGCACCTTCAATGACTGTCGTTTCGTCCTTGCTGACGATAACCTTGCGGGCAGTACCAACGACATCAAGCTCGGCGTTCTCGAACGTCAAACCACGCTCAGCGCTGATAACTGTTGCTCCTGTGAGGATTGCAATATCTTCAAGTATTTCCTTGCGGCGATCACCGAATGCAGGCGCTTTGACTGCTACGGTATTGAAGACACCTTTTAGTTTGTTCAAAATCAATACACCAAGGGCTTCACCCTCGACATCTTCCGCAATAAGGAGGACATCTTTCTTGCCAGCTGCGGCTAATTTCTCGAGGATTGGCAAGAATTCCTGGACAGAAGCAACTTTACCGTCAGTGATGACGATTGCTGGCTTTTCATACGAGGCTTCCATACGAGTCATGTCGGTTGACATGTAACTGCTGATGTAGCCGCGGTCGAACGTAAAGCCCTCAACGACCTCTGATTCCATCTTGAGGCCCTTGCCTTCTTCGACGGTGACGACACCGTCTTTGCCGACCTTTGCTATGACATCGGCGATGAGCTTGCCAATTTCTGCGTCGGCTGCTGAGATAGTCGCGACTTCAGCAACACGATTTTGTTTACCGGCAACTGGTTCAGCAAGTTTCTCGAGTGAGCTGAGTACATCTGCCGCTGCTGCCTCGACGCCTTTGCGCAGTTCCATTGGGTTGTGGCCGGCGGCAATCAAGCGGTTCGCTTCCTTCAATATTGTGTAGGTCAGCACAGTGACAGTTGTTGTACCATCGCCGGCTGACTTATTCATTTTGGTCGCAGCTTGCTTGATAAGCTCTGCACCAACCTTAAAACCAAGAGTTTCTTCGTTGCTATCTGGTAGGTCAATACTTTCGGCAACCGTTACGCCGTCGTGAGTGACCGTTGGGCCGCCGTAGCCCTTCTGGATAACCACATTACGGCCTTTTGGCCCCATTGTGACCTTGACTGCGTCGTAGAGTGCTTGTGCGCCGCCGAGAACTCGGGCGCGGGCATCATCGTCATAAAAAACTTTCTTTGCCATATGCTTTTGACTCCCTATTTACTACTTTTTGAGACCGTCGCAAGTACGTCCTCTTCTTTAACAATCAAATAATCCGTGCCATCAATCTTGAGTTCGGTCGTGGCGTATTCTTTGTAAACAATCTTGTCACCTGTTTTCACGTGGCCGACCTTTGGGCCGACAGCAACAACAGTGGCGACAACTGGTTTCTCTTTCGAGTTACTTGGTAGATAGAGGCCGCTCGACGTCTTTGCTTCGCTTGTTTCGCGAACAGCGACGATTCGATCAGCCAGGGGTGCGATAGGTACTGACATTCGTTTTTCCTCCTTGTTAATCAACTATGGACTCATTGTAACGAACAAAGTTGGCACTCGTCAAGCTTGAGTGCTAATTCTAATATGCTCAACTACTAAAATTGATTCCAAAGTCGTATGAACGGGTAGAATTTGGCGCGAGCCACTCGTCGTCTTGAGGAGATGATACAAAACGGTAGCCGCCGAATGTAGGTTCGACGCAGGCATACGGCCCAAGCTGGTCAGTCCAGATTGCCCATGTCGATAAACCACTTTGACTCAGTGTTAGATGTTGCGAAGCTGTCACGACTGTTACGG
The DNA here is from genome assembly GCA_964536265.1 of uncultured Candidatus Saccharibacteria bacterium. Classification (GTDB taxonomy): domain Bacteria; phylum Patescibacteriota; class Saccharimonadia; order Saccharimonadales; family Saccharimonadaceae; genus JAPUDS01. Next base: position 125,062 of record CAZHVV010000002.1, on the reverse strand, counting down.
AGTCAGCCTCGATAAATTCTGTACCTGCAAGCTCGTCTAGCTGGTATTGTACGCCATTAACCGTGACGATTGTCTCTTGGTCTTGTAGCTGAAAATATGGATGGAATGCAGGAGCAACACGGAGTGGCTGGCCGCCGGTGTTTCGTACAGACAATGTCGCAGAAAAACTCGTCAGTAGTAGTTCATACTGCAACGTAGCCCGCAGATTTTCATATGGTTCGGGTGCATTCTCAAGAGATAGTTCAAGGCTATTCTCCTTTTGTGCATTGATATTCCACTCGAGCTCACGTCCAAAGCCGTGCTGCATGAGGCCGCTATCGCCGCCAGATCCAAAGTTTGGCAAACAAACGTGCATGCCACCTCGTTTCTTGCTCTCACCATCAGCATTGTTCAGCTCAGTAAACGGGTGTAGCACAGGCGTATCCTCAAGAGATAATCCCGTCACCCACGCCCCATAAGGGTTGATAGTAGCAGTAGCTAAGCCCTTGGCCAGCTGAATCATTATGAAACTCCGAGAACTCCGCGCAATATCCAGTTTGTGTCCTCGTGAGATGTGACTTCAATCGTATCGATACCCATAGCCTTCACAGGGTAATCGTTGCCACCAGGTTGCAACTTGTCACCTATGAAGAGAATTTCTTCCATAGCGTATCCAGTCTGTTCCATAAGCTGTCGCATACCGTAGGCCTTATCAATACCTGGTAGTGTGATGTCAATCGATGTGGCACCGCCGATGCCAATTTTTACATCGATTCCCGCTAGTTCTGGCTCGAGCAATTTGACAATTTCCTTACGTTTTTCCATATCAGGGTCCCATGCATGCTTGTCCTCTGGTGTTGCCCACTGTCCCAAAGCCGAAAAAGTGATTTGGCTACCGCGATTTTCAATAATTTCGCCGTTTGGATTTTCGCACCAGTAATCGAGAGTACGAGCTGCTTTCTCGAGTTCTAGGGTAATCTTTTGGGCTTGCTCATCTGTCAAGAAATGTGCGTATTCACGCTTCCAATCGCCATCAATGTAGTGCCAGTATTGCGTTCCGGTTGTCGGCATGATGTGCAGTCGCTTGAGTTGTTCGGGTGTAGCGTTGACCAATGGATCAACGTCATTTTTTCTCATAACATCCCAGTCTGTACCGCTGATAACGCACACTTCGTATTTGTCTAGCAGTCTGGTTAACAGGTCTGCCATTGTAGTATCAACGGGCAATTTGGTGATATTCAGTGTGTCGTCTTGGTCAAAAGCAATGACTTTCTTTGCCATATATCCTCCATAAATTTACTGATTTCCATTATGACACACAGCGCAAGAAGCATGCGGCAGGTGTCAATTGACAATCAATAGCCATTATGTTAATATAAGTATGTTCAGCTCTGCAGCCAGTAGAGGGGACGCTCATTCACTTACGGCACGGTGTCGTGAGTAATAGCCCAGAAGGGATTGAAATGAGCAATGACGACAATGTTGTCGGTACCCCGGCGTACTTCGAAGAGGTAGCCATTCAACGAGCCCCCAGTGGTCTCGTCGTCGGCGACTTCCGAGTCTGCACGCTTTTGCCGGAGGCCAGATGGAAGGTTGAGCGAGTAGCAACTCGCGACATGGCCATGGCCATGCTTCCGGATGATGACGATGCTGAGACCTCTGTGGTAGTGCTCGAGATGAGGGTTACCCCCGTCAAGAAAGCACCCAGAGTCAAGGTCGTGACGATTCGTCCTGGTGCGTTCACCGAGAAGATCTTTGGGCAGAAATACGTGCCTCAAGCAATCGGTCGCGTCAGGCACATGAGTCGACTCCATCGGCGCTGAACGCAATGGTCCGGTCCCTTCGGGGGCCGGACCAGTTCAATTTCTGGAGTACAATGGAATTAGTATGCAACAACCGATGATGAACCGTCGCGTCTTGATGAGTAGTGCCCGATATTTTGATAATGTGGCGACTATTAATCCGTACTATGCGCCCGAAACAGTCGATGTTACTGGGGCAATTACGGAACATGAAGCTATTGCCAGTCTATTCAAAGAGGCCGGCATTGAAATTGTGCACGCAGAACCGCCTGAGACCTCGCAGGACGGTGTCTATACCGCAAACTGGGCACTGACACGAAACGGGCGCGCAGTTATCTCTCGACTCCCCAAAACGCGCCAAACTGAAGAGATTGTTGCACGTCAAACACTCGAAAGTTTAGGATATGAGGTGATTGACGTTCCTGACAATCTGAAATGGAGCGGACAAGGCGATGCTTTGCCATTTGGGAACATCCTCTTCTGTGGTCAAGGCTACCGCAGCGATGCAGAGGCACAGGCTTTCGTAGCCAAGACACTTGGTTTTGAGCGAATTCAGCTACAAACTATTCCCGAACTCGATGAAGCTGGCACACCCATCATTAACGCTGTTAGTGGTTGGCCTGATAGTTTCTTCTACGATATTGATCTTGCACTGAGCATTATTCGCCTCCCAAATGGTGACAAACCAGGTATTATCGCCTACTGTCCGGAAGTCTTCCTGCCAGAAAGCCAAGAAATTCTCGCGGATTTGACCGATGTCGACACGATACTTGTGAGCCTTGACGAAGCAAAAAAAGGCTTCGCGTGTAACCTTGTCTCAACTGGCGAAACGGTTATCATGAGTGACCACGCACCTGAGCTCCAGGCCGAACTTCGCTGTCGTGGTATTCATGTCCTCACGCCACACGTGACAGAGCTCATTAAGGGTGGTGGCTTTATACGGTGTACGTCATTAACGCTTGAGTAGTGAGCTCGATACTCTATACTGGGAGTATATGTCGAAACTGCGTGATAGAGTGAAAAGACTACTCCCCAAGCGAGCGTTTGAACTCATTGAACCAACGGGGCATCTTCTCGAGGCGGCTGTAGTTTCCACTCGCTATGGTTGGCCAGCACGTGGTATGCGCGTCATCGGCGTGACGGGTACGAACGGCAAGACCACAACGTCATTCATGATTCACAGTATTTTAATTGAAGCTGGTATCAATGCAGCCCTTATGACGACAGTTGGCTACGGAGTCGGACGCAACATCACGTCGCAACAAGAGCACATGACGACGGTATCTTCCCCGCTCTTGCAACGACGCTTGCACGAATTCCATCGACAGGGCGCCGAATGGCTCGTCATGGAAACGACGTCACATGCGCTGGCTCAGCATCGTGATTGGGGTATCCCATATGAAGTGGCTGTTCTAACAAATGTGACACATGAACACCTTGATTATCACAAGACATTTGACAGGTATCTTCAAGCGAAACTGAAACTTTTCAAAATTACTGCCAAACACGGTATGCGACTTGGAGTCATCAATGCCGATGATCCTAATGCTGCTAAATTTACAACAGTGGTTCCAAACCACGTATTGTACGGTTTGAACCATGGTGATGTCCGACCAGAACACCTTGAGCAACGCTCTGACGGCTCAACCTATGATGTAACGTTGGATGGTATTGCCTATCACATTGAATGTCGCTTACCAGGTGAGTTTAATGTGGCGAATAGTCTTGCAGCTGTGTCGGTTGCGCACAAGATGGGTTTGCCACCGGGTGCAATCGAACGTGGTATTGCTTCCCTGACGCACGTCGAGGGTCGCATGAGTGCAATTGACGAGGGTCAGGTATATTCTGCCATCATTGATTTTGCTCACACACCAGATGCATTTGAACGATTGCTAAAAGACTTACGGACGACAACAAAGGGTAAATTGGTAGTGCTCTTTGGCTCAGCCGGTCGCCGCGACGAGGCAAAGCGTGCAACTCAGGGCGAAATAGCTGGTCATTACGCTGATGAACTTGTTCTCACAGAGGAAGATGACCGTGATATTGACGGTGAGGAGATTCTCACCCAAATCGCTGCAGGTGCAGAAAAAGCCGGAAAAGTTGTCGGTGACACAATCTTCAAAATTCTCGACCGTCCAGAGGCGATACGGGTTGCCGTTAGCCGCGTCAGTACTTCCGAAGATACTGTTGTCTTCTTGGGTAAAGGCCATGAAAAGACAATCGAGCGGGCCGATGGCGAACATCCATGGAACGAGAGTGATGTCGTACGGGCTGCTATACGACAAAGCCTTGTCACTCATAAATAATTCCCGCCACCCCTCTTTCACGCTATAATAGAACCAATGAAAATACTTGGTATTGAGTCGAGTTGTGATGAAACTGCCGCATCTGTCGTCGAAGACGGCAAGCGGTTGCTCAGCAACGTCGTTCGTTCACAAATAGATATTCATGCCGTGTATGGCGGTGTTGTGCCAGAGGTGGCAGCACGGAGTCATATTGAGGTGATTGTGCCTGTTATCGAAGAGGCACTAGCGCAAGCTCACTGCAGCTGGGACGATATTGACGCGATCGGCGTGACGTATGCACCTGGACTGGTTGGGAGTCTCTTGGTAGGAACGCTTGCGGCACGAACTTTGGCCCTCGTGAAACACAAACCACTCTACCCTATCCATCACGTCGAAGCCCATGTCTATGCTAATTTCCTCGTTGAGCATGGAGCAGATGCGCCTGAAACCGTAACTGCACTTGCCCTGCCATCTCGACAACCTTCATTCCCAATGTTAGCGCTCATCGTATCTGGTGGGCATAGCCAGTTGGTACTTTTCCGTGACCATGGCGATTACGAATTACTCGGTCAAACTCAGGATGATGCTGTCGGTGAAGCGTTTGACAAAGTCGCCAAAATCATAGGACTGCCGTATCCTGGAGGGCCATCTATTGCTGCTGCGGCAGAACAGGGTGACGCTTCGGCCTTTGTATTCCCCAAGGCAAAAATGTCTGGTACATATGATTTCAGTTTCTCAGGCCTCAAAACAGCGGTGTTGCGCACAGTTCAGCGTGAAGTTGGTGTTGCGCACGACTTCCCTTCCCATCAGCTGCCGGAACGCGTTTCCAACACGTTGAGAGTAAATATTGCGGCTAGTTTCCAACGCATAGCAGTCGAAACACTGGTCGAAAAGACCATGTTAGCATTTCGTGCCTATAACCCCGCCTCAGTGGTTATCGCCGGTGGTGTGGCGGCAAATACTGAGCTACGTCGTCAGCTACAAGAAGCACTACCTATTCCAATTGAGTATGCCCCTATGAGTCTTTGCACCGATAACGCAGCTATGATAGCGACACTTGCGTATTATCACGCACAAAAACTACCTCCAACAGACCCAAAAGAGGTAGAAGTTGTGCCAAGCCTACGCATGGCGTCGTGGATATAGACCCCGCCTCGCGTCACCCGCTTGATGCGTATTTATCTAGACTTAGCGCTTTTTTCGAATTCTTTGGAGGAATTTTTTCCCACCTGGTAGGACTTTTGTCCATAGCGAATACAGAGGTGACATTGGAATATCGAAGGTGCCTATGAGGCGGTCTTCGTGGGACGCAAAACCGCGCTTAAAATTACTAATTCCATCGTTGATAAGCCCATTCATATCGTAACAAGCAATCCCCCACTGTCGCGTGCGGCGGATAGCTTCCCATTTCAAAATGTAATTGGCGCGTAGCTCTTGGCCTCTAGCACTGACCCCACCGTAGAGTTCGAATGCGACTGACTCACTGACTGCAAGCCACAGGAACGAAACAAGCTCATCGCCTTCGTAGCAGCCGAATATTACCGAAAATTCACCAAGTTTATCATTCAAATCAATGTAGTACTGGTCTTTATGGAGGTTAAATCCGGCTCGTCCGGCAGTTTGTCTGTAGAGTTCAAGGCAGGCAGAAACATCTTCAGGGTTACCAATCTTGCGCACTTCGAGGCCAGTCGTACTTCCGGACTTGCGAATATACTGACGCGTTTTCTTGCTCATATTTCCCAGTAAGACACCTTCCGGCTTTGATAAATCAAGACGAATTGTTGCAGGCTGAAGAACATGGTTGTCCGATTCTCGCCAACTCTCCCCTGTTGGTTCCTCAAAACTATCTGGCTCGACGGTGAGAGCGATACCTTTGTGCGTTTCGCGCACGTATTCCACAAGCTCTGTGTAAACAGCTTCGCTATGACCATTCACAACCACTGGTCCACGTGGTACATACAGTAGCTGACCGAAGGGTTTTGGTAATTTACGAATGAGTAACTGGACTGCACCGATATTCTCTTCATTTTCAACAATAAAGAATCGCTCTGCACGCCAGTTATAAATAGTTTTTAGGTCGCCCCACCCCCAGAGCTGTAGCGGATGACCGTTGTTTTCGAGTATAAATTCGTCCCATTGGACTTTACTGTCACACTTCTCTATTCGGTATGTTTTCTCTGTCTCCATATGCGTTCGATTATAGCACCTTGCTGTGAGCATAGGCTTCCCTTCTCGCGGTCAATATCCTTTATGCTATACTGGTTGGTAGAAAATAAACACGTGGGAAAATTTGGCAAAAAACGGGGGTATATGGGAGAATACCATATTTCCTTGGTGCTAATATTTCACGTGAAAGATAACGCATTCGACCATCTGCGACAATGCAAAAGGATATGCAATGAAACTGCCAAAAGTGTATGAACCGGGAACATACGAACCAAACGCCTACGCCTTGTGGGAATCAAGTGGAGCATTTCGTCCAACAGGGAAGGGTGAACCATATTCTGTCGTCATGCCACCGCCAAACGCGAACGGTAATCTTCATATTGGCCATGCGTTGTCGTTTGATTTAGAAGATATTTTAGTGCGCTACTACCGTATGAATGGACGCGATGCGGTCTTGATTCCAGGGGCCGACCATGCCGGATTTGAGACCTGGGTTGTGTATGAAAAGCAACTGCAGACTGAAGGGAAGAGCCGTTTTGATTTTTCCAGAGAAGAGCTATATCAACAGGTCTGGGATTTCGTGGCTGCCCGACGTGGTGATATGGAATTACAGCTGCGCGCTCTTGGTGTAGGGGCCAGCTGGGAAGACTCGGTCTTCACCCTCGACAAGAAGGTGATTAGCACTGTCTACGGCACATTCAAACAGCTCTGGGACGAAGACTTGATTTATAGAGGTGAGAGGATAGTTAATTTCTGCACAAAACACCAAACAAGTTTTGCGGATATTGAAGTTGAATATCGAGAAGTAACAGGGAAGCTATACTACGTTGCCTATCCATTGCTCGATAAGCTCGGTGAGATTGTGGTTGCAACCACGCGGCCAGAGACAATGCTGGGTGATACGGCTATCGCTGTTCATCCTGACGACGAACGATACAAACACCTCATAGGGACATCCGTGCAAGTGCCCGTGGTGCGTCGTGAAATACCTATCATTGCCGATGATGAAGTAGCGATGGATTTCGGTACTGGTGCCGTGAAAATCACTCCTGCTCACGATCCACTCGACTTCGAGATTGGCCAGCGACATGATTTGCGGGTTATCACGGTCATTGGCAATGACGGTACTATCACCGGTGAAGCCAGCCCACAGTTCGCAGGAAAGAGCATTGAGGAAGCACGTGAGAGCATTGTGAATATGCTTGAGTCTGAAGAATTACTTCGAAATGTCGAAGACCACACCCATATGGTTGGGCATTGCTACAAATGTGGCACAGTTATTCAACCCCTTGTCAAAGACCAGTGGTTCTTGAAAGTGCGTTCCCTCGCTGATGCGGCCAAAGAGGCGATAGAGGCAGGGAAGGTGACGTTTACTCCGAAGAGTAAGGGCCGTTTAGTGGTGCAATATCTTGACAATTTGCGTGACTGGAACCTGAGTCGACAGATTGTCTGGGGGATTCCTATTCCGGCCTTCCAAAATGAAGATGACCACAATGACTGGATTTTTGACGACCGCGTTGATCAGCCGACGATTGAAGTCAACGGCACAACCTACCGCCGTGAAGAAGACACCTTTGACACCTGGTTTAGCTCTGGACAGTGGCCGTTCATCGTGACTGACTACCTACAAAAAGACGCCGTAGCCGGTTCAGGAGGCTCTCTGCAGCGTTTTTATCCCAATAGCGTCATGGAGACTGGTCACGACCTTCTCGACCGCTGGGTGGCTCGTATGATTATGCTCGGTCTCTACCGCACCGGCGACGTACCGTTCACTGATGTGTATATGCACGGTATGGTGCTCGACGAAAAGGGCAAAAAGATGAGTAAGAGCCGAGGCAATGTCATAAACCCGATGGATGCTATCACTCAGTACGGCTCTGACGCGCTTCGTCTTGGTATTATTGCCTCACGTAGTGCCGGTATGAACCAGGCCTTCTCGACCGCAACTGTGGTAGCGGGGCGCAATTTCTGCAATAAACTATGGAACATTGCCCGCTTCATCGAACCACAGCTGGAGGGTGCTGGTGACAAGCCAGACGCCGTGACGCTTGCCGACCACTGGATTTTACGACAGCTTCACGAGGCTCGCAAACAGATTGATGGCTACATGAAAGACTATCGGTTTGCCGAAGCGTCTGATGTTGTCTACCGAACTATTTGGCACGATGTTGCGGACTGGTATCTTGAAGCAAGCAAGGGTACGGCCACGCCAAGTGTGCTGAAATGGGTCCTCGAAACAAGTTTGAAGCTTGCACATCCGTTCGCGCCGTTTGTCACGGAAACCATCTGGACGACGATTGACGGAGAGCGACCGCTGCTTATTGTTAGTGAATGGCCAAAGAAACCCGATTTCAATGCCATGGCAGCTGAGGAGTTTGAGCGAGTACGTGAGGTGGTGATTGAAACGCGCTTTGTGGCAAACGAGTTACCAGGTGGCAAACAAACGCTATTGTACGAGAATGACAGTCTTATTGCGGATAGTGCATCACTAATTCAGCGACTAGCGGGCCTCGAGGCCGTGACTCACGTTGAACAACCTTCCGGCCTACGCCTTGCGGTGCCGAACAGGGAAGCATGGTTGGCTGTTGATGAGGAAACGCTCTATGAACACCAGGAGAAGCTTGAGGGTCGTTTGGCAGAGTGCAAATCCTTGATTGCAAAGCTTGAATCTCGTCTTGCTAACGAAGGATATATTGCGCAGGCACCGAAGAAGGTTGTCGAGGAAACGCGACAGCAATTACGCGACCAACAGGAACTAGCCGCGCGTTTGGGTCGAGAACTCAAGGTTCTTTAAGCAAGTACTCTGCTGAATGGCAGGCTGAGGTAGACACGCCACAGCTGCAACTGTTCATGTACTAGTGTAAAGAGACTTGTTCCGCTTTCAATTGTGGCCTCAATATCGTCGCGTGTGCGACCCATGATGACGCCATCACCAGGTGAGTTGATGAATGCTTTCACCATTTGTTTATTGACATGGTTATGCAAGTCTTGAGCGGCTTTTTCTGAGATATCATGGTATTTTGCCGTAGTCGTAAGGTCGGCGAGGGCGTTAAGCCTCACGATATCCTTGAGGTGAAGGGTAGCCATGAAAACCGACAACGCTATAACGCAAGCAAAAGCGAATATAAGTTTTTCTTTGAGTGTGATGGTATTTGTTTTTATCATAGGACATATGTATATTAGCATAAGCTTTACATAATGTCAATATACTGCGAATACAATATCGGCACATTCTCGTTCCTCTTATACATCCTCCTGCTCCATGACTTCGCGCTGGGCCTGACACTGTTTCAGTCAGGTCAGGCTCGGGCTGCAGATATATCGCAATAGGAATATAAGAGTCACTAGCTCTAGTAAACTGTCCTACTGATACTGTCTGAGCGATTCGATAGGATCTTTGCGGGCAGCTTTGAGAGCAGGGTACATACCAAAGATAATACCGGTTCCGAAAGCCATTGCGAGGCCAGCACCAGTGATTTCCCAGGTGACAGAGGGCTGGAAGGCAAGTTGGGTGGCAACAAGGAAGGCGAGTCCGTAGGCAATACCTAGCCCAAAGATACCACCGACGACACACATGATGAGTGCTTCTATAAGGAATTGTGACAGGATATGGCTATTGGTAGCACCGAGTGCTTTCCGAAGGCCTATCTCACGGGTGCGTTCAGATACGCCAACCAGCATAATATTCATGATGCCGATGCCACCCACAACGAGCGTAATAGTGGCGACAAGGGCAGTGATGATAACAATAGTACGAAAGAACGTGTCGTTATGGTCAGCGATTGCCTGACCGACAAGCACGCTAAAGTCATGCTCGCCCTTATGGTTTTCGAGCAATGTTTTATCGATAGCCTGGCGGGTTGCGTCAATTTTGGTTGGGTCTTTGACGGTGACGAGTAGCTGTTGAATCTGCCCGACGCCTAGGTTGAAGCTCTTCCCACTGTCAAAACTCACATACACCGTGCGATCGAGGTCAATACTTGAGAAATTAATAGGTGAGTTTATGGCCTTTACAACCCCGATAACCGTGTGATTTCTCCCTTTGAGCACAATCTGTTGTCCAAGAATTTGGTCGGTGCCGTAGAGCTCTATGGCGAGTCTTTGGCTCACGACGGCCGTGTCTCGGATGGTTTGATTGTCGATGAACTGACCTGGGTTGACTTTGAGGTTTAGTACAGGAACGAGCTCAGGTGAAGTCGCGACGATGGTGACATTTGAAGCACTGCTGTCACCAGTTTTGGCACTACCGCCGAGTAGCATGATAGGGGCAATATTGGCAATGTTATCGTTTTCGCTGACTTTGGTGAGGTCAAGTTCCGTCAAGGTAGTGATTGGGCTGATGCTGTACGGATTGTATTGCTGTAGATTATTCATGTCGTCTGCGCTATCGCCTGATTTAACAATAATCATGTTGTTATCGAGGTTGGCAACCTGTTTGCGAACAGTCGTTTGAGCGCCGCTTCCGAGTGAGAGAACAAGCGTGATAGATGCTACGCCAATGATGATACCGAGCGTTGTGAGTGCGGTGCGGACGCGGTTCATACGCAGCGATTGGATAGCAATGCGGTATGGTAGGAGGCTCATACTGTCTCCTCACTCGCTTTTTGGACGGCTTTTTTCAGATGTGAGTTCAGCGCACGTTTTCGGGTTGGATTGGCGCGTTTTTTTCTATGTGCACTGTCGGAGGCGATTCTACCGTCCCTCATTTGAATAATTCGGCTGGCGTAGCTTGTTAGTTCAGGGTTGTGTGTCACCATGACTATAGTATTGCCACGTTGATGGATATCACGCAGCTCATTCATGATAAGTTCGCTTGATTTACTGTCGAGGTTACCAGTCGGTTCGTCGGCAAGGATAATCGATGGGTCATTGACGAGAGCGCGGGCGATGGCGACGCGCTGAGCTTGGCCTCCGGCGAGTTGGTGGGGCATATAGTATTCTCGCTCCTGCAGCTCGAATGTTTTTAAGACTTTACTGGCGCGGCGTAGTTTGTTATAACGAAAACCGCGTCTGTAGTTCAGGGGTAGGGCGACGTTTTCGATGACGTTGAGGCGCGGTACGAGGTTAAAACTCTGAAAAATAAAACCGATTTGGTTGGCGCGGATGTGCGCCTGGTGTCGTGAACTCAGGTCTTCAACGGCTCGTCCATCGAGGGCATAGTCACCTGACGTAGCGAAGTCGAGTAGGCCAAGGATGTTAAGTAAGGTTGTTTTGCCACAGCCGCTTGGCCCCATGATAGCAACGAACTCACCCTTGTTGATTTTGAGGTCAACTTCATCAAGGGCAGTCACGCTGGTATCGGCATCTCCATATACCTTGTTGAGCTTCTGGAGCTCAATAACAGGGAGTTCGGTGATGAGTAGTTTCTTTTTTGTCATACTACCTCTAGTATAGTTGCCCAAAAAGATAAAACACAAGGGGCGCTACAGTAATTACAACATGAAAATGATAGACCGTGTCGTTTGCTATACTAGGGTGAGCACGGAGGGATCGCCTAGTGGTCTATGGCGCCGCCTTGGAAAGGCGGTTTGTGGGCAACTGCATCGAGGGTTCGAATCCCTCTCCCTCCGCCAAAACGTAAAAATGACCCGCAGAGGTCATTTGTTCGTTTTGGCAAATGGATTTGAACCCTCGACAATTCTTTACTCTGACCTTATGTACGTATGTTGACATAAAAGCAAAAGCGTGATACTATAGTAGTAATACACCACAAAACAAAAAGGAACCCCTATGACAGAACAGATTGCCGCACACACAGAAGAAGAACCCAACGAAAATCAATTGAGAGGGAACTTAAATTTTGAAGATGCCTTATTCGTAGCATCTGACCCCAAAATTAAGGAACATATTGACTGGGCCTCAGCAAATACACGCGTTGCTAGGATGCTTTCCGAAGGTGTCGCAAAAGGTGAAAGTGCAATTCCAGGTATTAAACAACGTGCGGAGCTTGCTCGGACGGCTCTCGGCGTCGACAAAAATGGTGTGCCAACCTCAAAAAAGTCGTTTTGGGGATGGGTTGACAAACGGGCGGCTAGGCGTGAGTTAGAAGGACAGAATTACAGCATGCTCATAGACGATGATCGAGTAGCTTCAAAGCCGGGTTATTCTTCTAAAAATCCATACGAGGATATTGACAGGAGGTTCATGAGTCCTGATGAACTAGCGAAGGCTGAACAACAAAAGGCCAAAGAGGTTTCGTATGTGGTAGGACACACTAACACGGCAATAGATGAACGGGCTCAAGTGCTGTTGGACAGAAAAGCTGGCTCAATAGACGTACTCAGGAAGTTGGATAGTAAACGTGGTCGCAGCGACGCACAACTCGAACTCACAACTGGCGAGTCTTGGCCCCTTGTGGATAACGAAAAGGGTGCCGCAAACATACAAGCTACTGCTACGAGTATCGTTGAGATGATCCGCAATACGCCTGGGCTCCAGGAGCTTGTTGAAAAAGGAATGGAAGATAGAAGCGAAGAGCAGTAATACACTCAACGTCTAAAAACACCGCCTGTTGAGGTGGTGTTTTATGCTATACTAGACACACATGAAGCAATTCATGCTTGAATCAGTTGAAGAGACAAAAGGGCATGGTATCTTCACCCCAAAAAACGCGGCAGATGTCGCGGTTTTTTAATGCAAAAATTACAGTCGGGAGGTAGCTAGGGTGAAAAAAACAAAATACATTTTCGTGATGGGCGGAGTGCTTTCAGGAGTAGGGAAGGGAATCACGGCCGCATCGCTCGGTGCACTGCTGAAAAGTCGTGGTCTCAGCGTATCGATACAAAAATGCGACCCATACCTGAACGTTGATGCCGGTACACTGAACCCGGCTGAGCACGGCGAATGTTTCGTGACGAAGGACGGCGCCGAGACCGATCTCGACCTTGGACATTATGAAAGATTTTTAGACATTGAAACGACGCGTGACAGTATCACCCTGTCAGGCCGGCTGATGAAAGAGCTCATTGACGACGAACGTGGTGGCAAGTTCCTTGGTAAAACTGTCCAGCTTGTGCCACATTTGACGACGAAGATTCAGGAGACGATAGAGAAAGCAGGGAAGGGCTCAGACGTTCACATAGTCGAGCTTGGCGGAACAGTTGGTGACTATGAGGGCCTGAGTTTCGTGGAAGCATTTCGAGAGTTTGCGCAGAATCGACCTGGGGATGTCGCGTTCGTGCACGTTGTGTACGTGCCTTACTTAAAAGCCAGCAAGGAATTTAAAACGAAGCCAGCGCAAAATGCCGTTCGCGACCTGCGTGGATTTGGTATTAGTCCAGATATTATTGTTGCTCGAGTTGAGGAAACACCGGATGATACGATTGCGCGCAAAGTCAGTCTATTTGGTGGTGTCAAACCAGAAGCGGTTGCAGTGGTGCCGAATGTAGATACTGTTCTCCGTGTGCCACTGGTACTTCACGAGCTAGGTATCGATACACAGGTTATGAATCGTCTTGGTCTGCGTGCAAGCGGTGCAGACGTATCGTCCTGGGTAGACATTGTCAAAAAAGCAACGACACAGGCAAAAAAGACAGTGCGTATTGGGATTGTCGCAAAGTATCTCGACAATGAAGACACGTATATCTCGGTTCTAGAGGCACTGAAAGCGGCTGCATGGCACGAACATGTGGTGCTCGAGTATGAATGGGTAAGTGCCGAAGAGCTTGAGACAAAGGGCGTAAAACAGCTCAAACAGTACGATGGCTTGGTGGTGCCCGGTGGGTTCGGAACGCGTGGTGTCGAAGGCAAGGTCGTTGCCGCCAAGTTCGCGCTTGAGAAAAAAATGCCGTACCTTGGCCTCTGTCTTGGCTTGCAAGTTGCTGTTATTGCCGCCGCGCGTCGCGGAGGCGTGCTTGAGGCTACAAGTGGCGAGTTGAATGCCGCAGCGCTTGAGCAAGTTGTCTACATTATGGAAGACCAAAAGGGGAAAGAGGCGACTGGTGGTACGATGCGACTCGGGGACTACCCAGCACGGCTAAAAAAGGGTTCGATGACAGCGAAGTTGTACAAAAGCCAGGATATAGTCGAGCGGCATAGACACCGGTACGAAGTAAACAGAGCATTCGAGTCGGCAATCGAAAAGGGCGGACTGGTAATATCGGGCCAATCGCCCGATGGTACATTGGTTGAATTTGTCGAAGGAAATGATCATCCGTTCTTTGTCGCCACGCAGGCGCATCCAGAATTCCGCTCACGACCAACACGACCACATCCGCTATTCCAGGGATTTATAAAAGCTCTCAAATAATTATCTTTTATTGCCATTCCGTGGTTTGTTTGGTGAGGAGGCTTTCTGTGCAGCAACTCCTCCCAAATGAGCGGCTCGTATTCTGTTTTGTAAGTCGCGGTCAGGGTTTCGTTCTCTGGGTGGGTTAGGCGCACGGGCAAGTTTGTCTGCTTGTTTTTGCCTTGTTTGTCGTACTATTTGCGAAATAACACTTCGAGTAGCAACAGACATATATAAGCCACTGTACTGTTCGATACGCTTCTGGTCACGCATATCATGAAGAGTGGTCATAAGTGCTTCATGGACGCTCGGTTCAACATTTTTCGTGCCAAAAATGTATAGTTTTATTCTTTCGACTGAATAAGTTTCGCCTAGCTCAAAGAAAGCGATAATCTTTCTCTTGAGTTCCTCTTCTGGGCTAAATATTTCGAGAGTAGGCGGCACGCCGTGACTTTCATTGACGGCTTCAATGATGCCCATAGCTGCGTCAGAGATTTCATCAATAGCTTCTTGTGGTAATTCGCCACTTCGAATTGCGGCTGCAATCTCCGCAAGATGAGCAACTATTTTCTCGATACCGATAGGTTGTTGTTGCTCTTCCGTAAACTCCATAGGCTATGTAGTGTGCCAAAGTAGCTAACAGATGTCAACCATAAGCCGAAACAGAGGTAATGAAATGGTTATTGGATTGATGTCCTCGACGTACTCAAGGAACAATGCCAACATTGACATAACTACAATTCTATGCTAAGATAGAGCTATACATAACTAAAACAAACAGTAGCTTATAGTATGTCCACCACAAAAGCTCCCGAAGCAATCTTCCAATCTCTCAGCCCGAATTTCTCCAATAAGGAAATCGTCCAGTCTTCGGCGCGTCTTCATGATCGTCTTGAACACCAAGGCGTACAGACGACCAAGAGTCGTGAACGTAAACTCGGAGCGTATTTTTTCCGTCTTGAAGAACTTGAGCAAGACTCTAAAACTAAAGAACGCCTGATAGAACATGTCACTAACGAGTTGGTTGTTAAGCCTGAGAATATTCCCGAAAGTTATTGGAGTCAGCAAGTACAGCTTGCTAGGGATAACGGGTTTGAAGTTAATATCGGCCCGTCATCGAAGGCAGAAGTTGTACGACAACTTCAAGGTTCACAGCGCACGGGCATAGAATCGTGGACAGAATATCTTAATCAAACTAGTGATCAATATCCGACCTGGTTTAAGGTCTATGCGCTCGATGGTATGTCGAAGCTTGGCGTATTCGATAAAAAAACAGGACGGTATCGTACTCGTGACGAAAGTACGATTGCGCCTTTCCCGCAGCTTGACCCATCTGCTTTGGCTCGGACGTACGATGCCGTCAAGAAGGTGCATGGTGAGAATGAGCAGCTCGATGATGCGACATTGCTCAATAGTGTTCAGGGGGGCAATTTCAACAAAATCTACTCGAGTTTCTTATTGGAGAATAAAGCAGTTATTCCAACTCCCGAAAGACCAGAAGATGTCAGAGGTGAATGGCGACAGTATACAGCTAACGATGTTAAGGCGATTACCCAAGCCGCCCAAGGAACGCCGTGGTGTATCGCCGGGGAGGAAATGGCCCAAAAATACCTAAGTTTTCCAGACAGCAAATTTATTCTTTTTCACTTAAAGGACTCACAAACTGGTTCATTGAGCCCAACTGCAGCTGCTTCTATTCGTATGGCAGAGGGTAGGGTGGCCGAGATTTCTGGGCTCAAAGGTGGCAGCAGGCAGTACGTTGAAGACAGCCTTATCCCAACTGTAGTAGAAAAAGTGAAAAGCCTTCCGGGTGGGGAAGATTATCTAGATGCGTTTGAGGATAAACAAACATTGATCGCTATGGACCGCAAGTTTCAGGCCGGGGAGCAATTCACGATTGATGAACTCAGGTTTCTATATGAGTTTGATGAGAAGATTAAATTTATTGATACCTATGCTCGGGATCCACGCCCAATAGATTTCAAGACAAAAATCACAGATCATATCAAGCAATTTCAGGAGGCAGGGCTGGTTGACGAATTAGTACCGGCATTAAACGACTGGGAACGAGGCACGTATATTTCTCAGCTTCTCGAGGCAGGTGCTGATGTTAACAACCTCGTAGCAGAGTTGAACCCTGGCCATCTTTCAGGTCACCTGAAACAACTTCTCCAGGCTGGCGCGGATGTTAATCACCTTGTGGCGCATCTTGATACTTATACAATTATCTTTTATCTCTCTGATCTTCGTGAGGCTGGCGCTCATATTGATATGGATAGCGTAGTGGCAAGTACTGAAGCGAGCTATTTTGACCCCTATAATATTGAAAGAGTTCTCAGTGGTGGGGCGAGTGTAAAAGTAGTTGAGAAGAAAATCGGGCGCCCACTTACGGATGAAGAAAAGGCTTACGTGTCCAAACCAGCATCGATGTGGGCTGCCATAAAACAAATCATCAAAAAGAAATAAATAGTTACATGATTATTTGGATGAGTGCGTCAAGCGTAGCGCTCATGTGAATGCCTTTTGTGGCCATGTAGGTGGTTTTGTCGTCGGCCGATTCGCCTCGCGAGCCGACGATTGCACCAGCGTGGCCGAAGGTCTGACCGGCAGGGAGTGAGTGTCCAACAACCAGACCGTAGACTGGCTTCGTGACATATTCGGCTATAAAATCAGCTGCCATTTGTTCGCTTTCCCCGCCAATTTCGCCAACCATGATGATTTGTTCGGTTCCTGGGTCGTGTTCAGCGATTTCGAGTGCTTCGACAAAATTCATACCTTGTACTGGGTCGCCGCCAATGCCGAGAATAATACGCTGGCCGATTCCTTTTTTAGTGAGAGCGTCAGCAAGTTCGTATGTCAGTGTTCCAGAGCGCGAAATGACGGTTGTTGCGCCAGGTGATGTGATGTGCGCCGCAATGATACCGAGTTTATGTGACGCTGGGACAATGAGTCCCGGACAGTTAGGCCCTACAATCACGACACCCTTTTCTTTGGCATGCTCGCGTACGGCGAGCATATCGTGGATAGGAATTCCTTCGGTGATACAGACAATAAGTCGTATGCCTGCCTCAATTGCTTCACGCATAGCGTCCTTTGCAAAACGAGCAGGGACGAAGATGACGGACGCGGTTGCGCTATGAGCCGTGACTGCATCGGCGACAGTGTTATATACAGGTATATCATGGACGATTTCACCGGCTTTTCCTGGGGTAACGCCAGCAACAATGTTCGTGCCAGCGTCAATCATGCCTTTCGCGTGAAATGAGCCATGATGGCCGGTAATGCCTTGAATGATAACCGAGTGGTTGTCGAACATTGTTTGATTGACACTCCCACCTTCTTTTTCTTCAGACTCGCTCGGCGCTAATTGCTGATTTGTCTTGCCTCGCTCTGCCGGAAAGACAGAGTCTTCAGAAAAAGAGGTCGGTGCGTCGGTTGATACTACTCGCTTATCGCCAGGCTCTGCAAGTAATACAAGTTCGATGCATGTTTTTAGGTCGGGTTGGAGTTCTATGTCGGCGTCTTGAAGTAGTTGAGCGGCTTCATCACGGTTTGTACCCTCAAGCCGGATGAAGAGAGGAACAAGGTCGGGAATTTGCTTTTTTGCGGCGATGATACCGCGGGCAATGTCATCGCAGCGAGTAATACCAGCAAAAATATTGATGATAATGCTCGTCACTCCGGGCAACGTAGTTATTTCACGAAGATTTTTGACGAAAACATCCTCGCCCGTGCCACCACCAATATCGAGGAAGTTAGCGGGGCGGGCACCAGCTGCATAAATTGTGTCCATGGTACTCATGGCCATACCGGCGCCGTTGGCGATGACGCCGATACTGCCGCCAAGAGGTTTAATACTTGACTCGTCTGGCCACGAGAAGTCTGGATGGCGGAAACGGGCATTGTCATCAACTGTAGCTTTTGCATCGGCACAGACGAGTTCGCCAGACGATGTAACAGCCAGTGGGTTAATTTCAAGGAGGAGTAGGTCGTTGTCGTATAAACATCGTTCGAGTGCTTCGAGAAGAGGAATACAGGCTATCTCAGGCAAATCCAATAATTTTCCTATGAGAACAGAACGGTCAGCGGTCTCCACCGGAATGCTCATGGTAGATGAACTATGTGATTCAATTTCAATTCCACCCTCGCGTGAGACGATATATTCGACTCGGCGCTTATCGCGGTCAACTCGTAATGCTAGGTACAGTTCCTGTTTGATATCGAGAGCGGTTTCGACCAGCACACAGTCTGGTGTGTGACCCTTGATATCGAGCGCCATGATAGCGTGATAGGCTTTTTCGAGCTCAGGTTTGTTTTTAACGAGTGTGATACCGCCAAGTTTGCCACGACCGCCGACTGGGACCTGGCTTTTGACAACAAGCGGGAAGGGAAGAGCTATTGCCTCAAGCTCGACAGGGCTATAGACAACAACACTATCTGCCAGGGGTGCACCGGCTTTTTTAAGTAACTCTTTGGCTTGATGTTCGAGGAGTTGCATTCTACTAGTATAATGGAAACAATGAAGAACATTATTGAAGCGGTGTCTCGGGCGGTGAATAAACTGTATGGGACTGAAGCTGCTGCTGAGCTTACACGTCCTGAACCACAGTTTGGTGATTTTTCAACAAATGTCGCGTTGCAACTGGCAGGGAAACTTGGGCGTAATCCACGCGAGATTGCTGATGAGCTAGCCGAAAAACTTCAGGACAACACTGAGATAGCTCGCGTTGAAGTCGCAGGGCCTGGTTTTATTAATATCACTTTGACTGACGAGGTACTTCGAGAACTTGTAGACGAACAGCTAACGCAGCAACGCCAAGCCGAAACCGTTGTTATAGAGACGAACAATCCAAACCCATTCAAAGCAATGCATATTGGCCATGCGTTCAATGCAATTGTGGCTGATAGTATTGCGAATTTACTCGAAGTGAGCGGGGCACATACGTATCGCGTGAGCTACCACGGTGATGTAGGGCTGCATGTTGGCAAAAGCATGTATGCGTTACTACGCTATACCGAAAACCAGCCAGAGAGGCTACAGGACGTTCCAGAAGTAGAACGTAATAGTTTTATGAGCCGTATGTATGCCGAGGGTGCGAAGGCGTATAAAGAAGACGAAACAGCCAAGGCTGAGATTGATGAGCTAGCGAAACAGTCATTTACGCGTGAGAATCCAGTGTATGCGGCAATCTATGAGACGGTTTTCAACTGGAGCTTTGAGCAGATTGATGCGATAGTGGCGCGGCTTGGCAACAAACCTGTTGTCAGGAGATTTTTGGAAAGCGATGCGGATGCTCGTGGTGTCAAGATTGTGCGTGACAATGTTCCAAAGGTTTTTCAGGAGAGCGACGGCGCCCTGATATTTAAAGGAAGTGATTATGGCTCGTTCGACAACGTGTTCGTCAACAGAAATGGCCAGGGATTGTATGGCGCGCGTGATTTGGGGCTTATGCAGCTGAAAAATGAACAGTATCATCCGAACAAAAGCTATATTGTGACCGCTGAGGAGCAGAAAGATTATTTCAAGGGTGTCATAGCGGCCGCCGGCTTGGCAATGACGGAGCTGAAAGATGTGACAGTGAATATCCCAACAGGAACAGTGAAACTTACGAGCGGCAAAATGAGCTCGCGTGATGGTGACATCGTTGAAATCGCCTGGTTGTTTGACCAAGTGGCCGAGGCAATTCGCGCGCGCGGCGGTGAACCGACCGAGGATGTTGTTGCAGGTGCACTTCGCTACGCGTTTTTGAAAGTGCGTATTGGCGGAGATGTTGTCTTTGATATCAGCGAGTCGGTGAGTATTCAGGGGAACAGTGGCCCGTACTTGCAGTACGCGCATGCTAGGGCTTGTTCGATTTTAGAGAAATCGAACAGTTCACGGTTCATCCTTGACCATCCACAATTTGACGAAAACGAGCGCAGTTTGCTGTTGAAAATTACTGAAGCAAATGAGGTGATTGAGCGAGCTGTCGACGAATTATTGCCGCACTATGTCTGCACGTATTTGTACGAACTCGCACAAGAATTTAATCGTTTCTACGAACAATGCCGCATCATCGGTGACGATAGGGAAGTGGTACGACTTGGGTTAGTTGAGCTATATAGCAGGACTCTTAGTAGTGGACTTGGTATTTTAGGCATTGCTGCTCCTGAGCGGTTGTAAGTTGTTGCGATAGTCGTTATACTTGCGGCATGTCAAAGGCACGCACGGACTCACAACTACTAGTACTAATTGAGTTCAACGCGCCCTCGGCAAGTTAGTTTTTCTGGAAATCACAAGAAACGTTGCCGAGGAAGATCCCTCGGCACTTTTCGTTTCCGGAAGGATGAAGATGGGCCACAAGCCCAACCATTCACAAGGAGGAGTTATGTCCGAATCATCGCCCCCACAGTCACCGTCGTGGCTGAAACGGCGCGGAGCCGCACTGCGTAACTGGTGGAAAGGTGGAGAAGTCCGCCAAGACTACTACGACACAGTGCAGAGCCAACTAGTCGTACTGACAGGCTGGCGCATCAGCTGAGCTCGGTCAGTACTTACTCTTGGTGGCGGGCGCGTAACATGCTACCCCGCCACCAAGAGCCCCCAATTTTCTCCTCCTTGGCTTTTTCTCTCTTAACCAGTTATAATGACAAATATTACAGAGATGAAAGGAGCGGTATTCGTGGCAACATCAAAAAAAGAAGCTGCAAAAGCGCGAGTTCTACAAGCTAGGACGAAAGCCGCAGGCACGCTGAAAGATCACGGCTCCGGTTTCATGGTATTTCTTCGCGAGCAAGGTGTGATTGGTCTGGCGGTTGGTCTGGCAATCGGCGCAGCTGCAGGTGATACTGTCAAAAAGCTTGTCGAAGGATTTATTAACCCAGTTGTCCAGTTCCTGGTTGGTTCGACGACATTGACTGATGCATCATGGCATATTGAACTATGGGGAAGAGATGCTGATTTTAAATGGGGGGCATTTGTTAGCTCTGCTATAACTCTGATTGCGACAGCGGTCGTTATCTACATTCTCATTAATTTCCTCAAGCTTGACCGAATCGATAAAAAGAAGGACAAGTAAATGAGTCGTGTTGATGCAGGCTATGTCTGGGCAACACGCATTTCGATTGTTGGTATGACCGCCTATGGCCTATGGCAGGTTGCTGCAGGTCATTCGCGAGTTGGAGGCTATATTATCGCTGGTGCGTTGATTGTTGCTCTACTCGCGTTGTATGCCAGACATATGTTCGGGCTTGTTCCGAGTTGGCTTGTATTTTTGCTAGCAATTTTCATGGTACTTGGCTCATGTTTAGGATTTGGGTATGGCATGTATGGTAAATGGTGGCCATGGGATGACTGGATGCACGGTATTTCCGGGGTGCTATTTGGGCTTTTCGGTGTAGTTCTCGCTGACCATTTGGCGCGTATATGGGCACCAAAACTGCCTGTATGGGTGCGAATTGGCTTGGCAACACTGTTTGCGGTCTTTGTTGCGCTCATATGGGAACTTTACGAGTTTGGTTCCGACCTATTTCTGGGCACATTTTTCCAGCAGAATGATCTGTATGACACGATGGTTGACCTGTTATACGGGGGGTTATGGGGTTTTATTGGCGCTAGTTCATACTATGCAGTCAAAAAACTTTCTCCCCGTTTCACTCGGAAATATCTGCGCGACTAGTTAAGAGGTATAATAAAATCAGAAAATGGAGGGTAAATATATGAATATGCTTGAGAGTGCTGAAGCGATGATGAGACGTGCATCAAAACGACTAGGGCTGAGTGCCCAAGAAGCGTCTGAGTTAATCGAGCCAATGCATGAGCATCATTTCGAAATTACCGTTGATGATATAACACATCAGGCGTATCGCGTGCAGCACAGCAACGCGCGCGGACCATTCAAGGGCGGTATTCGTTTTCATCCTCATGTTGATCAGTCGGAAGTTCGGGCACTTGCGACACTCATGAGTCTCAAATGTGCGGCAGTCGACATACCAATGGGCGGTGGCAAGGGTGGAGTTGCATTTGACCCACGCGAGTTTGATACAGCACATGTTGAAGCAGTTGCACGTCAGTATGTTCAGAAACTTACAGAACACTTAGGACCAGAGATTGACGTGCCAGCACCTGACGTGAACACAGACGAGACAGTGATTGACTGGATGGTTGATGAATATGAAAAGCTGACTGGTGATACCACGCGAGCGAGCTTTACTGGGAAAAGTATTAAAAATGGCGGCTCAGAAGGTCGGACTGCGGCGACTGGTCGCGGTGGCGTGATTGCATTACGCGAATACTGTCTAGCAAAGAGTATTGACCCGTCACAGTTGACAGTAGCGGTGCAGGGTATTGGTAATGTTGGCTTTTATTTTGCAAAAATTGCCGAGGAAGAACTTGGTGTAAAAATTGTAGCCGTGGCCAATTCGCGCCACACAATTGAGAACGCGAAAGGGCTGAAATTTGGGGATAAAGAGTTTAGTCGTGATATTATCAGCGAACTCGAGGGTAACCTTGAACCCAGTGAGGCTATCATTCATGCGAAAGCAGATATTCTGGTGTTTGCTGCGTTAGGTGAAGTGATACATGCCACCAATCAGATTGAAATTCAGGCACCCGTCGTGTTAGAGCTAGCGAACGGACCAGTTGATGATATTGCACTCGGTCTGCTAGAAAAGAGAGGTGTTGTCGTTATACCTGATGTTGTTGCGAATGCCGGTGGCGTGATTGTGAGTTATCTAGAATGGCAGCAAAACCGTGCCGATTCACACTGGGACGAAGCAACGGTAAACAACGAACTCGATATGGTTTTGACGAAAGCAATGCAGGATATGCTTGCTCGTGCGGAAAAAGAAGATTGCAGTATGAAAGAAGCCGCTTTTCTGATTGCTCTCGAGCGATTGACGAACTAACTTCTTTTCGTACAGCTTGCTATACTTGGTCATATGACAAAACATGCTGGCAAACTATTGTGGATGGACCTCGAAATGACGGGGCTAGATGCGCTCGAAGACCGTATTCTTGAAGTAGGGGCAATCGTCACTGACTGGAATTTCAAAGAACTTGCGACCTACGAGGGAGTAGTCAAAGTTGGACCTCGGCTTGTTGAAAAGCGAATGCTGAAGGTCGCAGCAGATTTTTGGAATGCAAATCCTCAGGCACGCGACGGACTTATCAAGCAGAACCTTGAACTTGGTCGGTCTGGTCGTGTTATTGAAAATGAACTCCTCGCTTTCGTGAACGAATGGTTTTCTCCTGACGATAGGGTTATACTTGCTGGAAATTCAATCCATCAAGACCGAAAATTTATTGTGAATGAGTGGCACCGGCTTGATGCTCGGCTGCATTATCGTATGCTCGATGTGACTGCTTGGAAAGTAGTCTTTGAGGGTAAATATCGAAAAAAGTTCGCAAAACCAGAAGCTCATCGAGCACTGGCTGATATCCGTGGCAGCATTGAGGAGTTGAGGTATTACCTCGCAAAAGTAAAGGCATAGATGCGTATCATCCACAAGCACAAATGGCTGTCAGTACTTATTCTGACGGTCATTGTTGGGTTGTTTTTTGTGGCTGCAACAGTTGCGTGGACGTCGTTGTTCGTACAACGCCATATAGGAACGCCAGTTGTCTTGCCAATTGTTGAACGGGTGCCAATTGTTCGTTCAGTGGAGAGTCGTTTGCTCGTGGTGGGTGACGTATTTTTTGGGCGTTACATAAATAAGTGGTCGCTCGCGAGTGAGCAAAAGTATGCATATCCATTTCAGAGGCTAAGTGAATTCGAGCGTTCCGACTATGATGCTTGGGTGGCGAATATGGAATGTCCGATTACAAATAACCCAAAAGTTAGTCCATCAGCGGAGGAGGCAACACTTAAGTTTGATTGTTCGCCCGAGTATCTCACAGAAGCCAATAAATGGTTTACGGCAGTTTCATTAGCGAACAATCATACCGACAATCAAGGCACGGCGGGGTATATGGAGACAAAACAGCATCTCAACGAAAATAGCATGCAGTACTTTGGCGCGCCGGACCCGGATGATTATGATAATCTGTGCGATGTCCTCAGAGTTCCGGCACGTATAACTATGAGCAATGATACCGAAAAACAAGGGATTCTCCCTCTCATATGGTGTGGGTATAACGGTGTGTTTGAGATACCCGATGAGACATCGCTCCGCAGTATGACGTCGTACACATCCTCATTTACGGTTGTAGCAATGCCGCATAGTGGGGCAGAATACAAAGCGGAGCCTGACAGAATAAAAACGACGTTGTATCGAGCGATGATTGATGCTGGTGCGGATGTCGTAATCGGTAATCATGCGCATTGGGTGCAGACGAGTGAAGCATACAAAGGACACCTTATTGTGTATTCGTTGGGTAATTTTATATTTGATCAACAACAAAATAGTGAAGTTATGCGTTCGGCAGTTTTGTCAGTCACTGCATCGGTTAACGCGACAAATGATATTGACAAGTGGCTCGCGTTGGGCGAAAGCTGCGTGAAAGGCGCAAATGATTGCCTAGGGCAAGTGACGGAGCAACACCTCACCAAACTTCCTACGAAGCTGCATTTTGCTGTTCTTGGCAGCAGTGATGCAGGGAAGGTAACGCATCGGGCGAGCGAAGCGGAGCTAGTAACTATCAAGCAGCGACTGCAGTGGCAAACAACTATTGCTGGACTTACGGGCGATTATTCGGGAGAATAGAGGAATGTTAACACACAAAGAAGTTGAGAATATGGTGTTGGCGCTTCCTGGCGTAACGCTTGAGTATCCATTCGGTGAGACAGTTGCAGTCTATAAAGTGGCATCTGAGGGAGGCGACGCAAAAATGTTTGCCCTTATCAGTGAAGGCACGACACCGGTTCGTATCAGCCTGAAATGTGACCCGCAGTTAGCTGTGTTGCTACGCGAGAAATACGAAACTGTGTTGCAGGGATATCATCTCAATAAAAAACATTGGAATACAATCATCTGTACCGGCCAGGTGCCAAACGATGAGCTACGTGACCTCATTCGCCACAGTTACGAGCTCGTTACTGCAGCTTCTTGAGTTGAGTGTAGTATGTCGAGAGATGGTCGCGCAGGGTTGTGAGTGCAGCTTTGACTTTTGTACTGCTCGACCCGTCATTCACTTCGCCAGCCAATGCATAGGCTGCTTCAAGTTTCTGGAGTAGGGCGGTTGTGTATGTCTTGTCGTACACGCCATTTATTTTGGCAGTTTTGAGGTTAGCTACGGTCGTCGCATCAAGCTCTTCCGTTTTGATTGCAGTGAGTGTTGAGCTGCTTTTTGCTGCTGGTATAACTTCCTCGACGGCAACAATATCACCTGCGAGAACGAGCGATGCTTCGGAATTAATTTTGGCGATATCATCACTGACGATGTTGCTTTGGGCGTTTGATGTGAGGCTATATAGCGCATCAAGTCGATAGAGGAGACGCTGTGACAGTGCGGTGCTATCGCCGTTGACTCGTCCAATAATCAAGCTTGCAATTATCACGACGGCCAATACACCACCTAAGATTATGAAAATAAGCTTAAAATTCGGCCCACTTGAGCTTGTCTTTGACGGCATGGGCGCTCCGAGGCCTTTAAATGTTGGATCCATACGTACCTATTTAAGCACAAACACTTACAGAGGTCAAAGTGGTGCTACAATAGAGATAATGAATAATGACGCGAGAGATGAGGTGCGTTCTAAGCTGGCGATTGAAGATATCGTCGGTGAATATATGCAGCTCAAGCGTGCAGGTCGGAACTGGAAAGGGCTAAGCCCATTCACGGGTGAGAAGACGGCAAGTTTCTTCGTTAGTCCAGATAAAAACATCTGGCACGATTTCAGCTCAAATCAAGGCGGTGACGTGTTTAGTTTTATCATGATGGTTGAAGGGCTAGACTTTCGCGGAGCGCTTGAACACCTTGCTCGCAAAGCCGGTGTCGACTTGAGCCAATACGACAGCGGCAACTCGAAACAACTATCAGACAGAAAGAAACGGCTACTCAAGCTGAATGAGAGTGCGACGACATATTTTCAACGTTATTTATACCAAGACAAAACAGCCGTGGAATACGTCAAAGCTCGTGGATTTGATCGCAGCGCGGTGCATGAATTTCGAATCGGGTATGCACCGAGTGGCGGTGATGCGCTACGAACATTTCTCCTGAGTAAAGGCTACGAGGCTCAAGATTTGCGCGAAGCTGGATTAGTTGGTAGCCGAGACAGCGACTTGTTCCGAGAGCGTATGATAGTACCGCTTAGCGACGGGCAAGGGCAAATCATCGGCTTTACAGGAAGAATTACAAAAGCAATCGAAAACGCTCCGAAATATTTAAATACGCCACAAACCATTCTGTATGACAAAGGTCGCCACGTGTTTGGTCTATTTCAAGCCAAGCAAGCTATTCGCGAAGCAGGTTATGCGGTGATTGTTGAGGGTAATCTCGACGTTGTAAGCAGCCATCAAGCCGGTATCAAACAAACTGTCGCAAGTGCTGGTACAGCCATGACAGAACATCACTTAAAAGCACTGAGTCGTTTAACGACGGACATTCGCCTATGCTTTGATGGTGACAAAGCGGGTATTGCTGCGACTGAGCGAGCTATTACTATCGCGCAACGCGTTGGTGTTGAGCTAAGTATTATTTCTCTCCCAAACGATTTCAAAGATCCAGATGAATTGATTCAAAAAGATGCCGCACTATGGGCGAATGTCGTTGAGCAGACACGCCCAGCGATAGAGTGGGTGATTGACCAATATGCCTCCCGCGGCGATATGGGCTCAGCGGTTGGTAAACGCAAACTGACAACAGAGGCTCTTCGATTGTTGCGAGCAGTTGATAATCCAGTTGAACGTGAGCATTATTTTGACATTTTGAGCGAAAAAACGGGCGCCTCACGTGCCGCGATTAAAGAACGTTTTACGCAAGTTGATGATGCCGAGGAGCAGACAAGGCGGCTCAAGACGGTCAAGGCCACCAATATTGAAGTTATTACGAGCAATATTCAGCAAGACTATCTGCTAGCACTAATGAGCTGCGAAGAGGGGGCGATAGATGTTGCCAGGCCGCTAAAAGCTGAGTACTTCGATGGTGTTGAGCGCCAGGCACTATTTGCATATTTATTGACGCATCGCAACCATACCCTCGAGGAAGAGATACCCGAAGAGTTGCATGAAATCGAAACGTATGTCAAAATAGTACTGTTAAAGGCCGAGACCCGATATCAATCGCTGGATGGACAGGACAGGCTCGTCGAAGCCGTCAGTCTCGTGCGCCAACTAAAACAGCAACATCGAACCAAGCAAAAAAAGCACTTAACCACGGCGCTTCGTGAGGCGGAAACGTCACATGATGAGGCGGAAGCAGAGCGGCTACGGACTGCACTCAACGCGCTTATTAAAGAGGAGTAACGACGGACTATGAAGAAAGCTGACCCAACATTGCAAGATGATTCAACCCTTCAAGACGATTTTCTTGTTGGTGATGACCTTGCCGATGCATTTGCACCAGATGAGACAGAACCTGAAGAACCAGATATTGACGATATTGATGAGACGGAAGTGTGGCAAGGCGGTAGCGACTATCTTGACGAAGTTTCTGACGACTCAGTACGCTTGTATTTGCGTGAAATTGGTAAAATTCCACTTCTGAGCGCCGGTGAAGAACTCGAACTTGCCCAAAAAGTGGTGCAAGGCGACAAACGAGCTAAAGACAAAATGGCCGAAGCCAATATGCGTCTTGTTGTGAGTATTGCGAAACGTTATAGCGGCCGCGGACTTGATTTTCTCGACCTCATTCAAGAAGGTAATACTGGTCTTTTGCGAGCTGTCGAAAAATTTGACCCGGACAAAGGTTTTAAATTCTCGACCTATGCAACCTGGTGGATTCGCCAAGCTATCACGAGGGCTATTGCCGACCAAGCTCGTACGATTCGTATTCCAGTACACATGGTTGAAACCATCAACAAATTGCTGCGTACCCAACGCCGCATGACCCAAGACCTCAACCGTGAGCCGACTATTGAAGAACTTGCCAAAGAACTTGAGATGGAGCCAGAAAAAGTTGAATACGTCATCAAAATTAAACAAGATATACATTCACTCGACGCAGGTGTTGGTCGTGACGGTGACGACGACAGCGAGTCGGTCCTTGGTGACTTTATTGAAGACGAAGATGCTGCTAGCCCTGAAGAGTCTGCTGCCGGACAACTCCTTAAAGAACAAGTTTCGGCAATCTTGAGTGCGCTCACAGAGCGTGAACAAAAGATTATCAAAATGCGTTTTGGCCTTGATGACGGCAAAAACCACACTCTCGAAGAAGTTGGACAAGAATTTTCAGTGACACGTGAACGCATTCGCCAGATTGAAGCCAAAGCCCTCGCGAAACTTCGCAAGCACAAAGACGCAAAAAAATTGTACGAATACCTACAGTAGGGAACAGAACACATTGAAAGAAGTTATAAACACTCCAACTGCGCAACCACAACTTATTGGTATCGCGGGGACATTTTCGAGTGGGAAAGATACAATAGCCCACTTTTTAGTCGATGATTATGGTTACACGCATGTGTCGACTGGTGATATGGTTCGTAAGGTTGCTACGGAAAAATATGGGTCAATAGAACGACCAGTGCTACACAAAACAGCAACAGAACTACGATACGCAAATGGAGCAGGCGCTCTTGTGTCTGAAGCTCTGAAAGAGCTACGTCCGCTGGTTATAACTGGCATTCGGTCACTTGGTGAAGCAAAAGCCCTGAAAGCTGCGGGTGGTATGCTGCTTTTTGTTGATGCACCAATAGAGATACGTTACGAGCGAGTTCGGTCGCGAAATCGTGACAACGAAACAGAACTGACACTTGAACAATTCAGAGAGAATGAAGAGAAAGAAATGTATTCCGGTCCCAATGATGAGGATTTCAATATTCGGGGTATTAGCGAAATTGCTGATATCAGTATTCAAAACACATTGCCGCTTGAAGACTATATAGCGCTGGCGTATGCAAAAATTGGTTTGAAATAACAGAGATGGTCATGCTTGTAAGTACGCAAGATTGCCCATATACTCTTACCTACTATGGCTGAGCAGAATGAACAAGGTGTTGTAATTCCCAATCGTGCGCTTGCGCAAGAGCTTGCTGAAGCCAATGGTTTGCCCAGTACTCCAACGGATATTATCGAAGCATTAAGTTATTTTGCATTGCGACGACTTCCTGCCGAGAAAAGGGATACAACGCTGCGAGACGTTGCGAAATGGGACGACGCGACGTTTGAGCGCGCAGTAGCGTTATCAGATTTACTTGAGCGAGAGTTAGCAAAACGAGCATTCGCGCTAAGCTCATCGACCGACGAAACATTCTCGCAAACTTCTACAGAGCAGGTGATTATATCCGTAGACCAGCCAAGTAGTAAAGGAGATTCGCACCCTCAATCTCTCGTGGCAACAGAACGGCTAGCTGATGAGACACCCGTTTATGAAAGGCTGCTTAGCAACGTGCCAGATAAGTTAAGTGCACCATCACCAAAATTAACAAATTTATCTGAAAAACGCTGGGAAGCGTTACGGAAAACCCTTAAAACCAAGTGCGGTATTGATAGTGAAGAAATAACCGAAGCATGGCTGCATATTCTGCTCAAAGACTTTCTTCAACAGCCAACTCAGAATAAAGGAAGAGCCCTTCCAAATGATCGTAATGATATGTTCGCTGCGATATTCTGGAAATATATGCAAGGCGCAGACACACATCAGATACTTGGTGCAGCTGCGCGGCACAATACGGGTTATGCTCGAAGTCCAATAGGTGCGGTACGAACTTCAATTATTAATTTTGCTGTTGACCCGAATAAACAGAAGATTGCGCCGAAGAGGCAGCCACGAGAAGAGCAAGCGTATAGGAGAGCCTTAGGAAAGGTGCCACCAAAAAGGGGGAAATTTATTCAGGACCCTCAGCATCTTGCGGATCTCGATGCTCTCAATCGTGCGGCTGAACAAGCAGCAGAAGAAGCCTATGTGCGACAGGTGGAAATTATTGATACTGTTAGAGAATGGGCTCCAAGAGTGAGTGGTCAACTCGCAATTGATATTGGTGGTACAGAAGGCGCGTATTCTCAAATATTAGGGATGCAGGCCGAGGGAGTAGCCGATAATGACGTAACGCATGCACGGGGAATCTTATGGAATACTATTCAGAAGAATGTTGCCGCTCGTCGTCAGCTTCCAGTGGAGAAGCGGCTTACAAATAAGGATGTACAGCTGCTGGCCCCACTATGTGGGAAAAAGCTGATTGTGCAAGACCAAAAACTTAAAGATGTTGACGCTGAGCCATGTACTGTTCAGGAAATACGAGCGCTCGTGCAGCGTGCTAGTAGGAATCCGCAACAGTTTAGTCAGTCACCCGAAGCGGTAGAAACAATCATTTACTCTGCACTCAATAAGCTTATAGATTTTAGTAAGAAGCCCAAGCGCAAATAATTGTAACAAGATAGTTCTTGTAACAGAGACACTTATGCTTGCGCATAGGTGGACCTTCCTTTATTATTATGAAAACTTCAGGGAGGTAGCTGGATGGCTGAGATTCAATTGAATGGTGATGAACAATTAGCAGAGGCTCACTCTAGTAGAATAGTGAATTGGCTTGCTGTCGTTGAAGCACAAAAACTCCAAAGATTACTAGCACAGCCAGCAATAATAGATGCAATGCGTGATTTGAGCGGTAAAGAGGCTCTCGGCGTATTTACTGCCGTTCAAGAGGCGGTGAATGTACTCAATGCTCTCCAGCGGGCAAAACAATTACCTGTTAGTGGATTGGATGATGATAGTCAGTCTGAACTTGCTGAATTCTCTCTCATTGATGAAAGCGTAGAATCGGTACCTAGTGCAGACACTAGCAGTGATGTCCTGCAAGAATCCGTTAGTACGCCTGAGCCTGCTATTAATAACCAAGCTGTAGAGAAACTCGAAGCCATTGAAGCAGAGTCACTTAAGGATTCATGGCTGAGAACGACAACCGTAGAACAACTTGACCAAATTGAGGATATTGAGAGCGCACGTGGTGAGATTAAACAAGGTTTCGATACGCTTATGGCATCTGGTATCTATACCAATCTTGATCTCTCTGACCGTCAAAGGGTACTTGACCGGTTGCGTATACATGGCGCTACCGCAGAGACGATAAGTGACAGATATATAGGAGACCTTATTGAGACATATGTAGTGCATGCAAAAGCAAAAATGTCAGCTAAAATTGTGAATAGCATTTGTTTCTGGGGCTATTTAAGGGGCGTCGACGAGGCCGATATGATACCGATACGTTCGATTACAAGGTTGAACCCAAAGAAGATGGATGTAAATAATTCCAGACGAGCTGTTGAATACGGTGTGGTGAGTGCATGGCGTGCTGCTGGCAAATGGGAAACAACCGACGGCGAAGAGGAAGCCAGGCAGCTTGAAGCTATAATTGATAAACATGGATGGGACAGAACATCTCAGGTACATAGCGATACACCCGAAGTTCCTGCTCAAGATAGCCCTGACATCGCAACGCAGCAACCCATACAGCCCCAGGCAGTAGCTCCACTTCAGCATGAACGATCCATTACTGAAGAACCACCGCACGTTCAACTCGCATATGGTTTCCATCGACTACTTAAGCTTGAAAATCGGCACAAACTAGCTCTAGAAGCACTGTTGAATCCAAAAAATCGTAACGATGATATGACACCGTCAAAGCTTGAGGCGATGGCTCGATTACGCAAGGAGGTCAGGACACGCTTTGGAGACCTTAGGGTTGGTGACCTAAAGACAAAAGTACTCTCTGAGTCTGAACATGCGCTACTAGTTAGACTAATTGGCTGGGGAGGGCCCAAAGAGTATTTGGACGATAAAGTTGCGATGCCTATGAGTGAGCTTGTAAACATAGGATCGCGCAGCGGAGGAAGCTCCGATGCAGTAGTACGAACAGTTTATAAAGGGCTTGAGAAGCTCTTCAATGCAATAGTTGCCGACAACAAGACAAAAGCTGCTGTTGTACTAAAGCCTGACGAAGAATCGTCGGATTTAGAAGGTAATAAATAAGTATAACCAAGAAAACGTACTGAAACAGATTTGCTCATGCTTGCAACGACTAACTAAGCACCCGTATACTAAAAGAAATTAAGCACGAGGAGGGGATTAATGGCTGTCAGTGAACTGTTTCTAGTTATGGAGGATGAGCGCAACGGTTCGCTCGACTGGCAGAATCGTGCCATCTGCCCCCAAACAGATCCTGAAGCTTTTTTCCCAGAGAAGGGTGGTTCAACCCGAGAAGCAAAAAAGGTGTGCGCTGTTTGTGATGTGCGGACTCAATGTTTAGACTATGCTCTTGGAAAAGACGAGAGATTTGGTATTTGGGGAGGACTCTCCGAGCGTGAGCGTAGAAGATTTAAACAGCAGCAACAGGAGGGTTCCGAAGACGCAACGAGCGAAGAAGTACAGTTGGCGATTACAACTATTCTTGAATCTTCAGACTTTAGTGAAGACCGACTCACCGAATTAGCAGCGTGGTTCCAAACAAACTTGCCCGAATGGAAGAAATTCGCCGAAGAATTAATTGATTCATATATCGCCACGATTCAACTGAAGAGACGACAAAGGACACCTCAACGCCTGGCTGCATATGCATTAGGCAACAGCATAAGCAGTGTTAGCTCTAAACTTATCAGGTCTGAGCGAGATAATTTTAGGGCGTACCTCGAAGCGAACCCCGATATATTTGAGACATGTCTGAAGCGAATGTCTGAGACGGAGGAAGAAACGGATTCACCTGAGGTATACTAAAGATATGAAACGGTTGGCGATTATCGACGGGAAGAGTGTCTTTTACAGAGGATATTACGCCATGCCTAATCTCTCTACTGCCGACGGCACGCCAACTGGTGGTGTTTATGGCTTTGCGGCATTGAGCCTCGAACTATTTAAAAAGCTAAAACCAGATTATGTGGTTGTCGCATGGGACAAAGCGAAGACGAACATTCGTAAGCGCAAGGAACTCTACCCGGAGTATAAAGCTGGTCGCAAACCAGCGCCGCCGGATTTTTATGAACAGATTCCGCTCCTTCATGAACTACTTGAGGCCTTTTCGTGGCCACTGTACGAGCTCGATGATTATGAGGCTGACGATATCATGGGAGCGCTTGCGAAGCAGGCAAGTGAACAAGGGATTGAAACGTGTCTGATTACTTCTGACCTTGACGCCTTGCAGTGCGTTGGTCCACTTATTCACGTCTATGCAATGAAAAAAGGTTTCACAAATATTGAGCTTTTCAAACCCGAAAGTTTTGAAGCAAAGTACGGCATACGCGTCGACCAATTTCTCGACCTTAAGGCGCTCAAAGGCGATAGTTCGGACAATATTCCCGGTGTGCCTGGTATTGGCGAAAAAACAGGAATTGATTTGCTGCAAAAATACGAAACGCTCGATGGCGTATATGAAAATCTATGGGAGCTAAAAGATAGTTTGCGACATAAACTCGAGGAAGGGAAGGCGAGTGCGTACCTCTCGAAAACAATTGCCGAAATCTGGACAGATGCACCTGTGACGCTTGATCTTGAGGCAATGGACGTTACTGACCTCGACACACATAAACTGAAGAGTCTGTTAATGAAGCTTGAGTTCCGCAGCTTGCTTCGTTCATTGCCAGACTATATGCGCTCAAGCGAGCCAGTGGAGATAGCAGACCTAGTGAATATCGACCCAGTCAAACTTATCGACTTCAATAAAGACCTGGCAGTAAAACTTACTATGGCCGAGAACGTCGTAGTATGGCAGGTTGAACACGAATTTTATGTCTCAGCTGAACATGGTGAGGCGGTGAAGGTGGCGCTTGAGCAATTGCGTGAACTGCATCTGACGCACGTTGTTGCGCATGGAGCAAATGAACTGCTGACGCACCTGCTACAGGTGAAGTTACAAGACTTACCTGTTTGTTTTGACACTAATCATGCGGCTTTCTTGCTTGACCCTCTCCGTAAATCACGCGACCTTGGCGACCTCATGGGTATCGATACGACTGAGCCGACTCAGGCGGTCGCGGCAATATGGGCACTGTATGACGAACAACTTGTTGCGCTCGAAGCTCTGCCAAAACTAAAACATGTTGCGTTTGAGATTGATTTCCCCCTCATACCTATCTTGACTCGCATGGAGCACCGCGGCATTATTCTCGACACAGCATTTCTCGGTGAGATGAGTAAAGAACTTGCTCGCGAGATTTCTGAAACTGAAGGTGCAGCGTATGACCTGGTAGGAAATGACTTCAACTTGGCATCACCAACTCAATTGAGTGAAATATTGTTCACGAAGCTTCAGTTACCGACACTTGGTATTAAAAAAGGCAAGACAGGGTATTCGACAGGGCAGAAAGAACTCGATAAATTGCGTGGTTTGCACCCAGTTATTGAACTTATAGAAAAGTATCGCGAGTTGTCCAAACTGCAGAATACGTACGTCGAAGCTTTGCCGCGTCTCGTCGATGATAACTCGCGGCTGCACACAACATTTCGTCAAGATGTGGCAGCGACTGGCCGTCTGTCGAGTGTGAACCCGAACCTCCAGAATATTCCTGTGCGAAGCGATGTAGGCCGCAAAATTCGAGAAGCATTTGTACCATCGCATGGTAACGTATTTGTCAGTGCTGACTATAGCCAATTCGAACTGCGTCTTGCGGCTGTGCTTGCAAATGACAAGCAAATGATTGAAGACTTTAACTCTGACATCGACATTCACGCCAAGACTGCAAGTGACGTGTATGGTATTCCACTAGAACAGGTCAGCAAAACGCAGCGACGTGATGCCAAGGTGATTAATTTCGGTGTGCTCTACGGCATGAGCCCACATGGGCTTGCTGCCGCCACTGGTATGAGTTTTACGGCCGCGAAGCAATTCATTGATGATTATTTCCGCTTGCGAGCACCTATCCGTACTTATATTGATGCGACTATAACGAAGGCACGAAATGAGGGCTATGTTGAGACATATTTTGGACGCCGCCGCCCAACACCAGATGTAAAGTCGAGTAACTTTATGGTTCGCTCTGGGGCCGAACGTCAAGCTGCAAACATGCCAATACAGGGTACGGAAGCCGATTTGATGAAAATGGCCATGTTGAAAGTCGAACAAGAAATTGATGGCTTTGGTGTACAAGTGTTGCAGATTCATGACTCAATTCTCGTTGAATGTCCTGAAGGCAACGAAGAAAAAGTCAAAGAAATCTTACGTGAAACCATGGAAAATATTTATCCAGAACTTGGTGTAAAGCTCAAAGTTGACACGGCGTCTGGAAAAAACTGGGGCGAAGCGTAGGTATGATTGACAAGGCAACATATGTACGTCAAGGACGAGACCAATACTATGTGGCCATGAAAGTCCTGCTTCGCGATGGCGATAAACTTTTAATTACCCATGATGTTTTTGGCGATTGGGATATCCCAGGCGGCAGAATTCGGCTAAGCGAGTTTGAGTCATCGCTCGAGTCAGTAATCGAACGGAAAATGCATGAAGAGTTAGGTCCAGATGTGCAGTATTCGCTCGGAGAACCGAAAGTGTTTTTTCGCGTAGCAAGAGTTGAACAACTACTGAATGAAGAAGTACATATTTTTGCTGTCGGATTCGAAGCGAACTACCTAGGTGGTGAGCTAAAACTTGGTGAGCATCATGACAAGATGGAATGGGTGAATGTTCATACATTTGACCCATCCGCGTATTTTACTGGCGGCTGGCTGAAAGGGATTACCGAATATCAAGCAAAGGTCACAAGTGAACGTAAGCATCTGTAGGAAAGGGAATTTATATGACGAAAACATTTATTTATCTGAGAGGACAACCAGCGACCGGCAAGATAACGGTAGCCCGTATTCTAGAAAAGGAACTTGGATGGAAAGTCTTTTGGTTTCATGAGTTGAAAAATGCAGTCTACGATATTGTGAGAGAACACCGTATACCGCGCCTCATGGATGATTTGACACAGCCAATTCTAAAATTTCTACTTGATCGTGGAGATAATCTTATTTATGTTCGCCCGTCACCTGATAAAGAAACTATTGAGAGCGTCGGTTCGTTGCTCGATGCCTATTCTGACTACAACATGATAGTTATTACGTTGACAGCGTCCTATGAAACACTACTTGAGCGCGCAACGTCCCGCGATGATGAGTATCGGATTTCGACAAAAGAAGATTTAGACGAATATATACAGAGTCGCGAGGAAACTCCGTTTGACGGCGAGCACCGCATCGATACGAACAATCGCACGCCGGAGAATATTGCAGAAGAAATTATGACAATTATACATAGCAATGACTAAAGCCCTTATTTTCGACTGTTTCGGGGTCGTCGTGACAGATACCTGGGTAGCATTTCGTGATGCTCATTTTGGTAATAACCCAAAACTGCTAGAGGAAGCACGCGATGCTTCCAAGGCACTTGATCTTGGGCATATAACAAAAGACGAATTCCAGCATATCGTTAGTCGTATCAGCGGGGTTCCGGTCGAGGATGCGTACCTTATGCTCGATGCACAGAGTGTACTTGATATGCGAGTCATAAACTTTATTCGCCAGCACAAGTCGCACTATAAAATTAGTATGCTTTCGAATATCTCTCCTCATCGTCTCGAAGATTTTCTCTCGCCTGACGACATGGCCCTGTTTGACGATTTGGCACTGAGCTATGACACAGGATTCGTGAAGCCAGACCCGAAGGCATACACCAACGCGGCCGAGCGACTAGGTATGTTGCCTGAGGAGTGCGTATTTATCGATGACCAAGAGCGAAATGTAATCGCCGCTCGCGAGCAGGGGATGACTGCAGTCCTCTTCACGACGTATGCACAGTTTGAACAAGACCTTACAAAACTGTTACAGTAAACATATGAAATCTTGTCATTGTCAGGAAGCGTGTAGCTAGATGTTCAAAGGGTGGCGGAGGTGGAAACCAAAACAGGCTGCGGTTGCTGTTGTTGCACAAGAGCATATTGCTGATGACCGGCGTGTATGGGAGCGGGTTGAACGACGAATTGCTGTGCTGAAAACGAGTCGACGACCGTGGCGACAGCATGGCGGGGTAGAATGGCTTGAGCCCCTCATTCAGAGCGCGAAAGACCACGCCTACCGTCTTGATACTGGTCACGAATCAACCGAAGAACGCGCCGATGCCTGGCTTTACGCATTAGTGCTTCAGGCACCTCGAGCTGCCGTTGCACAGGAGAGTATGGATGAGCATCCACAAGGGTATCACAACAAGGAAAAACGGCTATTTGAGCTCATAGATTTTAACGATGCTTTCGTGGCAGCAGTTCTTGCACTACCAGATGACGAATTACCGTATTTTCCAACGAAAGCTAAACAACTACTGGACACGATGTGTAAAAAGGCAGGCACTCGATGCTTTTCGAATGAGCAATGGAGCGTCATAGTCCATGGTTTGAGCCGAGAAATTGCCGTTTACCGCGGGGTTCAGCAGGAAGGCTTCGCTGCCGAGATGACAAGCCGTGCCAGCGATGCGTTCGGTATAGATATGCGTATCACCGACTCGAAGACATTGCGTGTAGTCAATGTCGACATCAAAACCCGCTCAGCGTATCACTATCGGATTCATGATTTGTTCAGAGATGGACGCCTGAGCGAAGAAGAGTTGCTCATGGCTGAGCGTCGAGGTTTTGTCCGTGTATATAATAGCCGCAACGGCGAACCAAAAGTACCTGTTGTCATATGGAGTATCGACCACGAAGTTCTTGGAGAGATTCGTGACTTTACTTTTTTGTCGACACAAGCGCTAGGGGAGATGCTTCGCGCCATTATTGTGCATTATGGCGATTCAAGGGGTTAGCAAAAAATAATTGCAAATTTGCTTGACGTTGCACTGCGCTTATGCTATATTTCAAACGATATTACTAAAATAAAAACAAAAACAAGGAATATTATGAAAACAATTCGCAAGCAACATATTCTTGCTGGCACCGCCGTACTCTCGGCCTTTGCTGTTGCAATTGCTCCTGTTATTATCGCATCAGCCGCGACTGACAACTCGACTGTGACTGCAAATATTGGCTCGACAATCTCTGTTACTTCAGCAGATACCGTATCATTCAGCATCACACCAACAGCTGCAGGCGCCCTTAGTAGTGATAGTGACCTCGTGACTGTCAGCACGAACTCAAACGCTGGCTATACGTTGCAAATTTCTTCAAGTGATGCAACAACGGCCATGACTAGTGGTGGCAATACAATTGCTGCATCTTCGAATACCTACGCAACACCAGCAGCACTTGAGAATAACCGATGGGGTTATGCTGTGCCAGGCGGTAACTTTGACGCTTCATACTCTGCCGAATCAAACATCGAGAGCAGCATAACAAAATGGACAGGTATGCCAGCACTCGGCTCACTGCAGACCATCAAAGCAACAGGCGCTCCCGCTAGTAACGATACGACAACCGTCTGGTATGCCGTGGAAGCAACAGTCGGACAGGCAAGTGGCGTATATACAGAAGCTGTGACCTATACTGCAACAGCTAACTAAGAGAGAATATACTCTCTGAAGAGTAGCGGGGTTCCCATAACCCCGCTTTTGTTTCATGACTGTTGACAATACCATAATGCTCGTGGTATTTTCTACTATAGAGGATTATAAAAATAGAGAGGGAAGAGACATATGTTAGGGGTAAAAAAATATACTGTAGCAAGTGCCGGTGTGGTGTCGGTATTTGTGCTTGCAGCTGCACCGTTTTTTGTTGCATCTGCTCTGACGGATACGTCAACAATTACGGCAACAGTTAACTCCGTGATTTCGGTATCATCAGCTGACACAGTCAGCTTTAGTGTGACGCCAACCGCATCGGGTGCCCTTAGTAGCGACAGTGATGTCGTTACAGTCAGCACAAATGCAACAGCGGGGTATACACTAAGTATTTCTTCAAGTGACGCGACTGTCACTATGGTAAATGGTAACAGTGATACAATTGCTGCGTCATCTAACCCGTATGCGACACCAGCAGCGCTTGAAAATAACCGCTGGGGTTACGCTGTTCCTGGTGGTAACTTTGATGCGTCCTACGCCGCCGAGACGAACGTCGAAGGTAGCGCAACCAAATGGTCAGGTATGCCAGCCCTTGGCTCACTCCAACAGATTAAGACAACTGCCTCTACTGCCACAAACGACACGACAACCATCTGGTATGCTGTCGAGGCAACAACCGCGCAGCCAAACGGTGCTTATACTGAAGTCGTTACCTATACTGCAGTTGCAGATAACTAAATCTACGCATCGTGAAATACACCATTCTCTCATATCGTTTTTGGGCAGGTATATTGTCAGCGCTTGCCGTAGTGATAGGTCTAGGCAGTCCTGTCTATGCAGCCGACCCACCACTGCAAGAAAGCATAACTCTCTCCCCAGTGAGTAAACGGCTCACGCTTGACTCAGGAACAAGTCAACGTGACAGTTTCAAGATTTTTAATGACGGTGATGTCGACTATGACTTTATCGTCTATGCGCGACCATATTACGTCAAAGACAGTTCGTATACGGCTGATTTTTCTAGTACTAAGGCGAATGCCGATGCGTATAAATGGGTGCAATTCGACCAAGCGCGGTATCACGCGAAAGCGGGCGAGACTATTGAGGTTGGCTTCTCTGTTCTCGTTCCTGCCAAAGCTGCACCAGGTGGTCATTACGGAATTTTGTTTGCTGAGACACAAGCGAGCAATGCAGACGCGAGTGGCAGTTCATTGCAGCGCAACAAGCGAGTTGGTGCGGTGCTCTACGCTAACGTAAACGGCAATTATATCAATCGCGGTAGCATCGATAGCATCAAGACAGACTTCTTCCAAACCTCAACGCCGCTCAGGTCATCATTACGATTCTCAAACAACGGTAATACTGACTTTACGGCGAAAACAACCTACACTATCACTGATATTTTCGGCAGTAAAAAGTTTGTTCAGTCGCAAGAATACGTTGTATTACCAGATACATCAAGAGATATTGTCTTGCAGTGGCAACAAGCGCCGCAACTCGGGTTTTTCAAAGTTGCCGTTTCTGCGCAGCTACTGGACCAGACAGAACAATCTTCAAAATACGTTCTCATTGCACCGGTTTGGCTGTATCCATTAGTTAGCTTCGTGCTAGCGGGAGGCATTCTGTATGCGGTGGTCCGCCGTCGGCGCTAGAGTATCTCTCGGAGCAGTTCTTATCTCTCTGCTCTTAGTGCCAACTGTTCTTGCAGCTGATATTAAAGGTTCCAATGTTTATGTGATGTTATGTGGTGACGCTGTTGGTGCAAGTGTGAGTATTGCGACTCCTGTTGGCGATAGTGTCGTCAGCCAACCAACACTCGTACTATCTGGGTCGGTTGCTGATGCCTCGCAGATAGACGTGAAGGTGGATGGGGTATATAGCTCAACAATACCGCTAAGTATGAACCAGACGACGTACTCCGCGCCGATTACACTAGGTAGTGGTACGCACACAATTTTACTAACTGCGAATGATATCTGCGGCATACAAGATGCTACCGCGCAGATTGTTGTTACCTATACATCCAATACGACTCCAACAACTGGCGAAGATATTCCAACTGCCTCAACTAATGAAGATGGGTTCGGTGGTGGTGAGATTAGTATCAGTTCAAAATCGGGTCTCTCAACCGGGGGTGTTGTTATACAGCAAGTTACACCGCTCAAAGGTCGAGACAGCTTATTGGCAAGCGGAATCGTACTCAATGACGGGCTGAACCAAGAGGAAATCTCGGTTACGGCAGCCGTCGTTACGGGTACTGGCGGCTTGTTCTATGGCCTCTTGCATGCCTTCCGTCATTTCGCCGAAATCCACAAATAACTCTGGTACAATATAACTATGAATATGGGGCGTTTGGTCTGGGGAGCCGCTGGTTGTTTAACACTTTTTGCGCTTGTCGCTGGCGTGCCTTCCGTCTATGCTGAGTCATATACGGGTACGAGCTACAAGATTGATGCAAGCGTCGCGGGCGGCTTTGGTGGGTCGGAGGTTTCAGGAAGCTACGGCCTCGTGAGCTCTGGTGGTGAATCAATTGTTGGGAATGGTTCTGGTGGCAGTTACATCATGGGGCAAGGGTACGTCTCGCAATTGCAACAAGGTTTACAGTTAACAGTGCAGCCATCTGGTATGGTGGGGTATTGGCCATTTGACGAAGGTGTCGGTTCAATTGCCTATGACGCCAGCGCGAACTCGCACAACGGTACGTACAGTGCGGGGTCTGCCTTTTTTACCGGAAAAGTTGGGTCATGGGCTTGGAGCGACACTACTGTAGCGCAGCACATTACTATTCCCTATAACGCTCAGTTGCCAAGCAGCAATAAAATGACAGTGAGCGCGTGGATATACCATATGGGACC
Source organism: uncultured Candidatus Saccharibacteria bacterium (assembly GCA_964536265.1). Classification (GTDB taxonomy): domain Bacteria; phylum Patescibacteriota; class Saccharimonadia; order Saccharimonadales; family Saccharimonadaceae; genus JAPUDS01. Next base: position 83,221 of record CAZHVV010000002.1, on the reverse strand, counting down.
TGGAGAGGACGCAATAGCTGCCCAATGGCAATACGGTAGTGGAACTGGTGCCTGGGCGCTAGAGACAACCCCCGCTGGCACGCAACTAAGATTCTTCTTGAGGAACAATCCTTCTGATCCTGGTGATCACTACGTCGATACGACGAATGCAAATCTTGTGTCTAGCACTTGGTATCATGTCACCGTTGTGTATGACGGGGCTCAGGCGGCAAATGCTGACAGGGTTAAAATCTACTTGAATGGTGTAGAACTCTCAAAAACAATCACTGGAACAATGGTTACAACGCTCACGAGTACAACCGCCAACTTTGTTATCGGTGATTTTCCAGATCTTGGTCGACAATGGTCGGGAGCAATCGACGAGGTAAAACTCTACGACCGTGCACTTAATCAGTCGGAAATCGTCGCTGAATATACTGCCGGCAATACCGGCATAGCTTCAGGTTTGAGCCTTGGACCTATCACACCGGGAGCATCCAATACCACTCTCTACGATGCAATTATTCAGACAGATTCTGGTGGGTATACGCTTGCAGTTCAGCAGAACCAAGACCTGACGAATGGTGCATATACCATTCCGTCGATTGGCGGTTCAATTGCTTCGCCACTTTCATGGTCGGAAGGGACGACGAAAGGCCTTGGATTTACGCTCGTTAGTACGACTGGAACAGCTATTCCTGGCAAGTGGTCATCTGGCAGTGCCTACTCTGCCTTTCCTGGGACACTCACATCGTTTTATACGCGTACAGGAATACCGAGTGGACGAGATGTTCTCGGTATGCGTCTCCGTGCAGACGTCGACACATCCCAGGCTTCTGGTAGCTATACAAACAACATTACAGTTAGCGGGACAATTACACCGTGAGGTACTGGCTTATAGCTGGTTTGGCCTGTTTGTTGTGTGGTCTTTCTATGCAAGACGTGTCGGCTATGACACTCAAAGTCAATCCTCCTGAGTTTCGTACAACTTTGAAACAAGGGGAGAAGCAAAAAGGCTTCGTTGATGTTACGAATCCCTATGGTGGCAGAGTGAAAGTGAAAACGTCCGTAAAGGCTTTTCGTCAGGCTGACAACGAGGGTAACCTTGCATTCTATGATGACGAGCAGGTCACTGCTGGTATTCAACCAGACCTCATCACATTTGAACTTGGTTCACAGCAAACAATGCGTATGTATTTTCTTGTTGATGGTGCAAAATTACCCGCAGGTAACGTATTTGCGGCTATTTTCTTCTCGGCAAGCGAAGGCGCTGCCGACCGAGGTATCTCGCAATCTGTCGCTCTTGGTACGCTGCTGAGTATCGTGAACGGTGCGTCTACAGCTAACAAAGCAGAAGTTACGAGCATCAAGGCAAATTGGCTACAGGTTGGTGATGGCGTTGATGGGATATATAGTGTCAAAAATAAGAGTGATGTAACGAAAAATACAGGTTTTTACCCAGAAGTTATCATAACGTTGACACCGTTTACGAATAGTATGACCAAAACGTCTTCTCTTGTGTTTCCGGACAGGGAGCGAAGTAATGATTTTTCTTTCACGACTTCTCGCATCGGATTTTATAAACTGCGAGTGAGTTATGGCGACTCGTCAAAAGAGCAATGGGTGTTTCTAGTGACGGGCTGGTGGCGTGCAATTGTGCCACTTTTGCTTGTTGTTTTGACTTTGGGTTTGTTCAGCTATTTTCGCCGTCAAAAAAGACGTCAAAAAAGCACTACAAAAAATACGCTCTAACCCCTGGAAAAATGCTTGTGTTTCAGGGGTAAAAAAGCTATGATATATATGTGTTTTATAGCCATGCTTCGGTGTGCTATATAAGCAAAAAATAGGGACCATAATTACAGAGGTAGACATGGAGCAGTCATTGCGCCACACCGAGCGCAATATGAGGTGCCGATTACAGGTAATTACCAGTTGTGTTATTGCTGGTATTGCTTTCGTTGTCTTTGCTACAACAGTAAATGCTGTGACAACCACTCCTACGACCATGAATTTCCAGGGCCGTTTAACGACAAATACAGGTGCTGCAGTCGCCGATGGCCTCTATAACGTTAAGTTTGCAATTTATGATAATCCAACGGCTGGGTCCGTTCAATGGGCTGAGACACGAGAGACAACCAACAGGGTACAGGTGACAAATGGTCTGTTCTCGACACAGCTTGGTGCTGTGACCCCATTACCTGCTAGTGTATTTGCTGCAGCAGGACGGTATTTTGAAGTGACTATGGCAACCCCTGCAACTGCCAACTGTAGTACGGCTTCCTGTGCTACATGGGAAGCAGCTATGACACCACGAAGTACTATCGCGACCAGCGCGTATGCCTATAACTCAGAAACTCTCGACGGACTTGATAGCGCAGACTTCATACGTAACCAGAACGTTTCGGCTCAGACGAGTACGAATCTTTGGATTGACGGTACGGCGCGTGCTGCAACCATCCAGGCTGCCAATGGCCTAATCATTCCTGGAACGAATAACGAAAGCGTATTCACTGTCCAGAATGCTGGCACCGCTCCAGTATTTAATGTCGACACCACTAACGGTGAAGTTGAACTCGGCTCCGCCTCACTTGCCGGCAAACTGGTTATCTCTGACGGCTCAAGCAATAAGATTACATTAGCGGTGGGAGCTATGTCGGGCGACTATACCCTCACATTGCCGACTGCTGTCGGTGCAAGCGGAGATTGCCTCAAGACGTCCGACACCTCCGGTACTCTTATCTTCGGTGGATGTGCTGCCGGTGGCGGGGTCACTACTGTGGGTGCTCTTGATGGTGGAACAGCAAATGCGAATGGTACGACTATCTCTGGTACGACCATTTACCTCCAGTCTGCCAGCGCGAGCTACGCCGGTCTTGTTAACACTTCCACTCAAACATTCGCCGGAGCGAAAACTTTTGACGATAGCCTGACGCTTGCTGCTGCCAAGACTATCACGATGGTCGGTGGCAACTTCGGTTCACGACCAGGTTCACCAGCTGAAGGTACTCTGTACTACGACACGGACTCACACCAGATGGTTCAATGGAATGGCACCAAATGGGTCAACAGTGGAAGCGATGCCTACCTCGTCGCTGCAAGCAATAGTAGCCAGGCAGACAAAGATGCTGCGGACTATGTTGTTGACGGTACGGCTGATCAAACAGAAATCAACAGCGCACTTGACCGAGCAGACCCAGCATCAGCGATTTCAGGAGCACGCAAAAGTGGCAAAGTCTATCTATTCGCCGGAACATACACCACCAATGACGTTATCTCCATTCCAAACAACACGACACTTGCAGGTTCAGGTCGTGGCTCGCTTATTCAGTTTGCAAATATCAACGGCCAAACGAAAAACATGATCACCAACTCAGATATAACAACTGGTACAGGTGTTACGGTACGGGATTTGCAGCTTGATGGTAGTGATAGCGTCAACACTTCAGGTACCATGCACGGAATGTACCTCAACGGCATGGGCGGTGGTAGTGGCGCCTCCGCTCGTCAAGGTGCAAACATCATCAATAACTGGGTGAACAACTTCTTCAATAACGGTATACACCTTAATGGCTCTCCTAATAGCACCATCATTGGTAATAACGTCCAGGGCAACAGCGGGAGTGGTATATACATCTCATCATCGAACCGCAGTAACATCACAAACAACATCAGCCAAGGCAATGGCGGCTCAGGCATTGTACTCGCTGGAGCAATCTCTGAGAATGTGGTTGCGAACACCATTGCAGCCAACGGAACGGCCGGTATCTATATAAATGGCAGCTCGAACAACAACACAATCTTTGGTAATAACTTCTACAACAACGGCGGTAACACCGCCAACAACGCCATCCACTTCCCTGCTTCTGCGAACGGTGACTTCAACACGATTACCAATAACACCATAAACGACACCTCTGGTACTACAACCAACTACGCCATAAACTTTGTAGACAATACCTCAAACAGCAACTACCTCGCTGACAATGTCTTTACGAGTACTGCTGGTACTTCCACTATTAACGACCCAGCTGGTACCAATACTATTTACGCCAATCAGTCACGCGCTGAAGGTGGTGCAAAGCTGACAAACCGCACAGCTAACGACGTGGAAGCATTTGGCATTCAAAATGCAAGCGGTACGTCGATATTCGTCGTAGATACGACCAACTCGGAAGTGGAGATAGGGTCATCCACGGTCGCAGGAAAGATTGTCGTTTCTGATGGTTCAAGCAACACCGCAACTATTAGCTCTGCCGCGCTCGCCGGCAACTATACTGTTGATATCCCGACCATCACAGCAAATGACACGTTCTGTCTGCAAAGTTTGGGCAACTGTGCCGGTGGTGGTGCGACACTCCAAACTGCGTATGGTAACTCTGGCACTCCTGCAACTATTACGACCACGGCTGCTAAAGGTGTCACTATTGCTGCAGGTGCCGCACCAACGGCCGATATATTTACGGTGAGTAACACTGGTTTTGCTACGACAACTGCAAATGTCAATGGAATCCAAGTCAACTATGCCGGTGGTGCGGCTGCAGTTGAAGGTTCAGGCACTCGCGTTGATCTTACACCAGGTACTACTTCGGGAGGAACGTGGAACGGTATGCGTGTGGTGGCGGCTGCAACTGGAGCCGTATCTGGTGTGACCGAGAACGGCATTAAGCTGACGGGTCCAACCGCCCCGGGTGCAGGTCTTGAAGTTGCGCTTAGTATTGATGCGAACTGGGATGCGGGAATTCAGATTGAAGGAAAAAGTTCTGAACCTCCTACTCCAGCGAGTGGTAATATCCTCATCTATGCTCAAAAGTACGCTAACCGTAATCTGCTATCACAAAAAGGTTCATCTGGCGTGGCGTTTGCGTATCAGCCAGCATTCTTTGAACAATCAATTTCTATGCTACAGCCAGGCACCGGTACGGCCATGACAGCTTTCGGCCCACCATGGACTACTGATACGACAGGGTCACACCCAGCACCAAGTGAAGCATACGGGTCGCACGCGCAGTATGCAACTGCCGCAACTGCCGCTGACACGGCAGGTATATATCAAACTACGGCTCAGTTTTTCCGAGGCTCGGCGGCGAATAGTGCGAATGGCTTCTTTGCAGTATTCCGAATAGCTCCGTCTGATGCAAGCTATGGGTCTGGAGCTACTGGAGCACGCATATGGGTAGGGATGAGTAATCAGACGACAGGCTTGGTGACTGCCGATTCTGTTGCGGCAGGGCATTATGCGGGATTCCAGTATTCAACGAATAGGGGCGATACAAACTGGATGCTCTTGACAAATAACGGTGGCTCTCATACGGCAGTAAGTACCGGGATGACATTTACCGTAGCGAAAGTCTACGATATGTATGTCTATACGCCACCGCAAGGAACTACGGTCTACTGGCGCATCGACAACGTGACGGACGGGACAACTCAGGAGGGGAGTACAACGACCGCCTTACCTGGCACGAAAACAGCGCTGCGTCCTGGGATAAATCTTGCCACGCTGACAACGACCGCTAGAAATATAAAAGTGAATAAAGTATATGTCGAAGCTGACAGATAATTCAATTAGTCGCAGACTCCATGATTTGTCTGACGGGAAACGTCTTGTCTTTGGATTCTTATCGCTATCATTTATTAGTGTCGGTTTGCTCTTCTGGCATGACGTGTACACTTTTTTTGCCTACCAGGACTCTTCTCAGCGTGAGGCTGCAAATCTTTCGTATCGTATAGGTGCTACAGTTGCTATTCCTGATGGAGAAGTCCCAGGACTTGCGACTATTACAGATGAGTCGAAGCTGAATCAGGGGGGTGTACTTGCTGGTGCTGAGAACGGTGATAAATTACTTCTTTTCTACAAGTCAGGTAGAGTGATAGTGTATCGCCCGAGTATTGGCAAAGTTGTTTCAGTTGGCCCGATGGTTCTTGATGCATCGGCTTCTCAGGTTAAAGATGCTCGAATCATTGTCCGCAATGGTGCCGGTAAGGATAGCTCGATAAATGCTGCCATGAGTCTCATGAAGGAACGTTACGCAGAGGCGGTCATTGCGGGCCCTGAGACTGCTGCACGCAATGATTATCCGACTAGCATTGCAATCGATTTGACGGCTGATGGGTCGAAGACGCAGTTCGTTGGTGCAATTACTGAGCTACTTGGGATACAGAAAGGGATACTACCCGCAGGAGAGTCGCAGCCAGATAATGCTGACATATTGATTATTATTGGTGCAGATTTTAAAGAATAGAATCAATATTTGGAGATACAAGAATCCTGACACTGTCCTGTAATGGGTGAGATGAGCTTTACTATTTGGCTTATGCATGAAAAAATATTCGCTGGTCTTGTTCTTGATTGAGTTGCCTGGCATAATTACTTTATAACTTAAGGAGGGTGGGGTGAAAAAAATCTTCAATAAGCAAGTTGCGTTTGTCGTACTTGCAGGTGCTTTTGTTGGTAGCCTAGCAACGGTAGGTGTCTTTGCAGCAATACCAAATAGCAATACAGGAGTTATTTCCGCATGCCGTGACAATGTGACCGGTGTACTTCGTGCTATCGATGCTCAGAGTGGGGCAACGTGTAGCGGTTCGGAGAGTGCTCTGAAATGGAGCAGTCAGACAAAGGGTAACCTGATGATTGACAGTTTACACGACGCTACTCTTACTGGAGCGCGATTTGAATATCTTGACTTACGAGGAGTAAATTTTGCAAATAGTGATATCTCAGACGTAAGGCTTTCGGGTAGTAACTTAAAAAATGCAAATTTTAGCGGTGCCCATCTGACAGGAGGCACATACATAAATAACGTCAATGCTAGCAATGCAAATTTTGCAGGTGCGTCGCTACAACTATTTGCGGATAATGCGATTATACATGAAGCTAATTTCTCTCACGTATATATTATTACCGTGGAAGGTGGCGATTTTACTGATTCGGATTTCACATACTCCGAACTGGGCACAATTATGGGTGCGAATTTAACCAATGTTGATTTTCGTTACTCAACGAATAATCAAGGGTTCAATATGTCAAATAATAATATGACCGGAGTCAACTTTAGTGGAGTGACATTTGCTACCGGGAATAGCGCCATAGACAGCTCGAATCTGACAAATAGCAACTTTACTAATGCAGTTTTTGATCCTCAACAAACCTTCGGTCTTAGTAATAACGATGCGACAAATACTAATTTTAGCGGGGCTCTGTTCAAAAATGTTAACTTCCAAAATACTAACCTCTCAACTGCTAACCTTACGAGCACTACTTGGGTAAATGTCACTTGTCCCGACGGCACAAATAGTGACAATAACGGCGCTACATGTATTGGCCATCTGGTTCCGTAATCAATCAGAAGATTCATGATATAAGTCTTCTTTCGATGCTATAATACTTCTATGACTGAGACGAAAACTGAACCCGAGAAGAAGCAAAAACACTCCGTAAAACAAGGATTTCGCGCACGCCGGCAGCTATTGCTCGCAGTTGGTGCATTTAGCTTGCTACTCATAGGTACAATTGCTGGCTTTTGGTATTTTTTACCAAAGCAACGCATTAACACTAGTTCGTATCAGATTGTGTATATGACGAATGGCCAGGCGTACTTCGGTAAATTACAGAACACGTCAGGCGACTATCTTGTACTGCAACATCCGTACACAACGCAAAGCATAAAGGCAAACGAAACAGACGAGACGGCAGCGGCAGCAACCGCGACGCTTATAAAAGTCAGCGACCAAGTCTATGGACCCGAAGACAGTATTGCAATCAAGACGACACAAGTGACATTTTGGCAGAATCTGCGCTCTGACAGCAAAGTAGCTACTGCAATCAAAGCCAAAGAAGGCAACTAATGCCCGAACTGCCCGAGGTCGAAACCATTCGTCGTGGGCTGGTACGTTTAGTTATTGGAAAAACCGTTAAACGTACGACATTCGATACCGCGAAAAGTTTTCCGAACCCTACTGCTGAAGTTGAACAATTTCTGTATGGCGCGAACATCACGGATGTTCGTCGTCGAGCCAAAGTATTACTCATAGACCTTTCATCCAAGTATACACTTGTCATTCATCTGAAAATGACGGGACAACTAGTTTTTGTAGGTAAAGAACGCTTTGGCGCAGGGCATCCGAGCAATTCGTTAATAGGCGAGCTGCCCGACCGTTCAACTCGTGTAACGCTAGAGTTCACCGATGAATCACATCTGTTCTTCAACGACCAACGCAAATTTGGCTGGATGAAACTGCTGCCAACAATTTCCGTGCCCGAGATTGATTTCATGAAGAAGGTTGGCCCCGAACCACTGGAAGATATCTTTACTGCAGCTGAATTCATTCCGCGCATGCGTCGCCGTAACAATACCACTGTCAAAGCTGCCATACTCGACCAAACTGTACTTGCAGGTGTTGGTAATATCTATGCCGACGAAAGCCTCTGGAGTGCACGTATTCATCCGGCAACACGTGTTCGCGATATCAGTGACGAACAATTGGCGGTGTTACTCCATGAAATCAAATACGTCATGAACCTATCAATAGAAAAAGGCGGTTCAACAGACCGAAATTATGTAAATGCAGAAGGTAAAAAGGGCAGTTACATCGACTTTGCCCGCGTCTTTCGAAAAGAAGGACAGGCTTGCCCGCGCTGCGGAACTATCGTTGAAAAAACTCGAGTCGCCGGACGTGGAACACACATTTGTCCGCACTGCCAAGTGTTACAATAGAGCGTGATGATTCATTTTCTAACGGGAGAAAACACATTTGCGACCGACCGCAATCTTCAAAGATTGTTGGCGGATTGGCAAGGTGATGTCGAGCGGCTTGATGGCAGTGAGCTAACCGTTGAACAACTACCCGATGTTTTACAGGGCGCGACACTCTTCAGTAGTGAGCGCATGATTGTTATAAAAAATGTATCCGATAACCGCACGGTATGGTCAGTGCTTGCTGACTGGTTGGAAAAGGGTGTCGACAACAATGTGGTATTTGTTGAAAAGAACCCTGACAAGCGCACGAAGACGTTTAAATGGCTAGAGAAGAATGCCGAGCAAACTAAGGCAAACGAACTCTCGGTGGGTGAGGCGGTACGTTGGTTGCTGGACGAGGCGAAGACTCGTAACATGACGCTCGACAATCAGACGGCGCAGTACATGGTCGACTATGTCGGTACTGACCAATGGCGTTTGTCGTCTGAATTCGAAAAGTTACGTCTCAGCGGAAAAGAGTTAAACAAAGAACTTGTCCGTGCATTGGTTGAACCAACACCCCAAGCCACGTCATTTGAACTGCTCGATGCTGCATTTGCCGGACGCAAAGACGAAGTTGGTTGGCTGCTGCATACTGTCGCTCGTACAGAAGACCCATACATGTTTTTCGGCTTACTGGCTAGTCAGGTGTATGCGCTATTGGCGGTGAAGAGCGGGGCGGACAAGCGACCAGAAGAGATTGCCAAAGATGTTGGTATTCATCCATTCGTACTCCGCAAAGTTTCAACGCTTGCGCGACAACTCTCTACGGTAAACGCTCGTTTGTTAGTAACACGGCTTGCAGAGCTCGACGCCAACATGAAGTCTCGCGCTGTTGACCCATGGACACAGATTGAAGTGTTTTTACTAGCATTTACCACTAACAAATGAAAACCGCCCATTTCTGGGCGGCTGAATAACTATTTCTTGGCTGCGGGCTTCTTGGCCGGAGCTTTTTTCACAGGAGCCTTTTTTGCTGGTGTGGCTTTCTTGGCCGCAACTGCTTTTACGGCTGGTTTCTTAGCGACTGGCGCTTTTACTACTGCCTTCTTTGCGGCTGTTGCTGGCTTTGCTTTTGCCGTTGTAGTTTTTTTCTTGCTGCTAACTGCTGGCTTCACACCGGCTGCTTTCGCAATTTTTACCAATTGGCTTTTTCGGCGAGCGGCAGTACCCTTGTTAAGGACATTCTTTTTAACAGCGGTGTCAATCTCACTCTGAGCAGCTTGCAGGTTCTTTGCACTTGGTTTTTCGTTGAACTCACGGACAGCTGATTTCATAGCTTTCTTAGTTTCAACATTGCGTGCACGACGAACTGTCGTTTGTTTCATTCGCTTGATAGCTGATTTGATGATTGGCATATCGCTCCTTGACCCAGTGGTCTGATTGATTGTTATTTCCATGTGTCTCTGCCAAGAGGCAACATGTTTTTGATTCAGTCACACACTATAGCGTAAAAAGGTAGAGCTGTAAAGTGTTACACCTCGAGGAAAAGGGAATTGACATGTTGAAAAAGCTTGTGGTATAGTACATGAGAATACTACCCAAAAATAAACAACGGTAAAAAACAACATGCCAACAGACCAATCACCAAAACAGCTTATTGTTGAGCGAATCAAAAACGCTTCCAATATTCTTGTTACTGTCAGCCGTAATCCAGGGGTAGACGAACTGTCAGCCGCACTTGGCTTGACGCTTATGCTCGACAAGCTAGACAAGAATCCAACAGCAGTTTTCTCAGGTAAAATCCCACCAGCAATCGACTTTCTAGAGCCAGGTAAGACATTCGAGGAAAATGTTGATAGCTTGCGTGACTTCATTATCGCTCTCGACAAAGAAAAAGCTGACCGCTTGCGCTACAAAGTAGAGGATGACGTCGTACGAGTATTCATCACCCCCTACAAAACTACTATCACTGAAAAAGACCTGACATTTTCACAGGGTGACTTCAATGTTGACCTTGTTATTGCGCTTGGTGTCGATAAGAGGGAAGACCTTGACGCAGCAATTACCGCACATGGCCGAATTCTACATGACTCAGTTGTCGTTACTATCAACCAGTTACCGTCGCAAGCATCGCTTGGCGAAGTTGACTGGAGCCAACCAGACGCCAGTAGTCTATGTGAAATGCTCATGAGCCTGAGCGAAGCTCTACAAGCAGGATTGCTCGACCAACAGATTGCGACAGCTATTTTAACAGGTCTTGTCTCATCGACCGACCGCTTCCGTAACAGTAAGACGACTCCAAAAGTCATGACAATGGCCGCACAACTTATGGCAGCCGGCGCAAACCAACAGCTGATTGCTGAAAAACTCGAAGAGGCCTCGACCGTCACAATTGACGACTTACAAACAGTAGCGCCAGTTGCAACCGAAGTCACACCAGCACAAAAAGTTGATGGTGAGATGAAAGTCGAGCACGAGGAGGCTGCGCCCAGTGAAACGACAGTTGTAGCAGCACAAACGCCTGGCGAAAAAGCCGGAGTCGATGCTATAAAAGAAGCTGAAGATGAACTTGCTGCGGCACTCGCGAAGACTACACCCGCAGCTGCCGTAGTACCAGATATACCTGTAACAGAGGATGAGCCAGAGACAACACTTATCAGCCGATCAAAAATTAGTTCATGGCGAGATATTCCAGCACCATTAACTGGAGGGACGCTCAATGCAACGACCGATGAAGCTGAAGATGATACGCGGCGCGAAGAGGAAGACAACAAGAACCATGTTATCTTGAGCCATGACGCAGAACAACAAGTTTCGAGCGGGGCCGGTGAAAGTGCAGCAATCAATGCAACGATGCTAAATGACACCGAACCAAAAGTGCAAGATATCTTTGCAACAGCTCCATCAAATGATGAGCAAACTCCTATTCTCAGTAAACCAGAGTCTGTGATTCAGCCATTGCCACCTACACCATTACCCGCAGATGCAACTCCACCTACCGAGACGCCAAGTGGCATTAGTTTTGAAGAGACACCCGTCACCGAAGAAGATAAACCCCTTCCGCCAGACCCAAAACTGTCTGATATTGAAGCAGAAGTACACCGCCAAGCAGAAGCGATGGGCGGTTCAAGCAATCTTGTTGATGTAGCTCGATCTGCTGTCGATGCCGCACTCGGTGCACAGCCCTTTAACCCATCAGGCACTCCACTCGCAAGTAGTGGTGCGCAACCTCTCGGTGATATTTCTCACGACGATGTTTCGGTACCGGCTATACCACCAGCTCCTCTGCCAGCTCCGCCACCATTGCCACCATTACCAGATTTCTCAACGTTACCACCGTTGCCAGGTGAGGTGCCACTGACACCGACAACACCTTCGGTAGTGCCGAGTTTTGGGTTACCAGAACAGACAGCAGCGCAACCACAAGTACCTCAGGCGAATTCTGATCCAGGCCAGTTCCAGATTCCAAATCAGAGCTAGATACTAGAAGACAAATGCTATAATCACTACGATGAATAGTGATGTGCTCATGATAGATAAACCGACCGACATGACCAGTTTTGGTGTCGTGGCGCGTATTCGCCGTGTACTAACTGAACACAAACGGAATATCCATGAACAAACAGGTGAATGTCCGACTCTCAAAAATGGGCATTGCCGCTGCAAAGTAAAAGTTGGTCATACAGGCACGCTTGACCCATTTGCCACTGGCCTTATGATTGTCGTGGTGAGGAAGGAAACAAAAAATGCTGCCGTATACAGTAAGCTCGACAAAGTCTATGAAGCTGAACTAGGCCTTGGTGCAACAAGTTCAACTGGCGACCCGGAAGGGTTAATCACACAGCTCACTCCACAAAAGCCTATGTCGCACAATATAGTCGAACGGGTGCTTGAACAATTCGTTGGCGAAATTCAACAAACACCGCCAATATATAGTGCAATCAAAATACATGGCGAACGTGCCTACAAATTAGCGCGCAAAGGGCAGGAAATTGAAATGCCTGTTCGGACCATCACGATATACAAACTTGAACTACTTTCTTATGACTATCCACGTCTCGTCATTCGTGCTCATGTGTCGAGCGGTACATATATTCGCACACTTGCCGAAGATATCGGGAAGGCGCTTGGAACGGGTGCGTACTGCACGGCATTGCGCCGCACGAAAGTGGGTGAGTGGTCAGTCGACGGGGCGATGTCGCTAGAAGCCGCCATGGAAACTGTTGCATAACAGAGAAGGATATGCTAGAGTAGTTCGGTATGATAACACAAGAAGACAAGTTAAAAGCTATCAAAGTTGGCGCGCAGCACAAGACTGACGTCGGCTCTCCTCAGGTACAGGTTGCAGTGTTAACAGCTCGTATCAAAGAGGTGACGGCTCACTTGAAGGAAAACAAGCATGATTTTATGGGTCGCCGCGGTCTGATTCAGATGGTTGGCAAACGTAAGAAACTCCTGAAGTACCTTGAAGCCAAAGACTTTGAAGCCTACCAGGCGATTATCGCCAAACTAGGTTTACGTAAGTAATACGTATAGCTTTGAAAGTTGACTCCCGGTTAATTCCGGGAGTTCTTTTTATTCTCAATTTATGATTTCGAATAGCGTGTAATCAGTAATACACTTAGCAGGACAAGCCCAGAAGCGCTCGCTAGAACCGCGAACATACTTCCCCCTGTTTCAGCTAGTGCTCCAGTTGAGGTTGTACCCATTGCTTGCGCAACGCCAAAATACACTGGATCGACTATAGTTCCGTTTACCTCGCCATCTTCGTCATAGTCCCCACCATCTACAAGGGTATAACTGAAGGTAGTAATAGGATTATTGTTCGAGTCTGTTGTGTTGTGAATAACCACCTGACTAGTGATATCAGTAAGGACACTGGAGTTAACACTCTTTTTGTAGATGCGAAGCGTTGAGGTATCACTATAGTGTGAACCAAGCGTCACTGTTGCATCAGATGAACCGCCTTGAGTTGCACAGGTCACGTTATAGGCAATACCACCAAGGAGCGCAACATCTTTTTCAGGGGTGGTGATTCCAGAAGCATCGAGTAGTTGCATAGAAGAGGTATTGAGCGTATAGCACGCAGAAGAGGTGATTGAGAGACGTGCTTGCGACGCACTTGGTTGAACGCCACTTGGTGCGGGAAGCGTGACATAATCAAACGTATGAGTTGCGGGACCTTCTATAGAGCCCAGATAGATAGAGCCATATCCCGCAGCCGCTACTATTTTCATTCCGTTGGCCGAGCTAGAAATAGTACTCCATGCCCGTTGTCCCAATGCAGTCTCTTCGACCCACGTAACACCAGAATCAGCGCTTGTGTAAATATAATCGCCATAAGCAGTCGCGATGAGTCTTGTACCATTCGCCAAGCTAGCGACAGCTATCCAGTCCCTTGACCCGAGAGCAGTCTGTTCGGTCCATGTAACTCCTGAGTTAGTGGATATGAATATCGCATTATCACCTAATGCTATCAGTTTAGTACCATCGGCTGACCCGGCAAGAGCCGTCCACTCCCGTGATCCTGCGGCAGTTTGCTCAGTCCATGTCACACCCGAATCGTTAGAGGTGTAAATATAACCACCAAACATAACGGTAGCTGCTAGCTTCGTCCCATCTGTTGAACTGGTGATAGATAACCAGTAACGTGACCCGGCACTAGTCTGTTCCGTCCACGTAACACCAGAATCAGCGCTAGTCCAAATAGAACCAAGGCCATATGAACCGCCAGCTGCTGCGACAAGCTTTGTGCCATCAGCAGAGCTAGCGACAGATATCCAGTTTCTTGACCCGGCAGCGGTCTGTTCCGTCCACGTAGCACCAGAATCGCTCGAAGTGTAAAGAGCACCATTGGAACGGCCTGTGACTGCCGCTAACTTTGTGCCGTCGGCGGAACTGGTTACAGAGTACCAATGGCGTGACCCGGCACTAGTCTGTTCCGTCCACGTAGCACCAGAATCCGAACTGGTATATATAGAACCAAAGATATATGAGCCGCCCTCCACCATGACTAATTTTGTGCCATCAGCAGAGCTAGCGCTAGCGCGCCAACTTCGTGATCCTGCGGCAGTTTGCTCAGTCCAACTTACTCCTGAATCTGTTGAGGTGTAAATTGAGCCACCGCCTACGGCTGCAGCCAGTCTTACTCCGTCGCCAGATAGGGCAATAGAGTTCCACTCCCGTGATCCTGCGGCAGTTTGCTCAGTCCAACTTACTCCCGAGTCTGTTGAGGTGTAAATCGAGCCACTAATTACAGTTGCTGCGAGTTTCGTTCCGTCGTCAGACAGGGCAATAGAGTTCCAGTCGCGTAATCCTGCGGCAGTTTGCTCAGTCCAACTTACTCCTGAATCTGTTGAGGTGTAAATGTATCCGCTCCAGTCGACAATTGCAGCAAGAGTTGTGCCGTTACCGGACATAGCAATAGAGGACCATTCATGTGTCCCGGCAGCAGTCTGTTCCGTCCACGTAGCACCAGAATCCGAACTAGTGTAGATACTGCCGCCAACATTAGGAACATCGACAGTAGCTGCTAGTTTTGTTCCATCTGCCGACATAGAAATAGAGGACCAATTTTGTAATCCTGCTGCAGTTTGCTCAGTCCAACTTACTCCCGAGTCTGAACTCGTATAAATGGAACCTTCCCAGCCAATGGCAGCTGCTAGTTTTGTTCCATCTGCCGACATAGCAATAGAGGACCATTCATGTGACCCGGCACTAGTCTGTTCCGTCCATGTAGCACCAGAATCGGAGCTAGTAAAAATTGAAGTGCTATCAAAAGCTGCTAGTTTTGTTCCATCCGCAGAACTCACAATAAACTGCCACTGACGATATCCGGCTGTAATTTGCTCAGTCCATGTATATCCAGAGTTTGAGGAGGTATATATAGAGTTACCGATGCCACCGCTTGCAACAACTGCTAATCTCGTGCCATCTGCTGAGCCAGCAATAGAATTCCAGCCCGTGTGGTCACCAATAATACCGGTCGTTCCGGCTCTCTGCCAGGTATAGTTACCCGGAAGCGCATGAGAAAGGGGTGACACAATACCACCAACAATAAGGCTAGTCAGCAGTAACAGGCCGCCAATACGTCGGGCTGTCTTCTGATATACGTGTTGTGTCGTGTGCACTGTATGGTGCAAAATTGGCACGTTAAAAGACCATCTCATGGTAAGTAATCCACGCAAAATGCGCATCCAGCCCTCTTTTCTCATTAACTCTTTATTGTGTTTGCTCGCATCAAACTTATGGTTTAGTGTAACCGGGAATTTATGCGTTGTCCAGTTTTCCAATAGTAAATTAGCGTAAAGACTGCACGGAACGACTAAACCGGTATAATTGGGGCTAGCAACAGAGGGGGTGACAATTGAGAATAGTAATTGATATTCTTTAATGCACAGTAAGTATTATGTTATTGTTCTACCTAACTACTTGAATTTCACTGAGCCAGCGATAGCCATCTATTGCGACCGTTGCGTCGTCCATGCCCATACCTATAAGCCATTCTTCTCCTGCATGAAAGCAGGCAAAGTCAGCATGCGGTTGGTTTGTACGAACGATGTCTTTTTCGACGAGAACTGCGAGCAGCGTCTCGCTCGCACCACGTTCTTTCATGATACCAGCGACAAATGACGAGGTAACACCTTGGTCAAGCACGTCATCGAGAATGATAACATTACGTCCTGTAACGGTTGTGTCGGGGTTAATGTCCATGATGATTTGCGGTTCACCAGGTGTGCGACCAGCCCCGTACGTTTTAACAGTCATATAGTCAACTTCTGGGTGCATGTCCGGTGCCTGGCGGGCAATTTCGAACATAAGTTTAGCGGTAAATGGCGCCGCACCCCGTAGTAACGCAATAAAAAGGGGACGCGAAGTCCCATATGAAGCAATAATGTTTTTTGCCATGTCTGAAATGGCAGTGTCGACTTGAGAAGAAGAATAAAGTGATTTCATAGTACTTACTATAGCAAATGTGCATTCCCGCCGGGCCCGAAGGCCCGGACGGGTGCACCTCACGCTGCTTTCCGAAGCTGCCGTACCTTCAGCATCGTGCGCCACTTCTGGGTGTAGTCCCAGCCCGAAGGGATTGCGGAACACATGATGCCGTAGTTCAGGGTGACGACCATCCAGGGATGCGGAATCGCAACCGGAAGTAGCACGAGGCAGACGCACTGGATTGCCATGGAACCGCGGCCGCTCTCGAGAGAGGACTCCACGCCATACTCCCGAGTCATATCAATCTTCATGAGGAAGACAGCGACTTCTCGGAATACGAATATGCCGGTGGAGATCCACAGCATCCATATCTGCCCGGGATCTTCGATGACGATGATCCACGTGACGATGATGTTCGTCGTCACGACGGTGCCTCCAGTCAGGGCCTTGTCGGCGACCGGGTCGAGAATCTTGCCGAGCTTCGTGATACCTCCGAACAGGTTGGCCCGAGCCATCTTGCCGTCGAAGAAATCGGTCAGCATGGCGATGATGATGAGGACCATCGCCAATACGTACTGCTGATTCAAGAGGCACCAGATGACGATCGGTACCAGTACCAGTCTGCCGACGGACAGGGCATTGGGTCCGGTCACGATGGCATTGCTGAGCTCCTCCTTGGGCGGAGTGAGTTGTCCTTGCGATGGTTCTGACATCAGAGCTTTCCTTTGCTCGAGTATATGTGAGGTGCAGATCGCACCCCACCGTGGATCTTGCAAATATCATACCATAATGCGGCTATATATATAACAATATGACTCTTCCGTCAAAGTGCGCTATACTATACATGTTATTAATATCGTATAGAGCGTGATAGATGGAGCTATTCGAACATCGAATGCCTGCACCTGTTACACTCTATAGCAAACAAGAAGGAGGCTCATACACATGAGTATTATCAACCCTAGTGGCAAGGAAATTATTTCTGTTTCCACCGATTTTTGCGGTAAGCCATTAACACTAGAAATTAACCGCGTCGGTTTTCGTACCAGCGCAAGCGTACTTGTCACCTATGGTGATACAGTCGTACTCGGTACAGCCATGGTTGGCAAAGCAATTGCGGGCATGGATTACTTTCCGCTCTCTGTTGACTATGAAGAAAAGTTTTATGCAGCTGGCAAGATAAGTGGTAGCCGATTTATCAAACGAGAAGGTCGCCCAAGCGATGAAGCCATCCTGATAGGTCGTCTCATTGACCGTCCAATTCGCCCGCTATTTCCAAAAGGCTATCGCGAAGAAGTACAAGTTGTCGCAAGTGTCCTATCAATGGACCCAGCATTCCGACCTGATATGGTCGCGATGATTGCCGCAAGTGCCGCACTCAGCCTAACTGGTGTACCGTTTGATGGTCCAGTATCGGGTCTTCGTATTGGTCGCGTTAACGGTGAGTTCAAGGCATTCTTGACCACCGAAGAGCGCGCTGCAAGCGAACTTGACCTTGTTGTCGCCGGTATAAAGAGCGGTATCACAATGGTTGAAGCTGGAGCAAATGAAGTGTCAGAAGCTCTGGTTGGTGAAGGACTCGAATGGGCATACAAGATGATGCAACCTGCTATTGAGCTTCAAGAGCAACTCGTTGCAAAAGTGAAGCCTGTTGTTCGTGAATTCGAACTATTGCTTCCAAATGAAGCTATTCAAACAGAGACCGACGCATGGACAAAGGGTAAATTGGGCGACAAAGTTCGCGCACCATACCCGTACTACAACCAGAATATTGAAGCACTCAGCAAAGAGTTCAACGACTACTTGCTTGAAAAACTTGGTGACGAGGAATTTGCTGCCAACAAGAATGAATACAACGAAGCATTCACAAAATCAGTTCAAAAAGACCTACGTCGTGGAATTGTCGAAGAGGGAACTCGCCCAGACGGTCGCAAGCTCGACGAAGTTCGTCCACTCAGCTCAGAGGTTGGTGTTCTGCCACGTACACACGGTTCGAGTATCTTTACTCGTGGTGTGACGCAAGGTATGAATATTGTTACCTTGGCTCCACTCAGCTATGCCCAGATGGTTGATACGATGGAGATAAACGACGGTGAACGCCGTTATATGCACCATTACAACGCACCAGGCTACACTGTTGGTGAAGTTCGCCGCCTTGGTTCACCAGGTCGTCGCGAAATTGGCCACGGCTACCTCGCAGAACGCGCTCTCATACCTGTACTGCCAAGTGCAGAAGATTTCCCATATGCTATCCGTAGCGTAACTGAGATTATGAGCCAAAACGGTTCGACCAGCATGGCCGCAACCTGTTCGAGCTGTCTTGCACTTATGGACGCCGGCGTGCCGCTAAAAGCAGCCGTGTCTGGTGTTGCTATGGGACTGATGATGGACGGTGATACTCCATATGTCTTGACTGATATTGCTGATGCCGAAGACTTTGCTGGCGATATGGACTTTAAGGTTACTGGAACTGCTGACGGCATCACATGTATCCAGATGGATATGAAACTCCATAGCTTGCCAGTATCTGTTCTTAAGCAGGCAATTGAAAAAGCTGCTCCAGGTCGCAAGACTATTCTTGACCACATGCTGACAACGCTTGCTGGCCCTCGCGACCATCTCAGTCAGTACGCACCACGCATCGAAAAACTCATGGTCAACCCTGAAAAAATCGGGGCAATCATTGGCAAGGGTGGTGAGACAATCAACAAGATTACCAAAGAAACAGGTGCTGAAGTTGATATCCGCGACGACGGTCTTGTGACTGTGTCGGCTGTGAACACTGAAGCAATCGAAAAAGCCCTCAACTGGATTAAAGCTTTGGTTGAAGAGCCTGAAATTGGCAAGATATATGAAGGTAAAGTTGTGAAAATCATGGACTTTGGTGCCTTCATCAACATCATGCCAGGTATTGACGGTATGTGTCACATTTCGGCCATGGCTGACCATCGCGTCGAACAAGTTACCGATGTCGTCAAAGAGGGTGATATCGTGAAGGTCAAACTAGTCGCTATCGACGACCGTGGCCGACTCTCCCTCAGTATGAAAGACGCAAACTAAAGTATTTCACCAAAAGGGGTGAGTAATGACTGCGAAACAAATCTTGCTTGATGAACTGAAAGCGAAGATTATCGAGAATAACATCTGTCCGGAACTGGCTGTGCAAGCGACGCAGCTGGTGATGGGCGATGGTGATTCCGACGCAGACATTGTCTTTATTGGTGAAGCCCCAGGGAAGAACGAAGACCTGCAAGGGCTGCCATTTGTCGGGGCAGCGGGCAAATTCTTGAACGAAATGCTCGCAAGTATTGGGCTCGAACGCTCCGACGCGTATATTACGAACATCGTGAAGTATCGTCCACCGAACAATCGCGACCCACTGCCGGAAGAGAAGGAGGCCTTTTGGCCATACCTGCTTCTGCAGCTTGAAATTATTGAACCAAAAGTTATTGTCACTCTGGGTCGCCACAGTATGGAATACTTTTTGCCTGACGCAAAAATCTCGCAAGTGCATGGAAGGGCAGTACAGAAGAAGGTTATACTGCATGGTGGCAAAGAAACGACTTGGACGGTTTTACCGCTATATCACCCGGCAGCAGCACTGTATAATGGTGGCATGCGCCAGACGCTGATTGACGATTTTCAAATTGTCACAGGCTTGATAAAACACTAGTATATTGCGTATTTGACAGAACTATGCTATAATGGTGTCAACAGTGTAAGAGAACACTGCCAAATCGACTGAAGTTCTCTTATGTCTTACTTATTTTGAAACTTTTTATATTTATAACCAAAAGGAGAAAAGAAAAGTTATGGGTCAACGACGACTCTCAGGTCCTGCTAAGGATGATATATCCAAGCGACCGCCAAACCAACAACAGAAACAGCACTCTGACAATACTGTGCTGAACAATACAACGACTCGCCGTGGCGAAGTGTTTCGTGCACAGCGCCGCACAAGTGAAAACGTCAACGTACGTGCAAGTCAGCACATCATTGATGTGCCGGTAAATAAGAATATTTACAATGGCTATGGTGGCCGACAGTTCAGTCTAGCCGACCAAAAGAAGCAGCGTCCGAATCCAAATCGGCCGAGCCTTCGAGTGATTCCTATCGGTGGCCTTGGTGAGATGGGCATTGGCAAAAATATGATGGCTATCGAATATGATAATGACATCCTTGTTATTGACATGGGCTTTTTGTTCCCAGGTAGCGACTACCCAGGCATTAACTACATCACACCAGATGTTACTTATCTTGAAGAACGCAAAGACCGTATTCGCGGTGTTGTCTTTACTCATGGCCACCTCGATCATATTGGAGCGTTCCGACACATCATACCGAAGATTCCTGCGCCTGTGTACGCTAGTCGCTTCACTATTGGCATGCTCCAGAAGAACATGGAAGAGTCAGATAGTGGCTATGAACCGGAATATCATATACTTGACCCACTTGCTCACGAGCAGGTTCAAATTGGTGACAGTTTCAGTATCGAACTAGCTCGAGTGAATCACTCGATTCCCGACGCAACAGCGGTTATCATTCGAACTCCAGTTGGTGTTTTGATTAACACAGGTGACTGGCGTTTTGAGGAAAATCCTGTTGATGGGCAGAAGTTTGACTTGCCACGTATGACTGAGATTGCCGCAAAAGAAGGCATATTGCTTCTTATGAGCGACTCCACGAACTGTGAAAGCGATGGTAGTCATACACATAGTGAGTTCGATATCCAGGAGAGTATGGAAGATATCATGCGAAAGTATCAGGGTCGCGTTATTCTATCAAGCTTTTCAAGTCAGCTTCATCGTATTCAACTCATTCTTGAAGCAGCACAGAAAAACGGTCGCAAGGTTGCATTTGCCGGATACAGCATGATTCAAAACCTTGAGGTCGCACTCCGTAATGGGGCGATTAAGGTTCCAAAAGACGTGATTGTGAAGATGGAAGACATCATCAAGTTCCCTGACAACAAAATTGCTATTGTTTGTACTGGTTCACAGGGCGAGTTCAATGCCGTATTGAACCGTATGGCAACTGGTGCACACAAACACATCAAGATTAAGAACTCTGACGTTGTTGTCTTTAGCTCAAACCCGATTCCGGGTAATGAGAAATATGTCGTTCGTACGGTTGACGGTCTTATGCGTGAAGGATCTATGGTCATCCAGAACGGTAAAACCCATTTGACTGGTATTGGACCACTACACCTTTCGGGTCACGCATATTACGACGACCATGTCCGTTTCATTAACGCGCTCAACCCAACATATTACTTGCCGATTCACGGTGAGTTCCATATGCTTGCCCATAGTGCCGCACTCGCCGTAAAAGAGTGTGGTATGCGGTCAGAAAACGTATTTGTATGTGACAGTGGTGATGTTCTTGAGTTTTACCACGACGGTTCCGGCAAGAAGAATGGTCGCGTTCATGTTGGCGGCATCATGTATGACGACAGTGGGACAGAAGTCTCCGAAGTTGTGCTGAAGGATCGTATCCACATGAGCCAAGAAGGCATGTTCGTTATCGTCCTGACTGTTTCACGCGGTGGCGGTCGCTTGCTGACAAGTCCCGACATCATCTCACGAGGATTCATTTATCTGCGCGATTCAGAAGAACTTATGAATCTGATTCGTCAATACGTGAAGCAAAAAGTCGCTCGTTCATTCTCTGGTCGCAAAGTTGACCTTGACCAGTTGAAGAAAGAACTTCGTGAAGAAGTCACGCATATTTTATATGACCAGACACATCGCACACCAATCGTCATACCTGTTATTAATGAGATTGCAGTCGGCGGTAGCAGCAATAGCGGCGGTGGCAACCAAAAGCAGCAACAGCCTGGCCCTGCTCAGAAGCCGAACACACAGCTACCAAAGCGTCCGCTCTTCCGTGCACCAACTCCAGCTGCAGCTCCGATTCCGGTTCCACCAATCCCAACTCCAGTTGTTCCATTTGAAACCCCAGTTCCAAGGGCATTTCCTGAAAAGGCATACCCTGACACTGAAGCCGTTGAACCTCGCGTCTTCCCACGCAATGACTCTCGCGGTTACTAGAGAGGAATGAGACACCCGCAGCTTTCAGCTGCCGGTTTCTCATCGAAACTCGCGGAGTAAATCCGCGTTTTTCGTTTCACGAAAAACCGTTCCTGCTCTTCCGAAAAGCACGTAGTATCTTTGTAAAACAAGATGGTGGGGGTATAGTGTTTGTTATATGGGAGAGCGAAACTCAAGAAAAGAGCGACATGAACGTGTATCGACGATAGACAAGTTTGCGTTGATACTAGGGCCCAGAGGACTTGCTGACTATCTGCAGTCTAGGCGAGAACAAGCAGAGCATATTCGGCAGCGCCGACTTGAGCGTGCTAATAAGACATGGGGCTCACGGTCTCAATTGGCTGTCAGGGGTGAATTGCCGACAGCTGGAAAATTTGCAGCCGTAATGGGTCCAGAGGGCACCGCAGACTACCTTGATGAAAAAGCGGCAGGCGAAGCCTCCGTCCTGGCCCACAAACGTGAGCGACTACGAACAAAGGGAAAAACCGCGGTAGCAAGTACTGGTATAGAACAGCCATAAGCCTATTGCAAAACGTTGCAAATTGTGCTACAATAGGAAAGTAGTAATTGCCTCGACAGGGTAGCAACAGGGGCATATAATAGAAAACGATTATGGCAAAGAAAAAATCTCGCAAATCCAGCAAAAAGACAAAGGTCACTAAACCACAGCATTCATTGCCGGATGGCTTTTGGCCACAAGTTGGTGCAGTTATACTTATCATCCTGGCGTTCTTGCTCGTACTCGGTATTTTAAATACTGGCGGTGTCTTCCCGGTCGCAACCAAAGACGCGACCCTCTACGTTTTCGGATGGGCGCTCTACCTCTTGCCAGTTCTTCTCGTTTTCCGAGCTGTACAGATTTTCCAAGCTGAAGACAATAAAATTCCTGGCGTCGTCACAGTTGCGACGGTATTTTTCGTGCTATTCGTCGCGGGTTTCCTGCAGCTTATGAGCGCAGATCCAACGGATGTCGCAACTGCTCAAGCAGGTAATGGTGGCGGTGTCGCTGGTTGGCTTATGGGGCAGGGTGTACTGACACTCGTTAATGCGCAAGTTGGTGCACTTATTATGTTACTTGGCGCGCTGGTCACGAGCCTATTCGTACTCAGCGTGTCGCCGCGAGCGGTTATCGACAGTATCGCCAATCTCTTTCGTCGCGAAAAAAACCCAACGCTCGAACATAACGCCGCCATTGCAGAAAAGGCGCGTGAACTCGATGGTAGCCGCGCTGTTGGTGAGTTTAAACTGAACGAAGGTGTTCCAACGGTACATCACGACGCATCGGACGATAAACGGTCAAGCCGTCTGAGTAGTATGCGTAACAGTGTTGCTCAGGACAAACTAGCTGAAGACCAAGCTGCACTCACGAGCCCAACTGACCCTAACTGGGAATGGCCAAGTCTTGACTTGCTTGAGAAAAAACAGAATCCTGCCGATGCTGGTGACGTAAAGCACAACGCGCAGATTATCAAAGATACACTTTATGAGTTCAATATTGAGGTCGAGATGGAGGGCGCAAACATTGGCCCGAAAGTGACACAGTATACGCTCAGACCACCGAGTGGTGTGAAGCTATCACGAATTTCAGCGCTCGAGACCAACCTTGCGCTTAATCTTGCTGCACAAGCACTGCGTATTGAGGCACCGATTCCGGGTCAACGTGCCGTTGGTATTGAGGTTCCGAACCGAAAAGCAGCCGATGTTCGTCTGTTCGGTATTTTGAGCTCACAACAGTGGCAAAATGCGACTGAACCGTTGAGTTTTGCTATAGGTAAAGATATTGGTGGTGATGCCGTCATCGGCGAGCTGAACAAAATGCCTCATCTTCTGATTGCTGGCCAGACCGGCTCAGGTAAGTCAGTTATGATTAATACGCTACTCAACAGTTTGCTGTACCGTAATAGCCCGTCCGATATGCGCCTGATACTCGTCGACCCGAAGCAGGTTGAAATGGCACCGTATGAAGATATTCCGCATCTGTTGGCGCCAATCATCACTGAGCCTGAGAAGTGTATCAGTGCACTGAAGTGGGCGGTAAACGAGATGGAGCGTCGCTACGACCTGTTGGCTCAGGAAAAAGTCCGTGATATCAAGGGCTACAACCAGAAAAAGAGCGAAGAAGCGATGCCGTATATTATCATCGTTATCGACGAGCTCGCTGACCTTATGATGGTAGCTGCTCGCGACGTCGAAGCATTGATTGTTCGTTTGGCACAAAAAGCCCGTGCTGTCGGTATCCACTTAGTGCTTGCAACGCAACGTCCAAGTGTTGACGTCATCACTGGCCTTATTAAAGCGAATATTCCGGCTCGTATTGCCTTCACGGTTGCCAGTCAGGTCGACTCACGTACGATTCTTGACCAGATTGGTGCTGAAAAACTACTTGGACAGGGCGACATGTTGCTTCTGACACCGCAAATGAGCAAACCGAAACGTATTCAGGGTGCCTGGGTAACTGACGACGAAGTGGTGAAGGTGACAGAATTCTTACGCATGCAGCGTCCTCCACAGTACGATGACGAGATTATCTCACAACCCGTTCAGCTCAGTGGACGTGGAAGTGTTGTTATGGACTTCGACTCAGGCTCGGAAGATAGTATGTATAAAGACGCAGTTCGTTGCGTGATTGAAGGCGGCAAAGCGTCAACATCGTACTTGCAACGCCGACTTCGTATTGGCTATAGCCGCGCAGCACGCTTGATTGAAGAAATGGAAGAACAAGGGATTATTGGGCCAGCTGAAGGTTCACGTCCACGCGAAGTTCTCATTAATAGTCTTGATGATCTTGGTGGTGCGAGTGATGACACGACCGACGAGTACGGTATCCCGCGGTAGAGTGATAGTAAGTAAAGTGAATTTTATACTATGGTGTGATGAGTCGGATATCGACGTTGTCCATCATACCGCCAGTGCCAGAGCTGACAATGCTTGGCGAAGGGTCAGGGCCCTTCCATTGCACGACGATATCGGTACGAGAAGTAGGTCGAGCAGGCCACGTGCCGGATTTGCTCACAGTGACGGTTGAGCCAGCGGGCAGGTTTGCATATGTTGGAGTGCCACCAGTAGCATCGAGCGTAACTGTTCCGGCAGTGTCGTTATACGTTACGGTCATATTAGTTCCAGCAACTACAGCCGCGCCAACAATATCTTGGACGCGCTCAGAGAGGAGCTGGTTATTCCATTTTGCAGTTCCATTGTTGTATTCCAGCACGTCTCCATTGGCTATTCCGCTAATAAAGACATCGTTCGCTGAGTTAACCGTTGAGCTACCGCTTCCGTCAAATGCCATACGTTGTTCTCCTCTTAGGATATTAGGCGTATTTTCTTATGCTTAATAATACCATACTTGCTGCAAGCTGTTATAATATGAACATATAGTATCGAAGAAGGCAAAGAGGGAGAGTCGATGGCGGAGAATTGGTACGTGCTGAATGGCGCAGAAAAAAAGTTAGGTCTAGCAGATCGCTCTCTCGACACGTTTACCCTTGGGACAACAATGCCAGTCTGGCGAGGCACCAACAACTCACTCAACAATGTGGGCTGTCTTTATAATGTGACACGTACAACTGTCGGCTCAATAACGCAAGCAAATGGAGCTGTGCACCAAAACCTCAATATTCCCTTCTCCCTATCAATTACACAGCCAAATCAATCGTTCATAAACTGTCGTTTTACCTTTAGCTATAGTGGTGACAATGGGGGCGGTTTGGTATATTGTATGTCCGCTTCCGGTCAAGGAACATATTTTGAGCATTGTGAATTTGAGCCGAGTAGTCCCGGGGACAGGTATAACGGCATATATGGACATCACTTTACGGCGTATCGATGTGCAATTACGAAAACAGTTGATGGTATCGGTATATACAACTCCAATGCACAGCCAGTGGTGGTTACGCTTGAGGGCTGCTGGATTGGATATCTAGCGTGGTTCAATGATGACCGTGATGCTGCGCCAAATGGCCACGGCGATGGTACGCATAATGATGGTATTCAGTGGGGGAGCGGTACGAGCGTTACTATTGATGGTTGTTTCTGGCAAGGTGCAAAATATAATGTCCTTAACCCAGCCAACTGTGTGCTCGATGCAAACTGGATGAATTTTACGCTGGCTACCGGCAACGGGGTTACTCCACTTATCGCAAACCCGCCAAATTCAGGCACAGATGCCAACAAGGGGGCACAACAAGGCCAGATTTTCCTTGGGCAGCACTCAGCCTATTTCCATATCAGTAACCTCACGTATCGCCGTAACTGGCTGTGGAACTTTGATCACGGCTTTAAGCTTATGTCCGATCGAGGCGCCTCGGTCTTGCCCGAAGAAAGTATAGGCAAATCAATAGTCGATACGGTTACCTTTGAAGACAATATTTTTGGTGGCACTCCACGAAACTGGGGTAGTTCACAGCTGTATTATCCAGTACGATATGACTCTAACTGTATCATTAACGGCGTTCAGCACTCAGCTGGCGGTGTATTTGATGACACGAACGGAAATGTATGGGATGCGAGTGCGAATGTCGCGGCAACGTATGGTGACGCACAACCAATTGCCGGCAATCCAGTACGCCATAGGGTAGACTTAGTAGCTGTTCCATAATTAGGAGTTTAAAGCATGGCACTAAAACGACAAACATTCGATAACGGTACCCAGGGCGTAACAATCAGTACCGCTAACAGCGGCACCTCTGGTGATTCTCTAAGCCAGATTGTTCAAGCCGGTACCGGCGATGGTGTATACGATATTGCGGCTGGGCTACGGGGCACCGCGGGCGCGCATGTTACTGGCATACTGAACGATACATTTTCTATGTCACTCTCAAATACGTCAGATGTATCCGGTTCAGCACAGGTATATTTTAGAATACTTGCGTATCCTTCTGTTGGTGGTGCCTTTTTTCGTCTTCGTTCATCCGTAGGCAATATCGCGATGTTTACTATGGGGACAACAGGGGTTGTGAGCATACAAAACAGTGCAGGAGTTGGCCTTAAAAACTTTAATTCAAACACTCCACTTGCGCTGAACACAATCTACAGGCTCCAGCTACAGGCAACCCCTAATGCCTCTACGACGGCCGGTTATATCGCAGGGCAACTCTACGATGATAGTGATGTACTGATTGACTCGTACTCAGCATCCAATGTAAACGCTGGGACGACGCTCAACGTACAAACAGCGCAAGCGGGCAAGCCAGTGGTAGGGTCCGACGGATTTGATATGCAATTCGACGAGCTTGGGTTTGATACGGGTACGGTTGCCGAAATAACACCTGTTACAGGGGGTGGAGGGGGTGGAGGGGGTCTACCAAACCTCAAACGTCAAACATTCAATAATGGCACTGAAGGCGTGACTATCTCGGCTGCGAATAGCACATCGTCTGGTGGCGACGCGCTCAGTGGTATTATTAGTGCCGCTGGTGGGGACGGTGTATATACTTCTGCGGCCGCCTTACGCGGAGGTAAGGGTGCATATATAACAGGTATGTTGAATGATACGTTCAACATGGTGCTCTCAAATACTTCCGATGTATCAGGTACTGCACAGGTCTATTTCCGTCTTCCTTCATACCCTACGGTTGGAGGTGCCTTTTTTCGTCTGCGTTCTTCGACAGCCAATATAGCTATGTTTACCGTCAGCTCAACTGGAGTTCTTAGTATCCAAAATAGTGTCGGGACGGGCCTTAAAAACTTTAACTCAAATACACCACTTGCCCTCAACACTATCTATCGTCTCCAGTTGCAGGCGACACCGAATGCATCAACAACTGCTGGATTCATTGCCGGACAGCTGTATGATAATACAGATAACCTAATCGATTCCTATTCAGCATCAAACGTGAATGCTGGAACGACCCTTGATGTCGACAGTGCCCAAGCAGGTAAGCCTGTTACAGGCTCTGACGGCTTTGCGATTCACCTCGATGAACTTGCATTTGCTACCGGTTCAACAGACGAAATTCCACCTGTTTCGGCAGGTGCAAATCAAGCACCAACGGTCAATGCTGGTGGTGACCAAGCTGATATTCGCCCGTATGCTACTGTAACACTTACAGCGATTCCGTCAGACCCTGACGGTACGACACCGACAGTTAGTTGGGTGCAGACGTTAGGCAGTCCTACAGTAACACTGTCAGGTACCGGTAATTCTCGAACTTTCGAGGCGCCTGCGACACGAAGTGGTACTACGTTAACTTTTGAGGCGACGGCTGATGACGGTCTACTGACTGCGACCGATACTATGACTGTTACAGTAATACCCCAAGCCGAGTGGGCAGCTATGGGTGGCGTCGAAGTACCGATGCAAATCCAAGACGTCTAGTACGCCTTGTCACATGACGTTGTCTCTGTTATACTATGCATTACACATTACAACCTGCGGCTGGTGAGCCGCTCCGTAAAAGGATCCACAGGAGGAAGCACTATGCGGGAGTACGAACTAACCGTACTTATTCATCCAGATCTTGAAGCTGACATCGAGCCAGCGCTCAAGAAGGTGCGTGATATCGTCACGCAAAATAAAGGCACTATTGTCTCTGAAGACAATTGGGGCAAAAAACGGCTTGCGTATGCAATCAATGGCGAAGACTTTGGTGTCTACGTCTATTTTGAAATTATGCTGCCAGCTGAGGCGAACGCTAAGGTTCAGAGTACGCTTAATATCACTGATGAAGTGATACGCTACCTACTCGTTAGCGTTGATGAGAAGATTCGCGCTCTTAAAGCCGAAGAGGCTGAGAAAAGCAGCGCTGTCAAAGAAGAGCAATAACCAGGAGGATATGAAAGATGAAGGGGTTTAACAAAGTTGTTCTGATGGGTAACCTTACCCGTGATCCAGAAACACGCACCACGAACGGTGGACAAACCGTAACGCGTTTTGGCCTTGCGGTTAATCGCTCATGGCGCGGTGCCGATGGTCAGACGCAAGAAGCAGTGAGCTTTATCGACTGTGTCGCTTGGGGAAAACCAGGTGAAATCATTGCACAATATGTTCAAAAAGGTCGCGGCCTCTTGGTCAGCGGACGGCTTGAGCAAAGCAGCTGGGAAGATAAAGAAACCGGTGGTAAGCGCAGCAAAGTTGAAGTTGTTGTTGAAGATTTTAACTTCATTGGCGACGGTGCAGGTGGTGGCGACGGCGCTCCTCGCACAAGTAGCGCACCACGCAATCAAGCTTCCGCTCCAGCACCCGACGAAGTAATTGATGACAAGCCAATTGACCTGTCTGAAATTCCTTTCTAATACACTAACTAGTAATTTTTAATGAGTGAGATGATTCCTAGGCATAACACCCAAGGTCTCGTCTCAGACGGAGATATAACATATGCCACGACGATTTAAGAAAGATGTTCCGAACTATTTCGACTACAAAGACGTAAAAACGTTACAACGTTTTGTTGACGGCTATGGACGAATTGAGCCATCGAGCAAAACTGGTTTGAACGCTAAACAGCAACGTGCACTTGCGACAGCTATCAAGCGTGCACGTCACCTTGCATTATTGCCATTTACCGCACAGGGATAGTCCATGTATTCACCAACAGATCTCAAAAAAGGCACAATCATCCAGATTGACGGCCAACCGTATCGTGTCGTCGACTATAACCAGAAAGTTATGGGTCGCGGTGGGAGTATTGTGAATGTGAAAGTGAAAAACCTGGTGAACGGCGCTGTTATCCCTAAAACCTACAAAGGTGCTGAGAAGATTGAGCGAGCCGAGGTGAACACTAAAACAGTACAATATCTCTACAATGACAGTACAGATTTTTACTTTATGGACCCAGAGAGTTTCGAGCAATTTCAGCTGCCAAATGAGGATATGGGTGATGCGGGTGATTACTTGCGCGAGGGTGACTCGGTCGAGCTGCAATTCTTTGGCGAGCGCGTAATTAGTGTTGAGCTACCAAAAACAATCGCTCTGAGTGTGACGTATACTGAAAATGCAGTCAAAGGCGATACAACAAGTTCGATTCAGAAAGACGCGACACTTGAGACTGGAAAAGTCATCAAAGTGCCAGGATTTATCAAGACTGGCGATGTTATCAAAGTTGATACTCGCGATGGCAGTTACCTCGAGCGACAGAAGTAATTTTTTGTTCATCTCTTCAGAAAACTTCTGAGCTGGGTGATATAATAGCCTTCAGCGCTATGAAGCAGTTTTGGCAAAAGGTGAGAGCATGTATCACGAGCAAGAAATTTCTCGTGCCTTTTGGTATTGTCTTCGGTAGTCTCGCGGCTGTGAGTATAGTCATACAGCTGTTGTATCCGACCAACAGGACATTGCCATTCGCGTCGTTGTCGGGTGAACGCTATGGTTATAAACTACAAGGCGAACTCCAACAGCGCGTTGAGCAGCTATTGCCACAATCGAAAGCTACCCTCAGGGTTAATGGTGAGGAAAGACTTACGCTGCCCGCGAGCGAACTTGGGGCAACATATAACGCAGCTGCCGTCGCAAAGTACGCGGTCGTGTATCCGCTTTGGCAGCGACTGTTGCCATTTAGTATCGTACTAGCACATCCAAACCTCAACAATATGACGTTTGAATTTGATGAACAGAAGTTGAGTAACAAAATTACGGAACAGTTAGGAATCCTTCAAGTAAGCCCGAAGGATGCAACAGTAACTGTTATGGGTGGTAAAGCAACGGCACAGGAAGAGGTCGCTGGCGCAAAGGTAACAGATAATGCCGCAAGACAAGCAATACTCACAAGCCAATATTCACTCGGCAACACCCAAACAGTGACAGTACCATTTACGGCTGTCCAGGCGGACCGCAAGAAGGCGGCTGTTGAAGATATCGCGAAACAGGCCAACACAGTCATAGAGCACGATTTTACCCTAACCTATGAATCAACTAGTCTAGTAGTGAAACGCGAAACGCTTGGGGCCTGGCTTCGTTTTGTCGACAAAGAAGACGGCAGTCTCGCAATGTCATACAGCACGGATAATATTGGCACGTATCTATTGACGGCTATCGGTCCAAAGGTCAACGCCAATCCTACCGAGATAACAGTCAAGATGATTGATGGTAACGAAATCAGTCGTAGTACTGGTAAAAGTGGCAAAGCAATCGATACTGCAACTTCTGCCGAGGCGATAGGGAAGGCCTTACTAGCCAACAGTACGCACACAGCAACAGTAACTATCATTACTGTTGAGCCGAAAGTTGTGTATGAACGTACCTACACAAGTGGTTATGCTGCGCTGAATGCATACCTTACTGACCTTGCGAATACTGCTGAGATTACTGTCAAAGTGCAGCAAATTGACGGCAGTAATACCTCAGGACAGGTTGGTGGTGCAACATCTGTCGTGTCAGCTAGTACATATAAATTGTACGTGGCGGCGTACTTACTCAACCAAGTTGATGGGGGCAAGGTTGCTATGACAGACCCAATTAACGATACAACAATAGATGTATGTCTCGAGAAAATGATTGTCGTCTCTGACAATAATTGCGCCGAGGCGTTTCTCTCAAAATTCGGACGCACGACAATAAATACATTTTATTATGGTCGAGGCTATTCAACTGCTACATCGATGGTAAATCTAACTCAACCCCTCCATACATCGGCGAATGATCTCGTGAAGCTACTTATCGAAATACAAAAAGCTTCTATCATGAGTACCTCAAGTCGCGACCATTTGCTTGGGCTGATGAAACGGCAGATTTATCGCCGCGGAGTACCGGCGGGTACGAGTGCGGTTGTTGCGGATAAAGTCGGCTTCCTCTACGGGTATTTAAATGATGCGTCAATTGTCTATCATCCGAAGGGGACATACGTTATTGCAATCCTGACAAATAACCAATCCTGGGACAAAATTGCGGAGATTACCCGTCAAGTAGAGAAGATACTCTACCCCTGATACGTGAGTATTGCCTTTTTATTACAAATATGTTAAAATCTTCGTAGTCTCATCTAGTGATGGATGGGAGGTTGTTTAGCTGTGGTCCGCGGAAGGATGTTCGGGTTTTTGTACCCGGGGGTCCACGCGCGTGACCCCTAAGCAGTACTTAACATCCGATAGTTTCCAAGTAATTACAGACCAGACAGTACAGTCAAACAATTCTTCTTGACGTTGCGGTGATCGACTACCCACTCCGGAGATTCCGGCGTGGGATTGGCTCCATCACTTAGTGATAAGTGGGGGAAGGATGTGAAGGGTATGAACCCTTGGATCAAGAGGACGCTGGCTGCTTTGGCAGCCGCGGGTCTCGTTACAATCTCATCCCCGGTGGGGATGGGGATTGCGAATGCCGACGACACGTCGACGAGCACGGCGCAAGCCGAATCGTCGTCTGAAGCCAAGGAAACCGAAGCCAAGGCGGAAACCGAGAAGGTCAAGGCGCAAGCCGAAGCCGACAAGAAGGCCGCAGAACTCGCCAAGGCCGAAGCAGACAGGCTGGCGCAAGCCGAAGCCGACAAGAAGGCCGCAGAACTCGCCAAGGCCAAGGAAGCCGAAGCCAAGGCGGAAGCCGACAAGCAGAAGGCTGCCGAAGCGGAGACCGCCAAGGCCGAGGAGGCCGAGGCACAAGCCGAAGTTGAAGAGTCCGCTGCCCCAGTGGCAGAGGAGCCTGAAGCTGAAGCGCCGGCCAAGGTCGTCAAGGCCGCGGTCGTGGCAATCAACCCTTCGAAGGGTGACCTTGCTGTGTCCATTGCCGTCGCTGGCAAGCTCCGCATGGAGAACGTCAGCAGCGACGTGGCCTACGGCAACATCATCGTCACGATTGACGGCACCGTTGATCCGGATGGAGGCTTCAGCCTTTACCCCGGAGATCAGACGAACGTCAACTTCTCTTCGGAGAAGTGCATTGTGCCCGTCAGCGTGACAGCGAAGGCAAGGGACCAGCTCGCCGAACCCGGCACGGGAGAATCCGTCAGCTACAGCTGGGATGTTCCCAACTCCTTCTGTACGCCGGAAGACCCTGACACCGATGGCGACGGCGTCCCCGACAAGGACGACGCCTTCCCGAACGATCCGAACGAGTCGGCCGATGCTGACGACGACGGCGTAGGGAATAATGCCGACAAGTGCGCGAACACCAAGGCTGACGCCGACGTGAACGCGGACGGATGCTCGGCTGAACAGCTCGGCACCCAGCCGGACGACACCTTCCCGAACGATCCGAAGTACAACAACCCGGACACCTGGGAGGCCAGCTTCGGCAACGGCGCCATCTGCGTCAAGTACGAGCCGGTGCCGACACCGTTCGCGGTGCCAGCAAACCCCTCGGGCTACAACTGGTTCTCGGCCATCGTGAAGGCCGGTTCCGGTGACGCGGCGAACGAGCTCTACAACGGCGTCAAGCCGGGGGACAAGCTCACGCACAGCAGTGGGAAGGACATCTCCCACGTCATCATGTGCAAGCGCGCCGTGGCGGTCCAGTACAAGTACGGGACGGGGCTCTACTTCTACCAGAAGTTGAACCCGTCGAAGCCGGCTGGGTGGGAGAACTCCGGTACCCAGCACTTCGTCACCTCGAAGGAAGGCTCTTCGGACCAGGGGTGGTTTACCTCGATTCCGAAGCTGCCCGACTACGTGTGTGGCCCTGGCTGGGCCTGGCAGCAGGACAAGCAGAAGGTCAACAAGGACGCCACGATCGTCTGGCCCGCCGCCATCACCTACCCGGTTGACAACATCGGTTGGCCGCCCATCTACGCCGACAAGCACGGCGAGATGAGCGAGCTGGGCATCACCGTGCCCAACTGCATGACCGAATTCACTGTCGCAGTTCCGAAGTACACGCCGGGCACCTGCTTCGCAGCAGGCTCGGTCGAGGCTCCTGCCACCAACCAGAACTCCTGGATGGTGACTGGCCCGGCCAACGCCCGGGTGTACACCGCAGTTCCGATTGGCGACGTCAAGCTGGTCGGACAGACTGTGTTCGGCCCCTACGACACCACCCAGGTGTCGTATACCGACGCGAAGTGCAAGCCGGTGTTCCAGGTGGAGGAGAAGTGCACCCCGCAAGGAGGGTACGTCAAGATCACCTACACCAACAACTCTCGTTGGGATCGCTGGCCCGACTACTCCTTCACTGGTGACACCAAGGTACCGACCGACTATGGGTCGGGCCCGACGTGGAACGTGGTGAAGGTCCTGTCCGGACAGAGCAAGGTCATCTTCGAGAAGTACTTCGCCGAGGACTACGGCGACGGCGGGCCGATCAGCGTTTGGTTCCAGGACATCCTGGGCGCCGAGCGTGACATCGACACCAGCAAGACCGTCGTCTCCGTCGAGACCAACTGCCGCCCGAACATCGAAGCTCCGGCTGTCGAGGTTTTCGGTCAGCAGTGCCGGGTGGGTGACCAGGGTGCTGGCATCTTCACCGGTGGATCAATCACCATCACCAAGCCCGAGGGCGTCGGTGTGGCAACTGTGTACGACGAGGAAGAAAACGAGGTCACTGATCTGACCAACGTTCTCCCTGGTGTGTACACCGTGGTCGTGCCGACTTCCGATCCGAACGGCGAATTCAAGCCGCTTCCGGAAGGGTGGACGTACGTCGGCGAGGGCAAGAACAAGATCAGCGCTACCGTGACCGTCCAGGCCGCGGTTGACTGCACAATCTTGCCGCCGCCCCCCGTCAGGGTTCCTTTCTTCGACGGCTACACCGACTGCTACGGCGTTTTCGAACGCACGTGGGACGAAGTGCAGTACCCGGTGTGGAAGGACAGCGGATGGGTACTGGCTGATCCGGTGGTCGAGAATGACACCGGCTGGGTCAAGACCCGTGAGCTGACCAACGACGAATGGTGGACTCTGGGGTGCTACCCCGAGTCGCCGGTCGACCTGGTTGACAAGAAGCACGATGACCGTTCGTCGTGCAAGGCAGGCGTGGAGACCCGTGACTGGGAACTCCTGACCACCTTCTCCTGGAAGTGGAGCGAGGACGTCGAGTCCGAGGTCCGTGGGGAGTGGGTTGCTGACCCGACCGTCGTCCAGAACGACACTGGTTGGGTGAAGATCCGCAACCTGAACTCCGATGAGAAGAAGGAACTCGGGTGCGTTGCACCCCCGTCCCTTGCCTTCACCGGCGGCTTCAGCGGTAACCTTGGCCTCATTGGCCTCGGCCTGCTGGCGGTTGGCGGTCTCATCATTGCAGCAATCCGGCGCAATCCGGCTGGTCTGCAGGGCTGAAAGCCCGTTCGTCAAAGGGAGAGTTTGACGAAAGGAGGCTTATTAGCTTAATCCCCTAGTTGGGAGGGAAATGAATCGGATGTTACTCTAGACCACCGCATGGTAAGTGCGGATGAGTCTTCTGAGCCCGGTCACTGGCGCGCAAGCGTACAGGACCGGGCATTTCTCTTTTTTATAGATTATTTTTTGACATTAAATCGAAACTCAACCACATCATCTGGTTGCATGACATAATCACGGCCAACAGTGTGAATCTTGCCAGCTTGTTTGGCAGCAAGTTCTGAGCCTGAGGTAATGAGGTCAGGGTAGGCGACAATCTGCGCGGCGATGAAGCCTTTTTCAAAATCAGTATGAATCACGCCCGCAGCTTGCGGGGCCGTATCCCCCTGATGAATCGTCCAAGCGCGGACTTCCTTTTCACCAGCGGTGAGATAACTTTGTAGACCAAGCGTATGGTACGCAGCTTTTGCAAGTTGAACAAGACTAGATTCATTGACACCGTAGCTTTCAAGCAGTTCTTTTGCTTCCGAATCGTCGAGTCCACGTAGTTCCTCTTCGAGTTTTGCGCATATAAAGACACAGTCCGATGGGGCAACAAGTGCGCGCAATTCGGCCTGTTTGTTGATATTCGCGAGCGTCTCCTCATCGATGTTAAACGCATAAATAACTGGTTTCATAGTCAGGAGCTGTAGGGTAGGTGGTATGTTTTCAACGCCGGATGCTGGAATGATACCAGAGTCCAGACCTTGTTTCAAAGAACGTAGGGCTTCAATTTCAATGCGTTTTTTCGGGTCGGCCTTTGCTTCTTTTTCTAGTTTTGGTAAGTGATGCTCAATGGTCTGAAGGTCGGCCAAGATAAGCTCCGTGTTTATAACAGAGATGTCATTTTCCGGGTTAATTGTATCGGCGACATGAACAATGTCGCTGTTTTCAAATGCGCGGACAACATGAACGACAGCGGCACACTCGCGAATATTTGCGAGGAACTGATTGCCGAGACCTTCGCCCTTGCTGGCTCCAGCGACCAGACCGGCAATGTCGACGAATTCAACAGTCGCAGGTATGACCTTTTGTGCTGAATACATTTTTTGCAGCACATGGAGACGTTCGTCAGGTACAGGAACGACACCAGTATTTGGCTCAATAGTAGCAAAAGGGTAGTTGGCCGCCAGCGCGCCAGCGTCAGTCAGGGCGTTAAAGAGGGTAGACTTGCCGACATTTGGCAGGCCAACGATTCCGATAGATAAACTCATACGAGCATTATAACAGAGGTAATGTAAAACATGTACAATGAATTTATGAAGCACAATCCATCATGTTTATGGTAAAATAACCATGATGATGCCATATGCTAAGAAAAAAAGAAGGCTACTTGTTTCTGCGATAGTATTGTTCGTCGCAGTTCTAGCAGGAGGAATATTTCTGTATCTGCGTCAGCCCGTTGTAGAAGCTGCAGATCCTGATACGAATGTCTATATTTCGCCGAATTCTGAGTCTATGACGAAACTTAAGTTTACGCTCAATAGTAATGATAATTACACCACAGCTCCAGTTGAGGATGCATCTTCCCCGAATACAGAGATTATCTCGCATATTTTGCGTCATGAACCAGCCGGTGACATCATGAAGGTTGATGCTGCGGCATATTTCAACGACAAATCGCAGGCATCGTATTTCGCTTTGACTGGAGGCATTTGTTATGTCTACAATAAGGACTTCGGCGCAACTGATAAAGCGTTCATTATGGTAACAATTAAATATCAGACTGCTAGTGGTACTCAAGACTATTTCTACCCAATTCATGCCTATAATGTCTGTGGTGACTATGACGCGACGAACCCAGTTGTAAATAGTCCAAACGCTACGAATAGTCAAACTGGTACAAAAAATAATAATAAGCAATTCTATGCCAATTATAGTATCCCTCAAGATTTCAAAAACAACGCGCTCTCAGACGCTGCAACGGGTGGTCTGTATAAATTAAGTATATCAATCGCCTATATGTCAGGGGTACATGAAGGCTCGAACGATGGCGCTGGACAACAGCAAGTTCGATTTAAGATAGAGTTGCCACAATGTGACTATGCTGCAGGCTGTCGCCGCTATATCGCACCAGTTGCTGCAGGGGGTAGTAATCGTAACTATAGTACTATTCGCCTTGGTCTCGGTAACGCTCAGAAGTTCTATACAACACAACGATTCGAGTTTGGTCTGCCATGTACGACAACGACTCCAGCTACAAACCAAAATGTTAACTTTTTTGACATTGACAATAGCGTCGACTGGGATGACGACTATTTAGGGAGCGGTAATGGTCTAACGGATAACAGGGTAGCGATGTATATTGAGAAATCTACTGATGGTGGAGAGACTTGGACGAGACTGGTCAAAAAACCTGGTGAGATAACTTCCACATTTAGCTCATCAGGTGGTGATTCAAAATGGTACGAACCTGGAGACTCAGGTTATCAAACATTTGTGTGGGGGCCTGGTGCAGTGTTAAGAGGTAGTACAGTAAGAGCAGAAACTGACACTATCAGGATTACCATGCAACCACATACTCGATACAGGGCAGTCATAACACCTGCACATACCATGAACCTGTTGGGCGTCGGACTGCCTTATGACTCAATATATGGTTTGATTAGTTGCGATACTGGCGTTACGGGCTCGATAGAAAAAAGCGCCACAGATGGATCACTAGGTGATATCGTTGACTTCTCATTCTTTGGTAATCGTAATCAAAACTTCCAGACCATTGATTCAAAATATACCTATAGCACGAAGGTATGGTATGAAACCACTGCTACAGGCGCTGCGCAGTTTAACGCGGGTGAAACAGCCATTGCGGCCTGCGACTCGACAAACGTAGCCGTCACTCATGCATATGCAACAGGTGCGAAGCAATTATTGCGAGATTGTAACAACATCACCATCAACACACCAACTGCACGTCTTTGTGCAAGTCTGACGCTAGTGGGTGAGGCGGGTACTGAAATAGGAACTCCTAATCCTGTCGTGACCTGTATATATATTGGTAAGTATCCTGCGCTACAGGTTCAGAATGGCGATATCCGCGTCGGAGGATCGTTCTCGACTTCAGGTGGGGTGTGTAATGTTCCGAAAGCTGTCGTCAGTGCCAGTAATCCGTATGGTGTTTTGATGCATACGTATTCGACAGCGCGTGGTTCGTATGGCTGGTATGCGGCAACATCACCGGGTATAGTCTCGCAATATGGCTCGATGGGTAATGTGTATAGCAATACAGCAGCCCCAGATAGAAAGAAACTCCTGTTTGGTACAGGTGGCTTCAATAGCTACGGTGCAGACGACAATGGTTATTTCCTGGGAAGTCTGTTAATCACTAACTACGCGACTGCAGATAAAACTTCGCACTGTCTACCAAATATGGCTGCAATGTACCGGTTAGCTTCTGGTGCAACTCAGGCAGTACCCGGTAGTGCTGTGAGTCTAGTGAACTTGACGAATCGTACATACACTTTCGCAGGAAATAACGGTGCCCTCCATCTCACTGGCGGTACATTGGCAAAGAGCCAGCAGACAGTGTTGCATGTTACGCAAAACAACGGTGCAACCGGGAACAATATTTGGATTGACAGCTCCGTTGCACCTCCAAATGGTGCCTATGGTTCAATCGACGAGTTGCCACAGCTTGTGATTATTGCCGAAGGACCTATAAATATTCATTTCGCGAGCGGCGTGACAGCGGTATATGGCGTATATAGCACAGAGGGAAACATCTATACTTGCGACAGTTATGACGGTAATGCCGCTCCGAAGATGTCAACAGCAACTTGTAACCAACAGTTGACGGTCAACGGGACATTGATTGCTCAGGGCCGCGTCTTGCCATTCAGAACGGCAGGTTTTGACAATATAGGCGATACGACACCAGCCGAGATATTTAATCTCAGTGCCGAGACGATTTTGAGTAATTATGATGCTGCAGCTGAACAGCCAATTATCACGGTGAAGTACCAATATGAGCTGCCATCTCGCCTATAAGCGAGGGAAAAGAGTGAAATCTATTTGTAAACCCAAAATGCTTATGTATAATAAGAGGTAACATGAGTTTGTTTTCACCGGTGGGCGACTATTTTGCACTCGATATTGGCACGACAGCAGTGCGGGTTGTGCAATTAAAGGGCGGAAATGGCAGCTGGACACTCGACAAATACGGTGCTGTTCCAGTTGATATCCGTCTGAGTAGCTCCGATGCGCCAGATGACCAACGAAAGCTTGGCGAGATTATTACGACAGTCATAGGCCAGAGTGGTATAAAGACCAAAGATGTTATTGTCGGTGTGCCATCAAACAAGATGTTCGCTACTGTCATCGACATGCCAGACATGCCAGCGAGTGAGATGGCCGCTACTATCAAGTATCAAGCTGAACAATATATCCCCATGAGCATTGACGAAGCAAAGATTGACTGGGCAATGCTTGGTCGCTCGATGGATGACCAGAGCAAAGTCGAAGTACTGCTTGCTAGTGTTGCCAACAAATTCAGTGAAGAACGACTCGATCTTATTGAAAGTCTGGGGCTGAATGTTTTGGCAATCGAGCCCGATTCCGTAGCGCTGACCCGCTCACTGTTAACAACAGGTGTTAAAGACGCTCGTCTCATCATTGAAATCGGTGATTTTGCAACCGACATTGTCATGACCTATGGCGATGCCCCTCGACTTATTCGCTCACTACCATCAGGTATGCAGACAATGGTTAAAGCGGCAGCCCAAAATTTGAATATCGAGATGGCCCAAGCCACCCAGTTCATTATGAAGTTTGGCATGCAACCAGATAAACTTGAAGGACAAGTCGTGCGTTCACTAACAGCGACAGTCGACCAATTTGTTGGTGAAATAATTAAGTCTATCAAGTTCTTCCAGACACGGTATCCTCAAGTTCCTGTCGGAGGTATGATAGTATCTGACTACGGTGTTACGATTCCAAATCTCGGTGCGTATCTGGCTGATAAAGTTGGTCTGCCAACTGAGTTAGGCAACCCATGGCAGAAAGTAACTGTCAGTCAAGCCGATCAGACAAAGCTCCAGGCGCTTTCAGCACAGTTTGCGGTTGCAGTTGGTTTAGCAGAGAGAGGGCCTGACGCATGATTCGCCTGAATCTCTTACCAGATATTAAACGTGAGTACCTCAAGGCACGCCGTGCACAGGCTCAAGTGATTGGCTGGGCAATTTTGCTCAGTATGATTGCAATTGGCCTGACCGTTGCACTAGCTTTATGGGTATATGTGGCACAAAACTTACACAAGACACTTCTTACAAACAGTATCAATGATAAGCAGGCAGAACTTATTAAAATTACGGATATCGACAAGTACGTGACGATCCAGAATCAATTAGCCAATCTGTCGAGTTTGCATGACGGCAAGAACGATTTCTCTCGTCTGTTTAGCATTCTACCCATACTGAACCCAAAGGCGCCGAACAATGTAAGCCTCACATCTGTTGATGTTGATGATGAGACGCATACTATTATATTCCAGGGCGAAGCAGCCGATTTTAGTGGTCTTGTGACATTCCGAGACATTATGGAGAATGCGCAAGCAGAGTATCGTGTGACAAGTGAGGCCAATGAGACAACCAAGGAACCGTTATTCTCAGAGCTTACTATTCTAGAGCAGACAATGTCTAAAACAAGTGATGGTTTGCGTGTAGTTGGCTTTAAAATCTCAGCAGTTTATAACCAAGCAGCCTTCCTTCATAGCTCACGTGATGTTAATGTGACAATTCCGAAGCTCGAGACCACACCATCGAAACAAGATTCGCCGAATTTATTCGCCGAGAGTACGGCAGCAGAGGGGGCAAAACCAGATGGCGCAGAATGATAGTAAGCTAACAGGGCTAAAGAAACGTCAGCAGCTTGCACAAACAAGCAAGAATATCTTCATTTGGGTTGCAGCGGCAGCTGTCGTTGTAACGATTTGTGGTGTTGTTATGCAATTCCTGGTTGCGCAGGTTATCTTCAACCAAAGTGTCATAAACAAAAAGATTGATACGAACCAAATTGTCGAACAAAATATTACGAATGCAACACAACTCAAGAAAAATGTTGATGCTCTTGTCGCGGACAGTAATCTTGCGGCAGTAAAGGTAACATCTGTTGATGCAAGTATGAGTTCGAACTTGCAGGTTATCCTCGATGCATTACCGACGACGAGCGACTCTGCGACATTTGCTAACTCGCTATCGAAGGTTATCTTGCCATTATCTGGTGTTTCCGTCGAAACATTAACGGCCGGTGATACGAACGTAACTGTTACAACAACTACGTCTGAAGTCGGACCGCAGACGCTTGGCTTTTCTATGAGTGTACGAGGGTCGTATGACCAGATTTCGGCCGCACTTAGTGATATTGAGCGAGTGATTCGTCCAATCAAGATTACAAAACTAGTAGTCCAAGGTTCTGATGCGCAGCTTTCAGCTACAATTGAAGGCGTGACATATTTTGTGCCTTCATCGGGCGTACAACTAGGAACGGAGAGTATGAAACCATGAAGAAATCAGACATAGCAGTACTTATCGTAATTATTTCAGTCGTTGCACTTATTGTGTACTTTTCAATCAAACTCGTCATCGGCGACCAAACCCTACAGCCAGTGAGTGTTGAAATTTCGACACGCATTAATTCCTCTATCACACCGCCATCATCGAGTATCTTCAACGAACGGGCCATCAACCCAACAGTTCCAATTTCTATTGAAGGCGG
Source organism: uncultured Candidatus Saccharibacteria bacterium (assembly GCA_964536265.1). GTDB lineage: Bacteria > Patescibacteriota > Saccharimonadia > Saccharimonadales > Saccharimonadaceae > JAPUDS01. The sequence continues at coordinate 40,689 of CAZHVV010000002.1, read as the reverse complement.
TGACCAAAAGCCAATTGGTAACTAGGAGCTGAGGCGCACATGGCTGTTATTACAGAAGAGCTCCAAGGGAAACTTGAACAACTACTCATCAGCGAGAAAGCACTTACGAAGGAGCAGCTTGATGAGCATCATAAGTCTGCGAAAGTAACAGGTACTCCATTTATCACCGAACTGCTACAGAGCGGTGTAGTAGATGATGAGACCCTGACGCGCCTAATAGCACAAGCTGGAGCTATTCCGTACGTCAATTTAACAGAAGCCATGATTGATCAGAAAGTCTTGGCGTTATTATCGAGGGAAATCGCTGAGCGCTACATGACAGTCCCCCTCGGTGAGCTAAGTCCTGGTACGAACTCATCTGGTCTTAAGCGTCTTGCAATTGCTATGCTCGATGCGAACAATGTGCAAGCAGTTGACTTCTTGGCAAATAAGATTCAACGTCCCCTTAAAGTCTACATGGCTTCAGAAAAAGGCATTCAGCATATACTTGATCAATATAAGACTGATCTTGCTGAGGGAGTAGGGGATGCAATCACTGCAGCTGTTAGCGAAGATACGAAAGGTGTAGGTGATATTGAAAGCAATGCACTGTACATCAAACAGGATTCACCAATTAGCCGGGCTCTCAACACAATTTTGGAATATGCCGCTCGTTCACGCGCATCAGACATTCATATTGAGCCCACGGAAGGTGAATTACGTATTCGCTGTCGTATTGATGGTGTGCTTCGAGAAATCATGAAATTGCCAAAATCCATCGAGCCAGCTCTGATATCCCGAATAAAAATTTTATCCAATTTGAAGATTGACGAACACCGTGTACCACAAGATGGACAGTTTGCAGTTCGCACAGCAGGTAAAGATGTTGACCTACGTATTGCCATTAGTCCAGTCGTGTGGGGTGAGCAAGTTATTATTCGTCTACTCGATAAATCAGGCTCGAGTTTTAAGCTCGAAGAAATGGGGTATGCAGGACGTGGGCTCCGTATGATTCGAAAAGGTGTCGCCAAACCAAACGGTATGGTGCTGACGTCTGGTCCTACTGGTTCGGGAAAGTCGACGAGTTTGTATGCGCTCATCCAAGAGATAAAAAATGACTCTATAAACATTGTGACACTTGAAGATCCGGTCGAATATAAAATGTCCGGTGTCAACCAAATCCAAGTAAACAATGAAGTTGGCTTGACGTTTGCTTCGGGCCTTCGCTCAATTCTCCGCCAAGACCCAAATGTCGTCATGGTGGGGGAGATTCGTGACAAAGAAACAGCGAACCTGGCCGTGCAAGCTGCACTAACCGGACACCTCGTGTTTAGCACATTACATACCAACTCTGCGGCAGGTGTGTTGCCGCGTCTTCTCGATATGGGTATCGAGCCATTTTTGATTGCTAGTACAGTCAATACAATCATCGGTCAACGTCTTGTGCGGCGCCTGAGCAAGACGAAAGAACCCGTTGCAGCAAATGAGCGTGAGATTGCCAGTATTAACGAAACGGTCGGCATGCTGTTACCGAAAACAAAAGAAGAGGTAGCAGCCGTCTCAGAGGATTTGGGCTACAAAGACCTTCCCCTTGCTGGTCAAAACGCTTATACTTTAATGAAGGGCAAGGATTCCCCGCAGAACCCTGGTGGCTACAAAGGTCGAGTCGGTCTTTATGAGGTCATGGATGTCACCGAGTCAATTCAAAATCTTATCGTGAAACGCGCAACGAGTGCGGATATCCAACGTGCAGCAATCGTCGAAGGAATGGTGACGATGCGCCAAGATGGTTATCTCAAGGCGCTACAAGGACTAACGACACTAGAAGAAGTAAACCGCGTTGCGGCAAATATGGCATAAATAAGGAGTGGGAATAGATATATGGCACAAGACTTACGAATCGAAACACTACTAGAAGACGTTATTCGCAAGAAAGCGTCAGACCTTCATATTCAAGTTGGTTTGCCGCCGATGCTCAGGATTGACGGTTCACTAGTAGCCGTTGCTGGCACAGATATTATGAATGAAGATACGGTCGAACGACTCGTTTTTGCGATTCTTGATGCCGAACAACAGCAGATTTTACTGAAAGACAAGGAATTCGACTTCAGCTTCGCCTTTGGTGATTTGGGTCGTTTCCGAGTAAATGCCTTTCATGAACGCGGTAACCTTGCGGCTGCGCTTCGTTTGATTCCGAATGAAATCAAGTCTATTCAGGAACTCGGTATGCCTGTTATTGTGAGTGGTTTTTCGGAATACCCTCGAGGTCTCGTGCTTGTTACTGGTCCGACTGGGTCGGGTAAATCTACGACACTTGCGGCAATTGTCGACAAAATCAATACGGAAAAATCGCATCATATTATTACTATTGAAGACCCGATCGAGTTTACCCATAAGTCAAAGAAATCAGTGGTTGTGCAACGCGAGGTTCACTATGACACATATAGTTTCTCCGCCGCACTCCGCTCTTCACTCCGCCAAGACCCTGATGTTGTCTTGATTGGTGAGATGCGTGACCTCGAAACAATTTCTGCTGCTATCACGATTGCTGAGACAGGTCACTTAGTGTTTGCGACGCTACACACCAACTCTGCCGCACAATCAATTGACCGTATGATTGACGTGTTTCCTCCGCACCAACAGCCACAGATTCGTGCTCAGCTTTCCAATATTCTGATGGCAATCTGTTCACAACGACTAGTGCCGTCTATCGGTGGTGGTAGAACAGTCGCAGCTGAGATTTTGGTTGCAACTCCTGCAGTGAGAAATATTATCCGAGAAGGCAAGACCCATCAACTTGACGCAGTCATTCAGACTGGTGGCGATCAAGGAATGCAGTCAATGGACAAGACTCTCGTAGGCCTCGTTCAAGCAGGACAGGTAACGTATGAAGAAGCACGTAATTTTGCCGTTGATTTAACCGAATTTGATCGAATGATGAGGGGGTAACGTTCGATGCTGAATTACGCATATACGGCTCGCGATACCTCAAGTAACAAGATTGTTCGTTCGACCGTTCAGGCCGAGTCTGAACGCGAAGCGGCGAAACTACTCATGAGCCGCAACCTTGTACCGACCAATATCGTGCTTGAGACAGAGAGGAAAAATATCCTTGATGCTCTAAAAAACCGCATCACTGTCAAAGACAGAGTGATTTTCTCACGACAGCTCTCTACGCTTATCAATGCTGGTCTTCCATTGTCGCAGAGCCTTCATACGGTACAGGAGCAAACCGCCAACGTAAAGCTGAAGGGTATCATCCAAGATATCACCGGCAGTGTCGAGGGCGGTAACACGCTTGCAAATTCGTTTGCGAAACACGAAATATTCGGAGAGCTCTATATTGCGCTTATTGCGGCCGGTGAAGTATCGGGAACGCTCGACAAAGCGCTTGAACGTATCGCCGACCAACAGGAAAAAGAAGCTGAGATTGGCTCGAAGGTACGGGGCGCGATGGTATATCCGGGGATTGTCCTTGCCGTCATCATGGGTGTCATTATCTTCATGTTGACATCTGTTGTGCCACAGATAGAGAACTTGTACGTAAGCTTGCGTAAGCCTCTACCACTTGCAACAAATATCATGGTCCAAGCGGGGCATTTCGTGAGTGATTTCTGGTGGCTTGTGCTTATTGTTCTGATTGGTGGCATCTTCTTGCTTCGCAGACACATCAAAACAGATGCAGGCCGTCGGCAGATGGACCTATTTAAACTAAACGTGCCAATCTTTAAAGACCTCTTTCGTAAATTATACATGGCGCGTTTCTGCCGCACTGGCGAGACACTCCTTCAGAGTGGCGTACAGATGCTGGAGATGCTACGGATTTCAGCACGATCTATCGGCAATAGTGTTGTGAGAGAGTCGGTTGACCGTGCTTCTGAAAAAGTCAAATCAGGCAAGGCTTTATCAATATCAATAAAGAACGAAGATTACATCTTGTCGCTTGTGCCACAGATGATTGGCATCGGTGAGCAGTCGGGTAGCATTGATAATATGATGGGGAAGGCTGCAACATTTTACGAAAACGAAGTCGATAACTCAATCAAATCTATCTCGACGGCAATTGAACCGATCCTAATGGTACTCCTCGCAGTTGTTGCTGGTGGTATGGTGGGTGCGATTCTTCTGCCGATTTATGGCTTGGTCAACGGTGGCGTCTCGCTATAAAAAAAGGATTGTTATTTCAACGCATGTTGTTATAATCATAAGCATAATGGTTTTAAGTTCGTATCCCTTTAAAAGGGTGGAAAGGAAAATATGAACTCAGATAGGAAAAAGCAGAAGGGTTTCACCATCATCGAGGTGGTTTTGGTCCTTGCAATTGCGGGGTTAATATTCTTAGTTGTATTCCTGGCTTTGCCAGCGTTACAGAGGCAGCAGCGTGACACGCAGCGTCGTAGCGACGGCTCACGAGTGCTGACGAGTATCCAAAATTACCAAAGCAATAACGGAGGGGCAATTCCGAATACTCAGGCGAAGGTAGATACCATTAAAACTTCGTACTTGAATGTCGGCGGCACTTCATTTAGTGATCCAAACGGTACGGCTTATAGCCTTACATGGAAAAGCAACACGACTGATCTTGCAACGGCTGTGCCAGACAACACGATGTTTGTTTACTCTGCTGCTAAGTGTAGCGGGGAAAATGCAATTGCCGGTACTGCAAATCAAGCTGCAGTACGTGTGAAGCTTGAAAACGGTGGTACATTCTGCGTCGATAACGGCTAGAAAAGAAATAGTAATAGAGAGAACTCCCTCGCCCGAGGGAGTTCTTTTTTATAAGCGTTTCTGTTAGCATAAGAGTCATATGGAATGGCTATTTGGATTATCTTTGTTTTGGTTTGGGGCGATTTTTGGCAGTTTTGCTGGTGCTGTCGCGTGGCGGCTATATAAAAAACGTGATTTTGTGCATGAACGTTCGGAGTGTGAACACTGCCATCACATCTTGGCGCCGATTGACCTTATCCCGATAGGTAGTTGGCTATGGCTTCGTGGCAAATGTCGCTATTGTCACAAGAGCATTGGTATACATATGATTATTACAGAAGTGTTGCTTGGGCTTGCGTATGCCGTGAGCTACATATATTGGCCATATGGCTTAGAGAGTCTGCTATCTGGAGGCTTGTTCGGCTTGTGGTTGGTTGCGCTTGTGCTACTTGCAATATTATTCGTATATGACCTCCGCTGGTCACTATTGCCAGACAAAGCCATGTTCCCGTTGATTGTGATTGCATGTATTATATTCTTTTGTCGGATGATGCTCTGTGGAACTTCCTGGACAGTATGGCCTATTGAGGCTCTCTACGGTCTGCTACCGGTTGCGGGTGTATATGGGTTATTGCATATTCTCTCTAAGGGCGAGTGGGTCGGTCTCGGTGACGTTAAACTCGGTATTGCTATTGGTTTTCTTGTAGGGTGGCAAGGTGCGCTCCTGACGCTTATTTTGGCAAACTTCCTAGGGTTCCTCTATGTACTACCTGGACTTGTTACGCAAAAGCTGAGTCGAACAGCTCATATTCCATTCGGTCCATTCTTGATTGCGGCAACTGTCGTTGCGTTTCTTTTTGGGGAAGAATTGGTGCAGCTATATGTCGGCTTTGTCCTCGGTGTGTGACAGCGCTTATGCTATAATCTCTACATATGACACAGCATCGGCAACAAGGTTTTACGATTATTGAAGTGATGTTGTTTCTCGCAATCAGCGGGATGTTGTTATTGGTGGCGTTTGCGTTCACGCAGAGCTCGATTCGTAATGCGCGTTTTACTGACGCAACAAAAACATTTGAAGCGTTCATACAAGAGCAATACACCAGAGTGCAAACAGGTAGTATTTCAATGGCAATGCCAACAAATAAGAAACCTGCGTGTTCTGACGTGAACAGTGTGGCGAGCTCACCACTTCAAAATAACGGTGGAAGCTCAGATACATGCTTGCTTGTCGGGATAGCACTAAATATTCCAGCAGGTTCTCAACAAGTGCAGATTTATCCAGTGTTAGGTAATGCAAAGTCTGCCGCAGATGCTAGTATGGACGACGCCACATCTCTCGCGGCGATGAATCCACGTATTTGGGCCGATATTGGCACGAGCGAGACGTATAACCTGCCATGGGGTGCAACTATATCAAGTGCGAAACTGCTGTACATGCAGAGCTCAGTAAGTGGTCTATGGTATGGCAATGTGCAGAGTCTTATATTCATACGAGGGGTGCACTCGGGGACAATAGCTATATATACGTACGAGAACCAGATTACCGCCAGTACTAAGATCGATACTATTATCGCTGCTGACGCTGGCCAGGCAAGCAGTAATCATCGAAATGTACCGACCATGATTTGTATAAGGTCAGGTGATGCCGGCTCGCGTTTTGGCGCGATTACGATTACAGCAAACGGAAAGCAAAAAAGTATCAGCATAGGTGCGATTAGTAGTACACAGGTCACTGCATCAGAAGGTCTCTTGAAAGGACTATCGCCGAATGGACCACAAAATACTAACGGGATATTCTGCTCATGAACATGACGAAACAACGTGGTGACACAATTATTGAAGTTCTTGTCGCGATTGTCGTGCTTTCAACAGTCTTGGTTATTTCATACGGAATAATGACGCGGGGTTTTGCAAATGGGCAAATCGCTCTTGAGCGTACCGAAACACAGGCTATGCTAAATGCGCAGGCAACCATCTTACGGACAGTTCGTGACACAAGTCAGTCCCAAAAAGAGGAGACAGGTGTTGATACATCTGAATGGTCTGCTGTTTTGAACCTCACGCGAAATGCGCCCGCGAGTGGTATACCGGCATCGGCAGTTGAAGGCTGCAGTCATCCAACGAATGCTCAATTTTATTTTCAACCCTCTGCGGCAAATCCAATGATGCCAATCGAAAATACGACACAACTCGTAAATAGTAGTTATATCCGTATAAAATCATTTCCAACCTACGGAGATGGTATGTGGGTAGAAGGGTATAAAGTTTCGACGGCAGGATCGCAAGTGTATTATGATTTTTACATCAAGTCCTGCTGGTATACGCCGTATGGGGGCGATCAGCAGATGATGAGAACAACGGTGAGGTTATATGAAACGCGCTAATACTACACAAGCCGGATTTACGCTTATTGAGCTGATGCTTGCTATGGCTTTTCTAGGATCGATTCTTGTTCTAGCGACACTTCTTCTTACTCAAACGCTCAATATCTATAACAAAGGAATAGCAGTTAAGCAGATGAATCAAGCAGGGCGTACGCTCGTTGAAGACCTGACGCGTGCAGCGAACTCCGGAAGGACAATGCAAGTTGTTGGTGATGGCACGACACCACATTGTCTCAGTGTTGGTAACGAATCGTACATATGGAATATTGCTGCAGTTCAGGGCGAGACCAATACAGATGGGTATAAAAGCGTGTTCTATAAGCAGGGTGGTCTAGCGGGAACACCGGTTAATTTTGCAAAAGTTGAGGGTGGTTGTCCAAGCGATAAAAATCGTGTAGAAGGTAATGCGTCACAGTTCACAGTTAGTCCGATTGTCAGTGAGAATGTACGATTATACGATGTGATAATTTCATCGATGAGTACACTAAATTCGAATGGAGATGGCTCGGTTGTTGACACAGATCTTGTGCGTGTATCGTTTCTCTTCGGTACATACAGTGGTATCAATTCCCCGTACAATCTAAAGACTACAGGTAGCGGCAGTACTCTTAATTATGAATGTAATGGCGATGCACTAGGCACATTTTGTGCAAAGGCGCAGATAGAAACAGTACTTGCAATGCCAAGGGGGTTAAATCTATGATTAGCAGAAATAGTACACGTGCGTCTAGTGAACAGGGGTTTGTCGCTATGCTGACGGTCATGTTCTTTATGATTTTGCTGTCGGTTATAACAGTGAGCTTTACGCGTTTTATGATTCAGGAGCGCCGGCAAACGCTTGAAGATGAGCTGACGAAAAGTGCATACAATTCAGCAATGGCAGGAGTTGAGGACGCCAAGCGCGCAATGCTCTATTGTCAGACATTATCAGGTGCAAGCAAAACAGCATGCGAAACTGAACTATATAAAACGGACTGTCCTGGGTTTAATGTTAATCCTTACTTTCAAACTGCAATAGGCGTGCCAAGAGCCGTAAACGGTAAGACACCACTTATTGGTGCTGCCACAGAATCTACACAGGGGTATAGCTGTGTTATTGTAAGTAAAACAACAGATACGATTCAAGGTAGTTCTACTCCAACAAGCTCAAGTGGGGAGATGTACGAGATAAAAACCGTGTCATCTTACGACTCATTACGTATATCATGGCAGTCGACAGACGACGCATTTATTAATACGTTCTATAATCCTGCTACGTTGAATGGCGGTAATTTCCGGTCACCAGACTGGAGTAGCGCGTCACCTGCTGCGCTCCGGCTAACACTTATACGCGTGCCAAAGGCTGGATTCACACTCAATGGCGCAAACAATGTTACGCAAAAAACGACGTTCTTGTACCCAAGTAGTTCAGTGGCAGACCTAGGATTCGCTATCGATGCACCACCGATACGGTATAACGCAAAATGTGATGCGACAAATGGCTCAGGCTTTTTCTGCACAGCAAAAATTAATGTTGCAAACTCTGTGCAGTATACGTATTACGTCTTGGTTCATACAATCTACTCCGCGACCGATTTTCAAATTGCCGCATATGACAATACGACCCTAGTGCAGTTTAATGAGGTGCAACAAACAATTGATTCAACTGGGTACGCAAGTGGCGTCTACCGACGAGTGAAAATCGGCGTCACCCAAGGCGGACAACCTCTAAACCCAGCAAGTGTCATCGACTCAGGACTTGGTTTTTGCAAGAACTTTCGCGTTGGTGCAGCTGACGATGCATATAGTAGTCCAGACTACGTCAACTGCGGACCCTAGCTAGTCGTTGTCATTGTGACTACGATGAAATTTTTGATGTACTTCTTTGAGATGTTGATCAGTTACGTGAGTATATACCTGGGTTGTTGCAATATTACTATGACCGAGCATGCTTTGCACTGAACGTAAATCAGCACCGTTCATTAGTAGGTCTGTCGCGAATGAATGGCGCAATGTGTGCGGCGAGACATGTTTTGTGATGCCAGCAAGTTTTGCGTAGAGCTGGACAATCCGTTGCACTGAACGCGGTGTTAGTCGGAAACTTTCACCCTTTTCATCACCAGTTTTAAATCCGCTATAACGAATAAAGAGGGGAATGGCGCTGTCTGTTCGGGTCTCAAGGTACCGGGCCAACCATTCGGTTGCTTCAGGGCTGATAAAGACAGGTCTGTCTTTCTGTCCCTTACCACGAACCATAAATTCACCCCGATTCAGGTTGATGTGATCTCGATTTAGATTGCACAGTTCGCTGACGCGCAAACCACTCGAAAACAACAGTTCGATAATGGCGCGATCGCGCAGTCCGGTGTGTGTATCGACACTAACAGCGTTGATTAGTCGTTCGGTTTCCTCGCCACTAAGAAAACTAACTTGTTTTCGTTTGACATGTGGTAGCTCAATTTTTTCGGGGGTAAGGGTTGCGATATCGCGTTTTGAGCAGTATGCCAAGAAACTACGTAGAGCAATAAGATGGTAACTCTGCGTAATAGGGGAGAGTGTGTCACCGTTCTCGTTCACGTAGCGGTTTAGCCATAAGCGGTATTTGCGAACAATCTCTGATGTAATTTTATCAACTTCTATATCACCCGCAAAAGTAACAAGCCTATCGAGGTAGAGGTGATAGTTTTCAGCTGTCTTTTGACTGCGGCCACGCTCGACCTCAAGAGACTCGATAAAGTCCATGATGAGTTCAGATAGGTAGTATGATGTCATTCTCTTATGATAGCGCGGATGTAACTATTTTGCGACGTAGGCGAAGATAATAGATTCATATATACTAGTATTCAATATGACAATTATTGAAGCAATTGTATTGGGTCTAATACAGGGTCTAACTGAATTTATCCCTATTTCGAGTTCAGGACATCTTGTTATTGCTCAGACATTTATGGGGATAGGGTCTGACCATTTGTTTCTCGAGTGGGTAAATATAGGAACTGTTCTGGCGCTCATTATTTTCTTTCGTCATCGAATCCTTGATGCTATTCGTACTATTTGGCAGAAGAAGGACTACCGTTTGCTGCGAAATATAGTCATTGCTATGCTTCCGGCTGGTCTGGTTGGCTTCATGTTCGCAGATTTCATAGAGGGAACAGCCTTCTTTGGGAGTGTCTGGACGGTTGTTGTTACGCTAGTACTCGTCGGTATTTTGCTTATTGTGCTCGAGCGTCTTCCGAAACTTTCAGTACTGAAATCAAGTGAAGCACTATCGCCACGTCGTGCGCTTAGTATTGGGCTTGCTCAGGTTTTTGCGTTGATTCCTGGCACGTCTCGATCTGGTGTAACGCTTATCGCTGGTCGAGTAGCCGGCCTTACGAGGGCATCGGCAGCCGAATTCAGCTTTCTGGTATCAATTCCAATCATGTTGGGAGTTATCGTAAAACTGCTTGTTAAGGATGCCGACCGAGCATACTTCGTTGCGAACGCACTATCGTTAACGGTAGCGAATATCGTTGCGTTTGTATCGGGACTGATAGCTGTTGGTTTCCTTATGAAATACCTCGAGAAACGTGATCTCAGTATATTTGGCTGGTATCGCATCGGGCTTGCGGTAGTACTAGTGGGCGTACTTCTGTTAAAATAATAAAAGATGACGCCACAAATTAATAAGGAGAATCCAATGGCCTTGCACCCAGTAGTCAATAAGATTAAATTTGAACGAACATTTTGTATGGTAAAACCTGATGGTGTGATGCGTGGGGTGATTGGTGATGTTATTCATCGCTTCGAGAAGGTGGGCTTGAAGATTGTAGCCGTTAAAATGCTTACCCCAACGGAAGAACTAGTGAGACAACACTATCCAATGAGCGATGATGCTTGGGTAGAGCGACTCGGCGACAAGGCTATTTCTGGTTTCGAAACGCTTGATTGCACAGTGGAAGAAGTCTTAGGCACAAACGACAAGAAGAAATTGGGCACAGATGTCACAGAAGCATTGGTCCAATATATGACATCTGGACCGGTCGTCGCGATGGTTATTGAAGGAATGCAGGCGATTGATATGGTGCGCAAACTTTGTGGACATACGTTACCATTCAAAGCAGATGTCGGAACCATACGGGGTGATTATTCTGTTGACAGCCCATCGGTCGCAAATGCCGAACAGCGCTCGATTCACAATATTGTTCACGCTTCCGAAAATGCTGGCGAGGCGACTAATGAGATAGCTCTCTGGTTTGGAAAAGATGAAATCCCAAGCTATAGTCTCACAAGCGAAGCTGTTATGTACTCTCGTTACTATTAGGCAAGCTGTTGTTGTCTGGTATCATAGAGGACAGGTCCCCATAGTTCAACGGATAGAATACTTCCGTCCTAAGGAATAGATCTGCGTTCGAATCGCGGTGGGGACACCATGACTCTGTTTATACTGTGATTTCGTTGTATACTTATTGCTATGGAACGATTCGATGGCCAGCGTGATGACGAAGAGGTTCTGTTTGTATTTCGTCGACACGTCATCGCCATGCGTCGTGGTTTTTACGCGCTTCTTATCCCATTTGCACTTGCATCCTTACCGTACCTATTTCTACCTAATACACTCTGGCTGTTATGGGTTGCTATTGGTGGATTCGTGTTTGGCTTATTGCTATTTTTCTATCACTGGATTGGGTGGTACTATAGCGTATTCATCGTCACCGATCAACGTATTCAGCAAACGACCCAGAGTGGGGTATTTGGCAAATCAGTGATAGACCTAAGCCTGTCAAAGATACAAAACATAAGCTATAATATACCAGGTCTTAACGGGGAACTCCTTGGCTTCGGCACTATCGTCCTACAGACATATGTAGGTGATTTAATTATCGACAGAGTTCATAAACCGGAAGAGATTTACAATAAGCTGCAAGAGGCCGTTTACAAGAACGGCGGGTCAGCGGAGATAAGAAATGAAGAACTTCCTGAAAAGTAGTAAAAAAAGCAACGAAGAGACTGACAATAGTCAGGCTCGTATTACGAATGAAACAGTTGCAGAGCATCGCGAACAAGTTCTCGCTGGAGGGCGTAAGTTCAAATACCCAGTCCAGTATCAAAAATACCGGCTTGTTATCAATAGTATTGCTATTGGTGTTGTGACAGTTGTAATATTAACACTAATAGGTTGGCACCAACTCTATATTGCTCAAAATTCGAGCAAGCTTATGTATCGTATCACACAGCTCGTGCCAGTGACTGTGGCGTCCGTTGATGGTGAACCTGTCCGGTATAGCGACTACCTGATGCGTTATCGTAGTTCTATATATTATCTACAACAACAAAATGAAATTAATCTTAAAACAGATAGTGGCAAACGGCAAGCAGCCTTTAAACAGAGACAAGAACTTGATAATGCCGAAAAGATGGCGTATGTGCAGAAATTAGCTCGTCAATCGAAAGTTTCAGTTACATCGCAAGAAGTGGATACGTTTATTAAGCGTAATGTTGATGCTCGTTCAGTGAGTCTCAACGCATACGAGAAAACTGTTCTACAGAGTTTCTACGATTGGTCTCTGGGTGAGTACCGAAGTGTTGTTCATGCTGAACTACTGAAACGAAAAGTGAGTTTCGTAATTGATACCGGTGCAAAGACAAAAGCTGAAACATTACGTCAATCTATTGTCGGTGGCGCAGACATAACGACGGTCGCCAAAGAGAGTTCAGATGACGATGTCACGAAAGCAACCGGAGGCGACAGTGGTGATATTCCTATTGATAGTCAAGACACGGATGGTCTGATTGCAGAAGCAAAAAAACTTGAGTCAGGGCAGTTATCTGGTTTAATACAGGGTGTCGATGGTTACTATTTTATAAAGCTTATTAGTAAGAGTGATAGCTCTGTGAGATTCTCGCTCGTGAAGGTAAATCTTACAGCTCTCGACGAACGCTTTACAGCGCTTCAAAAAGACGGCAAGATTAAAGAATTTATCACAGTCGAGCGCGAACAGGGGTAGGTTACTACTGTAATTGGCACGAAAAAAGTTCACCGATGTAGGTGAACTTTTTTCGTGGCGGGCCCGACCGGATTCGAACCGGCGATCTCCTCCGTGACAGGGAGGCGTGATAGACCAGCTTCACTACGAGCCCATATATCGTAAAACGTGAACGATAGCCTCAAAATAGTAGCAAATTTTTCCTCTCTTCGCAACAGGGGAACGTAAAGGGTTTGATGAAACCCCTTACTGTCCTATATACTACTATAGTGGAACTGACGCCACCTTAGCTCAGTTGGTAGAGTAGCGCATTCGTAACGCGCAGGTCGCCAGTTCGATCCTGGCAGGTGGCTCCATGGTTCTAAATACGTAAATATTATGCAAATCAAGCAAACTTTCAAAACAGCTTTTACTGACCGCGGCTTCCTGATAGCCTGGCTCGTTGGAGCTGTTATATTCCTTGCAATACTTATCATGTGTGCAGTTGAGATTAGGCCAAGTGATCTTCAAGTGCCAATCCGCTATAGTGCATTCGGTATAACGAATATTTATCGTGCACAGTGGTACAGTGAGCTTGCGATGGTTGGCTTCGCTGTTTTGATGATGGTGATTCATACTTTCTTGGGAGTTCGCTTATATTCGCTAAAAGACCGTCGATATGCGATTGCATTCCAGTGGCTTACTGTCGTACTGCTCGCCATAACATTCCTGATTCTACTTGCGATATTTAGGGTTATCTCGATAGTTGAATAGATAATGAAACAACCTCTCGACCTTGAGATTCCTCTCGGCAAGCGAACACGCTTCTATCGTTTTTTTGAAATGCTGCCAGCAATCATTAGCTATGTCACGATTCTACTACCAGTACTACTTAGTCTCATCGACCCACTAATCGGTGCGATTTTCGTTTTGGTGTATATCATCGTTTGGTTCGTAAAGGCAATGGCTATGGCTGTGAGATCTGTCCAAGGGTACGGAATCCTTGATCGTGCGCAGCGTGTTGACTGGCGAAAGCGTCTCGATGATCTTGAGCGCCCACAGGCAACACTCGAGAAGTGGCATGAGCGAACAGGATGGAAAATTGACATACACCGCCATAATGTCGAACGCCTTGTCGCTACTGAGGGCGCAAAAAAACCATCCGATATATACAACGCAGTCATTATTGCGACATATAACGAGGGTCGGGAGGTATTAGAACCAACAATTCAGGCAGTTTTAGCGAGTGATTACGATATGTCTCGGGTTATCTTCACAATTGCATATGAAGAGCGAGGCGGCGAAGACATAGAAATGACTGTGAAGGCCCTTCAGAGCGTCTATAGCGACAAATTCCACAGTTTCTACATCGTCAAGCATCCTGACGGTTTACCACATGAAGTTATCGGTAAGGGCGGTAATATCACCTACGCAGGAAAATTTCTGGAAAATGCCCTTGCGAGTGAGCATATTAACCCTGAAAATGTCATCGTGACAACCCTCGACTCTGACAATCGTCCTCACAAAACGTATTTTTCATACCTAACGTACGAATACATTATGCACCCTGAACCGCGCTATACCTCATTCCAGCCGTTATCTCTCTATCTGAACAATATATGGGATGTTCCGGCTCCTATGCGCGTTCTTGCGACTGGTAATTCATTCTGGAACATTGTTGTGTCTCAGCGACCGCATATGTTACGTAACTTCGCTGCCCATTCTCAGTCGATGGCTGCGTTGATAGATATGCAGTTTTGGAGTAGCCGTACGATTGTCGAAGACGGTCATCAATTTTGGCGTAGCTATTTCCGTTATGATGGACACTATAACGTGACGCCTATCTATGTCCCAATCTACCAAGACGCTGTCTTAAGTGATAAATACACGCGTACGCTAAAAGCACAGTTCGTACAGTTGCGTCGTTGGGCATACGGTGCCTCAGATGTACCGTATGTGGCTGAACGCGTCTTTACGCACAAGCGGACTGTGCCACGGTGGGATGGTTTTATGAAATTTATTCGGTTGCTCGACAGTCACGTTAGCTGGGCGAGCTCACCGTTTATATTGCTACTTGGTGCCTTTGCGCCACTTTTCTTGAGCTCAGAGTCAAGCCGAAGCATAGTTGCGCATCAGTTGCCAAATATTGCTAGCAGTCTTCAGCAAGTTGCGCTACTTGGTCTATTGATTGTGATAATCCTGTCCTTTCGGATGTTGCCTGAGCGTCCAAAGCGCTACACGTGGCGCCGCAACGTTGGAATGCTTATTCAGTGGGTCCTAGCCCCAATACTCGGTATTGTATATGGGGCAGCAGCATCGCTGTACTCTCAGACCCGGTTACTCCTTGGTAAGTATCTCGATAGATTTGATGTTACAGAGAAGGCGGTTGTTGATCACGATAACGCGTCTGATTCTCAGGCCTAGCATCGAATACTACTGCTTCAGATAAAGAAACGCCCCCTTATCACGAGGACAAAGGGGACGGCGAGCCGATAGTACGTAAATAAGTGATTGATTCCTTAACGCTTTGTACGCGTAATAGGTGCTGGCGTCATCTCAAAATACAGGGGAAATGTTGCTAGCTTAGAACTACCGGTACTCTTGATTGTGGCTGGTTGAGTATCCATAACTAGTATATTAGCACAAGTACTTATTTATGTCAAGTATAGCGTATGCACGATATATATCACAAATCGTATACACCATAAAATAACAGATGAAAAACCATATGCGATTCATGATATATTGTGGTAAATATACTACAAATATCAATGTGGAAAAGTCCGCCAAACTTGTGGGAAAGCATATTCACCTCTGTTACATACTAAAAACACCTCCTCGTGGGAAGTGTTATTAGTATGGTGGGCGATATAGGATTCGAACCTATCACCTCAACAACGTCAATGTTGCGCTCTAGCCAAATGAGCTAATCGCCCGAATAGTTTAAAGTACGACCAATTAGGCAGCTGGTTACTGTCATTTGGCTAGAGCTCAGTGCTACTATCTTCGCTGAAGGCTCCCCAAATGAGCTAATCGCCCTTGTTAACACGAAAAATTGTAGCAAAAACAGAGGTTACACGCAAGTTATGCTACAATATCTATAAGCAAAGAGGCGGCCTAACCATCCGCGGAGCTTCGTTGGCACGCCCAGAACGAGCGATATCGTGACAGGGAAGAGTGAAAGTTTTCGGTGGAACAGCCTGTAAACCGTTACGGGCCCGAAACATGCTAGAGACGAATGTCTCACGTGGCATGTTTATTTTTATAAATAGGAGAAAATATGACCGACGAACAACTCTACGCAATGCGACACAGCCTTGCTCACATCACCGCCCAGGCAGTACAACACCTGTGGCCAGAGGCGAAATTTGGCGTTGGACCTGTCGTTGAGAATGGTTTTTATTATGATATTGATCTCGGTGACATAAAAATATCTGAAGCTGACTTCAAAAAGATTGAAAAAGAGATGCGAACGGTTATCAACAAGGATTATCCGTTTGAACGAACAGATAAGCCGATAGATGATGCTCTCGCATGGGCAAAAGAGGTCAAACAGCCCTATAAAGCCGAATTACTCAATGATTTAAAGCGAGAAGGCACGACACTCGCAAGCGAACTCGATGCCACGATGATGGGGATGGAGCTACCAGCCGGGGTAAGTGGTACGGCGCATGCTGCAGTTCAGAGCGTCGTTGACGTATCTTTCTATACCGACGGCGACTTTACAGATCTCTGTCGTGGTCCGCACGCAGAAAGTACTGGCAAGGTTGGCGCTTTCAAACTGATGCGCGTTGCTGGTGCGTACTGGCGTGGCAATGAGAAGAATGCTCAGATGCAACGCCTCTATGGAGTCGCATTCGCAACAAAAGAGGAGCTTGACTCGCATCTCACAATGCTTGAAGAAGCCAAAAAGCGAGATCACCGTAAAATTGGTAAAGAACTCGACCTTTTCGTTTTTTCTGATTTAGTCGGACAAGGTTTGCCGCTCTGGACACCTCGAGGCACGATTGTTAAGAACGAGATTGATAAGTATGTCCAAGAGCTACGTGACAATGATGGCTTTATGCAGGTTTCAATTCCTCATATAACGAAGAAAGAACTGTATGAACGAAGTGGTCACTGGGCGAAGTTCAAAGACGAGCTTTTCCGCATCACGACTCGTGAAGGGCACGAATTTGCAATGAAGCCAATGAATTGTCCTCATCATACGCAAATTTATGCGTCACAACCACGTAGTTACCGTGATTTGCCAATCCGCTATCGTGAAACGACGATGGTATATCGTGATGAACAGAGTGGTGAGCTCGGAGGCTTGAGCCGGGTGAGGGGTATTACCCAAGACGACGCCCATATTTTCTGTCGCGCTTCGCAAGTTAAAGAAGAGGCGATCAAGATATGGGAAATTGTCGAGCAGTTCTATGGCATACTTGGCTTCGAAGACCTAAAAGTACATCTTTCAACACATGATCCAAAGAATATGGCTGCGTATGCAGGTTTCGAAGATAAATGGCTCAGCACTGAAGCCCAGCTATTAGATATCGTAAAGTCCAAGGTGGGTGATAAGTTTGTAAACAGTATTGGGGAAGCAGCATTTTATGGGCCAAAAATCGACTTTATGGCGCATGATGCTATCGGACGAGAACATCAGGTAGCAACTATTCAGCTCGATTTTAATCAACCTGAAGGGTTCAATCTCTTTTGTACGAATGAAAATGGCGACGAGGAACGTATAGTTATGGTGCACTGTGCAATTATGGGCTCGCACGAGCGCTTTATGAGCGTTTATATCGAGCATACTGCTGGTAAATTCCCACTTTGGGTTGCACCAGAGCAACTTCGTATAGTACAAGTGAATGACAGCGCGGAAGTGGTTACATTTGTTGAGATGTTGAAAGAGCAAGCCCATACCGCGGGTATTCGATGTTTTGTCGACGATAGCAAGGAGTCGGTTGGCAAGAAGATTAGGAGTAGTGAGATATGGAAGGTGCCATATACGCTCGTAATTGGCGATAAAGAGGTTGCGGAAAATCGTCTACGTCCACGAGTGCGTGCTGATCTCGCTGTTGAGGGACGCGAGGACGCGACATATGATGTGCGACAATTCTTCACGAGCCTCTCACATGAGGTCAAGGGGCGGGTGAGTAAATCATCAATTTAGCATAGAACAGACATGTCAGGTAACTTTCGTAACGATGTATGTGAACTTGTCGCCCAGATTCCCGAAGGGCGGGTTATGAGCTATGGTGATATAGCAGCCCTAGTAGGGCATCCATATGCCGCACGACAAGTAGGTGGAGTGGCTCACTTCGGTCCCTCAAATTTACCATGGCATCGAGTGGTTAACCGCAAGGGCGGCCTTGCCAGTGGGTATTACGGAGGTCGAGAAGGCCAGAAAGCTATGCTTGAAGCTGAAGGAGTATTAGTGAATGATACGTTTATAATTGATGATTTTGCTATCCGTCGGTGGAGGCCATCGTGATGTTGCAAGACTCTTTAATATCCCAGATTCCACTCATAGTTATCACTGGTCCGACAGCGAGCGGCAAGTCAGGACTTGCTATTAAACTGGCTAAAAAGTGGGGTGGCGAGATTATCTGCGCTGATTCTCGAACAATCTACAAAGGTATGGATATTGCCACAGCAAAGCCAACGCAATCTGAACAAAAAACAGTGCGCCATTGGATGCTTGACGTTGTATCTCCGGGTGAACCATATAGCGTCTACGATTTTCAACAGCAAGTATTCCGAATCATAGATGACATACGTTCACGCGGAAAAATTCCGCTACTTGTGGGCGGTAGTGGACTATATATCGATAGTGTCATTCTCGACTTCAAACTTGGTCCAGGTGTCAATACGGAGTTGCGCAATAAGCTTACCCTACTCTCAACTGATGAGTTACGAACGATGATTCTAGCACAACAATTACCATTGCCTGAGAACCAAAATAATAGACGTTACCTCATAAGGTGTATTGAAAAAAACAACACTATTACCTCAAGAAAGATGCAACCCGATACATCAACATACGTAGTAGCACTGAACATCGACAGAGACGTTTTGCGGCAGCATATATCTCAAAGGATTCAGCTGATGTTTGAGTCAGGATTGGTGCAAGAAACACAACAGATGTTAGGTATGTATCATGAAAATAGCCAAGCAATGACAAGTAATGCATACGAGATTGTTGCACAATTGTTACAAAATGAAATCGACGAAGACACTGCGAAGCAGAAACTCGTAACACGCGACTTGCGCTTGGCAAAACGCCAAATTACCTGGTTGCGTCGACATGATTTCGTGACTTGGCTCCCCGTTGAAGCCGCTGAACAGTATTTTGACACTATTCTCGACAATTTTTCGAAAATCACTCGTGACTCGGTTCAATAAAAGTGCTACCATAGTAAGCGAAAGAAAAGGGTAGTTATTCTATGATTGACGCATTATTTGGTTCAAAAACACGAGTAAAATTATTACACTTGTTCCTGAATAACCCAGGACGAGCGTTTTATGTACGTGAAATTACACGTAAAATAGACGAACAGATTAACTCCGTGCGACGTGAGCTTGCAAATATGCTTAATGTCGGGATTATACAAAGTGAAAACTCAAACAATAAATTGTATTATGAAGTCAACCAGAAGTATCTGCACTATGAGCCGATGCGACAAATATTTGTCACTGCATCTCCTGAGTCGAAGGCTATCGAAGAGGTTGATGCAGTGGGTGATTGGACGAAGCGTCTGAAGCCTCTCGGCGACGTGCGGGTTGCAATTCTCAGTGGTAAGCTCGTGCACGGTTCTGATGCTGAGGTGGATGTGCTGCTCGTCGGGTCTATCAACAAGACACAAACAAAGAAATTTATTCGTGAGCTTGAACAAGATGAGAGTAAAACGTTGAATTATGTCGTCATGGAATACCAGGACTTCTATTATCGGTTGAGTATCCGTGACCGCTTCGTCTTGTCGGTGTTGTCAACGAAACATACTGTCATTGCTGATACTGAACAAATACTTGAATAAATGATAATGAAAGGGAAGTAAGATGGATTTTGAATATAAAGGTGGAAACTGTGTCGTTATAACATCAAAGCAAGGTGCGTTGGTGATTGACGGTAACATCGCAAATCTTGGGGCAAAATCAGCTGTTGATGACAACGCAGTTGAAGTTGCAACACAGCCAGAGTTTGCAACGGGTCATGGCCGTATCACAATTGATATGCCTGGTGAGTATGAGGTCAATAATATATCAGTCGTAGGGATACCTGCAGGCAGGCTCATTGATTTTGATGGTTCACAAGCGGCTACAATGTACAGAATTGTTTTTTCTGATCTTACTGTTGCCGTGCTCGGTCATGTCGCAACTCCCTTAAGTGATGAACAGCTGGAAAGTATCGGTATGGTTGATGTGCTTATCGTACCTATTGGCGGCGGCGGGTACACGCTGGATGCTCATCATGCGGTTGAAATGGTGCACAAAATTGACCCGAAAGTTATTATCCCGACACATTATGCGGATTCACATCTATCATACGAAGTTCCACAAGAGGAATTAGAGCCCTTTATAAAAGAGCTTGGTGCCGCTTCTGAGACTGTTGCGAAATGGAAGGTAAAAGGTGGGGTAGTACCAGAGACTCAGACAGTCATTGTCATCACCCGCAGCTCATAGTCAATATACGAGTAAATATAAAAAACCGCTCACGATATGTGAGCGGTTTTTTATAACTTGGTCCGTGTTATTTCGCCAAAACACCCTTTTTCTTGAGTGTCCGGATGGCTTGAGTCGAAAGGGTCATGGTGACCTTTTGACCATCGACAAAAAAAGTCTTCTTCTGAAGATTTGGCTTGAAAACACGCTTTGTCCGGCGCAAAGAAAAGCTCACGTTGTTTCCGTGCTGCTTACCTTTACCGGTGACTTCACATCGTGCTGTCATGCGTATAAACCTTTCAATTAACCGTTCTATACTATCTTTTTTTCCTCTGTAGGTCAAGGGGTAGGGTGGTATAATACATACTAATGGATATTACATATGTTATTTTAGTGCTTGTCGTCATTCTTTTTTCGATGACATTACATGAAGCTATGCATGGCTACGTTGCGTATTGGTTAGGTGATGATACTGCAAAAGCACAAGGACGCTTGACACTAAACCCTGTCGCTCACATTGATCCGTTCCTTACTCTTCTGTTGCCGATGGCACTCGCTGTATCTGGACTTCCAATCTTCGGTGGTGCGAAACCAGTACCATTCAATCCTACTCGCGTACGATACGGTGAATTCGGTGCAGCTCTTGTAGGCATTGCCGGGCCACTCACTAACCTATTGATTGCTTTTTTTGCATTTGCAATCTATGCCATAGCCGGTGAACCCTCCGGCTTATGGGGTCTAGTATTTGGCGTCACTGTCTCAGTTAATCTCGGCTTCTTCGTCTTTAATATGTTGCCGATTCCTCCGCTTGATGGTTCACGTATTCTGTATGCATTTGCCCCAGATTGGGCAAGACGGGGGATGGAGTGGCTTGAGCGGTACGGTGTTCTTCTTGTGTTTGCTATCGTCATGCTGTTTGGGAGTGCAATTGGCCAATTTATGACCACTGCCATCAACTTCTTCATTAGTCTTTTCGCGGCACTGTTCGGCGTGAACGTAGTATAATAAAAGTGTCCTTCGAGATCCGTCGAGGGTTCATGATTTCCTAACAAATCGTGAAAGGGATTTCAATATTCGCGCGAATCTTTGATTGGCGCATGAGAGAACCCACCTTGCATTTACGCGGGGATTATCTGCCCTCGACGGGTCTCGGAGGATATTACTACAGCATCCAGACCATTGCTTTTTCATTAAGTTTATGCTAAAATACAATCAAACATCATGAAACAAAAAGTTGTAACACGAGCCATTATTAAGCAAGATGATAAAATCTTGTTACTGAGACGACAAGGCGGTCGGCCGAGCATACAGGGTCTTTTTGAGCTGCCGGGAGGTCGCGTCCATATTTATCAGCAACCAGAGGACGCACTCCGCCATGCTCTGAAGATTCACCTAAGTGTATCACCAGAGACGACGCAACTAGTCGATGTTATGACATTCATCGACCCCGATGATCGTGAGGTGCAATATGTCTTCTTACTATTCGAAACAAGTCTTAGTCCAGTCAATCATGATATTACGTTGAGTAATGAATACGATAAATATGTATGGAAGAAGATGTCAGAAATACAACTAAACGAAATAACACAATCAACACAACAGTTACTGGGCATGCAACCTGTACCCTTTGCACCAGGGAGAGAACCGGACATGATGACCATAGACGATGCGAAAAACGCAACGTATCAAGAGCTTGTTGGATATTGCGATGGGGGATCTCGTGGTAACCCAGGACCATCTGCAGCGGGTTATGTTCTAATTGATACAACAGATAGAGTTGTGGCTGAAGGTGGTACATTTCTTGGGATTACTACTAATAATGTTGCTGAATATCAAGCATTATACTTAGCACTTGAAAAGGCTCTTGAGCTTGAGGCAACAGTTCTAGATATGAGGCTAGATAGTCTCCTTGTCGTAAATCAGATGAACGGAGTCTATAGAATCAAAAACCAGGATCTTTCACCGATTCACCAGCGTATCAAGGAACTAATGGCACGATTCGAGAAAGTGACTTTTACACACGTTCTCCGTGAATACAACGCGTTAGCCGACGGAATAGTGAATAGGATTCTCGACCAAGAACAATCTAAATTAACTTAGATGGTATACTTGTGTATGCTAGATTGCTAGACGATCGCCTGGCACCTTCTGGTTACTAATCATTTTAGTAGCAAGTAGGTGTCAGGAGGAAAGTCCGGGCAGCGTAGAACATTGACAGTTGTTAACGGCAACCAAGGGAAACCTTAGGGAAAGTGCCACAGAAACATATACCACCTACCATGATTTTCATGGTCGGAAAGGGTGAAAAGAGTGCTCACCGTATGGTGAGGGTCCTTCTCGTGTCGTATGACGCGTTGAATTAACCGGGTAAGAGCCCACAGTCTTGCGTGGTGACACGCAAGAGAGGTAAACCCTGTCAGCTGCAAGGCGGTTTACAACCATTCCACCGCGAATGGGGGCTGTTCGTTCAGTGAATCAATTATGCCGCTTGAATCGTTGGGCAACCAACGATCTAGATAGATGATCGTCTCGGGACAGAAATGTCCTCAGCCAGAACCCGGCTTATCGGCAATCTAGCATATAAAAAGAACGAGGTAGTACCTCGTTCTTTTTATATGGTTCAATACACTATTTTGCTGATTTGATAATCATGGCGAACACTTTTGGTTCGCGTACGGCTAAATCTGCCAATATTTTACGATCGAGCTCGATACCCGCTTCTTTAAGGCCGTGCATTAATTTACCGTAAGTGGTGCCGTTTTCACGCGCTGCTGCGTTAATACGGGTAATCCATAGCTGTCGTAGGTCGCGTTTCTTGTTACGGCGATCACGGTATGAATATTGTAGAGCACGGATGACGGCTTGCTTCGCAAGACGGAACGACCGTGTTCGGTTATGTTGCATACCCTTAGCTGCTTTTAAAATCTTCTTGTGTTTGGCGCGTGCAGGTACGCCTCGTTTGACTCGCATATTCTTCTAAACTCCTAGTGCTCGTTTGATGTTCTTGGCAGTCTTACCGCTAAGGGTTGCCGAGGTTGATATTACGCGCTTTCGGCTCTTGCTTTTACCAGCAAGAAAGTGGCCTCCGAAGGCGCGGCGTCGCAACAGTTTACCTGTGCCTGTGATGCGGATGCGTTTTGCAGTTCCGCGGTGTGTCTTAAGTT
The DNA here is from genome assembly GCA_964536265.1 of uncultured Candidatus Saccharibacteria bacterium. Taxonomy (GTDB): domain Bacteria; phylum Patescibacteriota; class Saccharimonadia; order Saccharimonadales; family Saccharimonadaceae; genus JAPUDS01. Next base: position 16,881 of record CAZHVV010000002.1, on the reverse strand, counting down.
TTGGCATTATTTACTCCTTATTGTCATGCTCAGACTTCGTCCATTAATCTGAGGTTTTTGCTCAACCACCACCTCTTCGCCGAGGGCATCTGTAATCCTTGTCATTAAACCAAATCCAAGTTCTTGGTGTGCATTCTCGCGACCACGGTAAAGCAGTTGGATGCGTACTTTGTCGCCGTCTTCAAGAAAATCGCGAACTTTTTTAAGTTTAATGTCGAGGTCGTGCTGAGAGATCTTGAGGCCGAGACGAATCTGCTTGAGTTCACTTACCTTGGCATGCTTGCGGTTCCGTTGTTGCTCTTTCATCTTCTGGTACTGAAATTTGCCCCAGTCGACGATTTTTGCAACCGGCGGAGATGCCGTAGGTGAAATCTCTACCAGATCAAGTCCGGCGTCTTCAGCGGCTTTCAATGCATCGTTTCGTGATATAACGCCGAGCTGCTCGCCTTCAGGACCGATGACTCGTAGCTCCGAAGCGCGAATCGCTCCGTTAATGCGAATTGATGTATTGATAGCTTTTCTTCCGCTCCTTGACGTTGATATGTTGTTGATTTACTGAGGTATTTTACCAGAGATACTCGGTAAAAGCAACAGCTTCGGTACGAGTTTACTGGTTGTTGGCTGTCTTATGGCGATATTGAAGAGCCTCCGCCATATGAGTGGGTAGAATAGCGTCGCTCTCTTCGAGGTCGGCAATTGTACGTGCAACTTTAATTAACTTGAAGTAACTACGCGCCGAGAGCTTAAGTTTTTCAGTTGCAGTGTTGAGTAAATCTGTCGCTGGCTGGCTAAGATTAGTTCGTTCCGCAATATTTTTGCTTGGTAATTCAGCGTTAGTGACTTGATTGTTTCGTGTTCGTTGTCGTTCACGCGCAGCCGTAATAGTACTCCGGAGATGAGGGCTCTCTGGCGCAGCAGCTTTCCGCAGGAGATCCTTTTCATTTACTCTTGCGACAGGAACGACCATGTCAATACGGTCCATAAGCGGGCCGGAAACACGCTTCTGGTATGCGAGTACTTGTGGCATTGAACATATACACTCATGATCAGGGTCACCGTAATAACCACAAGGGCAGGGGTTCTTTGTAGCAACCAGCATGAAGTTTGCCGGATAACTGACGCGTGAAGCAGCGCGAGCGACATTGACTTGTCTATCTTCCAGGGGTTGCCTAAGAGCTTCAAGGCTTGTCCGGGGGTATTCTGGTAACTCATCAAGGAATAAAACGCCACAGTGCGCAAGGCTTACTTCACCGGGCTGTGGTTTTGTTCCACCACCAATCAATGAAATTTGGCTTGATGTGTGGTGAGGTGCTCGAAAAGGACGTTCAGCGATAATGCAATCGGTTGCATCTCCCGCTAGGCTATGGAGTTTTGTGATAGCAATCTGTTCCTCGTATGTTGGAGGCGGTAAAATCGAAATCAGTGCGCGTGCTAACATAGTTTTGCCAGCACCAGGTGGTCCATCGAGCAATAGGTTGTGTCCACCTGCTGCAGCAATGACAAGTGCTCGTTTTGCCTGAGCCTGACCGAAGATGTCTGCAATATCAGTTGTGTACACGACATCATTTTTTGCATTGGGTTGCTCAGATGCTACAAGACGTTTCTCGCCGAGTAGGTGCAGGTATGCATCAGCGAGAGTGCTGGCACCAAGTACAATAATATCCTTTACGAGTGCCGCCTGTGGTGCGTTTGCAGCAGGTACGATAACTGTGTGGTAACCGTGTTCACGTGCTATTTCAACGATATTGATAATTCCACGAACAGGACGCAGCTCACCGCTGAGACCAAGTTCACCAGCACAAATAATACCTTCAAGTGCTCGTTGTTGTAACTGACCACTGACAATCAGAATGGCAAGTGCTATCGGTAAGTCAAAATGCGATCCATCCTTTGGCAGATTAGCAGGGGCAAGGTTGATGGTTAACTTCGCTTTTTCTTTTGGCCAATCAAGATGGGAGTTCTGAATCGCAGAACGAACACGCTCTTTTGCCTCGTCGATTGCTTTGTTGCCGAGACCAACAATTGCGAGTGCTGGCAAACCGCTTTTTGCGTCACATTCAATCTCAATTATGTGTCCATCAAACCCTATAGCGGTGGCTGATACTACCCTAGCTGTCATATTGTCACAAGTATATGCTTTTTCGACCAATTATGCTAGAATATAAGGGGTAGGGGGCTGAAATATGCTTTCGACGAATGGACCTTAATAGATTGTTCTGCAAGCCGACCACTGACGTAATCAGTATCTTATCTGCAAACAAAATTGCATCAGCTTGGGAATCAGTAAAGAGCGTTTTCGCTCCTAGCTACTCCCTTGCACCAGTAGCAGCTTAATCGCTGTTACCATCTCGGTTTTGACGTCATATAGGAATCGGGGTGTCATATTCATATGGCTTGGCCCTGTTGTAGCTGTGGAGCAACAGTGCGACATTCATTCATAGACCGACTGTAGCTATTTTTGTCTTTCTTGAGGCTATGGGCGTAACTAGAACCGACTATACTTGTAGACGAACTTTCCGTTACCATTCGGACCCGGGTGCGATACCCGGCAGCTCCACCAACGCAAGCCCCCATCTTTTCGATGGGGTTTTACGTTATTCTGATTCGTCAATAGTCATATATAATTGGGGCATGCAACAGATTCGAGGCGTCAATCTTGGAGGGTGGCTTGTGCTAGAGCGGTGGATTACCCCGAGCATTTTTGAGGGCACACAGGCTGCAGACGAACACTCTCTCGTCACTGAGTTGGGGCTTGAGCGTGCTAGTAAGCTGCTACAACAGCATCGCAAGACATTCATAACAGAACAGCATATTGCTCATATATATCGCTTAGGGCTTACGACAGTGCGTGTACCTGTAGGGTATTGGCTATTCGATAGTCAGGATGGTTACTGCGGGGGTGCTGGAGGATATATCGAGAATATTTTTGGGTGGGCCAACAAATATGAACTCAAGGTAATACTATGCCTACATGCAGCTCCTGGCTCACAAAACGGATGGGATCATAGTGGGCGAGCAGGCGATATTTACTGGTCAGAAGCGGTGAATATTGAGCACACATATAACTTTCTCGTTCAACTAGCAGAACAGTATGGCCAAGAGCGAGCACTACTAGGCATTGAAGTGTTGAATGAGCCACACTGGAGCATCTCGCTCGATACGTTATGTGACTTTTACCGCAGAGCCGGTGAGATGATAGAGAATATCTGTCATAAGCATACATATATTATTGTGAGTGATGCCTTTCGTGCGAAGGATATGATAAAGCGAATACCCAGATTAGGGCTTCAAAACATTGTGTTGGATTGCCATTTATATCAACTTTTCACAGAAGAAGACCGAGCGCTTGATTTGCAAGGGCATCTTGCAAAAGTACGAGTCTGGGAGACCGAGCTAAAACGATATGCAAAGAAAGCACCCGTTCTAATAGGCGAATGGAGTGCTGCAATGGACGAGCTGTACCAGGTGGGTGATGGGGGGCGAACACATGTATACACAATAGCTAGCTATAAGGCGTATGCTCATATCCAGCAAGAAGTGTTTAGTAGCGCACAAGTAGGTTGGTGCTATTGGACTGCACGGACGGAAGACGGTGGCATATGGAGCTTGTTGGATCACCCTGAATTACTAACTAGTGCTTAAAAATAGGCAATAATAAATGAAACAGCCGTCTGCGAGTAACGGCTGTTTCTGTTTTTTGTGTCGTTTTGGTTTTTGGCTCTTGCACAAGTTTTTTATTCAAGAGCTACCCCTATAATAATGCCTCAAAGTGCTAGTGTCAACAGTATTTTCCACAATGTTTCTACCTGTGGAAAACTACCCACTTGAGGCTATATATAGTGTATTCATGCTATCGACGTATACTATAGGGTATGAATGAACGTATCTACCTGGCTGCAGTTACGTTGTGGGATTACTTGCAACTGCATGAGGCGCCACGAACTGCGGATTTACTACTTGTCCTTGGTAGTATTGACGATAGGGTGGCAATCTACGCTGCTCAGCTAAGTAGACAGTATGTCTATGCAACAGTGATGTTCACGGGTGGGAGTGCGCATCATAACGACATATTGGCTACTAAATGGCATGAAAAGACAGAGGCAGAACACTTCTTTTATGTCTATAAGGCCGCAGGTGGGGACATAAATAACGTTTTATTGGAGTCTCAAGCACAAAATACGGGTGAGAATGCCGTGTTTAGTGCTAAGCTATTGCTCACATCAAAAAAGGAACTGCCGCAAACTATACAAATTGTGACGAAACCGTACATGGAACGTAGAGCACATGCAACATTTGATACCCAATGGCCTGAAACACCAAAACCGCATTTTTTCGTTACGTCGCCGCGATTCAGTTTTGATGATTACTGCGCGAATGAACAGCCAATGGACAAAGTGATTCATATTATGGTGGGTGATTTAGAACGTATTATTGAGTACCCGAATCATGGTCTTCAAAGCAAGCAGATTGTACCATCAGTTGTCCTGAGTGCCTATGATGTACTTATACGAGCCGGTTTTACAAATCATAGTCTAAAGTGAAAAATACAACATAGTAATAGTAGCAGATATTACAACAATACAGATACATTTTAGTAAATATATATTACCATGTATATAAATACAACGAATAGGATGAAATATTTGTATTGACCAAATACGATGCTTGTGCTATAAAAGAAGCAAGCTTTTGTGAAATAAAAAGTACAAAAACAAATGTTACATGAAGGCTTGAACTTTATCGGTTATATACATATCGACGTGTTCGATGGTGAACCGGCAACTATACAATCTTCATTAACTGTAGAGTTGCCAAACATCATCGAACGAGCGTTGAGCGCTCATTTTCATTTATGAATTGCAGTGTGTCCGCCGTCGATATATGCTTGCCTCTAGTAGGTGAGCGGTCAGTCGCCTTGAGCGATAGATTTGTTCGATGGCACGCGCCCTTTATTTATTAAACAGCGGCGGATGTCGCCAGCGTAACACCAAGATTTATCGCTCAGGCGCTTTTAATTTATTTCGCTTCCATGCGATAATCAACATGTAATGACTACGCCAACAAAAATTTCCTTACTACTCCTGCCATTGCTGGTCGCGGGAGTTCTTTTTGCCTTACTGTCTATGACGGATCCTGCAACGGTCGGACCTGGCGGACTACTTGGGGTGTTTGTGCTTATCTATGGATTGTTCCTATCGCTGTTATTTGTCATATTACACTTTGGAATAGGATTGATGAGTCAGATTGTAGCCAAGAGGAATAATCAATCAGCACAACAAGCATTCTCGATTGGTGCACGCAAAGCGTATTATATCGCCAGCGTCATTTCGTTTGCTCCTGTTATTTTTCTCGCCATGCAATCATTTGCGCAGCTTCGATGGACAGATATTGCTTTAGTGGCAATTTTCATGATCATTGCCATTTTTTACATCATCAAACGACGCTAGGTTATGCTGTTTTACCGATGATACTTGTGCTATAATTCTACCGATGGAACCGCAGTTACCTACCCCTCATTTTGGGCCAGAAAATGCGCCCAGTGTGCAGCCACCTCGGGGTGGTGAAATAGTTGGTACCCCAAAACCAGTCGAGGTTCAGGCACCAGTTGAGCAGGGGAATGAAACGCGTGAGAAATTTCAAGATGGACCCTCAAGTGACCCTGTTGCTACTCAGCCAGCTTTCACGCCACCGCCACTGCCAATCATTGACCCAGCACAATCACCAACTGCCACACCCCAAGATGACACAACACCAGTTAGCGCAGCAGATGACGATCTTATCGAAAAAGAGTGGGTAGAGAAAGCCAAGAAAGTTGTAGCAGAAACGCGAAACGATCCACACGCACAAGATGCTGCAGTTGGACGACTGCAAGCGGATTATCTCAAGAAGCGTTATGGCAAGGTGGTTAAGCTGTCAAATGATGGGTAAAATATCGTGACAATCAACACTATTATCGTATTTATTACAGTTCTGATCCTCGCGTTTGTTCTTATAAGCGTTTTTTACTGGCAGTACCGTAAAGTCCTCCGTGAGGCGAAGAACTATGAGCGTGGTCTTAAGATGGTACCACTTAAGATTCACATTCCTCCATCTAGCGATGATATCGAGGGTAATGGACGCGACGAGCGAGATGTAACAGAAGAAACTATCTCTCAGGCACAAGTTCTTTACAATATCATTGCGAGCACCGCAACAAAAGGATTCAAGAGTAAGGTATATGGCCAGAGACATATTGCTTTTGAAATCATGGCTTCCGACGGACTGATTGATTACTATATTGCAGTTCCGATGGTGCTGGTTGATGTTGTTCAGCAATCCGTTGCAGCAGCATATCCATCAGCGCGACTCGAGGAAGTTGACGACCCTAATATTTTTAGTAAAGTTGGGAAAATAAGTGGCACAATCGGCGGAGAGTTTACTCTCAAGAAGCATTACGCTTACACTATCGCAACCTATGAACAGTCAAAGCGAGATGCAATGCGTGCTATCTTAAATGCTCTTGCTGTCGCGACGAAGGAAGATGGTATAGGGGTACAGATTCTAATTCGACCTGCACCCGATGGATGGACGAAGGCAGTTGTGTCCACGGCAGATAGGATACGAAAAGATAAGGGAATAAAGAAGGGATTAACTGGCGGTGGTGGGCTAGCGCCGCGTGATCTCCTAGAGGCATTGTGGAAAGCACCAGAGAATTCGGAAGTAAAAGCTGAGGACAAACAGCTCAGTAGTCTTGAATTATCTATGATTGAAGCGATGGAAGAGAAGACACGGCACCCTGGTTATGAGGTGCTATTACGTGTCGTTGCATCTTCGACAACAGCAGCTCGTTCACAGGTATTAATGAAGAATGTTGTCGCAGCATTCGCTCTATTTGATTCACCTTCAAGTAATGGCTTTAAATTCGCGGTTACAAAAAACGTTGAACAATTTGTCACTTCATTTATATTTCGATTCTTTCCTCAGGATATCAAACAGAATATTCTAAATAGTGTAGAACTTGCAACGATATTCCATTTACCAGATCAAAAGAACATACCGACGTCACAATTACAACGCCAGATGTCGAAGCAGGTTGATGGTCCGCGGCAATTGTCGAACGAAGGTTTTCTGATGGGCTATAACGTATACAGGGGAGTAAAGAAAGAGATTCGTCTTGCGACGAATGACCGTCGTCGTCATACATATATCATTGGCCAAACAGGTACCGGTAAATCGAAACTGCTTGAGAACCTTGCGCTTCAGGATATGCTTGACGGTAAGGGTTTTGCATTTATAGATCCACATGGTGACTCAGCTGAGGCTCTGCTTGGTATGATACCGAAAGAACGTGTTGAAGACGTCATTTACTTTAATCCAGGCGAAATGTCGAGTCCTGTAGGGTTAAACCTGTTTGAATTTGATACACCAGATCAGCGTGACTTTTTGGTTCAGGAGGCGATTGCGATGTTATATAGGCTCTATGACCCGGGTCACACCGGAATCATTGGTCCTCGTTACGAGCACTGGTTCCGTAACGCAGCGCTCACAATCATGAGTGACCCGAACGGTTCTAGCTTCATAGATATCCCACAAGTCTTTAATGATGATGCATTTGCAAAAGAGAAGTTGAAATACGTCACTGACCAGACGGTTCTTGATTTCTGGAACAAAGAGATGGCGCAAACAAGTGACTATCATAAGTCCGAGGTGCTCGGTTGGTTTGTTTCAAAGTTTGGGGCATTTCTATCGAATGAGATGATGCGCAATATTATTGGGCAGACAAAGTCTGGATTCAATTTACGGGAAATTATGGATAATAAAAAAATCCTCCTGGTTAACCTCTCGAAGGGTAAAACTGGAGAATTAAATAGTCAGTTACTCGGTATGATTTTTGTAATGAAATTTCAGGCCGCGGCGATGGGTCGGGCAGATGTGCCCGAAGAGCAGCGTGAAGATTTTGCTTTGTATGTCGATGAGTTTCAAAATTTTGCAACGGATAGCTTTGAGTCTATTCTATCCGAAGCTCGAAAGTACCGCCTTAACTTGATATTAGCGAATCAGTTTGTCTCACAGCTTACTGATAAGATTCGTGAGGCAATTATCGGTAACGTCGGCACGATTATCTCTGGACGTATTGGTACGACTGACGCCGAGCTGATGGAAAAAAAGTTCGTGCCTGTGTTTGATGCTGAAGACTTAACAAAGCTGCCGAACTACGAAGGTGTTGTAGTCGCCCAAATCAACGGGGTCCCTTCTGCTCCATTTAGTATGATATTTCCACCACCGCTTGGTCATCCTAATCCACAACTCGCAGACGCACTCAAGAAGCTCTCTGCTGCGAAGTACGGTAAGCCGCGTGCTGATGTGGAACGTGCTATATTTAAGCGCCTACGGGCCGGAGATGAAGCCAGAGAGGCAAAAAAGCGTGAGTTTGAGTCACGCTTGCAGGGTGAATCGTCTACTACACCGAAAGCATCAGGTACTGGTTCATCGTTCCTTGACGAATGGTTAGCAAAGCGGAAACAACCTACTACAGGAGCTAGCCCTGCTCCTACTGCGCCAAACAATACGACAAATGTTGCACCGAAGACGACACAGTCATCGCCACCAGTAGCATCGTCAACTAATGCAACCTTGAGTACAAAACCGCAGTCGACGCCTCCAGTGATGACGAAAGCGCCAATTAACAATGATATGAAAGATGATCGTCTTGCTACTATGCAGGGCAAGGGGTTGGGCGGTGATATCGAACTTAAGCCAACGGCGGGTATGGCCGTAGTAGCAGGGGCTGCGCCAAATGATAATTTTGCCATTGAAAGTGCGCTTCAGCAAACCATGCAAGATAGTGTGATGACTAGTCAGACAAACGACACGCTTCATATTGCGCGCGACAAGTCGAGCGAGAGGTCTACCACGGTGCCGTCGGAAGAGAAGTACGATGAGATATTTATTGATTTACGAGGCAATTTACTGCACAAAGATGATGACTCAGCGCAAACGAACGAATAGCTATGAACGACGACCGCCAGTTGCCATCACCTTGAAGTAATCATAGGTGATACCAATAACCCAACCAATAATGAATGCACCGATTGTTTCGAAGCCAGACATCGGGTAGCCATAATGTTTCGCAACAGTATAAATAAGTACGACGAGTACAAATGACATAGTGCTACCTGCGACTATTGCGTTTGGACGTGCAAGCGAGCCACTAACGATATCACTCGTCTTCTCGATGATAGGGAAGTGAATCACACGGCTAAATGCACGTGATGGAGTATTCATCTGTGAGCGAATCTCCTTCAGAGTTTTCTTGTATTCAACGTCCTTTTCTTTCTTCGTCACCTTACGGATAGCGGTATGAGTAGGTTCACCGCCGTTCTTTGCTTCTGCGCCACCACGTTCTTTACCCATAAGTGCTTCTTTGTTGGCTTCAGCGCGTGCTTGGTCAATAGCTTCGGCTTGTTGCTCTGGTGAATGTTCGTGAACTTCACGATTCTTAGCGAGTTCGGTAGATTGTTCTGCGGCGGCTGAAGCAACCTCGATGTGTGAGCGTTCTGATGATGCTAATTGTTCTTGTGAATTTTCACTCATAGGGTCTCCTTATACTGTACTTCCACTAAAGTCTTTTCGAACAAGGCGGACTTCTTTACCGAGTTGTCGTGAACGGGCCCAGAAGAAACTAACAACTGCAAGCAGCGCACCTGCAAAAATCATATTCTCACGAGGTCCTGTATGTGGTAGTTCAGAGACTACCTCCTCAACAACTTTCGGGGTAGTACAGCTGACAGGGACCTGCACGTTATCTCCGAATGTATTATTCATAATGCAGTCATATGAAGTTGGTTCGCTTGTACCTCGTGCTGTTGCGGGGATTTCGTTCAGTAATGTCACGACGAATGTTCGCGTCTGGGTATCGCCTGCAGCTAATGTGACGGTTGGCCAGGACAGTGTCTTTTTCGTCTGGTCGAATGTTCCGCCGCCGCCATCCTGGATAGTTGCGTACTCAAGCACGTCGTCTAACTCCTCGAAGAATGTCGCGCTTGCCGCCACTTTGCCAGGGTTACTGATTGTTAGCTTGTACTCTATGCGATCACTTGCAGCTGCCGTTGTTTTTGTTGCGTCAAGGGATTGCGTAAGATTCTGAGCAGTTTTTGACTCAACTATTACTGGGTTACACTCTGGACTGTTGATCCAGAGCTGTGGGTTACTGGGACACGGCTTGCACTCAGGATCATTCTTGGGTAGAGCAGGGTTAACCTCACACTTATCAGGTGGTGCAACCGAGAAACTTTCGGCACAGTTCGAAGATGTTTTATTGCCAAGAGATGTCGTGACGGTTACGCTGACATAGTATGTTCCTGTCGCAGATAGTTCGATTGAACCGCTCTCTGCCTTTGTTGCGGTTGAAGGAACGGTTTTTGTTGCGACAATTTCGCCGGATGAATTATTTTTCTGGACAGTGAACAAATAGCTACTAATAGTTGCACCGTTCTCGACTGTGCTCGAGGCCTTGAAGTTAAAGTGTGTTCGATCGATTTTAACAACGACGATATCACTACAGATAGCATTTTTGGGTTTACACTCGACACTGTCGGCAGGCAAATCTGTTGATAGCTTATCTTCTTCGTCAATCTTTATGATACCCACGCCTGGACGACAGACGGTGATTGAACGTTGTGCCGGAGGATTCTTGCGAGTTACGAGGTTGCCACAATCCATTAAAATTGCGAATTTGCCCATCTTTGCGGAAGTACCGACGAGGGCAGTGTACGTTGAGCCATGCTTTTTCGTCCAACTAGTTGTATCAAGGCGCCACAGAGGTCGTGAATAGACAGTTGTCCCGTCGATTGAATGTTTTGTCTCACCCTGGGAGGCTGACATACGTGAAACACGTCCCCAACTAAGCCACTGACCGCTACCAGTTCCATAATCACGAGAGTTGATAGACGTTTTTTTAGTGTCAGCGAGTTCGGATCGCGTAATTCCAGCGTAACTAAGAATCTTTTTAAAATCATTTGATTTATCATAATGAGCGAGAAGGTCAGATCGGCTACTGACACCACCGCGAATAAGATCGGATGGATGTGAAGAATTTGCCGATGTTGAGGGAATAAAAATCGTAAATGACTGAACAATTAGTGCTAAAACGGTCATAAATAGGCCTATACGTCGCGTTACTTCCTCTTTGCGTAGTCGCTTCGCATAAAAACCAAGCTGCCCGACTAGCGCGGGAGAGAATGGTAAGTTTGTTACCAATTTACGGAACATATGATCATTTTTGTTTGTTTTACTCCTATGCTAGACTTTAGCATAACAATTATGTTCAATGCAATAGCTTGATTGAACAATAATTGCCCGCTATAATAGGAGAGTTGTAAATAGGTCTATCAAGACTTTTTAAGTGAGGGTAATACATGACCAAACAAAAAGCTACTGCGTCGGAGTATGACGCATCTCAGATCCAAGTGCTCGAAGGTCTCGAGCCAGTCCGTAAACGTCCGGGTATGTATATTGGTAGCACAGGCTACGATGGCGTACACCATTTGATTAAGGAAATCGCTGACAACTGTGTTGACGAAGCAATCGCAGGCTATGGCACTATGGTAGATATTGTGCTTCAAGCTGATGGTGGCTGTCGTGTTACAGATGACGGACGAGGTATCCCAGTAGACACTCACCCAAAAACTGGTCGCAGTACACTTGAGACAGTGTTAACCGTTCTTCATGCAGGTGGCAAGTTTGGTGGCGGTGGCTATAAGGTGTCATCAGGTCTGCACGGCGTTGGTTTGAGCGTCGTGAATGCCTTATCGACGAAGCTAATTGCCGAAGTGGTCCATGACGGGTACTTATATATGTTAGAGTTCGCAACGGGTGTTCCACAAGGTGATATACGCAAGGTTGGTAAAACTGATAGACCTCGTGGAACTACTATTACTTTTTATCCAGATACGACCATTTTCAAAGAAACAATTGAGTTTGACTATGAATGGGTCCTGAGTTACCTACGTCACCAAGCGTATCTTACAAAAGGATTAAAGGGTTCGGTGCATGATGAACGAACGAAAAATAGCTTTGCGTTCTATTTTGATGGTGGTATACAGAGCTATGTTAAGCATCTCAATATTGGCAAAGAAACAGTTACGGACGATATATTTTATGTTGAGAAACAAATTGAAGACAGCATGGTTGAAGTTGCTGTACAGTACAACGAAGGTTTCAACGAAACTGTAAAGGCCTTTGCAAATAACGTGTATAACCCTGAAGGTGGAATGCACCTCATCGGTTTCCGGTCGGCTATGACACGCGTTATTAACGATTATGCACGTAAAAACGGGTTATTGAAGGAAAAAGAAGATAATCTGAGCGGTGATGACATTCGTGAAGGTCTCACAGCAATTATTCTTGTAAAGTTACCTGATCCACAGTTTGAAGGACAAACGAAGAACAAACTCGGAAACCCTGAAGTTCGCCGCTATGTCGAACAGATAATGAATGAGTACTTTAGTTATTATCTCGAAGAGCATCCGGCTGTTGCTAAGAAAATTGTCGGCAAGGCACTCCTTGCTGCTCGTGCTCGTAAGGCAGCTCGTGCAGCTCGAGAGAATGTTATCCGTAAAGGTGCACTTGATGGTTTGAGTTTACCTGGTAAGCTTGCGGACTGCTCGAGTCGTGACCCTAAGAACTCGGAATTATACATTGTAGAGGGCGACTCTGCTGGTGGCTCAGCTAAGAGCGGACGAGACAGTAAAACACAGGCGATTCTACCATTGCGCGGTAAAGTGCTAAATGTTGAGCGTGCTCGGCTCGATAGAATGCTCAATAACAATGAAATCGTCAGCTTGATTAAGGCGATGGGTGTCGGTATTGACGAACAATTTGACATTAGTGGTCTTCGTTACGGTCGAATCATTATCATGACCGATGCTGATGTCGACGGAAGTCACATTGCGACACTTCTTATGACATTCTTCTTCCGCTATATGAAGGAAGTAGTAGATGGTGGGCATATATATCTTGCGAAACCACCGCTATTCTTGCTTCGAGCGGGGACTTCTCGTAAATATTATGCTTATAGCGACGAGGAACGTGACCAGATTCTCGATACGTTAATAGCAGAGCGTCAAGCGGCGGGCACGAAAATTGACGACACACAAGACCGCAACAAGCAAGCGGGTATTACAATGCTGCAACGCTACAAGGGTCTTGGTGAGATGGATGCAGAGCAGCTCTGGGAAACGACTATGAATCCCGAGAATCGCGTACTTGTTCAAGTGAAAGTTGAAGATACTGAGAAGGCTGATGCCATTTTCACGAAACTAATGGGTGATGAAGTGGAGCTACGGAAGAACTTCATCCAGACGCGAGCGAAATTTATTAATCATGAAGACCTGGACATCTAGGAGATAGCCATGAACGACGAACCAAACATTCCAATCGAAGGCGAAATTATCGAAGAAGAGCAGATACACTCCAAGATTCTTGAGCACCGCACAGTTGAACATGTCATGGAAGAAAGTTTCTTGCGCTATTCCATGAGTGTCATTATTGACCGCGCCTTGCCTGATGTTCGTGACGGTATGAAACCAGTGCACCGCCGAATATTGTTCTCAATGAATCAAAATGGTAACCGCAGTAACGCAAGATTCGTTAAATCAGCACGTATCATCGGTGATGTGATGGGTAAATACCACCCTCATGGTGACAGTGCTATTTACGACTCGATGGTCCGCTTGGCTCAGGAATGGACAATGCGCTATATGCTTGTTCAGGGACAAGGAAACTTCGGCTCTATGGACGGAGATCCACCAGCTGCTCACCGCTACACTGAAGCACGCCTCAACCGTCATGCCGAAGAGCTCTTGGTTGATATCGACAAAGAAACTGTTGATTTTCGTGATAACTTTGATGGTTCTGAGCGAGAACCTGTTGTGTTGCCGGCAAAACTGCCGAACCTACTTCTCAACGGCCAGATGGGTATTGCTGTTGGTATGGCGACCTCTATTCCGCCACACAATCTCAATGAACTCGTTGATGCAATCATTACAATGATTGATAAGGGCGATGAAGTAACACTTGATGATTTACTTGAGCACGTCAAAGGCCCTGACTTTCCAACTGGTGGTGTTGTGTATGGTGGCGCACCAATGCGTCAGGCCTATGCAACAGGCCGCGGTAGCGTTATTATTCGCGCTGTTGCGAACATCGAGGAAACGAAGAAGGGGCGACATCAGATTGTTGTGACTGAGATGCCGTATGCAGTTAACAAAGCAACTCTTATTGAAAAGATTGCTGACCTTGTCAAAGACAAGAAAATACAAGCTATTAGTGACTTGCGAGACGAGAGTGCTCGTGGCGCGGTCCGTGTTGTGATTGAGTTGCGCAAAGATGCGTATCCAAAGAAAGTGCTTAATCAGCTCTACAAACTAACGTCATTGCAGACCTCATTCCATTACAACATGCTGGCTCTTATCGATGGTATTCAGCCGCGTGTGCTTGGTATCCACGAAATCTTGAGCGAGTATTTGAAGCATCGTCAAGTCGTGGTACGTCGTCGAACAGAATTTGAACTCAGAAAAGCAAAAGAACGAGCACATATTCTCGAGGGTTTGAAGATAGCACTTGATCATATTGATGAAGTTATTAAGACTATTCGTGCGAGCCAAACGAGCGAGGAAGCACAAGAAAACCTTATTACGAAGTTTAAGCTGAGCGAGATTCAAGCGAAAGCTATTCTTGCAATGCAGCTACGCCGCCTGACTGGCCTTGAGCGTAAGGTTATTGAAGACGAGCTAGCAGAACTTCTCGCACTCATCGCGAAGCTTGAGAGTGTGTTGTCTGATGAGCAGGAAATCTTCAAGATTATTAAAGAAGAACTACTTGAGATGAAAGAAAAGTATGGTGATGAGCGACGCTCTCAGATTATCAATCAAGAGCTTGGTAAGTTCAAAGATGAAGAACTTATCCCTGATGAAAATGTTGTAGTTCTTCTAACAACGGAAAATTATATCAAGCGTACGTTGAACACTGATTATCGCAAACAACACCGTGGAGGAAAAGGAAAACGCGGTATGACGACGAAGGAAGAAGATGTTATTGATCAGCTTGTGACCGCAAGTACACATGACTGGCTACTATTCTTTACCGACCGTGGGCGAGTCTTCCGACTCAAGGCATATGAAGTACCTGTAGCCGGGTTGCAAGCCAAAGGCGTGGCTATCGTCAATCTGTTACAGTTACAACCCGATGAGAAAATTACATCAATGATTAAGATTGAAAAGGGTCGCGATGATGAAGGCTACTTATTTATGGCAACAATTCATGGAACAGTGAAGAAGACGCCTCTAAAGGACTACGCGAATATCCGCAATAGTGGACTTATCACTATCAATCTCGATAAAGGTGATGAGCTGCGTTGGGTGCGTATGAGTAGTGGTGAGGATGAAATAGTTATCTCGACTTCACTCGGTCAGGCAATACGCTTTAAGGAGACTGACACGCGTCCTATGGGCCGCTCCGCACGTGGTGTGCGTGGTATCCGCTTGCGCCAGGGTGACCGAGTTGTTGGTATGGACTTAGCTCGACAAGATCGTCAACTGCTTGTTATGAGTGAGAACGGTTATGGCAAAATGACAAAGGTTGCCAACTTCCCGACACATAAGCGTGGTGGTGTGGGTATCAAGG
This sequence comes from uncultured Candidatus Saccharibacteria bacterium, assembly GCA_964536265.1. Classification (GTDB taxonomy): domain Bacteria; phylum Patescibacteriota; class Saccharimonadia; order Saccharimonadales; family Saccharimonadaceae; genus JAPUDS01. The sequence continues at coordinate 1,218 of CAZHVV010000002.1, read as the reverse complement.
CTGGTGTGGTGAATACAAAGACCGGTAGTATCGTAACGGTCACATCAATTGAACCGGAAGCCTCTGAGGTGCTCATGATCTCCTCACAAGGACAAACTATTCGAGTCGACCTAAAAGATATCCCGACACTTGGCCGTACAACACAGGGCGTACGCGTGATGCGCCTTAATGACAAAGATACAGTTGCATCAATCGGGATGATTCCAGAACAACAGCAGGAATTAGAATCAGAAGAGGACAGTGGCGATGAAGAGTAGTTACGCCTATATCATTGCGGCTTTGCTCGGTTACCTTGTAGCACACACAATAAAGTATTTTCTGCAGCCAAAGAGCGAGCGGACATGGCGACGCTGGGTAAACACAGGCAATTTCCCTAGCAGTCATACGGCAGTAGTGGTTGCACTAACGACGGCAATATTTTTTCACGAAGGTGTGAGTAATTTATTTGCCGTTTCTGGTGTATTTATGGCTGTTACTATTCAAGATGCGTTGTCATCTCGCCGTTCAATTGGTGAGCAAGGGAGTGCACTCAGTAAGCTTCTCAAGAAGCTCTCACCAGATGAGACAGCACCATATGTCGCTATTGGTCATACCCTGCAAGAGGTTATTGCCGGCGCGCTACTAGGCGCCGCGATTGGTGCAGTTGTTGCAATATTTATAACAGTTTAAGCCAAAGATAAGTCTTGACATCTGGTGTGGGGAAGTGTAGACTTGGTAACAGTCTGAAGCACAATTTGAGGTGATAACAGATATAGAACGTTCACAATTTGGCAGTGCAAGTCATTTCGTCAGTATAGTGTCTTTTAGACACTATCTTTTATGGAGAGTTTGATCCTGGCTCAGGATGAACGCTGGCGGTGTGCCTAAAACATGCAAGTCGAGCGGCAGCGAGTTTCTCACTGTTCGCTTCTCATTTCTCGTTTTATCGAGGAAGTTACGAGGAGTGAAGAGTGAGAAATGTCGGCGAGCGGCGGACGGCTGAGTAACGCGTGGGAACGTACCCCAAAGTGAGGGATAAGCACCGGAAACGGTGTCTAATACCGCATATGATCTTCGGATTAAAGAATTTATTCGCTATGGGAACGGCCTGCGTCGGATTAGCTAGTTGGTGAGGTAAAGGCTCACCAAGGCGACGATCCGTAGCTGGTCTGAGAGGATGATCAGCCACACTGGGACTGAGACACGGCCCAGACTCCTACGGGAGGCAGCAGTGGGGAA
>CAZHVV010000001.1:185069-193392 GCA_964536265.1 uncultured Candidatus Saccharibacteria bacterium | reverse complement strand
GCTGCCAAATACCGATAGGTTGGTATTGTGGTTGTTTCAGAAGTTCAGTTAAACGCTGGCCACGTTCAACTTGATTCTTTGTTGCTTCGTCAAGGTCACTTCCAAACTGTGCAAATGCAGCAAGTTCACGGAACTGGCTCAGGCTGAGCTTCAACTGGCCTGACACACTCTTGACTGCTTTCGTTTGTGCATCGCCACCAACGCGTGAAACCGAGAGTCCAGCAGAGATTGCCGGGCGGATACCTTGGTAAAAGAGGTCTGTTTCCATGAATATCTGACCGTCTGTGATAGAAATAACATTCGTTGGAATGTATGCCGAAATATCTCCAGCTTGCGTCTCAATAATAGGTAAAGCAGTGAGAGAACCACCACCAAGTTCGTCGGAAAGTTTCGCTGAACGCTCAAGAAGACGTGAATGCAGGTAGAAAACATCACCCGGGAATGCTTCGCGACCCGGAGGACGGCGAAGAAGAAGCGACATTTGTCGATACGCCACGGCATGTTTCGACAGGTCGTCATAAATCATAAGTGCATGACCACCGTTATCACGGAAATATTCACCCATGGCTGTTGCGGCATATGGCGCAAGGTACAGCAGGGAAGCAGGGTCACTCGGACCAGTCGCAACGACGATAGTCTGTTCCATAACACCTTCTTGTTTCAAACGCTCAACAAGACGCGCAACCTTCGAAAGCTTCTGACCAATCGCGACGTACACATTCACAACACCAGTCTTTTGCTTGGCTTGATTAATCATAGTATCGAGCGCAATGGCGGTTTTACCAGTTTGGCGGTCACCGATGATAAGTTCGCGCTGACCGCGGCCAATAGGGAACATAGCGTCGATAGCCATAATACCCGTCATGAGAGGCTCATGGACGTGCTTGCGGCCCATAACACCGACTGCGTTGCGCTCAACCAAACCTGTTTGCGTGGTTGCAATTGGTTCGCCACCATCAAGTGGTTGCCCCAGAGGATTCACAACGCGACCAAGTAGTTCTTTGCCGATAGGAACGCTCAGGACTTCACCCTTGAGTCGTACATGGTTGCCGGCTGCAACCTTCGCGTCGGAACCGAGTAACACCGCGCCAATCTCGTCTTCCATCAAGTTCAGTGCAAACGCTTCAACATCACCAGCTTCAGTCTCTATAAGGACAACTTCGTTAAAGCCACATTCCTTCAACCCATGAATCCATGCGACGCCGTCACCAACACGCGTCACGATTCCTACAGATTCAAGCACAGTATTTGTTTCTAGCTTTGCAATGGCATCGCGTAGGCCTTTTGACAGTTCTGTCACAGAAATTTCAGACATAGTTTGACCTTCCTTCTATATTTTCATCTGGCTGAACGCCAGTACTTTACGTTTCATTGTCGCATCCAAGCGCTTACCCGGCGCTTCAACATGAATTCCACCTATGAGACTTGTGTCAATCTCTGTTGTGAGATGCAATGTTGAGGTGTCCAGTAGACGCTTGATGGAGTTGTGGATTGTGTCATCAAGCTCATGTGCGCTGGTAACTCGTGCCACGACTGTGCCATGCTCCGCAAATACATCTTCAATACTTCGCGCAACAAGTATGGCTTCTCGAGACCGTTTCGTCTCTAGCAAATACGCTGCAATTTGTTCAAGTACCGTTTCGAGATTGTCGCCGCGCTCAATAGCCGCTACAGCGTATTTCGCAAGTCTCAGACGTGAAATCCGCTCGCTCATGAATCAATCTCTTTTAGCGCTTTACTCACCACAGTTTTATCAACCTGTGCAGTGACAGTACCGCCAAGTACCTTTGTTGTTGCCGCCATAACAAGATTGACAGTTTCGTTGTGCAGAGCTTTTTTGGCTGCGACAACTTCTTTGGCTAATTGTTCGCGTGCATTCTGAACAATATATTCAGCCTGCTCCCGACTCTTTTTCTCTGCTTCATCGAGCATTGTCGATGCTTCTTCATGCGCAGTCACAACAATATCCTTTGCGTCTTCGCGGGCTTGCTTCAGTAGTTTGTCTGTTTCTTCTTGCGAAGCTTGTGCTTGTTTTGACGCATCGACTGCCGCTTTATTTGCATCATCTATAGCTGCTTGCCGTTTATCGACAATCTTGAAGAAAATAGGGAAGACCCATTTGCTCAGTGCCCACACAAGCAACAGAAACCCGACAACTTGCATAGCAAACAGCTTCAGGTCTATCCCGAGAGCCGAAAGTATATCGCTGCCACCCGCTTCTGCAGCTGCGAACCCAATAACGGTTGGTATACCCATGCCCGCTACTTATCCTTTTGCAATGAACGCAACGATAATACCAATGATGGCAAGACTGTCGGCAAAGACAATAGCCGTAATCATCATAGTGCGAATATCAGCAACTTTTTCAGGGTTGCGACCAAGTGCGTTGAGTGCAGCAGCACCAATAAGACCGACACCAATCGCAGCACCGAATGCTGGAAGCGCGTACGTTAGACCAAATGATAATGCATCCATACTATATAACTCCTTTTCCTTTAGTATACTTGTTTCTTACACATTACGTGCCAGCTCATTCTCCGTTAACTTCATATCTTTGGGTGAATGAGCGTCGTCGTGAGTGTCGCGGTGCGAAGCAACGGCAAGCGAGGTGAAGATGAGTGTCAACATGAAGAAAACATATGCCTGAATAAAGCCGATAAACAGCTCGAAAATCATGACGAAAGGCAAGCTCAGCGACGCCAACCAGCCAGAAAGTAACGCAACAATCATAAGTAGCACTTCACCCGCAAACGCATTGCCGAACAAGCGAAGACTCAGGGCAATCAAACGACTGAACTCACCAATAAGCTCCAACAGGCCCTCAAATGTGCCGATGGGATTTTTGAAAGGATTCACTAAGTAGCGCGATGCATTGCCGAAAAAGCCATGCGCTCGAATAGCGTAGAGCTGCGCGCCAATCATAGTGAGGAGTGCTATTGCGAACGTAAAGTTTAAATCACTTGGCAAACCACGCAAAAGTGGCGCGCCATGCAACGTAATAGACCCGACACCAGGTAGGATGCCTACCCAGTACGTCGCAAGAACTGTAAAGAAAATAGTTAATGCAAAAGGTGCGATTCGCTTCGCAGTTTGTTTATCCGGAATAATTTGAAAAACAGTCGCATACATACCTTCAACTGCCCAGGAAACAATTCCGACAAGGTGGTTCTGCTTGCTGCGCTCCAGGGCGCGCGCAGTATAGATAAGTAGTGCGACCATGAGCAAGACACCAAACATCCCAAGCAGCATAGAATTCGTCACGCTGAACGGACCGACAGAAAAAATCGGTTCTGTTGCAAGTTCGACGTGCAGCCCGGCAATGGCAAAATTCGTCATCATATTATTTCTTGCTCCGCAATTGGCGTTTCACAAGGTAAGCAGCAATCAGGCTACCAACTGCAGCGCCCACAAACAGTAGCCATGGTTTTGTTCCATACATACCATCTAGCCAACGACCCACAAGCAGTAACCCGATAATCGGTACAAACATTCGCCAGGTCGTATCGCCCAATGTTGCAAAGACCACAAAGAGACTATCTGGGTTTGACCCATGAGCAGTCACATCCTGTTTCTTTTTCTCCTCAGGCATATATACAATGATTGTATCACCCTACCTCTATAAACAGCAAGGGCCTCAACAGAGTATTTCAGTCCATAGTGCTTGACTTATTAAGTATTTTATGCTACTATACTATTAAGACACCCGTCAGACCCAACTTGGGGTTCTACCCCAGAAAGGAGGAGACGGACATGTCCGCTCCTATTACCCCTCCACATCCGGACGAGACTGCCAAAAAGGATATGTCCAAATGGACGTTCCTTTTCTTCGGCCTAGGTCTCGGCACGGCAACCGGCATGATTTTCGTGCTCACGGCATGGGGATTCACTCCCGAGCCGACCGCAACGACGCACGTCGGATCAACGTCGCAGCCAACTGTCTCGCACACCTACGAAGCACCTGCACCATATGGCGACATGTGCGACATGGGCGAACGCGAGATCGAGCAGATTGGTGACACGATCTGCGTCGAGAACAAGCTGTACGCCGAAATCGAGAACAAGGCGCAAGCCTTGCTCGCGAAGAAGCTGCATGCCGGTCAGCGAGACGCCGAGAAATGGGCAGAACGTCAAGACCTCAAGCCCAACAGCATCGATGGCTTGTGGAAGTACTTGTGTTCTGCAAAGCCGTCGCGTAACGGACAGTGGTATGCCTCGAGTCAACTTAGGGCAGACTACACGTTCGACTACACGTTCGGCCTCAACCTTGAGTTTCAAGGGTTCTACATGACCCTCGAGGTTCCGAATGAAGAGCTGACTGCAAGCGAGGTATGTCTGTCGTACCCGGAGTGGCTACCAGAACGCCACCCAGTACCACAGGCGTCGGCTCCGACGCCGCAACCGACACAGTCAGCCACATCCCCAATACAGCCATCTTCATCGACACCAGGGAAGGGCAACACGCCCTAGGAGCAAAACGTACCGTGACGACATCACGGCAACCGCGTCGAGCGGACCTCGACACCCCTATGGGCCCCATCTTCACGGTGGGGCCTAAAAACATGTCGTATACTTGAAAGTACTATGAGCCGAGTTCGCAAACCATTACCACGACATTTCGACGCACCAAAGCTGTGTGGTGGAAAGCATTGTTATGCAACGCGACACGATGCCGAACAAGTGGTAGAAGAGAAAAGTATCACAGACCCCGAACTTGAGCTTTCTGTCTATCGCTGTCTCACGTGCAGACAATTTCATCTCACTCGTACAAAAACTGACTAATCATAAGTTACAAACTCTCAGCCACCTTTCAGTTCAGCCTCGCATACTTCGGGGTGAATCAATAATTGAAAGGAATTTCATGAACACAGTGACGCGTGGCATACGGAACGCTTTCCGTAACACAATCCGCACAGGGTCAATCGTCCTTATCCTCGGCCTCAGCATTGGGCTTATCGTTGCTATGCTCGCAGCACGACAGGCGGTCGATGACAAGATTACAAGTATTAAAAGTTCTGTGGGTAATACAATCACTATCAGTCCTGCAGGAGCCCGCGGCTTCGAAGGTGGTGGTGAAGCACTAACAACCGACGCTCTTGCGAAGGTTGCTGCCGTTTCACATGTTACCGGTGTCACAAAGACGCTGAGTGACCGTATGACAACAGAGCAAACCAACCTAGTATCTTCCGTTGAACCGGGTAGTTTAGGTCAGCGCAATTCAGCAAACTCGGGCGTTGATATACAAATTCAGTTACCACCCGATAATGCAACTCGACCGAGTGACAATTCAGACTCGTCTTCAACAACCACGACACGCACATTTACAATGCCCGTCACTATCACGGGAACAACCGACGCAACAAGCAGCTCAACCTATGGCGGGACAAGCCTAACATGGACGAGCGGGGCAGCCTTTGATCCAAGCAAAGATGAAAATATCGCAGTACTCGGGTCAGCAATCGCGACAAAGAATTCTCTCACTGTCGGCTCCACCTTTACGGCATATAGTACGACTATGACAGTGGTTGGTATTTATGATGCGGGCACGGCTTTCGCAAACAACGGCATATATGTCTCACTTTCAACACTTCAGCGACTCTCCGACCAAGCCGGGGCCGTTACTAGTGCAACTGCAGTTGTTGACTCAAGTGACAATCTTGCGACCGCTACGACCAATATCAAAACAATCCTTAGCACAACAGCCGATGTCACGAATAGCCAAGATACAGCAGATAGTACTATTAAGCCATTAGAAAGCGTCAAGACCATTTCACTCTTCAGCCTCATTGGAGCACTCGGAGCAGGCGCAATCATCATTCTCCTTACAATGATGATGATCGTCCGTGAACGCCGTCGAGAAATCGGTGTTATGAAAGCCATCGGTTCATCGAACATCAAAATTATGTGGCAGTTCATTGTTGAAGCCATCACGCTCACGGCAATGGGACTCATCATAGGACTAGGTGTCGGTGTCGCAGCATCAACACCACTTACAAACTCACTCGTTAGTAATTCTTCTACGTCAACAACAAGCACAACGCCGATGCTTCGAGGTGGCATGCGCGGCCTACAACAAACCAGCCAACAGACTATCACGAATATCACCGCGTCGGTCGGTATGCAAACGCTACTGCTTGGTCTTGGTGCAGCTGTTGTTATCGCCGTAATTGGTAGTGCCATCCCATCACTCCTTATCAGTAAAATCAAGCCCGCTGAGGCAATGAGGAACGAATAATATGCTACACGTTACAGACCTAACCAAGAAATTCTCACAAGCTGGCAAAACCGTCACAGCCGTCAATAAGGTGTCTTTCGCAGTTGAAGATGGTGAATTTGCCTCAATCATCGGACGAAGCGGAAGCGGTAAGAGTACACTACTATCACTTCTCGGAGCACTCGACACAGCAACAAGCGGCAGCATAGAGATTGCTGGAAAAGATATCACAAAGCTTCACGACCACGCACTCATTGAATATCGTCGTAGCAAAATTGGTTTCGTATTTCAAAACTATAACCTAGTCCCGAACCTCTCGGCCCGCGAAAACGTTATGCTACCAATGGAATTTGCAAACGTCTCCAAGAAAAAACGGATTGCCCGTGCCCAAGAACTCCTCGAAATGGTTGGGATTGAGGGCGACAAACAACTACGTAAACCTGGCAAAATGTCGGGCGGGGAACAACAGCGTACGGCGATTGCTCGCGCGCTTGCGAACTCACCAAATCTTCTGCTTGCAGACGAACCGACAGGAAACCTCGATAGCGAGAATGGTGCAATGATTTTCGATCTGCTGCATTCACTTGCGCGCACGTCGAATACCACTATTGTTGTCGTGACACACGACCTCGATATTGCAGGCAAAACCGACAAAACATTCAAGCTGCATGATGGCAAAATTGTCACAAGGTAACAGTCTCGCACGGCTCGATAGATGGTACAATACTACTCATGCATATGTACTATACCGACGGTAGCGCAAGTCCGAACCCAGGTCCAGGTGGCTTCGCTGTTATCAAAAATGGTCTGCCACATGTACTTGGCAGCGAACAGGGTGACACAACAAATATACGAATGGAAGGCAAGGCACTTGTTGCAGCACTCAGCGATGCAGCTGGGGAACCATGTGAAATTTTCACAGACAGCGAGTTCTGGATAAATGTCATCACGAAGTGGGCTCCTGGCTGGGAGGCAAAAGGATGGCACAAAAAAGGTGGGGAGATTAAAAATCTCGACATCGTCCAAGAAGTCTACCCACTGTTTCAGTCATCAAAAGCAAAACTGACATGGGTACGCGGTCACGAAGGTGACGAGGGCAATGAACTTGCGGATGAATGGGCAAACAAAGCTCGCGCCGGTCATCGTTTATAGCAATATATTTGAAGGCCCCGCTCTCGCGAGACCTCCAGGGTTGAAGGGGCGAGGCGGGGCGTATCGTTATTTCACAAGGCGTTCAATGAACACCTGCAGGAGACGCTCGGTCATGTCACCCACGCCTTTCGGACGATGTGAGAAGTAAGCCGTGGCATGCTCAAGCACCAAACGGCGCGAAAGACCGTGGTTTGGGTTGAAGCAGCCTGACTTTGGCTGTGCCAACATATTCCACAAGTGGCTCACGACCCACGCACCGTCGCTGACAGTGAAGTACTCGTTATACATGTCGCGAGTCATCCACTCTTGAGGGAGCTCTGTGCGTTGACGCACGGTCGTAGGGAGGCCAAGCTGTTGGCCTATGTCAATCCAAAGCGGTAGAGCCTCCTCAAGTGTCAGCACAAACATACCGTGCTGTCCGACGGTAACGGTAATTTCCATGCCAGTTTGCATGCCACTCTCCTGTATCCCGAATTGTGAAGAACGATTATATCTTTATTATATCATTTTTTTAAATCTATTGCAATATCTATCATTCAAACTCGGTACTTTTCACCCCAGTCGCCCATAGCACGTAGGACGCGAACAAGGTCACGACCTTTTTCAGTCAAACGGTAACTATAGCGAGGTGGATGGACAGAGTAGGGGACACGAGCGACAATATCTTGTTCTTGTAACATCTTCAGTCGTTGGCTTAATGTCCGTGGCGACATGGAAATCAGTGTAATCTCAAGTTCAGAAAACTTTTGCTCACCAGTTTCGGCAAGTTCTTTGAGGAGCAGGGGAGACCATTTGTCACCAAGAACCTGCAATGCTAACTGGATACAGCCTGGTGTATCTTCGCATTTGAGTGCGCGGTCTGAAACAACTTTTCCTTTGAGTACTTGCATATGTATACCTACTTACTACTTACTACTTACTACTTACTACTTACTACTTACTACTTACTACTTACTACTT
>CAZHVV010000001.1:0-184969 GCA_964536265.1 uncultured Candidatus Saccharibacteria bacterium | reverse complement strand
ACTACAAAAAATTATACTCCAGACGCTTTACTTTGTATAGTAACTTAGTTATACTGGAATCCATAGTCGCTATACAATGTATAGTCACTAACAAATACTACATATATTAATCTGATATATCAGAAAAATCTAACTAGTTTGACCGGGAGCTATTCGCGGCAGACACGAAAAGGAAAATATGAATATAGGAATTATTATTGCCAGCACACGACCAAGCAGAAACGGAAAGCAAGTTGCCGACTGGGTGAAGCAAACGACCGACAACGATACGGATACAACCTACACGTATCTTGATCTAGCCGACATCAATTTGCCGTTTTTGAACGAACCACAAGTGCCATCGGCAGGGAATTATCAGCAAGAAAGCACGAAGCAATGGGCGGCAATGATTGCACCACTTGACGGTTTCCTCGTCATCATGCCGGAATATAACCACAGCTTCAGTGCAAGCATCAAGAATGCTGTTGATACACTATATGCTGAATGGAATTTCAAACCATTTGCGTATGTCGGATATGGCGTTATTGGGGCAGCGCGATCAATTGAAGCCTTTAACTCTGTTCTACTGAACGTTGACGCCGTACCAATCACGAATACGACGACAAATATTATGCTTTTTAATCAACTCGATGAAAACGGGAAATTTGTTGCAACAGAATACAACCAAGTTACCCTCAACAATTCGCTTGCCAAGCTAAAACAATGGTCGGAGCTGCTCAAACCAGCCCGATTGGCGTAAAATAGAACTAAAGGAGTAACGATATGAGCGACACAGATTCACAGATAACAATTTACAGCACTAGCTGGTGCGGATTTTGCCGAATGGTTGAGAAGTATCTCGACGACAAAGGCGTTAGTTATGTCAGTAAAGACATTGAAAAAGACCCAGCCGCACAAGCCGAACTCATGGGAAAGATACACAATGATTTCCGTGGCGTACCTGTGACAGACATTAACGGAACACTTGTCCTCGGTTTTGATCGTCCTGGCATAGACCAAGCTCTCGCCAAATAGTAGCCGTTCTCTACACATCGAAATACAGTATACTGGCGGTATGCAACGAAAACACATACACTATGGGCTTTGGTTTCTTGTGGCGCTTGTGGCGGCACTTATCGCGGCACCAAATAGTATGTTTATAAAAGTCGCGCTTGACCAAGTCGGGCCCGCTTGGTTTAACATATTGCGTCTCGGCCTTGTATCACTTGTGATGCTACCAGCAATTATTCTGGCACGTAAAAAATTCACACCAGAGAACATACGCTATTCACTTATCGCCGGCTCATCTTTCGGTTTAGCAGTAGTATGCTACGTAAAGGCGATTGAGATGACACAGGCAAGTTACGTCTCGGTTATAGCATTGTCAGTACCAATCATTTTTATGGTGTATTCAGCCTACTTTACGAAAGAGCGAATATCGAAGCGTGCAGTGTTTGGTATCTCTGTAGCTGCACTCGGAGCATTCTTGATTGTGGCTATACCGTTCATTTCAACTCAAGGCATAACGTCAAGTTTTGCACCAATTGCCACGATACTCGTGCTCATCAACTGCGCCGCCTACCCACTATCAACAATCTTCACTCGCAAGGCGAATGAAGCTGGTTTACCACTTGGGGCTACCCTCGGGGTTAGTTTTGTTATAACAGTTCTGATAGCAGCGCTTATTGCAGCCTTAACTAGTGAGCCTTTGCCTTCAATGGAGAGTATATTGCGCCTAGACGTTATGTTCGCACTCATATTCTCTGGTGTTATCGCACTCTTGCTAACACGCGCAATGTCAGTCGCAGCGTTTGAAAGAATTGGTTCCGCTGCAATCGGCGGGCTCAGTTATTTTGAGTCATTTCTTGCAATCATTTTGCCACTACTGATTCTCGGTGAACATATGACGTTAGAAATGATTATTGGTGGAACGATGATATTGCTTGGTGTTATCGTCGTCGAGACACATTTCCAGCCAAAGGCGCACAGATACCATCATCATGCCTTCCGCCACCGGCTATAGCTATCTAGTGCCTACGACAGATATATTGCTTGTGGTAAACTAGAGTATATGGTTCGCGAAAAACTTGCAGAATTTGCAAGAAAAATAGATACGATTCCTAAAAAATATCTTTGGGTGAGTATGTGTGTACTGGGGATTTTGAGCTACCTTTTCTTTTTCGTACTTCCCAGACCTGTTGAGTTTTCGTACAGTGGCCAAACGTGTCGAACACAATTAACACTGCTACCGGGGATACACGAAACAGTCGACTCATCGCGCTTTTTAGTACGTTTTGAGCATGTATGGAAAATTGGCTCTGTTGAATTGTCGGCTGGTAGAGTATGTTTCGAACCAACAAACCCACCTTCTGATGGGACGGCTGTCGTAGCAACTGCACCGTATGGTTGGTGGATATTCCGTGCGCATTACACTCTTATTGTAGGAGATGCCCCGAAAATACTCAGCTCTGCTACCCCTGTGTCACTTGCGGTTACGAAACCATTGCTGCTAGTAATTGACCAGCCTGATACAACGTTCGAATACAACATCGTCGCAGGCAATAAACAGCAACTATGTTCAGCAAAAACTGCACAGCTTGAGTGCGATATTGATGCATTGGGACTAACACAGGGCGCGACACATACTGTGGAAATCACTCGTAGTTTTCATGGCTCAAAGCAGACAAAAGTTGCCTCAGCAAGTATTGCCGTACTACCGGCAGTTACAGTTATTGATAGTTCAGTAAAAGATACATCGACAATCTACGCAAAACCGCGCAGTTTTACTTTTACAGTCGACAAGAATCTGAAAAGTGCAGCTACATCACTCGCACTCATAGAAGCAGAAACGAATACTCCCGTCGCGGCAAAAACTACGACAAAAGACAGTCTCGTCACGGTTACTTTCGACGAGGACCTGCAGAGAGATAAAAACTATCGACTGACACTAACGAAAGCCGAGGCAAAAGACGGCAGTACTATCACCGATCAATACGTGATTAATTTTAAGGTTTCAAGCGGTCCAAAGGTAACTGGTGTCAGTGTTGGCTCAAGCGGCGTGGCGCAATCAGCACAAATTGTCGTCAGTTTTGACCAAACTCTGTCACCTTCGCAAGATATCAGCAAGATTGCGACCTTCAGTGGCGGTGCAATGGCAGTCACAAAAAAGGGGAATCAAATTGTATACAGTTTGCAGAACTTCCCGAAATGCACCGACTTTTCACTGTCTCTCGCAAAAGGGTTACTTAGTGAATACGATATTGCTTCCACGGAGAGTTGGTCGCATGCCTCACGCACAACTTGCTACTCGACTTCAACTATTGGCTATTCGGTAAAGGGAAGGCCTATCACCGCATATTGGTTCGGCAATGGCAGCTCGACCGTGCTCTTTACCGGTGCAATCCACGGCAACGAGCAAAGCTCAAGCCTTATCCTCAAGGACCTTGTGGGTTATCTAGAAGCCAACGCACAAAAGCTCCCCGCGAACCGGCAAGTGGTCATAGTTCCGACGCTCAGTCCTGATGGACTTGCGTCGCGTACACGCAATAACGCCCATAACGTCAATCTCAACCGTAATTTCCCAACCGCTGATTGGAAAGCTGATATCAATGACACGAACGGTCCGGTTATCGGTGGAGGAGGGAGTGCACCACTAAGTGAGCCTGAAGCAAAAGCCATAGCTACACTCAGCCAACAACTGCGCCCACGCTTCGTTATGTCGTTCCATGCCGTCGGCAGCATGGCCATCGCCAATGAAGCTGGCGATTCTCCAACGCAGGCAGCCCGCTATGCGTCGCTGCTCGGCTACCGAAACGGTACCGGTCAAACGAATTTTGATTATGACCTGAGTGGCAATTATGACGATTGGCTTGCAACCAAGCAGGGCATTCCTAGCATTGTTGTCGAACTCGGTAGCTATACATACCGGAACTTTTCTGCGCATCGTCCTGCAATGTGGAATATTATCACTCTGTAAACATCGGCGTTATACTAGAAGCATGGGCGAAGACGGTGAAAAGGGCAATCCACCACCAGAAGAACCCATCAACAGCGAAGTACTGAGGCTTCGCAGTATCCTTAGCGAAGATATGAATGATGAGGCTATCCTTGATGTTGCACTAGGCCTCAGCGCGCCTGATGCCGCCGATACAAACAACCAATTATTTCGTGACAACCCCGCCTTGTGGCGGGCGTTTGCGTTACTCGAACTACTTCGTGTCATTCCGAATCCACAAGAACTTAAACAGTACCAAGATTATGTATTTTCACACAGCGACTTCGATACGAGTCTCGAAAAACTAGTAGAAATTGAGACTATCAAAGACGCGTCAAACGAAATATCAATAACCGTGACCTGGGCATATTTGGCAGTGAGCGGCGTCAATGATGATGAGAAGAGTGAAATTATACGAGCGGCAAGTAAATCGATAGTGAACAATGCCAACACGAACGTCATGAGAGCTGTCGAAGCACTCCGTGCAACTGGGAGTATCGACATGCGACAAATGCACCATATCGCCATATTACTCGGTTACGCCATAAGTCAGGCACAACTCAACGAGACATGAGCTGGTATACTAAAAGATATGATAAATGTGACAGTGACACGAGGGTGGAGTGATTGGAGTAATGGTTCGCTCAGTATTGAAGCCAGTTCATATCCTGTCCCTCCAACTCCTGAATCAGGTGCCCAACAAGGACTTGAGGCACCGTACTTATTTACATGGCGTAACGCCAAAAATTGTCGAGTAGTGCGACAAATGACACAGAATGCGTTAAACCGTTTCGGCATTAATCCAGACCAAGTTTCGTGGCAGCATTATGTTGTTGAGGGTGATACAATAACCACCGAAAGCGAAGTATATGAAATCTAAGGATAGCGTTATTGTCGTGTATACAGGCGAAGGAAAGGGTAAGACAAGCGCAAGTTTGGGATTGCTTGTTCGTGCGCTTGGCGCTGGATGGAATGTTGCCTATGTCCAGTTTATAAAGCTTTGGGATGTGAGCGAACACCGATTCATCCAGAAGATTATGCCGCTCTACGAAGATAAATTGGATTTCTACAAAGGCGGCTTGGGCTTTTTTGAAGCCGGCGATCTCAGCTCTGATGCAACCGAAGACGAACATAAGAAACAAGCCAGAGCCACATACGATTTCGCGTATAGTTGCGCAACTTCAGGCAAGTATCAACTTGTAATTTGCGACGAGATTAACAATGCGGTTCATGACGGATTGCTTGATAAATCAGACCTGGAAAAACTCATCAATGACAAGTACGCTGCTACGAATCTGTGTCTCACAGGCCGAAATTTTCCGAAAAAGCTACTCGAACGTGTCGATATCGCGACAAATATGATAAAGCTGAAACACCACTACGACGATGGATTCATCGCCAACAAAGGGATTGACTACTAAGTATTATTCAGAGCGTTCAGCAACAAGCTCTTCATAGAGCTTGATGAGTTTTGAGACTTGTTTTTTCTCTGTGAAACGTAGGGCAAATTGTTTGCTGCGCTCGCCGAAGGTTTGCCGCTTTTTGGGGCTACCGAGAAGGCTGATAATTTTTCGCGCAACATCGGAAGCGTTGTTGTTTGCGTAGTAGCCATTCTCGCCATCTTTCACAATTTCCGAGACACCACGGTCAATCAGCACAATTGGCAGACGTGCGTGAGCCGCTTCGTGAAGCACCCAGCCTTGGGTGTCTTTCAGCGAAGGGAACGCAAAGACATCGAGCGCGGCATAGGCGATTCCTAGTTTCTCTCGCGGCATTGCACCTGTGAAAATAATTCTGTCAGGATACTTTGAATTAGCAGCCATTTCTTCAAGTGTTTCACGATATTCAAAATCACCGACAAACATGAGTTTGGCATTTGGTCGGGCTTTGCCAACCTTGTCAAACGCACGAATCAATACTGGGAGATTTTTTTCTTCGCCAAGTCGGCCGACGAATCCAAATACTTCGTCTTTCTTCGTCAGTCCCCATGTTGCACGAAATTCATCGACGGCAGTTTCGGTAGGTCGGGGCAGCGCATCGACGCCATTTGGCATTAGTGTTAAGTCGTAACTGTAGTTTTTGTCTTGCCAACTCTTTAGCTGGTCATAACTTTTATGACATAACACGATAACCGCGTCAGCTTTGCTGTAGAGAAGCGTCATTCCTTTTTCAACAATTTGTCTGTTCCATTTCATTGCTTGACGAGGACGATACAATTTGAGGATTTGCCGTACATCTTTTCCTTTGAGTTTAATGGTCATCGGGAAAATAACGCCAACAAGCGCAAGTGTACCAGGTAGGACGTTCGGGTAATGTTCGACGAATTCGTATAAGTCAGTACTGTGTTGTACAACAAATGGAATGTTGTTTTTCACCGCAACATTTATACCAAACAACCCAACCTGCGACGGCGTGAAAATGTGCACGATATCGAGTTCCATTTCCTTCACTTGGCGGAGTGCACGAGGAGGAAAGAAGAGGGAAATGTCGAAGTCTTCAAAAAAACCGCTCGGGATACTCGGGAAACGGATAATATGGTCATCGTCAGTTATCAGCTCACGTTTATGATTTGGTCGAATTGTTTTAGCAGGACAAAAAACGAAAACCTCGTGCCCAGCCTCTTCAAGGCGAGCTTTCAGGGTTTCGACGACAAAGGTTATACCATTTATGGTCGGCCGATATGTATCGGTGAATAGTCCTATACGCATGTATTACCGTCATTATATACAACTTTGAAGCTTTTCGCATCACTCTCCTGTATAAGTTAGAACATAAGCGCATTTTGCATTTTTACTTTTTCCCCTGTACACTAATTGCAAATGCGCAAAAACAAAGAACCTCAGCGCCCTCTACTATTTCGTCTTTTTAGCCGTCTCCCGAAGTGGCTCAAACGCTTTTTACGAAGCAAAGTGTTCTTGTGGATTGCTGGTATCGGGGTCGCTTGGTACATATTGTTCTGGACAGCAGGATTTATCAACCCAATCATTTTCCAGCCTGTAGAGGAACCAAACTACGGCGTCAGCTTTTCCGCAAAACGTTCGCGCGAGTTAGGTATCGACGGTCACGCGCTCCTCACAGACTTGCTGAATGATATGGGTCTGCGACACTTCCGCCTGATGAGCTATTGGGATGAAGGTGAAGTCACGCGTGGTCAACTCGATTTTACTGAACTCGACTGGCAAATGGACGAGGTTGCAAAATATGGCGGAAAAGTGACACTCGGCATAGGGCTCAGACAGCCTCGATGGCCAGAATGTCATCAGCCCTCGTGGGCGAACCAATTGTCTGGCGACGAATGGAAACAGGCACTCTACGCGTATATGGAAATTGTTGCAAAACGGTATGAACATCACCCCGCACTTGAAAGCTGGCAACTCGAAAACGAAGCAGTCAATAACTGGTTTGGTACATGCGATGCACCCGACCGAGTTCGACTCAATGAAGAATTTGCCTTGTTGCAATCATGGTCGGAGAAACCAATCTGGATGAGCCTCAGTGACCAACATGGCTATCCAATCAACCAACCAATACCCGACCGATTCGGCTATTCCGTATACCGCTGGGTGTGGAATGACAAGATTCCACCCGTTGGATATCTCATCTATCCAACACCAGTCTGGTACCATCGTTTGCGCGCAGTCATCATCAAAGCCTACACACATAAAAGTATCTTCATTCACGAGCTTCAGGTAGAACCGTGGGGACCACGCGACACAAAGGACCTCTCCGTTGAAGAACAGGATAAGTCCATGAGTATTCAACAGATTCACGATAGCATTCTATTCGCACGAATGATTGGTGAAAAGGACATCGACATGTGGGGAAGCGAGTGGTGGTACTGGCGAAAAGTAAATGGCGATCCAAGTGTTTGGAATGCAGTAAAATACGAAATTGAAACCCAACGCTAATAGGCGTATGCGGTTTTCGGGTGACAAGGTTGTATACTATAAAGCAATGGAAGCAACTACTACATCTCTTCGTATAGGCATTTTTATGGATGACTTCTTTCCGAACTCGGGAGGAGTTGCGCGTTCAATCGAACTTCAAATTAATGAGCTCGTGGCAATGGGACACACTGTCACGCTTTTCGCACCAAAAACTGGATTTATCCCACCAGAAAACTGTGCGTCGAAAGCGCTACCCGTTTGGCGAATACCGGGGACCGAAAGTTACCTTTGTTCGCTTAAATTCAGCAAAAAACTTGCAGCCCAGATTACAGATGACTATAAATTTGATGTCATTCATTCGCAGAACGAACGTGGGGCAATGTTCTTGGCTTCACAAATTTCACAACTGCAGAATATCCCCCATATCCACACATTCCATTCGAGTTACGCAGGCACACATCGTACCTCGCCGTTTATGTCTGCTGTGAACTCTCTCACCTATATGCAGCTCGCACCCATCATCATGCACCGTTTGCGAGGCAATCGTGAACGCATAAAGATATACTTCCCACGTAAGCTCACGACGACAGAAAACTCACGTTTTGCGCGAAGTGACTGGAAGAACATTGCTCGACTCGCTCGCTACACCGATGCTTTTACCTCACCTGCACAATTTATGATTGATTCCATGGTTGACGCTAGCCGTGGCCAGCTCGCCGACAGGGCACATGTCGTGCCAAATGGTATTTCGAAAATCTTTGCTCGCGCAGAACGCATACGACCTGTTGAGCCTGTTGTTCGTTTTCTTAGCTGCGGGCGGCTTGACCCAGAAAAACGAGTTGATGTTATCATCAAGGCATTTGCGCAACTCAACCACGACGACGCCGAACTCTACCTTGTTGGGCGCGGTGCAAGCGAAGACGACCTAAAGCGGCTTGTTGAAAAAGAAGTGAAGCGCGGCAAAGTCCTCTTCCTGGGCCACTATAACGACATTGAACGAATTGCTAACGAATTCGCGAACAGCGATGTCTTCGTGTTTGCGTCATACCACTTCGACACACAGGGAATGGTTCTGGCTGAGGCTGCTGCTGCGGGAACGCCAATATTGTACTGTGACGAACGCCTGCAAATAGGGGTCACGCCTGAAAACTCTCTCCTCGTTCATCATAGTGTCAGCGCAATAGCAGATGGCATGCGTGAGCTTGTACATAACCCTGAACAGCGTCAAGCTATGGCCGTCGCATCAAAAAAAGTTGGCGCAAAGCTAACTTCAACCGCCATGGAAGAGAAATTTACTCGCATTTACCGACACACTCTGACAAAACCACCTCTGGTATAATAAGGAACATGAAAAAGAATGCGCCCAACGCGCCGCAAATCGTCAATCGTCGAGCACGGTTTGACTACGAACTTGGTGAAGACCTTATCACTGGGATTGTACTTAGTGGCGTCGAAGTGCGGGCAGCCCGACTAGGACATGTTCAGTTGAAGGGTGCTTATGTGACGGTACGTAACAGCGAGCTATGGCTCAACAACGCATCATTTAGCGTGGTAAACAATCAAAAGGGTGTGTCTGGTAGCCGAACTGTCGACGACCACCCCCGCAAACTACTCGCAAAAAAACGAGAAATTGAACGTTTTGAAGACGCCAAGAAACAAGGTATGACCATAGTCCCGACGAAACTTCTCGCAGCAGGACGTTATATCAAGGTAATTATTGCACTCGGCAAGGGTAAGAAAAACTACGACAAACGGCAGAGTATCAAGCGCCGCGACCAAGAGCGAGAACAACGTAGCATTCGCTAACATAGGAAAACCGCCCGGGCATAAGCCACGGGCGGAGTCCATCTAGCACTTGTTGAGTCAGCTGCGGCGACCACCGCCCCCAACTCTTCGGCCACCTTTGACCGATGTGAGCGGAGAGGTACCGTTCCTTCGAGGACCCGAAGTTCCTCCTATTGAACGGACACGACGCAAGCGCCAGACATCTGGCTGACCATCCAGTGAGATACGTTCGATGTACAACAGCAGGGATTCCCCTGTGATGTCGACAACATAGCATCTCACTTGGCAGTCACGCCCATATCTGACCTCGCAACCCTTAGGTATCTCGATAACATCACCAACGCAATCACCTCCGGACTTACCGGAATGAAAGGCAATGGTTATCGCCGCCGAACAACTCACTGGGCGAGACTTTTCGCCCTTGACGACCTGGAGCAAGCTCGCAAGATACGCCCCGTCACGACCATGTGGGATGGTTCGCTTGACGATTAGCTGTTTTGACATGCCCTTCGCATCGATTACAGAACGTTCCTGCTTCAATGATGCGAGAATATCTTTATTACTTCTCAACGTGCGCCTCTTTTCGAGGGTGGGTGGATAGATGGACAATTACCATTGTATAATATTTTCATGTTTAAGTCAATCTGGGGTAGACTGGATATATGAAGTTGTACTCATGGAATGTGAATGGGATTCGAGCAGTTATAAACAAAGGGGAGTTCGCGAAATTTATCGCCGAACATGACCCAGATATTTTATGTTTACAGGAGACAAAAGCTGAACGCGGACAATTTGAGCTTGATTTACCCCAGTACAGCGAACATTTTTTCAGCGCTATTAAGAAGGGCTATAGTGGTACCGCAATTTTTAGTAAAGAACCTGCGCTCCGCTACATCGACGGCTTTCCAAAAGACATCATAGAAACGTACGGAGTTATAGGCGATACATACGGCGACCCGAACGCCGAAGGGCGGGTGATAGCAGCCGAGTTTGAAGATTTCTGGGTTGCGACAGTCTATACACCAAATAGCAAACGCGACCTGTCCCGCCTCACAGTCAGACACCAAAACTGGGACAAGGGTTTTCTTGCCTACATGAAACAACTTGAACAAACGAAACCGGTGTTATTTTGCGGTGACCTCAACGCAGCACACACCGAAATCGACCTAGCAAGGCCAAAAGACAACCGCAAAAGCGCTGGTTTTACCGACGAAGAGCGTGAAGGATTCCAAAACATCGTCGATGCCGGCTTTGTTGATACCTTCCGCGCTGCCAACCCCGAAAAACTCGGAGCCTATACATGGTGGACGCATTGGGCAAACGCACGTGCAAACAATGTCGGATGGCGAATAGATTATTGGTTAGCCAGCAAAAGCATTGCGACTAGGGTCAAAAATCCACAAATCCATCCCGACCAAATGGGCTCGGACCACTGTCCAGTGAGTATAGAACTATGAGTGATTTTTATGTCGATGAATTCTTACATCGAGTAGATACCGTGCCGCCAACCACAGAAGAACAGAGGATGGCGATTGAGGATGCACATGTAGACCTCGATAGACAATGGTCACACCTCCCACCGGCACTCGCACAACGAGCAGCCGTATTATTACAGTTACGAGAGAGAATATATGATGAAGAAATTCGCAGTCTTTGATATTGACGGTACACTATATCGTTGGCAGTTGTACCATGATTTGTTTCGCACCCTGGCAATAGACGGAGTTTTTCCTGATGACACTTTTCAGCAACTTGATGAACGATGGAACGAATGGCGCGGCGGCGAAATAAGTTTTGATGAATACGAACACTTTGTTGTCACAACCATGACTGAAAATCTGCCGCTCATACCAACCGATAAATTCGAAGCAGCCTGTGACAAAGTGGTTGAGCGAAGCGCTCATAAAACTCACCATTACACACGGGCACTACTCAAAGAGCTACAAGAGCAAGGTTATACCATCATTGCTATCACAGGTTCGCAGCAAGAGCTGATTGACCGATTTGGCGAGCGATATGGCTTCGACATAGTTGTCGGCGCAGTGTATGAGCGTGTGAACGGACGTTTCACCGGAGTCATAGAACGACCGACTATGGGCAAAAAAGCCGAGATATTACAACAGCTCACAGAAGAACATAACCTCTCATATGAAGGAAGTCTCGCTATCGGCGATAGCGATGGTGACGCGGCGCTTTTGGAACTTGTCGAGCGACCAATCGCTTTCAACCCATCAGCAGGTTTATTCAAACGCGCCGAACAAGAGGGCTGGAGTATAGTCGTTGAGCGGAAAAACATTGCCTACCGGCTAGAGAAAGGTGACCATGGACTCGTTTTGGCAGAAACAATCATCTACTGAGCCACTTTTTCCAGACATTTCCTGGAATAAACCCGAACAGCGCTCGAAAGCGGGTAAGTTGGCAATCATAGGGGGCAATAAACTTGGTTTTACCGCCGTTTCCGACAGCTATACGACCGCCGATGCCATGGGGACAGGGCAAATACGAGCAATTCTACCTGACGCACTAAAAAAGGCGCTTCCTGCCAGCATCACCGACGCGCTGTTCATTGCCAGTAATACGTCTGGTGGGTTTAGCCGTGAAGCCCTCCCTGAGCTCACAGCAGCCGCTCAGTGGGCTGATGTCTGCCTTTTAGTTGGTGATACGGGTCGGAACTCTGAAACAGCCATGGCCTTCGAGGCACTACTTAGCGCCCACACTGGCCACCTCGTCATTACTAGGGATGCTGTCGAGCTGTTCAAGCCTGTTGCAAGCCGCCTTGTCGAGCGCGACAAAACAACCGTCGTGGTGTCGTTCGCTCAGTTACAGAAATTGTTTCAATCAGTGTATTACCCAAAAATTCTTAGTTTTTCTATGCAACTCATGCAACTGGTTGAAGCACTGCACAAATTTACTGTCACATATCCTATAACAGTCGTGACGTTTCATCACAATCAGCTAATTGTCGCTCACGGTGGTGGAGTTGTTAGCCAAGAATTCGATGAGCCAATGCAAATCTGGCGTGGTGTCACCGCCGCCCGCGCAAGCGCATATCTACTTTGGAACCCAACGAAACCTCTCGAAGCCATCGCTACGAGTTTTCTTCCTGTAACTAATTAGATTTTTGGCGCTGAAGCCGGGGAGTGCGCTGTCTACGCGTAAAATTTGTATGTTTGGTGGGCGAAGAGGGACTTGAACCCTCAAGGTCGAAAGACCATTAGATTTTGAGTCTAACGCGTATACCAATTCCGCCACTCGCCCATCCAACATACAAATTTTTAATTTACGTCATAAAGTAGTCAATCAATGCCGCCGCCCGCCCGTATCAAGACTGTTCATTTGGTCTTGGACGCTCTCAATTGTACAATATATAGAGCTATGCAACCAAATTCGGACCAAACAAATCGTGGGCTTCAGGTGCCGAGCAGGGATGACCACACGCAACCTCTGAAAGCTGACTACAATGCGGCCGCTAATGTCATGCGTCAACAAATCGATAAAATCTACGACGACCCACAGCCAAACGAACAAATTGTACAAAACCCAACCGCTCACCCATACCAGCAATCTCACTCTGAAGCAGCCGATGTTAGCGCCCAAGAACAAGACGAAGCTGTCCAGGCACATTGGCAAAAGTATCACTCTGCGTGGCAGCAGTATTATCAGATGTACTATGAGCGATACTACCAAGCTCAAGTTGCGAAACAACTCACGAGCGGCCCTACCCAGACAGGCCAGATTGTCGCTTCAACTCCGCCCGAAAGTCTTTCAAAGGACCAAGCAGTCGACGAATTGCGTTCTGAACTTCTCAAGAAAGTACGAAAAGGTAGCGAAAAAATCCGTCGCAGCCGCCACTTCATGCCAGCAGTTGTCGCCGGTTTCGTTGCACTCTTGTTTGTTTTTCTGCAATACAACCAGCTCATCTTCGCGAATGTTCTTGCATTTACCGCCCCAGCATCAACCGACGCAAGCAACTCGTTTATTGACCCGAGTACAGACATAAGTGTTGGACCCGAGCCACTTATCAAGATTCCAAAAATCAATGTTGAGGCTCCTGTTGTATATGACATATCCTCAATCGCTGAGAGTGTTGTACAGAGCAAGTTGAAGAGCGGGGTAGTGCATTATCCTATTGCTGGTGCCAGTGCTTTCCCTGGGCAAGTAGGCAACACTGTCTTTCTGGGCCACTCTGCGAATGATGTTTTCGACGATGGCCAATACAAATTTATCTTTTTATATCTTGATAGACTCGTCAAAGGTGACACGTTTTACCTAAACTATGAGGGTAAACGCTATACCTACATCGTCACCGAAACTAAGGTCATCAACCCCTCTCAGGTAGGTGAACTTGTTCTAAACAACGGCAAGCCAATGGCAACTCTCGTGACGTGTACACCGGCCGGAACAGCACTCAACCGACTCATAATCATCGGTGAACAGGTCGCACCTGACCCAGCCACCGCGACCGCTCAAAGCGACAACCAACCAACGGCAAATGACGATACTGCAAGCATTGGCGGCGCAACAAAAGGCTTCTTCGAACGAGTATTCGGGTCGAACTAGAACTATCAAACGTTTTGTTTACTCGACCAGCATCTTTGATGCTTGCAGACTATAGGTACCAGTCTGCATCTTCGTGAAACTGTACAATAACTTGCTATCAGAACTCAGTACAATAGGTTGATTCGGCAATGAGTCAGTAATAATCTGCTGATTCTCACCATCAAAATCACTGATTCGAAGCTTGTTGTCGGCAGTTGACACGAGTATGAAGTCATCAAGCCATTTTGGTGGCTGAGCAAGATTTTCTTGCATGCCAGGAAGATTCGTGTCAGTGCGACGAGTGAGCTCAACGTCATATGTCATAAACTGTGTGCCGTTACCTGCAATAACGTGGCGACCACTCGATGAAATGTCAAGCCATTTGATATCGCTCGGGAAGGAAAGGGTAACTATCTTCTCGAGACCATTTCCAGCTGTCTTTTGTGGATTCTTACTGAGTTCGAACGAGGCACCACGTGTCACGGCAAAGTAGCGCTCGTTAAAATAGCTACTAATATCGACAAGCAACGGTACAGTGTCGTCATATGTCGAAACGGTGTGCACTTTGTTATCTATCACGACGCCAGCCTCAAGCGTTGCATCTTTATGACGAACATAACCGATGTCCGACGAACCGTACAATTTCATAGTCTGAACATTCGTGACAATGGGTTCAGAAAGTGAGCTTGCACCGAGGTCAAAGCGACGCAAGTTGCCATTTTCAATGCCATAAAAGACATTGTCCGATGAGAAATGGATATCACTGAAATTCACACCAAACTTTGTCGAAATATTGATGATATCATTTGCATCCTCGCGGTTTATCCGAAGGTATTCAGCGCCGGTTGCAAACATATGTTTGAGCAGTAGGTATTTTGAACCGAAGTTCCACTCCACAATCTCATAACTATGGGTTGAGTCAGCAGGCATCGTTAATGCGGTAGCGGGAACTGCAATGTCAGTGTACTTGAGGCTATCGCTGTTACGTAAATCAACAAGTGTCAGCGTAGGGGTGTCCGCCTTGGCTAAAACAAAAAGCCATTTCCTATCTGGTGAAGCCAGCTGTGATGATAAACTAGCGAATTCCTTAACGGAAGTAGTTTCAACTGTTGTTGGCACGAGTCGAGCATAATTGAGCCAGCGAACCTCACCGGCATTGATAGTAAATTGTTTCGACCAGCTTCTGTACCCATCGCGTGAAATCGTCACGTTATGAACTCCCGTGCTCACATTTTGCTTGCCTGGAGTTGTAAAGCTCAGTTCTTTATTGTCGAGTGTGATTCGAGCAGCACTTGGTGACGAGTCAAATTGCAGAAGCGCTCCTTGTTCAACACTCTGTGAGGCAAAATCAAAACGATAACCAAGTACCAACAAAATGCACACAGTCGAGAGTGCAATTACAGCGAGGGTCATGGCGACGTAGCTTGCGAAAAGGACTGCTTTACGCCGTTTTTTTGATGATCCGTATTGTTGCATATGGCTATGATTATATCACCAAAATGTCGCCGAAGATGAGGCCACATGTGTCTATGCAATGATTCTCCTTAAAACCCCTTGTGCTTTTGACAAGTTCGTTTTATGATAAGAAGCGAAGTAACAGACATACTTTGAAAGACAAACCGCAGGGAATATATGAGTGCAAAACAGACAATCGTTATTAATGGTACCGTTTACGACGCCATCTCTGGCCTTCGGGTTGGGGGTGTTTTGCCAGTTACACCCAAAAAAGTAGAGTCTGCACCTATTTCTGTGCCAAAGAAAGTTCTGCCCGCACATACTCCAGCTGGAGCCTCACATGCGATTCATCAAGCTGTTAAAAAGAGTACTACTTTGCGTCGCTCGCATCTTGCGCACCCTCAGAACAAAGTGCGTCCTGTCGCTGTAAATCCGCATGCGAACGCCTATGTTGAACGAAGCCCAATGGTAGCTCACTTTGCCGCACATCCACAACCTATCACGAAATCTGCCCGCACGACATTCATCAGCGATATTGGCCCAGGTCAACCAGTACAGAAGGTTATCGTTCCTCAGCCAAAGCAGAAAACGTCATCGACTGAACTGAAGGAACAACTACTTGCGCGCGCTTCACACACTGTCGATATGCAAAAAGCTGTCAAAAAGGCACATGTCAAACCGACTCGTGCGAAACGAACCCTCAAACTCCGTCACACCATCGCGACTTGTGTTGCACTTTTGCTTATAGGCGGTTACTTCAGCTACCTCAATATGCCTGGGCTGTCGGTACGTCTGGCTGCTTCACAAGCAGGCGTCGCTGCAACATATCCTGACTACAACCCAGACGGCTACAGTTTCGATGGACCAGTTGCATTTGAACAGGGTAGGGTTGAACTTCGTTTCAAGTCAAATGGCGGAAGCGCTGGCTACACCATCAACCAACGCGCCAGTAACTGGAACTCCGTTGCAGTCCTCGACAATCTTGTTGCAAAAGCATCTAGTGGTGAATACGATACCGTCAGCGAAGGCGGCGTCATCATCTATACCTACGGCAATAACGCAGCATGGTCAAACGGTGGTATCCTCTACACTGTTGAAGGCAACGCTCCGCTCAGTAGTGAACAGCTCGTCCGCATCGCTTCAAGTATGTGATATTTGACTTTTTAGTACATTTTGTGATATAATAACATTATGGCTTGAATCGACTTGATTCTCGCATACATCGACAGGCAAGCAGAAAGGGGCTTTGGTGAAAATCAAAGTCGAAATCCTTAATGGGGCGACCATTGAAGACGTCCTCAAGGTGGTCGAGATTTGCACGGCCATCGAGAACCGAAGGCCTCTAATCATCGATCCGTACCACAGCTACTACTCAATCTCCTTCGCGAGAGACGATGCGGGTCGGTATTGCTCCGCAGAGGTGATGTACCAGTACGTCACCTACAGGGTCAATTCCACCACAACCATGGACAACCTCCGCGCACAGCACCAGGAGGCCGTCGGTGACGACCCCACGATTCAGCTCAACTCCGCCGATACCCAGAGCTGACCGGCAGAGGCGCCAAGTGATTATCTGGCGTGGGACCCTAAGGGGTCCCACGCAGCGCGACTTCTGCTTGCTTGTTACTCCACCTCACCAACCGACCTCCGAGCAGTCTGCTCGGCTTTTTTATATGTTACAATTACAGATATGAGTTCTCCTATTCGCACTCGATTTGCACCAAGCCCGACCGGATATATCCATGTCGGTAATGTTCGCGCTGCATTGTTCCCGTGGCTGTTAGCCCGACAGACTGGCGGTAGTTTCATACTACGTATTGAAGACACTGACCAGGCTCGCTTCGTTGAAGGAGCAACCGACCTTATACTCGACACACTTGAGTGGCTCGGCATCGATTGGGACGAAGGTCCACGCAAAGGCGGTAATTTCGGTCCATATATTCAAAGTGAACGACGAGAAATCTACCAGCAGTGGGCTCAAAAGCTTATAGACAAAGGCCTCGCATACGCTGACCCGTACACACCAGAAGAAGTGCAAGCATTCCGCGAAGAAGCCAAAGCGCTCAAAAAACCATTTTTGTACCGTGACCATCGACCAGAAAACCCACCAGTATGGGATGGCAGCCAAGCACTTCGTTTTAAAGTTACAACTATCAAACGCTATGAATGGCATGACCCAGTCATGGGCGACCTAAGCGCCGGAGAAGAAGTCCTCGACGATTTCATCCTTATAAAAGCTGACGGCCTGCCAACATATAACTTCGCACATATCGTCGACGATGCCGAAATGGAAGTGACACACGTTATTCGTGGCCTCGAGTATATCAGCTCAATCCCACGCTACTTGTCGCTCTATGACGCGCTCGACATCACACCGCCAGTACTTGCATGTTTGCCTCATATCATGGCGCCAGACGGCAAAAAGAAACTCGGCAAACGCGACGGCGCAAAAAGCGTGCAGGAATACCAAACTGACGGAATTTTACCAGAAGCTATGCTTAATTTCCTCGCCAGCATGGGCTGGAATGACGGAACCGAGCAGGAAATATTCAGCCGCGACGAACTCATAGAAAAATTCAGCCTCGAACGTGTTCAACGCTCGGGTGCACGTTTTGACGAACAACGACTCCTCTGGGTGAACGGTCAATGGATACGTCGCCTTAGTAGTGACGACCTGTTTCAGCGTGTTGAAAAATATTGGCCACAAAGTGCTGATACATACGATGATGGCTACAAGAAACAAGTATTGCAACTCGTACAGGACCGTCTAAAAACACTAGCTGAGCTGCCTCTCATGACACGTTATTTCTTTGAAGAACCCGTGGCGCAACCTGAACTCATACGACAAACGAAACAGCTCTCAGCTTTGTCAAATGATGACCAGCAACGCTTACTGAAAACGGCCGTCGGAGCACTAGAGGGAAGCGAATGGACACCGGATGCAATCCAAGCGACACTCAATACACTGCTTGAGACAACTGGCCAAAAACCTGGTATCCTCTTCAGTTTGATTCGAATCGTAACAACCTGGGCACCGTTCAGCCCACAACTCAACGACACGCTTGCACTTCTCGGCAAAGACCGTGTCATAAGCCGTATCAAATCTGTTCTCTTACCATAAGTTCTTTGCTATACTTATGGGTATATGGACAATCCTCAAAAACTGAACGATGAGACAGTGACCGTCGAAAGTGAAACATTCCCTGAAGGCAAAACTGGCCTCTCAACACAGAAAAAACAATTTGGCATAAAAAAACACCTTTGGCTCAAGAAAGGTCCGCGTACCAAAAAAGAGAAGGCATACTTTTATATCAGCATATTTGCAATGTTATTTGTTGCAGGCGGTCTTATATTGTGGATGAATAAGCAAGTCATTCCTGATCCAATTGATTTTACTATGATTAAAAAAGTTGAGGTTAAATACTTCTCACCACTTAACGGACTTGAAGTAGGCGATGAAGCCGCAACAACACGACCAGTTATAGCCGTGATGATAGAAAATAGTCCCGACGCGAGACCACAAAGTGGTTTAGCACAGGCTGATGTCGTGTTTGAAGCCGTTGCTGAGGGTGGAATTACACGCTTTATCACGCTATACCAGGCAAACCGACCAGAGCTCATAGGTCCGGTCCGCAGCTTGCGACCGTACTACGCAGACTGGGCAGCCGGTTTTGACCCCGCTGTCGCACATGTTGGCGGAAGCCCTGAAGCCCTGTCTATGATTCGCTCGGGGAACTACGGTGTCGACATTGACCAATTCTTCAACTCGGGTTCGTACTGGCGCGCTACTAACCGCTCGGCGCCGCACAATGTCTACACATCGGGCGAGAAGCTCGAAGCACTCGTTGGATCGAAAGGCAAAGAAACAAGTATTTTTGAATTCGCTCCTCGCGCCAACGAGAAAAAAGTTGCGACGCCAACTGCCAGTACTATCAGTATTGCTGTCTCAAGCGGCATTTTCTCAGTAGGCTATACCTATGACCATGCAAGCAACACTTACGCTCGCTCACAGGGTGGAGTTGCGCACACTGACCGCGAAAAAGGTCAGATTGCACCGAAAGTTGTTGTCGCCCTCAAGACCAATATCGTGCTCAGCAGTGACGGTTCCCATATGAACATCTCAACATCTGGCTCTGGTGCAGCGTACGTTTTCCAGAATGGTACAGTTACTGAAGGAACGTGGTCAAAGGCAGACGCAAAAGGGCAATTGTTCATAAAAGACGCTACCGGGAACGAAATTTCACTTGTTCGTGGCCAAACATGGATTACTACCGTAGGAAATGATCGCAGTGTCTCATGGCAATAAGATTAGCTGACTATTCCAGGAATCATACACGCAGAATTCGACGTGCTTGGTTTGCGATGATTATCATCACGACGGCTATTTTTTGCAGCATGATTTACCTTGCGACAAATGACCTTGCCACCAGCCTTCTTTTGTCAGTACCACCACTCGTTCTTCAGGTCGTGACACTACTCCTTATATTGCCACCAGCACTTGAGCCACTCGATATTCTCTCTCGAGCTGTCACGCATGTCTCCAAGCAGGTGAGTGATGTTGTGCCACCAAACGTCAACGGTACTCATCATGAAAAAACTGGCCTCAAACTGATGGTTGATACTATTTATGAGATAGCGACACGTACAGAAGTACCAGACGATGACAAGAACGCTGACTCGAAAAAAATTATGCTCTCACTACTGCGTGACTTACCTATTGGGGTTGTTGCACTCGACGCTAAACGCTCAATCGTATACGCAAACAACAACGCGCCCGTTCTCACAAACGAGCGTGGCAAGACCGATATAAAGTTGTTGTTTGATGGTGAGGATACCCTCGACCGCTGGCTCAAAGAAGCGCCCGAGCGCAGTGTTAGCGAGTCGAAATACTGGCCACGAACACCGAGCGCATTGCCGGACGAAACCAACCGTCGCATCTACGACGTGTTCGCGCAATACAACGGTAATACCGCCAATGGCGTCGACACAGTGATTGTCGCCGTTGACCGTACTGAGCAATACGCAAGAGCTGAGGATGACATGGACTTCGTCTCAATGGCAGCCCACGAACTTCGTGGTCCTATCACCGTGATTCATGGGTACATCGATGTTCTGCGTGAGGAACTTGAACCAAAACTACAGCCCGACCAAGTTGCACTATTTGAGCGTCTCAGCGTTTCAGCTTCACGCTTAACTGGCTATATCAACAATATTCTGAATGTCGCCAGGTACGACCGCCGTCATTTGAAAATTAGCCTCCGTGAAGATAGTCTAGCTGCAATATACACCCTTATTGAACCTGATTTGTTACTGCGCGCTAGCACGCAAAACCGACTCCTCCAGGTGACTATTCCGCCCGATTTGCCAACTGTGGCTGCCGATAGAAATAGCCTCAGTGAAGTTATGACGAATCTTGTCGACAATGCTATCAAATACTCACACGAGGGTGGACTGGTGCAAGTTACTGCAGCTGTAGATGGTGATTTCGTCAAATGTTCTATCAAAGACACGGGAATCGGCATGCCTGCCTCAGTAGTAAGTGGTCTCTTCACAAAATTTTACCGTTCACGACGTTCACGCCAAAATGTCGCCGGTACTGGTCTCGGCCTATATATCTCACGAGCAATTATTGAATCACATGGTGGCTCAATAGGCGTTCGCTCAACAGAGAACGAAGGGAGTGTTTTTACCTTCTCGGTGCCTATCTACAGTACGGTGGCTGAAAAATTATTGGCGGATGAAAACTCAAATCAAGGTATTATAAATAGTGGCGGTGGTTGGATAAAGAACCACGCTATGTTCAAAGGATAAACTATGGCAGAAATTCAAACTATTCTTGTTGTCGAAGATGACCGTTTTATTGGTGAGATGTACGTCCGCAGTTTGCGTAATGCTGGTTTCAGCGTCGACTGGGTCACCACTGGCCGAGAAGGTCACGATGCTGCACTTGGAAAAGTCTATGACCTTATATTGCTCGATATCATGCTGCCTGAAGCACAGGGGAGTGAAGTCCTCGACTCGTTACGCAATGACCAGCGCGACTTGATTCCGAACAGCCGTGTGCTCGTACTGACGAATTTCGATCAAGATGAGTCTTCGCGACTTGCCATGGAATCACGTGCCGATGGCTACCTCATAAAGGCCGATATCACACCGCGACATCTTCTTGAAATTATCAAACAGCTGAAACCCGCCGGTATCGACACCGTATAACTGCGCTCGTGTATAATTAATAGTATAGATATGTCACACAAAACCCCAGAGCGCCAGCTCCTTGAACACCTGGCCGATTTAAGCGGTACGAGAGCCGAAGACTGGTTCTTGGTTTTCAAAGCACGCCACGGCATGCAAGTTGTGTTTGAGACTATCGCCGAGTCGCGTGGGCGAGGCGAAATTATAACGCAGCCATTTACATGCCTCACTGCACTCAACCCAATCATTGACGCCGGACATATACCGGTGTATATCGACACTACACCCGACACACTCTCGCTCAATACTGAGCAACTCGAAGCAAGCGCGGAAGCACGGGCAATAGTCATGCAACATACATTTGGCATACACAGTAATATGGTGGCTGCTCGCGAGTTTGCGACTGCTCACAACCTCTTACTTATTGAAGATTCAGCTCACGCAGTCGGCCTCGTAGCAAAGGATAGTACAAAGCCTGTCGCAGATATCTCAATTCATAGTTTTGGTGTTGAAAAAATGCTCCCAACTAAGTTCGGAGGGGCTGTCTGGGTTAGTCCAACTATTCGTGACCTGGCATTCCATGACCAGCTTGTCTCGCGCCTGAGCGCACTGCCAAAACTTGGCGGATGGACAAGCTATACAACTCGTTTGTATCCGACTATTAACCGCTTCACAAATCATATGCCACGCACATTTGCCGCCATGGTGCGCAACTTTCTGTTTGCAATCCGTCTGTTTGAGCCACCAATTGCACCAGGTGAGCTAAATGGTCACAACGCTCACTCACCAAGTTTGCCTGCAACCTGGATGGTAGAACGAGTCAATCAAGCAATCGCTTCGTACGACAATATTCTGAAACGTCGCCAAGACAGCGCAACGCTGTACACGGCAGCGCTTTCCGGACTGCAAGGACTGACGATTCCAGCTGGGGTAGCACCGAGCGACTGTTTGGTACGTTTCCCACTGCTTTGCGACAGCAAAGAGCTTGCTGAGGAGCTCTTCACGAGCCTGCGAAGTAAGGGATGGTACATTGGCAAATGGTATCGTCCGACGCTATTCCCAGGGCCAAACGACATCAGCGCATACAACTACGACCCAGAGAGTTATCCGGTGGCAGAACAATGCGCCTCGCGAATCATTAACTTGCCGACAAATGTAAGTCAGGAAACTGCAAAGGAGATTGTCAATGCACTGCACCATTCAACCATTTCTTGAGGACCAAACCGTCTTCGACGAGTATCTTGCTCGTCCAGAAAACAAACCACATCTAACTTTCATGCAGACATGGGAGTGGGGTGAAGTGATGCGCCAGGAATCAGCCGACTTCGAGCGGTTTGGCGTGTACAATGACGGTAAACTCGTCGGTGTCGTCAGTGCCAGCAAGCAACGTCTCAAATTCGGTGGATTCTTCTGGTATGCACCACGTGGTATTGTGATGGATTACACAAATCTCAAACTTGTTGCATCTGCCTATAGCGCACTGCGCGAGTATTTCAAGACCAAGGGTGGAGCCTTCCTACGTGTTGACCCAGACTTGAAACGCGGCGACCCCGCTGAAGCTGCTCTCGATACCCTCGGCCCAGGCCAAGCAGCTATCTTCACGCAAGCTGAACGTGTATGGTGTGTCGACTTGCAAAAAGATGAGGACACTTTGCTCGAGTGGATGCGCGAACACGGCATACGAAAGAATGTACCGTATTATCTTCGCAAAGCAAAAAAGGCAGGTGTAACCGTCCGTGCTAGTACTGACCCCGAGGACCTCGAAAAGCTTATCGACATCTTGAACAAATTGAACGTGCGAAAAGGTGGCATAGGCAAACATCGCGACGAACATTATCGTGTTCAATTCCCACTGCTCTCACCAAAGGGTTATGAAAAAGTATTCCTCGCAGAAAAAGACGGTAAAATTCTCGCCGGTGCACTCATAGCTATATACGGTCGCGAGGCCAGCTATTTACATGGCGCTAGTACCGATATTGACCGAGAGCTGTCCGCACCGCATACGATGCATTTTGAAATCATGAAATATTGCATGGAAAATCGACCAGAAGTCGAACGTTACAATTTCTGGGGGATAGTAGGGGACAAAAACCGAAAACCGTCACATCCTCGTCATGGCTACAGTGAATTCAAGCGTAGTTTTGGTGGTTATAAAGAAACATACATGCGCGCCCGCGATTTCCGCTACAACTGGTTCGTATGGAAACTTGACTGGTATATCAGCGCCTACCGCGCCTGGAAACATAAGAACGACTAACCAGCTAGAACTGCTAAGCGCAAGAAATGCAGGGCATACAGTACAGCTAGAATTGTAAAGACAATACGTATGTTCCGGGAAGTCATTCGCTGCAGTGACTGTTCGGCCCATGGGTACACATAGTAGATAAATATTGTCGCGAGCATGCCAAACAACAGACTAGTTTCAAGACATATATAGCCCCGGAGATTAAACGGGTGATTGCTGTAATCCCAATAGTAATTATGTCCGAAAACTAACGTCAACACCGCAGCGCAGACATATTCAACTGCGGCCATAAGCACGGCCGCAACTATAAAAGTTACCACAGGGTTTATTTTGTATTTTTTCACAAGGGGAATAACAAAGAATATGGTCGCAACAGCACCAAATCCATATGGTTCAGCAAGCGGTAAAGGTATGAGGGAAAATGACTCAACAACAGACAACATATGTACGTCATGATACCGCAGTGAAATCCACACGAATTCCAGGTAATGTGCCGCAAATGACGCCCCAAAAAAGTAGAGTGCCAACTCTTGGAACCTGCGGAATTCGGCAGCGGTGATAATTCTTGTGGGAGTATCCATAACAGCTATAGTTGATTATAGCCGCACTAGCACAAGTTACAACTAGAGAAATTAGTATGACTAATCTTGACTATTCGGACCGCCACGCCATAACTGCGCGCAAACTTTTACGACACGTTCGCCAATCTTAATTTGGATTAAGCCCGTGAGACTAGTTGCATGAAGGCAGCGTTCTTCTAGGAATTCTTGCATCCTGACATCCTCGGGCATGACAGCGGCATTAAGCGTATAGCCTGCATCCTTCAAATCAAGGATTTTACTTCCTTTAACCAATTCGTCAATCAGCGGGTCCATAACTAAATCACCGTCTTCGCGGGCCGTCGCAAGCGTAAATACACCACGTTGCTTTTCAAACTTGCCAGCTACATCCATTAGTTTTGCACGAGCTAATCCACCAGGTGTAAACGGAGCAGCGTCACCATATTTCCATAAGCCGTATTTGATATATGCTTCAATCCCACTCTCTCCGAACGCAACGTAACGCTTCGCTGCTTTTGGGTTTTCTGCACTTCGATCAATTACTTGATTGAGCTCCAGGATTTCATCCTCTGTTGGCATAACGAAAGGGAATCGCTCACGGTCAATACGTGCAAAATCACGGCGTGTGAGCTCAAGAATTTGAGCAGCGTCGTCCGGCACAGCCTGACGAATACGAAGAACTCCATCGGAAGCTTCGATACTCATATTAGCCTAATTATACCATACTTGTAACTATTTTGTCAATACATCTCGACAAATGGCCTCTGTTTTGGTAGAGTAGATTGTGCCGTTGTCCTGACGAGGTCCCGTCGTCTAGTGGTCCAGGACGTCTGGTTCTCATCCAGAAAATCGCGGGTTCGACTCCCGCCGGGATCACCAAAGTAAAATGCTCTGCCGTAAGGTAGGGCATTTTACTTTGGTAAGTTTTCCGCAAGACCGCCGGCACCACCAAAAACATGCTTTTAACTCTGCTAAACTAGGTATATGGAAAACACACAGCTTACAATTGCCGTCCTCCTTGGGACGACACGAGAACAACGGTTATCAGTACATGCAGCTAACTATGTAGCCGAAATGGGCAGGCACTATGACGGCGTTGAGATAGTATTTGTAGACCCAAAAGATTTCACCTTTGCTGGCGATGGTAACGACCCGGAAGGCAAAGACGCGCGGTATGGCGAAATTATCATGAGAGCCGACGCATACTTCATTGTCACTCCCGAATACAACCACAGCATCCCGGGCAGTCTCAAGCGCATGCTCGACAGCGAATACGGACCGTACATACATAAACCGGTTGCACTTGCTGGTGTCAGTAACGGACCATGGGGAGGTGTACGTGTATGCGAAGCGCTCTTGCCAGTCTGTCACCGCTTGGGCATGGTGAATATTCTGCCTGAGCTATATTTCCCGAAGATTCAAGATATCTTTGACGAATCAGGTATTATGAACGACGAATTTACCGAAATGTATACCAGTAACGTTCGTAAAGCATACGACGAGCTCATATGGTTCGCTCGTGTACTAAAAGGAGCACATTCATGACAACCGAACGCAAACTACAGTTGGGTACATGGGTCGGGACTGCCGTGCTTGTGACGCTCGCCATTGTTCGGTGGGCACAGGTGAGGCTTGCTGATGGCGAAGTAGGGCAGTATGAACTATTTCCTTTGCTCGGCCTACTGGCATTCACACTCATGTGGACCCACTACGTGAGTGGTGCAGTTCAGAACTTTGTGGGTGCAAAAGAGGGCACACTGCGAACATTCTTTGCCGTCACAAGCTGGTTTGTTTTGGCGCTGATATTGCTACACCCTGGTATCTTCATGTATACACTTTGGGCTGATGGTCTGGGCTTTCCACCAACAAGTTACTTGTCTGTGTATGTCGACACGGGTGCACGAATCGCACTCGGTCTGGGTAGCCTCAGCTTCATTGCCTTTTTGGCCTATGAACTACACCGACGATACAAAAACGCATCATGGTGGCGCTTTGTCGAATACGCAAACGTTGCAGCCATGTTTGCCATCTTCTTCCACGCGCTTTCATTGGGCGGGGAAGTCGCATCCGGCTGGTTCAGTGTTATATGGATTATCTACGGCGTCATTTTAGCCACAGTCATAGGGTATACCTATTACTACGATTTTAAGCATAAAAAGGAGAAGCAGCATGTCTAAACGTTTACTCACAATTATCATTATTGTTATTGTCGCTCTAGCAGGTGTCGGCACATGGTGGTTCCTGACTTCGCAGTCACCAGAGGAATCTACAACTTCAGAAAGCCAAACATCTACGACTTCCGAAACCCAAGAGCCCGCGCCAGTCGCTAACAACTCCGCGGGAATCATGATTCTATTTACCAACGATGGTTTTGATAAACAGAACTACTCCGTAGCCAAGGGAAAGACGGTCACTGTCGAGAATGATTCGACTCTGGTGCTACAGTTTTCTTCCGACGAACACCCCACCCACACAAATAACCCAGAGCTAAACATGGAAGCAATACAGCCAGGACAGCAACGCACATTCACGCCCGAGCGAACAGGTGAATGGGGCATTCATGACCATGAGCACCCTGAATTTACAACGAAGCTTACAGTAACAGACTAAAGACAGACTCTATTATTAAATTTGCCTGTAAACTTGGGTATTCCCACCGGAATATCCAAAAACAGGTATTTGTTTGGAGTATCTCTTGAGAGTAGACTATAATAACAAATATTATGGCTAGCATCGTTCTAAATTCGACTAGATTGCGGAGCATACTCCACAATCGTAAAAAGGATGCTGATGATGTCCAGAGTAATCTTAACTTAAATGTAAATCTATCAGAAGCTATCGCTAGGGATACAGTGGTGGAATTCGATGACATAGAGAAGCTTGCGTACTATATTAATAAACCCTGGTCATACTTTTTAATCGACGAGCCCGAAGTTTTTGAAAAGGGCCAAGATAATAGAACCCTGAGCAATAGACGAGTTGAGATAAATGATCGGCTGGCTGATGTTTACCGAGAAGCAAAGTACATGCTGGAAGTTGGGAGGGAAGTATTTCCGGATGATAAAATCCAGCGCCCAACGAATCTAAATAGCAGTTTAAGCCCAAAAGAGACTGCAAAACGCATAAGGGAATATCTACGAGTCACTCAACAGCAACAGGTCGAGACTCAGGACGAATATACAGCGTTACACTTATGGATTAATGCAATTCAAGCACGTGGTGTGTATGTACGCCAAAAACGATTAAGGGATGATACAGTGCGTGCATTCAGCATTACGATTGAAGATTATGCAATGATGGTCGTCAACACAGGAGATAATGCAATGGCGAGAATCTTCTCTGTTATCCACGAATATTGTCACGTAATATTTAACTCAACCGGTATATGTGATTTAAGTGAGTATAGTGATATCGAAAGATATATTAATGAGCTTACAGCCCACATCCTACTACCAGTAACTCTGATTGAACCAGCTATAAAGAATTATCGTTTCGGCTCAGACATAGAAGGTGATGAAGAAACAATCAAAATGATGAGTAAGGCTTTCAAGGTTAGCCAACAGGCATTATTAATTAGGTTGCACGGTACAGGTATGATAGATGATACTTGTTATGTTGAGCTTGAGAATCGCCGACAAGGGAGACGTTCAGATGCACCAAGCAGCCCCGGAGGTAATTACTATACCAATGCGATAAATAGCGTCGGTCAGAAGTTTGCATCAAATGTAATGGATGCATTGGGTGAAAATAAAATTAATAGAGCTGATGCTAGTGTTCTATTGGGCGTGGGAGAACATCTTGTTCAAAAATTTAGCGAGCAGCTATCCCAACGACTCAATAGGAACACTGCACAATGAATGAACAGGTTTCGCTATTTAGTGAGCAGGCAAGATATTGTGTTGATACCAGCGTTATTTTGAGTTTCTTAAAGGAAGACGATGCGGAATTTTACGGCAGGGACGTAATGGGACCCCAATGGATTTTTATCGAAGATTTGATTGAACGGGGAATCATAGTTGCACCTCGTTCGGTGGAAAATGAGCTAAAAACCTACTACGAAGATGTTCCGGGCTTACATGAATGGGTTAAGCAACATCGGTATATGTTCAAGGATAATAAAAGCAATGAACAGCTCATTGTTGCTAAGGAAATTACCCAAAAATACGAGGTTTATAGCTGGATAAGTAACTACGTC
The DNA here is from genome assembly GCA_964536265.1 of uncultured Candidatus Saccharibacteria bacterium. Taxonomy (GTDB): domain Bacteria; phylum Patescibacteriota; class Saccharimonadia; order Saccharimonadales; family Saccharimonadaceae; genus JAPUDS01. The sequence continues at coordinate 156,138 of CAZHVV010000001.1, read as the reverse complement.
GGCGACTTAGAGGTTATGACCTATGCAAAAGGAAATAACCTAACAGTTATCACTCTAGAATCAAGACATAATGGTACTATGAGTGTCAAATTGCCTAAGATTCCAAATGTTTGTGAAGAATACCACATCGCATGGACTACAGTAACGGGATTGTTGCGTAACGAAGATTTCGCAAGTCAACCAACCGAATAGTTTAAATTGAACTTAGCGAGATATAGTTTATCTATTCCACACCCTCAACATCCACACTAACTACATATCCATTTCTTACATGAAAATTCAGTCGACCGACAACATAATCCATCGTCACCGCCAGCGACTCATTGTCGCGTTCGACAACCCGGTGGGGCACGTTGGCAGCTTTCGCTTTGTCCATAGCAGCTTGTTCGGTAAGGCCGACGTATTCACTTTTCGTCGCTTGACTTTCGTTCACGTACGTCTTGCCGTCAAGCAAGCACTGTTCCGGGTAACTCTCAAGAATCGCACCGCCGGCATCTTGGCACGACTGAAAATCATATACATTCTTGCTGTTCTGAGTCTGCAAGAGGACCATAATTCCTACCACTATGAGCAGCACGCTACCAAGTGCAACAATCGCCCAGAGCAGGGGTGATTTCTTCCGAAAGGGTGTAAATATCATACAGTTAGTATAAACCTTCCGACATTGGAGTGCCCGAAAACGCTACCTGTAGCTTAAGGTACACCACAGGTAGCGTGTGTAGGCATATTTCTCATGCTTGCGTATATCATTGGAAATGCGATACTAGGAACACTTATGGGACGAGTATTTGACTGGGAGCAAGTTTGCCATCATACCGACACAATACCTGGTGCGCAAGATTTCGTTGACGCAACTACTAACTTTGGAGCGCAAGTTCAGGAAGAAATCGAAAAAGATACTATAGTCGGCGCTGTTGTGTTCGGTTCAGCAGCACTAGGGACTACAGGTTACCGAAGTGATTTTGATTGTGTCCTGACTCCTCATAACCACTCACCACGAAGTCAAGATGCTCTCGATAGGGTAGTCGCAGCGACAAATGCATCGGGCAACATCGAAGTTAATCCGATTTTACATTCCCGCGCGAGACTTGCTTCAGGAAATCATGAAATTGATCGTTTTTTCGGCCAACACCTGATGGCTGCTTCACGGCTGGTATATGGTGTTGACCCTGCGCAGTACATACAGTTCGCAAACCATGATGCTCGTACCATCGTTATGATGTATTTGGAACACAAGAAGCGGAGTACCGCACATGGCATGACACCGAGTTCACCAGACTATTTGAAAGGTCTGCAACGAACCCTCGAGCTTCCGCTCGCGATTGGTAGAAAGGCGTTACGTGCGCTCGATGAAGTCAACGGCACATCTTTCGGGATTACTGACAGTGCAAACAGAGCACTTATCACACCGGCAGTACTTGAGCTCTTCGAGAACCTTGAACTCGACGACACGGCGAAAATGCTACTCGATTTAGACGGAGCATACTCCGAACTTTTGGCCGCAGCCATAGATGGTTCTGTGACCGAAAAAGAATACCAAAGTATGATAGCTGAGATTCGAACACGAGTGAGCGACGCTAGCGAATGGCTTGATAAACTCAGTGTAACTTTGAATCAAAAACTCACACTACCCGAGAAATACACTGTAAACATGTCGCGATAATCACGGTGTTATTCGCAACATATAATCCACAAAATACTATATGTAACCTTCATCTCGCGCTATGTATAATCAGAGCGTATGAAAAATATTATCGAAGCCGAGGGCTTAACAAAGCGCTACGGCAATAAAACAACTGTGAACGGTATCAGTTTTACTGTTCAAACTGGTGAGATATTCGGCATATTGGGGCCGAACGGCGCGGGCAAGACAACAACTCTTGAGATGATTGAGACTTTGCGTCCAATCGACGACGGTACAGTCACGCTTGACGGACTGAATGTCGTAAAAAACTCGAAAAAAGTGAAAGAGCTGATAGGCATCCAACTTCAGTCAAGTGCCTTTTTGAAAAAATTAACACTCAGCGAGCACCTACATCTGTTTGCGACTATTTATGGTCAAGTAGTGAACGTCGATGAGTTACTCGGTGAATTCGACCTGCTAGAGAAAAAGAAGTCCTATGTCGAAGACCTTTCAGGCGGACAGAAGCAGCGATTTAGCATAGCAACCGCACTCGTGAACAAACCGAAAGTGCTGTTTCTCGACGAACCAACCACCGGACTGGACCCACAAGCTAGACGAAATCTTTGGGAGTTGATAGAGTCCATCAAGCAGCGTGGCGTAACGATAATCCTAACGACGCATTACATGGACGAAGCCGAACTGCTGTGCGACAGACTTGCCATCATGGACGGCGGCAATATCATTGCAATAGATACGCCAAAGAACCTCGTCAAACAACTACTTGGACGTGGTTTCAAGAAAACTGAAGTCGTTCAACAAGCCAACCTGGAAGATGTGTTCATAGACCTGACTGGAAAGGACCTACGAGAATGAAACACTATTTTAAACCGATAGCCGTTTTTACTGCGGCGAATTTGCGACGATTTTTCCGTGATAAAGTGTACATTTTCTTCATGCTCATTTTGCCAGTTATGTTCCTTGTCATATTCGGTATGATTTATGGCGGGACCGCAACGACAACGTTCAAACTGGCGGTATTTAACAACTCTCCAACTGAATTCTCACGTCAATTCTATGACGACCTCAAAAAGGACAGCGGTATCAACCTGTCTGATGCAACCGACCGCACGCAGGCCGAAGACCTACTTATCCGCGGTGAGATTGACGCAATCATCGAGCTGCCAAAAGAGTTTGGAGAAGTTGGCAGTAGCGGCCTTCCAACAGGTCAAGTACAAGTAGTCTACGGCAAAAATAGCGAACAAGCAGGACGGACTGTTTCGGCGCTCATGAACGCGGCAATTACCGAGATTAACAACCAGATGGTTGGACAATCTCCACCACTAAGCGTCCAGTCAAAAGAGCTGAATAAAGAAGGACTCAAGACGTTCGACTACGTGTTCGCGGGACTTCTGGGTTACACGATTCTGTCGATTGGTCTCATGGGTATCTCGAATATTTTACCTGGAGACAAAGAATCTGGAGCTATGAAACGTCTACGGGCGACGACCGTCTCGAGCTCTCAATTGATTGCAAGTTATGCACTGACTTTTTTGGCAATCGGCGTGTTGAGCATGTCGATCATGGTAGCTCTGGGCATAACGGTATTTCATTTTGACATGAGAGGAAGCTGGTTAACATTCTCTGCCTTTACAGCGCTCTCGACCGTCATGATGCTTGGTTTTGGGTTAGCAGTTGGTGGCTGGGCAAAGAACGACGCCCAAGCATCGGCACTATCTAACTTGGTGATGTTCCCAATGATGTTTCTGTCTGGTGTGTTCTTCCCGAAATTCTTGCTACCAGAATTTATGCAGACAATCATGAATTTCATACCGTTAACGCCGATAATTGATGGAACTCGTTTGATTATCACTGAAAACTACGGCCTACTAGACCTTCTGCCACAACTCGGTATGATTGGGCTTTGGGGTGTGATAATCTATTTCATCGCAATCAAGTCCTTCCGTTGGGAGTAACATCAATCTGCGATGGGCGATGTATGGGTGGTATCATTGAACTACTATGAAACTCGTCATTGACCACTTCAATAACATCGACCCAATCATGGCAGAAGTTGTCGTGCAAGCCTTTGAAAGCGAGCAACCAATTCAACTCGGCAAACCTATTACACCAGACAAATATTTCCGTGAACTAGCCAGTTCTGTCGTCAGCCAACAGCTTTCGACAAAAGCAGCTGCGACAATATGGCGAAGATTTACCGAACTTGTTAGCGATGAGGTGACACCTGAACGAATCCTCCAACTCACACCTGAACAATTCCAGTCAGTAGGGGTTTCTCGTCAAAAAGCAGGGTACTTGCGTGCAATGGCACAGGCAGTCGTAGATAGGGAGGTGGACCTTGAAAGTCTTACGGAAATGGATAGCGACGCAGTCATTGTCGAGCTAACAAAACTGAAGGGTATCGGCCCATGGACAGCGGAAATGTTTTTGATGTTCGGACTGGCGCGGCCAGATGTTTTTTCTTACTTGGACCTGGGGTTGCTACGAGCATTCGAACTAGTCTACGGCAAGCAGGGTGTCACGCGCGCAGACATGGAACCATATGTTGAGAAGTGGGCGCCATACAGAACCTACGCTGCGCTCGCCCTATGGCGACATCGCGATAGCAAGTAGAAAAATGTTGCACGATTTCTCGTGCAAAATGATAATCATGAGCATATAATCATATGTTGAAAAGGAGCGTATATGGACCTACAACAAATACTAAGTGTCATTTGGCCTCTCATACTTCTACAGCTGGCATTCCAACTGTATGCACTCTATGATTTATTTATCACAAAGAAGAAAAAGACGAAGAACCTAACTGTCGTCTGGTGGTCAGTCATCATCGTACTCGGTGAAATTGTTGGTGCCGCCTTGTATTTCTTGGTTGGCAGAAGCGAGGACTAATGCCCGCTATCTCGGTAAGAAATCTTACTAAAAAATTCAAGTCATTCACGGCAGTCGACAACTTGTCGTTTGATGTTGCCGAACATCATGTTGTTGGATTCTTGGGGCCAAACGGCGCTGGAAAGACGACAACACTACGCATGCTAGTCGGGCTTTCACAAGCGACAGAAGGTGATATAAGTATTTCTGGCATTCCAGTTAGTTTTGGTAGTAGTGCCGCAAACAAAAAGGTTGGGTATTTGCCAGAGTTACCGTCGATGTATGCATGGATGAGTGGCCAAGAATACCTGGAATTCATTGCGGATATCTTCAAAATGAGTCCGAAACAGAAAGAGGCGAAAATAGTTGAGCTGCTACAGCTCGTCGACCTCACAGCGGCGAAAGACAAACGAATAGGTACGTATTCTGGTGGTATGAAACAACGTCTCGGCATCGCACAAGCACTCCTCAATAACCCTGAGGTTATCATCCTAGACGAGCCCGTTTCAGCACTCGACCCGCTGGGACGCAAAGAAGTCTTGAAAGTTATTGGGAAGTTAAAGAAAAGCAGGACGGTTCTGTTTTCGACACACATCCTGTCGGACGTCGATAAAATTTGCGACGACGTGGTGATTATCAACCAGGGAAAGCTTGTCATTGCAAAACCACTCGCAGAGCTCAAGGCAGAATATGCCGCACCACTGCTAGAAATTGAGTTTGCAACTGATGCTAGCGAGATGGTGGCACGTGTTTCGAAAGAAAAGTGGGCAAAGCGCGTTGAACAGAGTGGTAATCTGCTGAAAATATGGCTATTCGACAATACCGTCGTCGAGAAAAATATTCCGTTTGAATATTTTGCCAAACAAAACGTCGGTATTTTATCGTACGGTTTGAAATTGCCTGAAACTGAAGATTTGTTCGTTGAATTACTCGGGAGGGAACATGAGTGAATTTGCCGTTCTACTACGCAAGGAAATTAAAGAACAGGTGAGGACCAAGAAGGTGATGATTTTGATAATCATTTTCCTTTTTGTCGCCATCGCCTCACCGATAATCGCGAAACTCACACCAGAAATCCTAAAAAGTGTCTCTGTTCCTGGTATGACACTCAACCTTCCTCCTGCAACCTATAACGATTCACTTGACCAGTTCGTCAAGAACATCAGTCAAATTGCACTACTCGTCCTTGTCTTTGTAGTCGCCGGTGCAATTTCAGACGAGAAGTCAAAAAAGACACTCGAAATGGTTCTCACAAAACCAATCTCGCGGACGAACTTCGTTGTATCGAAATTTGCTAGTTATTTCCTCAGTATCGCAGTAATATTCTCTGTTTCAAGTGCACTATTTTATACCTACACTGTTACGACGTTTGGTGCGTTCAGCCTAATAAATTTCTTATTGATGGCCGCGTTAGTGTTGCTCTATATTCTGATGATTGCATCTGTCACAATCCTGGCGAGTACGCTTGTGCGTAATTCTATCGCCGCCGGAGGAATTGGCTTTGTTAGCTATATACTCTTCGGGACAGTATTCGGGCTCATAAATGGCCTTCAACAATATTCACCAAATATTGTTTTCTCAAACTATAGAGAAGTAGTTGCAAGTGGCTGGAGTAGCGAACTTGGCTGGCCCGTGGCAGTTATTCTGCTCGTCACTATCGCCTCAATCCTCACAGCAGTGTTCGTGTTCAGAAAACAAGAAATTGAACGGTAGTGCTCAGAGCAGAAAACTGTTCTAGTTACTTCACTGTTAATAAATCGTTTGCAGTTTATACACTACAGTTGTGGAGCTTGTTGGAAAGTGCTACAGTTAAGAAAATACAAAGTGAGTCTTTAAATGGGGATTAATAATTAACGTGTCAAGACATGACGCAGGTGTGGTGAGTCATTTTGTCACAAGGAGTAACTATGCAGCAAACGCTGAAAACTTTACGTAATAAAATAGTATTACTCGTAACCGCCTTCGTTTTGGTTACTAGTAGTTCTATGACAGTAGCGCCCTTCTTGTTTACGCAAACAGCGTCAGCCATAAGTGCTTCAAATACAATATATGATGCTTTGCCAGACGTGTCTGTACCAACAAACTACGCAAGCGTAGGGTACCAGGCTACCTCGATGTCTGAGTTTGGTGACGCGATTCATCTTGCCGATGCAAACCGAACCCTCGACACAGTAACCGCTACATTGAGTGACTGGGCGAAGTATTCAACCTATAGCTCAAACCCAACATACGCTGCAAATACTGCTACTTGGTCTCATGACATTACGCTCAATATTTATAGTTCTCACCTGGGAGCAAACGGTGCACCAGACACACTACTCAGAACAACGACTCAAAATTTTGATATCCCATGGCGACCAGAAAGTGACCCAACTTGCGGTAGTACGAGCAATGGGGCAGGATGGAAAGTAGGTGCAACCTGCTACAATTTCAGCGGCCTAAGCTCTAACATCGTCTTCGACGTTAGTAGTCTAAATATTGTAGCTCCTAGCGATATCATTGTTGGGATTGCATACAACACACAAACTCGTGGTTACGCACCCATTGGTGCCCCTGGACCATACGATTCGCTAAACCTTGCAGTTCCAGATGGTCAAGTCGTGAGCGTCGGAAGCGACGTTAGCGCAGATGAAGTATTTCAAAATACCTCACATGGTCCTTTCTATACTGACGGCGGAGCCGCTGGTGTAGGTATTTTCCGAAAAGACACCGCATGGTCACCATACGGCACAGTTGCCCTAAAAGTAACCGCACAAGCACTGAGCGCACCAACTATTGTCGCACCTGCAAACAATAGCTATACAACTAACCCTAGCTTCGATAATATCTTCACGAAAGTTGCCGGTGCAGCCACATACCAATATGAAACGACATATAATAACGGTGCAAACTCATATGCTGACACGAGTGCTTCATCAAATTATGATTTGAGTGGCACGAATGTTGTCCGACACAATAACGGCGCACCAGAAGCAACCTACAAATGGCGCGTACGCGCTGTCGATGCGGTCGGAAACCCAGGCGCGTGGAGTGATTACTCATACGTAACTGTTGATAAAACGGTACCAACCACGCCTAGCTTGACGTATCCAACCAACAACGGATATCTGACTGGTAATAATTTCTACTTCGACTGGACTGATGCAACCGACGCAACTCCTCTGACGTACGAATTTCAGTCTTCACAGAGTTCTACAACGTCTAGTGGCGTTCTAACAAATGGCGTATGGAATAACATCGCCCATGGCGCTCCAGATCGCAATAACCTAACAACCTCAACAATTCACTCATCTGGCGCAAATGGAACATGGTACTGGCAAGTTCGAGCTATTGATGCAGCAGGGAATAAGAGCGCATGGACTCCAGTATGGAAAATGACAATCGATATGCAAGCACCAACTGCTCCTGTTTTGAGCGCCGCAACTTCAGGTGGTCAAAGTCTTACAAGCGGTGATGTAACAAGTTCATACTCAATTGTTGCAAATTGGGCAGCATCAAGCAGCGATATCGTTAAATATCTTTACAAGTACTGGAACGCTATTCCTGGCAACCCCTACGACGCAGCTCATCCATACGTAGTGGAGCAGGCAGGCACAACCCGGTCTGGTGTATTTAACCAAGGCGAAGGGACGCATTATATCCAAATCTTTGCCATTGATGCAGCAGGGAATACATCAGCTGGTTCAAATGTATTTGCAATCATCTACGACGTAACCGCACCTGTTGTCACTATTGACCAAGCTTCACTCAGCGGCGCAACACCTACCATCACTGGAACAGTGGATGACGCTACAGCTGAAGTAACTGTGACGATTGATGGGACTGACTATACCGCTACCAACAATGGAGATGGAACCTGGGGATACGTCGTTACGAGCGCCCTAGCATCTGGGAGTCATACTGTGAACGCAAATGCTGCCGACAACGCAGGCAATGCGTCGTTACCCGTCAACACATCTTTCAGTGTTGCGAGCGTGCTGGGAACCAGCACAACTACTGGAGTCGCGACAAGTGGTCCAATCACGCCTCTCGCACTGGTGAATGTAAATGAGCCAACAACCAGTTTCGACCAGACAGCTGCCGACACAACCGAAACACCTGAGGTGCTCGCCGCAGAAACAACAGTCGCAAATATTAATGACATAGCCGCTATTGAATCTGCAACGGACACCGAAACAACTGCCAGTGATCAATTCCTCGATATGGCCTGGTACTGGTGGCTACTGATTGCCGCAGCAGTCGTAGGATTCATATGGTGGATGATTGCTGCTCGCCGCAGCCGTGACGACACATAGGAACCGGTACTTTCGCAATATATCCTAATCAGTCATAGTACAAATCGCGCTTACGGTGCTATCGTAAGCGCGATTAAAAAGCGAGTAAACGTATTACTTCTGGCTCATAATCCAGGCGTACATGTAGCTACGCGAGTTCGCGTTGTCAATAAGCGTATCGGGTAGTTGTTTTGCGCGTTCAAGTTGGTTAGTAATGCCTGCTAATGATTCATACATGAGCAAATAGTCTTCAAACTGTGCAGGGGCAGGGTTGGTACGGGCTTCTTTGAGTTGTTCGGTGATTCTCTCACCATAACTCGACATATACTTCGTTGTTGGGCTCATAGGCAAAAGAAGAATTCCTAACATCGCCCGCGGTTCAGCGCTAAAGAACGTCGCATAGTCACGTTTGCCTCCCCAGTTCAATGACACGACACTATAGTCATACCCGGCTACATAGGGTGCTTTGGTTCTATCAAAGTCTAGCCAGTACGCAGACGTGGACGCAACTTCGTTGCTGAGCATCCAACTCGCATGTTCGGCAAGTTGCTCATTCTTTATCTGCTGTGCCCACAGCTCAACACCAACCCAGGCATTGATAGCTTCGGACGAAGACTCTTGGTTATTACCGTCGGCAAACGGCGAGCTACCTGATGCCCAAGAATGTCCAAAGTATGGGTCAAAGTTACGACGCAACGGCAATGCTTCGTCTGAACGATAATTCGCAATGTCGGCAACTAACAAATTCACCTCGTCTTTGTAGGTTGATTGAAAATCAGCATCATAGCGAGCCAGGACGCTCGCCGCATATATGAAATAACCGAAATGAAAGTGGTGGTCATTGAACTCTTCTGAGCCAAATGACGGTGTCACACCAACCACGCCGCGCACCTTTGTATCATAGTAGAATGACTTGCTACTTGTGCCGTCTTGCCGGAGCCACGATACCAAACCATCACGCAACTTTGTCTGAACAGTTGTCGCTACCTCATTTTCGCCAAGTTGTTTTGCAAGCAGTAGAAGCTGCGCATCGCGATACAATGCCTTACCACCAAAATAACTGTCGTCAGGGTACGTATGAGGCGTATTGACGTCTTGCCGCACCGTTTGCGCCAATGATGTTCGTTCATCACTACTGAGCTTAGAAAGGTCGAGAGAGTTAGCAACTGGTACCTGCTCCGTGGTAAAACGCAACGTGTTTCCGGCCTCCATGACAAGTGGCCCGTAAATAGTGTTATATGTTTTGCCACCAGAACCACCTTGTTGATGTGGCAGGCGTCCAAAATACGTTTTTCCACCATTCGCGGTTTTGTATGCAATTGTCGTTTGAAAATTATCACCATCTTTTTTATACGTCACATCTGCACGTTCAACACGATTTTTCGCATACTGCTCCAGAGTTTTACTTTCGCTCGTTTTTGCTGCATACATCGTCACCAAACTATTTTTCGGAACAGTAATTTTGTGAGCATCGTCACCACTAGTATGAGCTCCGTCATATGCAGCAATGGTTGAGGTAACGTCTTTTGTGCGAAAGGTGAGCATGTCACCAGCAACGGTCGCTGTGCCATCAACCGTAAGGGTCGTATCACTCAAGCCTCTGTAATAGATATATGGAAGTCCGGCAACAAGCGTCACTGTGCCGATAGAGCGATCACCACTGCGAAATGTTAGGTCAACGCTCACCTCATCGTAACGTTTCACAACGTAGTGCGTGGCACCCTCAACGGTAACTTTGACTGGTTGCACGACACTTGCCATGATACCTGCAGGATTCGTCGTAACTCCCGGCAAATCAAACGTAAAGGAGTTGTCAGTTGGGGTAAAACTAAGAGGAGTAGGGAAGACTGTTTGTGGCTGTTTTTGTAGCACAATACCACTAAACCATTTGTTCGTCGGTGGCATGAGACCATCACCAAGATGACTGACATCAATCCCGCTCGCATCCTTTTGTTGCATACTCTCAAGCTTTGATTCATTCACAATTGAGCGAAGTGACGGATACTGTTCGCTGTAGTCACGTAGTACATTGACAACATAGACGGCAGTAAACACCAGAACAATAACAACAATAGGTACGATTACGTAAAGTTTTTTTCGCATAGATTAATTTCCTGACGGCTGAAACATGTTCGTAACAAGACGTCTCAAGCTTGTATACCATGTGTCGTTGTTGAGATATAGCGTTGTTTCAACTGGCGTACCGACCGAAAAGGCAACCTGATTCACCCTAGACTGGTCAACCCGCACCTTCACTGTCGTCAAGACTTCTTCATCGACTGTCGCTAGCGAAATATCATATACCTTGCCATCTATTTTTACACCATCAGGCATCGTGACAACGACACGACTTCCGGTACTGATGCGGGCATAATCCGGCGATGATAATTTGTATGTCGCACTGATAAAGAAACCGTCCTTTAGATTAATAGTTGCCAGCTCGCTGTTTGCGGGGACGAACGCACCAACACGATTTTCTATGCTCTGCACGCGGCCATCGGCGGCTGCCGTGATTAGAACCGTTCCTTGTGGTGTAACTGAATACAACAGGGAAGTTTCGGCGATTTGATTGTTGCGAATCGCGTCAGAAAGGGACGAGCTGCGAACCTCAAAAAGTGGGTCGCCAACTTCGACATAGGCGTTTTCCTCAACGTATTGTTTCTCAACGATATTGGAATAATCTATTCCGACTGTATACGAGTCAGAACCGAGATACGCGTTGATGGAACGTATACGCGCCATCGAGTGTTGAAGGTACAGGAAAAGTACACCGCATAGTGCGATGACAAACAGAATCCCAAATATAAACTTTAGCCGTGTCGTGAACTTCATAATTCAACCTCCTTTATCGCCTGAAGCGTTTTTTCTGATCGTTTTGCCCGTAATGTGCCATAACGCCGAACAGGATGACGCATTCTGTATGACTCGCGCTGCGCAACTACCATGAATACCCCAAAAATAAATGCGTTGAGTGCACTCCAGGCAATAGATACCGAAAACTCTTGCGTGTATACACTTTTCCAAACACCCACACAAAAGGTGAGGAATAGGAATACAAATATATATGCCTGAGTGCGGATGTAGTTATATGGTGAGTCGTAATTATCCACTCGGTTGGTTGCGTGCCACTTCTCATCTCGTCCAACTAGCGCATTGAAAAATGCTTTGATATAAATTGGGAAGGAAACTGCAGCCAGCATAAGCGTTCGGATTTTGAAGCCACCCATGGTATACATCGACAAAATAATTTGTGTCAGATAAAAACCAGAATAGAGCAGTGCCCATTGATAAAACGGTAGATTGAGCGCAATAGGAGTCAGGTTGAAAAAGATTTGCAGCGCCGGCAAGAACATCAAAATTGCGACAGCAAACCCGTTAAAGTAAAAGGTTGTTGTGCCGAAATATTGAATCCGCTGATCAACAGTAAGCTTCTTGTTCATAAGCGGGTTGCGGCGCAGGAAAATTTCGAAGCTACCTGTCGCCCAGCGTAGCTGTTGCTTTGAATACGCCTTGATTGTTTCCGGCGTTTTACCAATTGCCAACACCTTGTTTATATATGTTGAACGATAGCCTTTTTCATGTAGCATGAGTGATGTCCATATGTCCTCAGACTTCGACTTCGTATACATCCCACCAACGTGTTCAATTGCGCTACGGCGAAACACAACGTTCGTACCGACACAAAACGCAGCATTGAACTTGTTCTTTCCCATTTGCACAAGCGAGTAAAAGACGTGCTGCATAAAGCCAGCTGCGTAGGAAACGAACGTATTGTTGTTGTCATAATATTGCGGTGTTTGCACGAAGGCCATGAGGTCGTCTTCGAAAAATGGCAGAGTCTCATACAGAAACATTTTATCTGCGACGAAATCAGCGTCCAGAATTACAAAGAAGTCACCTTCTGTCTGAGAGAGGCCATAATTAATATTGCCAGCTTTCGCGTATTCATGCGTTGGACGGCGGATATATTCAACGCCAATCCGTTTCGCCATACGTCGTATCTCATCGGACCCGCCATCATCCAATATATACGTCCTATGTTTCCCGAAAACATTCCTTGCAGCTATGGCAGTTTCACGTACTTCACTGACCGGCTCACCGTACACAGGAATGAGTATGTCTACCATCACGGGTTGCTCATGAAGAAACAGTTGGCGCTCGCGCGATATCATCTCGGGCATTTCAGGGATACGTTTCGAAATAATCTTACTGTTCGTATCGAAGAGTTGGTCTTGTGCAGTATGAAACTCGAAATTACGCGGGTCAGACCTACCACCAAGCACCGTCCAAAAGGAAATGATGCCATGAACAATCAAAAACGACTCAGCGCCTACGACCATGAGGTAGGGAAGTAAGTCACCGCGATATGCAGGCTGAAACAAAAAAATCATATAGACGATAGCACCAAGCGTGGAAGCCATCAGGACAATCGTAACGAAAGGGGAATTAAGATATCGCTCTAGCGACGTGACAAGTTTTCGGGCAGGTGGCCTCTTGGTGGTATATTTCGGCATTGGCTGAACTCTCACCTCCCATAGGTTTTAAAACTTTATCAACATAACGTCAATTATACCATGCAGGTCATATTCCCGGGACCTCTTGAGGTACAGTTGAGACATATATCCTTGTGTCAACGGGGGCGAGAAGTGCTATACTGACAATATATAAATGTGGTTTCTCTAAGGAGGGTACATGGCGACAGTAGAACGTAAATTGTATAGGCTACCGGACCAAGGCATGGTAGCTGGAGTAGCGGCGGGCTTCGCGAAATATCTCGAAGTAGACGTCACTATTGTTCGATTAATTATCGTTGCACTCACCTTGCTTACTGGTGGCGGCGGTATTATTGCATACATCATACTTGCAATTGTCATACCGAAACCGCATGAAGCGACACTAAAAGCCGAGGATGTCGGCAAAAAGTTCGAAGACCTTGTCGAAGAAGTCAAAGATAATGGTCGAGCTCGACGTATCGGTAACTATTTCGGTATCGGTTTAATACTTGTCGGCGCCTGGCTGCTTATAGGAAGAATATTTCCTGGCTGGTTTGACATACAATGGAATCTTGTCGGGCCGTTGCTGATTATCCTACTCGGTGTAGTCGTAATTATGAGGAGTAAAACATCATGAGTACTGCAAAAAAGACCAAAGAAAAAGTTGTTGAGGCAGAAGTAGTTGATACACCAGTAGCTACGCAGAGCAAAACTGAACCTCAGCGCAAAACTTGGGGTTGGGGAAGCGTGTTTTGGGGATTATTGTTCATACTTGTCGGAGTACTGCTACTGCTCGATAATCTCGGCGTAGTAGAAGTTAATTTTTCGAACATCTGGCAATTGTGGCCAGTGCTCATAGTTGGAACTGGCGTTTCAATGCTCTCACTCCGAGGTTGGCTCGGAGGAATTGTGACGTTTATTCTCGTCGCTGCCACGCTCGGACTTGTTGGTTTTGCTGTTCTAGGTTCCTCGGTATTTATCGACGATACTACCAGCGTCGAGGGTAGTATCCCGCGAGGTACTGAAGTGAAATCACTTGATATCAACATAGACACAGGTGCTGCTTCCATAAATCTATCATCCAATACAAATCAATCACTCGACTATGCTCAAGAAGGTGACGATTCAATCAAAGTCGATGCAACAAGCTCGTTTAAGAGTGACGTCCAATACGTTAATATTTCAACCAACAGTGACAAAATGTTCTGGCTAGGAAACTTTCGGAACGATTTGACATTCAGCCTGCCGCAATCATTGCCTGTTGCTCTTACTATTGATGCTGGGGCATCAAGCCTGAAAGGTGACCTGTCGCAGGTCCAACTCAGTAAACTAACCGTTGATATGGGAGCAAGTAGCATTGACCTCAAACTTGGAGCGCTCGCTGCACGCCAGACAATATCATTTGATACTGGTGCAAGTTCAATCAAGCTAAAGATTCCAACCGCAAGTGGCGTACGTGTCGAAACCGACCAAGGCCTCAGTGACGTGCGGTTTGAGGGCGTCGACAAGCAGTCTGATAACGTCTACCAGTCAGCTAACTTCGCTTCTGCTCCACAGCAAATCACCATCCAGGCAAAGCTTGGTATCTCAAGTTTCCGCATTGAACGATACTAGTACCAGTTTTTAAAAAACTCGGCCAGCCAAAAACTTATAGACAAGCAAACCGCCACCAAGCAGTGATAGTCCAACGTGCAAAAGAGCCGGGAAATCCTCTAGTCCAATAACCATGAAGATAGTCCAAAGTAGGGCGTATATCAGGGTGCTCACACCTACCGTCAAGGCCACAAGTCGCACGTAGCGATTGTTGAAAAGTTGTTGCATATATCGCTTAGTATAGGCAAGTAACAGATAAAACACAACCGTATTAGGTCATGTCAATACAAGACTGCGTCAAGCTTTTCACGCTATTTCACGCTAAAAACAAGACTAGGCAGGCACGTCTATACGACATAAACTAGAGTACAGCTGAGACAGTACTAACCATAACGGTTTTTCTACTATCTAGCTTCATAACACTGGGTATAACCTACCCGCACACACAATTAACTACCAATGTCTCCAGACACTTAGCAGCATGAACGGCAGCTAAAAGGTGCATAGACAGTGCAGTTCCTCCACCAGAGAAGAGCCGTTCATCATATATTTTCTATGACTAAGGGGAGGGTAGTGTTATGACACGTTCTATTGATCAACCAATCGCTGTTACGGCAGTACAGTTCACAAAACAATTCGACCTTATACCACGACGTATTGAAATCGACGGCGTTAGTTACGAGCTTGCTCACGATTACAAACGAGTCGTACTTGATACAGGCGACAAAAAAGAAGCCCTGCTGGATATCAGCGACGGCACGCGTTTATTGCGCCTACGTCAGGCAAGTGGGCTAGGCAGTTGGCGGCTCATTGGAATTACTGTTTGATGTACTATCTTCTGTCCTATATACTTAACCATGAGTAGTATGAAAACAATCGAGACAACTCCCGCTTTCTGGTACCGTCGCGCCATGTCAGTTACCCTGATGATAGGTGGCTCTCTTTTGTTATTGTTCCTTGGACACCTTATATCTCCTAACACTCCTTTTATGGCGCCCATCACCGTTCCTGCGGTATCGGGTTTGCTTGCTGGGAGTGCCTTTGTAGTAAGCCTTATTGGATTACTTATAAAAAATGAGAAGACCGCGTGGCTATTCTCATATACCGCCTTTATTTTAGTGCTCGGCTCAGCTGGCTACGGCATCTTTTCTAGTGGAGACCTCAATTCCCGATTCGTCGCACTTTGGATGGTAGCAGCAATATTTAGCGGCTTGTGGACAAACCCCGGCATTATTACCACACTGAGTGCGGGTGTTATAGCTGGAGTGTATGGGGTAACTACACAGAAGATTGGTGAAGCAGAAATACTTTTGTTCATTATCATATTTATACTGCCACCTATCACCAGCTATATTGCGTTACGTAAGCAGAAGCTTAGTACGGACGAACAGGCTGACGCATACCACGCACTTGCCAGTGAACTCTCGAAAGTAGCAAACAAATCTGAAATTGTTATTAACGCAATCGGCGATGGTGTCATTGCTATCGACAACAAGGGTGTCATCCAGCTTATAAACCCAGCTGCACAAAATATCATGGGCTGGGAAAAACAAGATGCAATGGACCTCGACTACCGGACAGTTTTCAAACTCAGCGACTCAGCAAACAACCAGCTTGGTGACGATGTTGACCCAATTCAGCGAGTCCTGCGCGGTAGCCCAACAATCGCGACAAACGATTACATCATCACCACAAATTCCGGAAAAAAGATGAATATTTCGTTGCTCGTGTCACCAGTCGGTAAATTCGGTAACGGCGCAATCATTGTTTTTCGCGATATCACTAGCGATATTTCAGAAAATCAGCAACGCACGGAATTCGTCAGTACTGCATCACATGAGATGCGCACGCCTGTCGCGGCTATCGAGGGATACTTAGGACTTGCACTCAACCCCGCAACAGCACAGATTGATGATAAGGCGCGTCTCTACTTAACAAAGGCACATGAATCAGCCCAGCACCTTGGGCGACTCTTTCAGGACCTCCTGGATGTTTCCAAAGCTGAAGACGGCCGTCTCAAGAGTGCTCCTCAAGTCATAGATATGGTAGCAATCACGCGTGACGCTGTTACAATGCTCACTCCAAAAGCAAATGAAAAAGGTTTATCCCTAGTATTTAAGCCAGATGTGAGCGAAGACTCGGCAAACATGATTGTACCTGTACTCTATGTTGAGGTTGACCCTGATCATATACAGGAAATTCTGACAAACCTGATTGAAAACGGCATCAAATACACCAAAGAAGGTATGGTTACCGTCGACGTGAGTGGAAGCATAGACAAGGTAACACTGTCTATTGCTGATAGTGGTATTGGAATCAATCGTGAAGATATCCCTCATTTGTTCCAGAAGTTTTACCGTATAGACAATACCGACACCCGAGAAATCGGTGGTACCGGTCTTGGACTTTACTTGTGTCGCCGTCTTGCGGAGTCAATGGGGGGACGAATATGGGTTGAGAGTGAACAGGGGAAGGGAAGTATTTTCTACGTTGAACTTCCTCGCGTCAGTCAAGACACTGCCAAGCAACACGAGGGCCAACAATCTCTCGAACAGCCTATTGCAGCGCTACCACCTAGTGGAGTATAGATTTTTTTACCATAAGCACGTATAGTAGAATCAAGATGATAAAGATTATGCTTGTCGAAGACGACAAAAGCCTCCGCGAAATATATGGCGTACGCCTGCTAGCAGAGGGGTACGATATAGTTTCAGCTGGTGATGGCGAAGAAGCACTTGCCATGGCTATCAAAGAGCGCCCTGGTCTTATCGTAAGTGATGTCATGATGCCAAAAGTAAGCGGCTATGACATGCTTGATATCCTTCGTTCAACTACCGAAACACGCAACATTAAGGTGATTATGATGACAGCACTTAGCTCTGAAGAGCAACGTACCCGAGCCGAGTCACTTGGCGCGGACCGCTATCTCGTCAAATCACAAGTTGGTATTGAAGATGTTGTTCGAGTTGTACATGAAGTGTTGGGTGATCGCCAAGTCGCAACGGAAGTGCCAGCACAACAACCTGCGCCCTCAGCTCCAGTACGTCCAGTAACTCCTGGTATCCCATCAGCACCGCCACGACCAGTACAATCAACCACAATGCCTACACCGACAGTAGTCAAGCCTCCTGTCACACCTACGCCTCAACAGGCACCCGCTGTACCCACTCAACCTGCCCCAACCGTTCCACAAATTCACCAGGCAACTGAGACACCAAAACCTGCTTCTCTAAAAACTCGTATTATCCAACCACTTGGCGACCCAAGTGTTTCACCTATCGATATAAATGAATTGCTCGACAAAGAACTCGCAAAAGAAGCTGGTCTCAGCGACGATATGCGACCGTTCGTTGCAACGGCAGAACAAGAGAAAGCTCTGGTTGCAGACCAATTGCAACAATTTACTTCTACAGTACCAGAACCAACCCCGGTTGAAGCGCCGGAACCAACCGGTATGCCTTTTCAACCATCTGTTTCATCGAGTCCAATGCCGACCCCTGGTATCAGCGACCCAACTATGAATAATCCTGCTCCGATTGTGTCACCAGCACCAGTCACAACTCCAACTCAACCCGTAAGTGTTCTGCCAGCCGTACCTAGTATTATTCCGCAACCAGCTGTTGCGATTCCAACACCTCCGCCGCCTCCAGCGCCGGTTGTACCAATGCAACCTGTCACCTCTAGCGAAGAGCCCTCTGCGGCAGCTCCTTCAATGCCTAACGCACCGCTCAACCCTCCAACGGCGTAGCTTCTTCAGTGTTATACTTATTAACAGATGTCTGAAATTCGAAGTAATAAGTTTCTTGCCCATGCCACCGGTATTAGTCGCCGTGAGGCCGATGAGGCTATTGCAGCATGTCGTGTATGTATCAACGGCCAGGTTGCCGCTATGGGCGCTCCGGTGAAAGACGGCGATGTCGTCACCCTTGACGGGGAAGTCGTCTCGGCGCAAAAACAATACACATATCTATTACTCAATAAGCCAGTTGGGTATGTCTGTTCGCGTAAACGACAGGGAGACACGCCGACAATCTACGAACTTCTACCTGAAAAATACCGATTCCTCAAGCCGGTAGGCCGACTCGACAAAGACAGCTCCGGTCTAATATTGCTGAGTGACGATGGTGATTTTGCACACCGCATGACACACCCGAGTTACATAAAAACGAAGTTATATGAAGTTACTCTCGATAGGCCTCTTGAGCCTCTCCACCAACAGATGATTAGTGACCACGGTATCACCCTCGAAGACGGGGTGAGTAAGCTCGTAGTTGAGCGGCTAACAGAGGGTGTCGCAGATGGACGATATCTTATTACGATGCACGAAGGCCGCAATCGTCAAATCCGCCGAACATTTGGCGCACTTGGGTACTTGGTCATGAAACTCCATCGCACAACTTTTGGTAATTATTCACTTGGTGATATAAAAAAGGGCGAGCACACACTCGTCGATATTCTTTAGAAGAGATAACCAGGAGGAAGGGCCGAAGCCCGGGTGCTCAGTACACCCGGGCTGGCTTGTTGGTGGCAAGGGCATCAGTGACGGCGCCGACCAGCTTGTCGAACATCTCCGAGAACTGCATGGCGATGTCGTCGTAGTAGAGAACCACTCGCGAGTCCTGTGTTGAACCACTCACGCCGAACTTGCCACGGAAGTCGTCGCTGTCCAGAACTCCGCGCAACCTGTCACGGTCGTCATCCGTGACGTTCTCGATGACGAACGTCTTGGCTGTTCGAACCTCTGGCCGGCCACTGGTGCGGGCCCCGCTGTAGATGATTATCACCTCAAGACGGTCCATGTCTTCCTCCTGGTTGTCATACGTGAGCATGGTTGCCCGCGTAGGCTGATTCCTCAGTTGAAAGCTACTGTATCACAATTGTACTGAGTTGTAAATTCTTTGCACCTCTGTTATAATACCCTCCAATGAGTAAACTTCCGACCGTCGCGATTGTTGGCCAGACTAATGTTGGCAAAAGTAGCCTTTTTAACCGTATCTTCGGCTCACCAGAGGCAATTGTTGCTCGTGAAGCAGGAACAACCCGCGATAATGTCGTTCGAAAGATTACCCTCGACCGCCAAGCAGCTCGTACTGCTCGTGAACACAAACCAAGTTTTTCTCGAAAAACTGGTCCACTTATGGAAGTCAGCGAACTAGATCCACAGACAGGAACATCTTTCTGGCTCGTCGACACTGCTGGTATGAAAAATGCCGAAGACGAGTTCGAAGCAAGTATCCAGGAACAGATTGAGGAAGCAACTGAACTAGCCGATATTATCCTTGTAGTCGTCGACAGCACGCTCTATCCGTCAGACCAAGACCGACGAATTGCTAAAACAGCACTCAGAAGTAAAAAACCTGTTGTTCTCATCACGAATAAATCCGACCTCAAAGGTTCGCTGCCTATCGATGAATTCCGTCGCCTCGGCATCAAAGATATCCTACAGACATCTGCGGAACACAACCGTGGTATAGACAAACTACTCCGCACAATCGTCGACTATCTACCACCAGCCACCACAACAGAAACAGATGAAGGCGGTGACATACTACGAATCGCACTTATTGGTCGACCAAACGTTGGTAAGAGTCATTTATTCAATACCCTCGCTGGCAAACAACAGGCAATCGTTGCGAACATCGCCGGCACAACCCGTGACGTCAACCGTGTGACCGTTCGGTACATGGGTGAGACTGTTGAGCTTCTTGACACCGCTGGTGTACGCCGCAGTGGCAAGCAAGAGGTCGGTATCGAGAAATTCTCAGTCCTCCGCACCCTCGCTGCCATTGACGAATCAGATGTGTGCCTGCTCCTTATGGACGTCAATGAACTCTCAACACAACTTGACCAGAAGCTCGCCGGCCTCATAAAGGAAGCAGGGAAGGGCCTCGTGCTCGTCGTCAGCAAGTGGGATGCCGTCATAGACAAAGATGCCTACACTCGTGATGCACTCGCGCCACGTATCGGGCACGAATTTGCTTTCGTACCATGGGCACCACTTATTTTCACAAGTTCCGTCACTGGCCAAAACGTCACCAAGCTCTTTGACCTTGCTCGCGATATCAAAAAACGCCGTGATCAGCGCATAAAGACTGTTGAGCTCAACAAGATACTGCAGGCCTGCGTGGCAAAGCATCCGCCAGCCGGACTCAAGAATACTATGCCAAAACTTCGCTACATGGTACAAACAGACCAAAGCCCACCGTGGTTTGTTATCTTCGGATCAAATCTCAAACTTCTTCACTGGAGTTACAAACGCTACCTCGAGCGCAACGTGCGTGAAGCTTTCGACTTCGTCGGCACACCAATTATGTTTAGCTTTAGACAAGAAGACAAAAAGGAAAAGCCCCACACCACAAGGGAGCGAGGCTCAACCTTGTAGCCGGAGCTACATAAGCGGGTCGTCGAGCGGCGTAACACCGTCTTCGATCCAAAGCACACCGCCGCCGTACGCGATATAACCAGCACACCCCAGGTTGACGTCGATTCCTGCAACATCCATGGTTACACAACCATGAAATGCCAGGTTTCTGGCGTCCTCCTGCTTGACCCAGTCAAGCTTGAGAAGAGCTCTTGAGGTGGAGGTATTCGCCCCCGGTTCAAGTAGCAACAACTCGAGAGAATTCGCGCCTGCCTTTAGCAGAACCCATTCGTCTGCGCTTAAGGCGTGGTTGAATACGTAATGCGGCTTGGTGTTGTTCAGTCCGGTCATTGCCGGACCTCCTTTCCTGTACCACCGCTCGTTGTCGCGCGGGGTTCAGGGCGCCCAAACTGAGGACGCAATCAAACATAACTACTAGTTGATAAAGGATATTGAAAATTACATCTACGTACGCAAGATAAATAACTCTATCTGCGCGACAACGTACTTATATATTCTCATATATTTTTTGTTTGTCAATAGTGATACACTAGAAGTATGAAACTCATCATCGGCCTCGGGAACGCAGAAAAGAAATACGATAACACGCGACACAACATCGGTTTTCGTGTGCTTGATGAATTTGTTGCTAACAAAGGGACAACATTCAAAGCAAAAGACCGCTTCAAAGCTACAATAGCCGAATACAACAGCGGTGATGACAAAGTCATTCTCGCCAAACCACTGACATTCTATAACCTAAGTGGTGAAGCAGCTCGTGCACTGGCTGATTTTTATAGCATCCCACCTGAAGACATATTGATTATTCATGATGACCTCGCACTTACATTCGGCACTATCCGGACCCGTGAACAGGGAAGTGATGCTGGAAATAACGGTATTAAGTCTATAACGGAACATGTCGGACCAGCTACTAAGCGCATTCGAATTGGTACCAACAACGAACATACAGCTTATATGGACGCTGCCGACTTTGTACTTGCGAAGTTTACGACCGATGAAAAAAAGAAACTACCTGAAATTATAAAAAACGCCCATCGATTAATTGATGGGTTTCTGTCAAATTCATTCGAGTCAACGACTCTTTAGTTCTTTTTTGGTCCTCGCCCAGTTATGCACGCCGTAGCGGCAACCGGGCGAGGACCGAGACCTCAGATGACCACACCTCCTGACTTCAAGTTGACAGTCAGCTTCCGCTTGACTGTGTGCTTGTTGTCCTTCTGGTGGGGCGCGGCTGTTGTGACTCTCGCGGTCACCGTGAACTTCTGCCCTGCATAGATCTTGAAGGGCTTCGGTGTGACGAGCCTCCATGCCGTGGTCGTCTCGACATGGATGTTGGGCCCTGGCTTCGAGACGACGATGTCAATCTCGTGCTTCCCGGGCGGCCTTCGGTCCATAGCAACCCAGACACAGAAGTACGCCGCTCCTCCCTCGTTCACCACTTTCTCGGTGACGACAAGGTGATACAACGGAGTGCCGACGTATTGAGGGATAATCCACCAGTTCTCTGTGGCCTTGATGCTGCAGCTCTTCGGGGCAGCTGCTTGCGCAGCTGGAGCCGAAACGACGCTGGCTCCAAGAGCGAGGGGGACCGTAGTGAGCAAGCTCACCACAATCGATGCGGACCTTCTCATATGAGCTCCCTTCCAAGAGCTCGGGTTTCTGCTCAGAGGGGTAGAACAGAAACAGGGGTGATGCCACCGCGGACGCGATAACATCATATTATTTTAGCATAATATCTTACTCTGTCAAATTCATGGCATGAGGTGATGAAGAGAGCTAATAGCAATTCCTACCACGACAACACCAAGCAGTAACATGACTGACTGACGAGCAGCTGTTTTGTGGGGCTTTTCATGAATATCCGGAATGATGTCACTTGCTGCGATATAAATAAACATGCCAGCTGTCAGACCGAGCAGAAGTGGTACAGGCAGGAAACCGTCAGAGCCGACAATATATACCGTTAGAGCAGTCACCACTGTTGCCATTGCACTCAAAAGATTCACGAGCAACACGCGTGAAGTTTTCATACCTTTCCCGAGTAATATTCCGAAGTCACCGATTTCTTGCGGAATCTCGTGTGCCGCCACCGCAAGAGCAGTCACAATACCCGTAGGGATACTGACAAGGAAGGCTGCACCTATCGCAATACCGTCAAGCGCGTTGTGTAGCGTGTCGCCGATAATGACGAGATTAACATGTGTTTTATTTCGTGCGCCATGACTGTCATCATGATGATGGTGATGAAACCACCCGAGCAGTCGCTCAAGAACAAAAAAGAGCAAAAAACCAATAAGTGCTGCCATAAGAACCGTGCTGATATCATCAGCTTCAAGTGCTTCAGGTAATAAGTCCAAAAAGGCAGCAGCTAACAGCGCACCAGCACCAAACGGCAATGCAAGCTCAATAACTGTAGTACGCAGTGACTTCGCCTGCAGCATCGCTATGCCGCCCGCAAGAGAAAACACGCTGCCAATAGTTGCCCAGAAGAGAACTACGAATATATCCATTACTTTCAATAGTATCACGCCACGATGTCTTGTATGGATATTGCAAGATTTAAAATATTGTGCCATAATACTGCGCATCTCATCTTGAGAACCAGAAACCTAGTTCCTGCCGTTCTCTGAGAGAACATTGACAGGAACGTGCACCCGAAAGGGGAATGACCGTGAGCACCACAGTCACCACCAGTACCACCACCGATGACAACGAGGTTCGCGAGACCCTGAGGTTGGTCATGCAGAAGTTCACGGAGGCTGCGCAGCAGCACCCTCTCTCGCTGGCAACCACGATGGTCGACGTCCGCATCCGCGGCCTCATCCGTCTGAACCAGCGGGTCTACGCCGCCGACACCAAGTGGAAGTTCGTCATCCACGCCCAGGAGAGCACCCTGTGCGTCAAGTTGCCTGACGGCATCTACTCGGAGGTCAATCTCGACCAGCTCACCGTCGCCGAAGCGAACAGTTTTGCCGGGCACATCGGTGTCATCACCGCAGCGCTTCTGCGGCAGTGACCCGGGCACATCCTGTCAATCCCGACCCGCAACCCTAGGGAAGCGGGTCGGGAACGACCACGTTACATCTATATACCAAAAACAACCACCGAATTTACTTCGTGGTTGTTTTTATAACTAGAGGAAAAAGAGCAGCCCGAGCGTCGGATTCATTCCGCGCCCGGCGCGATGAGAAAAAACGTAGTTTTGTCTCATTACCAAACAAAAAGCGACTCAGCAAGGGTGGGCATCGCTGAGCCGCTATTTGTCCCTTCAACCCACCCCGGCGAAACGTCATGGTCATATTAATATACGTGACCTGCGTCTGACCTCTCT
The DNA here is from genome assembly GCA_964536265.1 of uncultured Candidatus Saccharibacteria bacterium. Lineage (GTDB taxonomy): Bacteria > Patescibacteriota > Saccharimonadia > Saccharimonadales > Saccharimonadaceae > JAPUDS01. The sequence continues at coordinate 131,552 of CAZHVV010000001.1, read as the reverse complement.
TTCGAGAAAGCACTACTCTATAGTCGCACTGAACGGGATCCTCGGTATGCAAGCATATCGGGGGTTAAAGGGGTTAGAGGTGTGTGAAACTTATATGTCTAGAAGTGGAGGGTAGAAAACTTCAAGACGCTTCACACACTACCTAACAAAACCATAAATGGTTTGTTAAAATGGGGGTATAAGGTGCATTTGATTCGTATTGAATCAATACAACGAGTATATTAGCACTTATTTCAATTAAAGTCAATACTTTTAAACACGTTTTTTATGAAAATCAATACCATAAGCAGTAAGGACCCATTATTCCCAGAGGTACTAGCCACTATTCCAGATGCGCCAAAAGAGTTATTTTATGTTGGTAACCGTGACCTTATAGGCAAGGGAACGGCTGTAGCAATAGTTGGTACACGAAAACCAACGACTTATGGTCGCGATGTCACAACAAAGCTAGCAGAAGGTCTTGCGCGTCGTGGCGTAACAATTGTCAGTGGGCTAGCTCTTGGCATAGACGGCATTGCACAACAAAGTACCGTAGCGATAGGTGGCCGAAGCATTGCCGTACTCGCAAGCGGTTTGGATCAGATATCACCTCGATCACACCGTGACCTGGCTATAAAAATTCTTGAGCATCACGGTACCATTGTTAGCGCAAATCCACCCGGAACGCCTCCGCTCAAATGGGAATTTCTTAAACGAAATCGAATTGTGAGTGGCCTCTCGAGCGCTGTTATTGTGACTGAAGCAGCAGCAAGAAGTGGCACTATGAACACAGTCATGTACGCACTCGCACAAGGAAGGGATGTCTACGCAATCCCAGGCAACATCACAAGCCCTATGAGTGCTGGTTGCAATAGACTCATCGAACAGGGCGCGACACCCATCATAGATATCGACGAATTCATAGAACAAATTGCGCCAAAGGAAATCGCGTTAACACAGGTATTGCTGCTCGCACAAACGCCGGAAGAGCAGATGATTTTAGATTTATTGCAAGCGGGTGTCCGAGATGGTGATGAGATTCAGAAGAAGTCAAAGCTTGCACCAGATGTTTTTGCGACACATCTAACCATGCTTGAGCTTCGAAGTGTCATAAAACCACTTGGTGCAAACATGTGGTCACTGTAAAAGGAATCATAAAACCTTATCTGTTAGCGTCGATTGAGTGTAAGCCAGTTTTCGACTGCCAGTGCGCGTGCCGAGGCACCGCCTAAATCTCTGCGCTCTGTTTCTGTGCGTGTGATGGTAGATATCTCTGGTCCGCTTTGATGACCTTGCTCTTGCATTTCCTGTTGTTGAGCACGCTGTTGAGACGGAAGTTCACCCTTGCGATACATTGTTACTAGACCCTCATATGAAGTATTCATAGTAATTCTCCTATTAATCGTTACCACACGTGACATCGGTGTTACTAACTACCAATATCTTACGTACATGGCGCTCACTCTTTTTATATTTTGAACGTCTTACTACCTATTATGCTCGCGGTTTATTGTATGTCAACCCACATTTTAAAGGATTGTCATATTTATGATATAACCACACCATCTTTTTAAACGAGAGTTGTATTATCTTAGAGCAATAATTTGTTTATATACTATACTCTTATCACTAAATAACAGAGATGTATATTGACCAAAAATAGATTTTATGATGAAATTAAATTGTTAGCCAACCGCAATACATCCATCTCGATGAGCGGTTGACAGACTGCACATCACAATTCGGGGGAGGAAAGATGAAAATTCCCAGAGCTTATTATGCCATTATCGGCGTAGCTTTCGTCATCTTGCTCATCGTTGCGTACGCCTATGGCGTTCCGTGGCCCAGCTAGAAAGATAAAGCGATTATCCAGAAGGAGTAGACAGTGACACCCAAGAACCACAAAGAGGGATGGAAAGGGTCGGGACCAGTCCTCGCCGCACTGGCCGGAGCATTCCTCGTCGTCATCGCAATTCTGGCGTGGTATTTCGCGACACGCCCCCGCTGATGTGCACCTGGTCGACGCGTGCGGCTCTTCAGAGCCCGCGCGCCGACCGCACAACAATGTTTTACACTGCACCCGCACCTCGCCGGGTGCTTTTGTTTACAAATACTCAATTAGTGCTACTATGGGTTGCTGTTATATAGTAAACGCATATGCCAAAAAACCTAGTCATCGTAGAAAGCCCGGCAAAAGCCAAAACAATCGAGAAATATCTCGGTGCTGACTTCCGTGTACTCTCGAGTGTCGGACATATTCGCTCCATTGCCAAAAAAAATAAAGACGGCACACCGCCAATCGATGTCGACCATGATTTCAAAACGACATATGAAATCGACAGCGACAAACGAAAAATCATTACCGAACTAAAAAAAGCTGTCAAAGATACCGACACAGTTTGGCTCGCAACCGATGAAGACCGCGAAGGGGAGGCAATAGCCTGGCATTTATGTGAGGTGCTGAAACTTGACCCAAAGAAGACAAATCGTATTGTGTTCCACGAAATTACGAAATCAGCTATAGAAGAAGCAGTTAAGAGTCCGCGAACTGTTGATATGCATCTTGTCGAAGCCCAACAGGCTCGACAGATTCTCGACCGAATCGTTGGTTTTGAACTGAGTCCTGTTGTCTGGCAGAAGGTGCCTGGCGGCAAAAGTGCCGGGCGTGTTCAAAGTCCTGCCGTTCGTCTGCTCGTTGAGCGCGAACGCGAGATTCGTGGTTTTGAAAGTAGCTTTCAGTTCAAAGTTACCGCTGTTTTTGAGCATAACGGACAAGAAATCAAAGCTGATTTACCAGAACGATTCGACACCGAAGCTGAAGCCCATGCATTTCTTGAAAGACTCAATGGCGCAACATTCACCGTTTCAAGCGTCGCAAAGAACCCAGGTACACGCAACCCTGGAGCGCCATTTACGACCAGTACACTCCAACAGGACGCAAATGCCAAACTCGGATTTAGCTCGCGCTCAACCATGTCGAGTGCACAAAAGCTCTACCAAGACGGAAAGATTACCTATATGCGTACTGATAGTGTTACTCTGTCAAAACAAGCACTAGCGGCCGCTGCGAGCTTCATAGAGCATGAATATGGTAAGAACTACGTCAATGTTCGTAATTTCAAGACCAAAAGCGCCAGTGCACAGGAAGCTCACGAAGCTATCCGCCCAACTGATATGTCACTCGTCAAAGCCTCAAGCAACGAATATGACCAGAAGCTATACGACCTTATCCGCCGCCGCACGCTTGCATCGCAAATGAGCCCTGCTAAACTTGAGCGGACCGAAGTTGTCATCGACATCATCTCACCAACTACAGCCAAACAATCAGTTACAGCGTTCGTCGCCAAAGGCGAAGTCGTCATATTTGACGGATTTCTGAAGGTATATGGCGGTGGTAAGGAAGATAATCTCTTGCCAGAACTTAGCAGTGGCGATAATCTCGCACTCGAACAAGCAATAGCTCGTCAAACATTTGCACGTCCACCAGCCCGTTACAGCGAAGGTGCACTCGTAAAAAAACTTGAAGAGCTTGGTATTGGCCGTCCAAGTACCTACGCGACTATCATCAGCACTGTTCAAGCCCGCGGGTACGCAGAAAAGGGAACAGGTGAAGGTAATGAACGCGAGATTATTGAGCTGCGATATACCGCAAACGAATCCGTCAACCGAGAAGTTATAACTGAGAAAACTGGCGCAGACCGTGGCAAACTCGTCCCAACACCTGCCGGAGAACTTATTGCTGATTTCTTGGGCGAACATTTTGAACAAGTCGTTGATTATGGTTTTACTGCAAGTGTAGAAGCCCATTTTGATGACATTGCCGCAAGTAAGCTGGACCGTAACGTTATGTTGAAGAGTTTTTACGGACCATTCCATGCGCGTATTGAAAATTCTGGGAGTATCGACCGTAGCAGCGTTGCTCAGGCAAGAGAGATAGGAATTCACCCTAAGACTGGGAAGCCAATTCTTGCTCGATTCGGTCGCTTCGGACCGATGTTACAACATGGCGCAAGCGAAGACAAAGACGACAAGCCCGAGTTTGCACCAATGCCCGCTGGAGCCCGTGTCGATACGATTTCACTCGAACAAGCCCTCAAGGCCTTTGAACTCCCTCGTGTTGTCGGTACAACAGATGACGGTCATGAAATTAAGGCCAATGTCGGCCGCTTCGGACCCTACATTGTAGCGAACAAGCTCTTCGTTAGTATAAAACCACTCGACCCACACACCATAACGGAGGTAGAGGCCCGCGAACTATACGCCGCCAAGATTGTCACTGAAGCTGAGAAAAACATCGCTGACTTTGGCGATGGTATCAAGGTACTCAAAGGCCGTTACGGTCCGTACATCACCGACGGTAAGAAGAATGCCAAGATTCCAAAAGGCACTGAGCCAAAAGATGTCACACATGACGAAGCCAAAAAACTCCTCGCCGAAGCACCAGCCGCTGGTAAAAAACGTCGCTTCGTAAAACGCAAGAAGTAAATTTGTTTTGAATTATATTTGATGTTATAATATATCCTATCACCGATGAAAGGAGATTTCATGACTGGTGAATTTGGGCGGAAGTTCCGCCCGAAGCCGCTTTCTCCCAAGGAGGTGCGAGAGTTGCGCCAAATTGCACTCGCCAGTGTGGCTGCAGGCGCGTTGGTTTCGGCCTACGTGTTCGTACATCACAACCTTGCTGCTTGGGAGTGGTTTGGAGCCGCAATTGCAGGCTTCGTGCTGGCCGCATCCGCCAGCGTGTGCTTTGCTACGTGGCTCGTGTTGACAAAAGGACTGCCAATCCTCTTCCGGCCCATCGGGGCCAAGAAGAAGTAGACGGCCCTTCGGCCAAGCACCTAACCCACCCATGACGAATACCCACCTTGATGGCCCACGCGCTATCGACAAAAAAGGATTCGCCACCAGGGTGGGTTCGTCATATCTTGTAGAAACAGTTGTTTTATAGTAAAGTACTCGATATCTCACCCAACCCTCAAGCAGAAAGGGGTGAAATGAACAAACCACTTATCAGTGACCGAGCATTGCTGAGGATAGCAATTTGCTCGGTCACAGTAGTGATAGTGAGCTTCGGGATGTGGATTAGCGTGATTCTCATCAAAATGGGGCAGATCTCACCACTCCCGAGCCTTGACGACTTCGGTCAAGCGCTCACACCACCCATCACCCTCGCAATAGCCACATTTGTCGTTGTATACGGGGTCTTCTATTACGGACTTCAGCGACGAACGTGACCACAGAGGGTAATATACCCGCCCGAATCTATGAGAACCTGTACCCGTTGAGGATTACCTCGCGGCCGGAACGTTCCTCAGCGGGCGGGTTTTCATATAGAAAAGTTTTCACGGTCCATATATAACAGAGGTGTGTTTGACAGAATAGGGAAGTATGGACAGGCTAGCCACGAAACACCATAACAAAAAAGCCCAAAAATACTATTTACCATAAGCGTCGAGTTTGTGCTATAATATAACAACGTAAACAGATCTTAGAACTAGTATTTGACATATAACAAAACCTGTTCTATAATAAATACATTAGTTCGTCGCTCTTCTGGGCAAAAAGCGAAACAATTATTAACTAATTCTAACGACAGGAAAAGCAATGAGCGAGGCAGTTGCCACAGAAACCACCCCAGACCTTAAGAAAGCGGTTGAAGCCGTCTTGAAAGGTATCGATAGGGAACGAGAACGTGAGATTATCTCACGCCGATTTGGTTTGTACGACCGTAAAGAGACCCTTGAACAGATTGGGGAACTGATAGGTATTACCCGTGAACGTGTTCGCCAGCTCGAAAAAGCTATTTTGATTCGCCTGAAGATTTCAGCTGAAGATGGTCAAAAAGATGTCCTCGAAATCGAGAAGATTTTAGTCCGTCACCTCAGTGAAATGGGTGATACAGCTCGTCTAACTGACCTCGCGAGCGCTGTTAAAAGCGACGCTGACGAGCGTTTCCGCTCACAAATCGCATTCATCGCTGAATTAGCCCCACGTCTCATCACTCTTGGTGAGAATGACAGCTACTACCACGGAATTGCACTCAAAGACAGCTATGCCGACGAAAAAACACTGCGTAAGCACGTTGACGACGTCGTGAAGAGCATCAAAGAACATGGTGAGGCAATTGAGCTCGAAGTATTGTTCGACAAAGTCAGTGGCTATAACAAGCCTTCTGAGCTACGAGCAATTGCAAGCCTCAGTAAGAGTCTTGCTCAACTCCGTGACACCTGGGGTCTCATCAAGTGGCCAAGCGTCAACCCAAAGAATATCCGTGACAAGATTTATGTTATTTTACAGGACAACAAAAAGCCACTGCACTTTTCTGACATTGCCAAAGCAATCAAAGATTCTGATTTCAAACGCAAAAACGTCACTACTCAGGCAATCCATAACGAACTCATCAAAGACAAGCGCTTCGTTCTCATCGGCCGCGGCATTTATGCTCTCGCTGAATGGGGCTACAAGAAGGGCACCGTCTCTGACATCATCGCTGATATCTTGAAAAAAGAAGGTGGTCCGCTCCACCGTGATGAAATCGTCAAGCGCGTCCTCAAGAGCCGTCAGGTCCGTGAGACAACCATCTTGCTAAATTTGCAGTCAAAGCCTGAGTTCAAACGAGTTGCAAAGGCAACCTATGAGCTCCATCTCGTCGCCTAAGCAAAAAACGTTTGCGCTTATCATCAATATGCGAGAGAATAAGAGGTAGCGATGGGTACATTTCTTTCGTGGTTTTTCGGCCTTTTGTCACTCTGGTATATCTGGATACCAGTAGTTATCGTGCTCATATACCTTGCTATACGTAACTACAAGAAGGCTGACATACTTGAACATACCGAGCATAAGCTCCTTGTTCTCGAAATTCCGCGCACCAATGATAAGAAGGAGCTTGCTGCCGAGCAAATGTTCGCAAGCTTACATGGTATTTTGCGTGATAAACGCGAGTTGCGTCTCAGCGGTGGACTACAAGAACATATCAGTTTCGAAATTGCCGCTGTTGGCAAACTTATTCGTTTTTATGTATGGGTACCAAAACACCTGCAGAACTTTGTTGAAGGACAGGTGTATGCTCAATACCCAACAGTTCAGATTCATGAAGCAGAGGAAGACTACACGACGCGACAGTTCGACCACGATATAATCCATACTGCTGAACTCGTGCCAACCGACAATGAAATGTTGCCAATCAAAACATTCCAGAGTTTTGAGGTTGACCCGCTTGCAGGCATCACGGCGACCTTAGCAAAACTTGAGACATCTGATGAAGAGGTGTGGATTCAGGTAGTAGCTCGACCGGTTGCAGACAGTTGGCACCGACGTGCAAGTTCATTCGCAGAAGCAATCAAAAAAGGCTCAGCTGGTGGAGGAAATGACGCCTTTGGCAAAATTGGTATGTATCTATTGCGTGCTATCGCAGCACTCTGGGCACCGCCGGAAGAAAACGGCAAACCTGCCACACCACGAGAGTTAACCGAACGCGACAAAACGCGTATTTCCGAAATTGAAAAGAAGTCCACAAAGCTTGGCTACCAAGTGAAAATCCGCATAGCATACCTCGGGAATGACAAAGAAACAGCAAAACTCCGTATGCAAGCGATTGTTGGTACGTTTAAACAGTTCAATTCGACTAACCTAAACGGCTTCAAAGTTGCAAACGCGAGTTTTAAACAAGATGACATCAGTAAATACACAGCCCGTTTCTTTATAGACAGAGGGTATATCCTCAATATCGAAGAACTTGCCTCGGTCTTCCACCTGCCACACACAAATGTGGAAACACCGAGTATTGTCTGGGCAAACGTAAAAACCGCTGAACCACCATCAAACCTACCGGTCTTAAATGGTAATTCAGCCAACGACGAACAGGTAAGTGCCTTTGGCCTGACGAACTTCCGAGGTATCAACCAACAGTTTGGGCTGTGGCGGTATGATCGTTCACGACACGTCTATATCATTGGGCAAACTGGTGCAGGGAAGAGTGGTCTACTCGAGCTCTTCGCACTGTCAGACGTGTTTCATAACGTTGGGTACGCTATCATTGACCCGCACGGTGACTTTGCGGTCAACAACCTCAAATTTATCCCTGCACACCGTATTAAAGACGTTGTCTATTTCAACCCTGCCGATACTGCCTACCCGCTTGGGTTCAACCCTATGGAAGTCATCAACCCCGGCATGAAAAACAATATCAGCTCGGAAATCATTGGGGTACTGAAGCGCATGTTCGGTGATAGCTGGGGGCCTCGCCTCGAGTATATTTTGCGATATACCATCCTCGCGCTGCTCGACCATCCAAACACTACCATGCTCGATATCACCCGTATGTTGACAGATAAAAAGTTCCGCGAACAGGTTCTCTCGACATGCACCGATACTGTCGTGATGCAGTTCTGGCGCGTTGAATTTGCCAGCTGGAACGACAAGTTCCAGGCTGAAGCAATCGCTCCGGTACTAAACAAGGTTGGTGCTTTCACAGCTAACCCGATTGTACGCAATATCATCGGCCAACCGAAAAGTACCTTCAATATCCGTGAAATTATGGATGAAGGCAAGATTCTGATAGTTAACCTTAGTAAGGGTCTCATTGGCGAAGACAACGCCGCAATTCTTGGTGCCTTCCTCGTTACTAAGATTCAGCTTGCCGCCATGAGCCGCTCTGATATACCAGAAATTGAAAATCGCCGGCCATTCTATTTGTACGTCGACGAATTCCAAAACTTTGCTACTGATAGTTTTGCGACCATTCTCTCAGAGGCACGCAAATACGGCCTTAACCTAACAGTCGCAAACCAGTACATTTCCCAAATGCAAGAGAACGTCCGCGACGCTGTCTTTGGTAACGTTGGCACCATGATTAGCTTCCGTGTGAGTGCAGACGACGCTCCATTGCTCGCAAAGCAATTCGAGCCACAGTTCGAACCCGGTGACCTTCTGCAAATGCATAACCGAAGCTTTGTTATCAATATGGTCATTAAAGGCGAAAAATCACCTGCTTTCAGTGCCACCACCCTGACGATACCCACACCTCAGACCGACTATTTTGCGTATATCGTTGACAACTCACGCCGTCTCTACTCTCGTGACCGCGCTGAAGTTGAACAAGAGATTCAAGAACTAGTCTCACCTCGCAACCAACAGGCCTCACAACCACCTCAGTCGGCAACACAGGCTAAAAATTGGCCAATCGACAGAGGTGCAGTAGCGGTCCCTAAGCATCCTCAACCTAACACCACAGGGCAGGGGAAGGCCCCCCATGCCCCACAGGAGACACACGCACAGCCGCATGTGCCTACAACCGATACCGAACCTTCCGACAGACCAAAGCGCAAACGCACACGTTCACGTAGCCGCAACAAATCATCTAGTGAGGCAGGGCAGACACAGGCACCCCGCCCCGTTCATGAGACACAAGACAAGCCTGCAGCTGACGTGACAGAACTACGCCTACATCATTGATACACCCACTCAATCACAAACAATAGTTGTTATATAGCAGCATAGAACGAATATAGAACGTTTGTATTTTGATAGCGATATCGTAATAAACATGCCATTTGTTCATGTGCACATAGTAAAAGTTGTAAAAAGTGATGGCCGTTCGGCAAAAGCAGAGGACCATAAACGTGTAGGTAAGTTGAAGAGCGGAACGACAAAAAACCGAGCAAAACATAGTGGAAGAGAACGTATCAATAATCAACTTTCATCAATATAGTCTATGTCGCACAATATATCTTTTACGACTAAGCGGATGTAGTGAAAAGTTGATTCACTATACCTTCTCAGCGGGGGAGTTTGGCGCTGTATGTGCTATTGTGTCAACAACTACGTACTATTACTGTGTTTGTTCGCTATCGTTTTTATGTGCTATGCCACTCATTTTGCATTGTTGTTGTTTTTGTATGTCATACGCACCCGGTTATCCACACGTTCATGAAATATTTGACTTTTTGCAAATATGTTTTCACGCCCCCCACTTTCCCACTATTTTGACATTCGTTTGACTTTGTTACTTCCCTATGTTTTTATATGTATTTCTATTTATCAACAAATAGAACATATTTAGAACACTCTCATAATTGGGAAGTAGTGCTATTTGTAATAGGCTTTTGAACCAACACGTACATCAACATACCCAGGTGTAATTTGTTTGCTATCAAAATACTTTACCGCAGCAACGACATCTGCTGCTTGTGATGCGACATCACGATCAAGATTCGTCCGTATCGGATATCCCCTTCCCTGCAGGGTCAAAGCAATTTGTCGGCTTGTTTGAGCGGGTAATTCTACCTTCTCAACAGTGTAGCCTGCTTGCTGGACAAGAGCGACGAGCCGCCCGATAAAACGTAGCATCCGTTCAGAGGCAACAGCACCAGCATCAGAAGGGTCGATACCGGTATTATCCGTTACTGTTAAGGCTGGTTCCTTGAGGTAATTCTGGCTAAAAGCAACTCCATGTTCATCGATATAATATTTCTTGCTCCCGACCGTCCATGATGCAATAGGCTGGCGTACAACAACTTGCGCATCGGCTGCTTGTAAAAATGAGGTTGGTTGAACAGCGACTGTTTTCACCTCAGGATACTTCGCTTGAAGTACAAGGGTGAGTCGCGACGTATCAATACTAAAGAAAAATCTCTCGGTTGGATGACTGTGCAGATAATCTTGAATGGATGCAGCATAGCGATCCTGCACGACGGCCGGTGCGACCGAAACAATAACACTAGGTATATATTGCGTTATGAGGCCATAAAGAGCCGCGCTAACAGCAAGAACTGCCATAAGCCATCCAAGAAGCCGTCGTCGATGACGGCGTAAATCATGGTGCTTTAGACGCTGCGACTTGAGATCAGCCCGGTCTTCAGACACCGCACGTACTGTGTTAGACAACGAGCCTGTCATTGTTCGACTACGACGAAAAATATAGGCGTCATTGTTGTCGCTTATATGTGGTTGCCGAACTTGGGCGTGTTGTTTCTTTGAAAAAAGCCCCACCGCGATACTCCTATTTCCCTGCCTCTAAAAGTACTATTGCCATATCATGTGCTGCCTGCGGCTTCGCAAGTCCGTGAAGATGTGTTGAAAGTGAATCAGCATATTCGTTGTCTGTTGTGATTTTTACTATCGATTCCAATAGGGCAGTTGGGTTCTCCCCTATCTGCTCATCACGCAGTACAACAGCTGCTCCAGCCTTTTCGTACTGTTCTGCATTTTTTATCTGGTCACTTAATGAACTCGACGGAATAATAATGATAGGTTTCGCTAGCGCTGACAGCTCTTGAAGAAAGGTTGCGCTTGCCCGACTGATAACGACATCAGCTGCACCCAGCACCTGCGCCATATCCTTGTAAACAAACGGTACAAGCATGTAGCGAGTATCTGACGGAATTGCACGTTGAATCGTATTAAACTGTTTTTCGCCTGCAACATGGTACACACCATACCCCTTTTCGAGGAGTTGTTGAGCAATTGCGACTACCGCTTGATTGATATCTCGTGCCCCAAGACCGCCACCGGTCACGACCACTAAAGGAGTGGTCTCGTCGAAACCAAGCATCTTCTTCGCAGCACGTTGCTCGTCAGCCGAAAACGGATGGAATGTATCGTCAATCGGGACACCAACATACCGCGCACGCTCAGATTCATAGGTGTAATTCTCTAATGGTGCACCCGTTGTAATCATGGTTGCCCATCGAGCTAAAATACGGTTCGTCAGACCCGGACGTGCGTCTGAATCATGGATAACAAGCGGAATCCGGAGTATATGTGCTGCCCACCCCATCGGCAGGGACACATAGCCACCTTTCGCAAATACAACATCGGGGCGTTCGCGCAGTAGCAGCCAGAGACTTTGTAGTATTCCGCCAATAACTTTGAACATATCTGTGACGTTACGCGCCACAGTTGGTATATGTAACAACTGCTTATGAAGAGGTATATCGGAATAGCGACGCAATTTTCCTGCGACAATTGTTTGTACTCGAACAGGCACATCTGCGTGCTGCATCAATCCACGTGCTTGCAATACGAACGCTTTGTCGGTGATAAATCGAGCATCAAGCTCGTTATCTAGCGCCGCAAGTTCATTGATTACGGCGAGAACTGGGGTAACGTGACCGCCCGACCCCCCGCCGACGCTCAGCAGTTTCACTGGCCGCCTCCTGTTTGGTTATATTCTGATGTGTAGTATAGCGCGAAATGGCGAAGACCACACCTAGCCCTAGCATCGTGAACAAGAGACTCGTCCCACCAAAGCTTAGGAATGGCAATGTCACCCCTGTTAATGGGAAGACGCCCGTCATAGCACCGACATTGACAATGATATGCGTGGCAATCAGACCAAACACACCCGCGACAATCAAACGTGACGTGATATCAACTGTCGCATCCATTGTTTTTAGTAAACGACGCAGCAAACCGGCAAATATAATCAATATCAACACTACTCCAATAAAGCCGAATGTCTCCCCAAGAATTGCAAAGATTGAATCGTTGACAGCCTCGGGTAAATATCCGAACGCTTGCACCCCCTGCCCCAGTCCTTTACCGAACAATCCACCAGAGCCAAGAGCAATCGCTGCTTGTGTGATGTGATATGACGACGCATCAGAGACATCAGACGGGTTCAGGAACGTCAAAACACGTGCAATGCGGTGTGGAGACGTTACAATTAACAAAAGACCGACACCGACCGCCGTAGAGCCAGCTAGAAGCATCCAGCGCTTATTGAGACCGGCGACAAACAACATTGCCGCTACCATACCGAATAATGTTATACCCGTCCCCATATCTCGTTGAAAAACAATAATAAGCAACGCCGCAACAGCGACAACAATCCCAACTGGCAGTAGTGTCGCCTGCCAGCTATTGACTGTCCCTTCCTTTACTCGCCGCCCGAGAAATACAGCAAGATACATCATCATGCCAAATTTGAGCAGTTCGGCCGGCTGAAACGACGTAAAACCAAAATTAAACCAACGAACTGCACCACCTGTTTTGATTATCAGGCCGCCATCCATGAACAACCCCAGAATTGCTAGTATCACTGAGGCGATTATACCCGTGAGCAATAGTGTTGATGCATAGCGCTTCCACCATACAATCGGCACAAGTGAGGCGACGATAAACATGCCTAGCCCGACCGACAAGTGAAGTAGTTGCCGTTGCATAAAGTGTGTTTGGTCGAGCGAACTGTCGGACAGCGAATTGATAAGTTCAACGCGCGCTGGACTGATAGAATACAACACGACCAGGCCAATTAACATCAGAAGACCCATAAATAGTACCAGTTGATAATCCGGTCGATGTCGACGAACTGAAGGGATTGATTCATCCCGGCTAACTGCGGAGCGACGTCGGACAGTTCCTACCACTAGATATGACCTCCTGCTAATGCCAGCAATAGACCAATAAAGCCAAAGATTGCGCCAATAACCCAGAAGCGCATAGTTACTTTCACTTCAGGCCACCCGCTTGCTTCAAGATGATGGTGATACGGTGCCGAGATAAAAATTTTGCGATGGAAAAACTTTTTCGAGATGATTTGGAGCAAACTCGAACCGGCTTCAATAACAAAGACTATGCCGATAACTGGCAGCAAGAAGAGTGTATTTGTTAACATCGCAACGACCCCCAGCGCCGTTCCGAGCGCGAAACTCCCCACATCCCCCATAAAGAAGCGTGCTGGGTAGATATTGAACCAGATATAGCTCATGAGCGCGCCAACAATGGTAAAACAGAAACCAGCTATTCCATAACTCCCCTGTAGCAATGCAATGATGCCGAAAAATGCATACGCTTGCGCAAGCAAACCACCGGCAAGTCCATCGAGACCATCGCTGATATTCACGGCGTTACCCGCCGACACGACTGCAAGAGCAAAGAGTGGCATGATAAGCCAACCAAGTTCCCACTCACCAAGGAATGGAACATGTACCATAGAATATTCGAGTTTTGAGAAGAAGAACCAAGCGCCAATGATTGCAACTGCCGAGATAAGCATAAATTTGATACCAGAACGCAGACCGCTCACCCCTGTACCATCGCTTTTAATATTGATAATATCGTCAATAAGACCAACAAGAGCCCCTCCGATTAAAGCAGCAAGTGGCAACCAAGTTTGCTGACGGTCAAGGTTTACGAGTAGCGTCACAACAGCGATAACAATAACAAAGACGAGACCAGCCATCGTTGGAATATTGCGACGATGCTTCGCCTCGTGCAGTTTTGAGAATACCGTCAACTCCTCTCCGGTCGTGCTCGTCGTGCGTGGCTGCTTCCAGAACCTATAGCGATATGCAACATACGTATACACCGGTGTTAACGCCATAGAGAGCAGAAATGCTCCAACCGAAAGTGCAAAGAGCTTTGTAAGCTGTTGTGTGAGTTGGCTGAGCAGTAGCATTTCGTCCATATAGTGTCCTTGTTTAGTTTGGTGAGATGTTTAGATATTTTAGCGCCCAGTTGGAAATAGATGTGAAAGCCGCTGATGCCGCACCAGAGCCAGCAAAGACGCCACCTTGGGCATCATCAATCCGTACCATTATGACATATTCCGGTTGTGTTGCGCCGCCGAAACCGAGATAACTTCCAACCGTGTGGTCAGATGTGTATTGACCAGTTTTTGGGTCAATTACTTCGCTCGTACCTGTCTTGCCTCCGACTTTATAGCCAGCCGGGTCAATCGTCTTGCCAGTACGGTCATATCGGGCATGCCAGATGAGGTCTCGCATTTGGGCTGAGTGCTCCGCTGTGATAATACCTTGCGCGACAGTCGTTGGCGAATACGTCGTGACTGTTCCGTCTGTTTTGCGTACGCCGTACAACAGTGTGGGTTTGTAATACGTACCCCCATTCACAATCGATGAGAAGGCCGTTGTCACCTGCATCATTGTGGTTGTCATACCTTGTCCGAATGTCATATTTGCATACCGGACATTGTTACCTTCCTCATCTGTTGGTGCGAACACAACCCCCTTCGCTTCGTTTGCTTGTTCTATACCTGTTTGCTTTGTAAAGCGATACTTACCGACATAAAAATCATACAGTTTCTCGCGTCCAGTCGAATTGAACGAACCACCGCCAAGCTGCCGAAACACATTGACCGCACCAGTGTTGAGCGAAAGCGTGAGTAGGTCTTGGGTTGTTGGCTGAGATGTGACGTTACGCAGCACGTTACAAATCGTTCTATCCTCAACTGTTGTGCACCCGTTTGGGTTGGGTGATGTCGAGGTTGGCGTGATTGCGCCATCTTCTATACCTGCCGCGACTGTCAGTGTTTTAATAACCGACCCGGCCTCGTACGGATTGTCCACAACTTGATTTTGGAAGAGTGAGTAATCTGTTGTCGACGAGTATTTCGCCGGTTCATATGTCGGATAATTAGCCATTGCCATCACTTGGCCATTGTTCGGGTTCATCACAACCACACTTCCACTCTTAGCCTGTACTTTATCGACTTGTTCTTTGAGCGCTGTTTCGGCACGCTGCTGTATGTTGCGGTCAATCGACAGTACAATATCATCGCCATTTACAACTGGTTTCTGCACGCTATCAGTCCCAATAGTCAACGGTATGCGTCGGACATCTGAAACGGACTGCAGTAAGCCTGCCTGACCCACGAGACGCGTGTTCATGTATTCTTCAAGACCATACTGGCCAATATTCTCAGTATTTACATACCCAAGCAGTTGGCCGGCCAAGCCA
This sequence comes from uncultured Candidatus Saccharibacteria bacterium, assembly GCA_964536265.1. Lineage (GTDB taxonomy): Bacteria > Patescibacteriota > Saccharimonadia > Saccharimonadales > Saccharimonadaceae > JAPUDS01. The sequence continues at coordinate 115,871 of CAZHVV010000001.1, read as the reverse complement.
TTTTCCGGATAGACACGTCGTGTTCCCTGTTGAAGGCCAACGCCCGCAAGGTCTTCTTTCTTTATTAGTTCAGCTTGCGTCCGTGAGACTTGTCGCGCTAGCACGACATAACGACGTGATGTATCGCTCAGCAAATTGAACGAATCGGCCAACATTTCACCGCCGGCAACTCGCTGTAAAACTTTTCGAATCGCGGCAGCGTCTTTAACTTCATATGGATCAGCGAAAACTGTGTACACAGCTTCGTTCAGTACTAAGGGTACAACTGTGTCACTGTCACGAGCATAAATCTTCCCGCGTTCAGGGAAGATGGTGAGCTTTGTCACCTGACTGTTACGCGCCTCTGTGACATAGTAATCATGACGAATGACTTGGATATAAAACAAACGCAGCACAAAAACAACAAAAATTGCTCCGACGAGAAGACCGAGCACTTTGGTGCGTTTATGTGAACTTACGAAATATGATGAAAAATCAGGCATTGCTGTCTAGGTACTAGTATAGCACCTCTGTTAATTTGTTGTATATGAGGTACTAGCAGGCTCTACCATTGCTTGAGCGACGCTACTATCCTTGACACGTGATAACGCTTGCAGGCGAGCATTTTCGACCTCTAGGTCTTGACGCTCTGCAGTCAGTTCCGACAACTGGTTTGTTTGGTTTTGCAGGACATAGCCGTAGGAGCTTGTTTTCGTCACCTGTGATAGATAGATTAGTCCCAGCACGGCGATCATCAGAGCGATGATAACGGTGTGGGTAATCGGACCCATAGCTGTCTTCGGCGCGAATGCAACAGTATTCTGATTGCGTTGCCACTGGCGTTCCCTGCGCGACGAAGAAAACGTTTCCGAATTAGTTTTTCGATAATATGACATGTGGTGGTGGTTTTTGTTTATGTTTTGTTATGGGTCACGTGGCTACCTTGGCCGAGAGAAATATAACCTCGGCCGAGGTAGTGCACAGCCTTTAGAAGTTGTTAGCCGCGTTTCACAACGCGAACGTCGATCTTCTGGGCGCGTGACTTGTTGACGATTTGAATTGGCATCGTTTAGCCCTTTCCTTGTTTGTTTTATTTTTTCACGACGGCGCGCAGACGAGCGCTGCGAGCACGTGGGTTGTGAACGTCGGAAATCTCACCGCGAATTGCCTTCTTCGTGAGCAGACCAAGTTCGGCTTCAAAACCGGCCTCAGCCTGCTCTTGAAAAAAGCGTTTCACCAGTCTGTCCTCGAGGCTATGAAAACTGATGAGGGCAGCTCGTCCCCCCTGTTCGAGAAGACTTGGTATGACTGCGAGCAACCGCTCGAGTTGGCCAAGTTCGTCGTTCAAGGCGATACGGAGAGCTTGGAAGGTGCGCGTCGCTGGATGCGTTTTTTTATACGCTCCGCGATGTGTTTTCAGTATGACGTCGGCAAGTTCATGGGTCGATTTTATCGGACGTGACAACACAATTGCGCGTGCAATTGCCTTGGCTCGTCGGTTCGGTTCCTCACCGTAACGCTCGATAATTCTCGCTAGTTCCATTTCCGACATATGGTTAACAAGATCCCCGGCGGTTTTATCCGTCCGTTGATCCATCCGCATGTCGAGCGGACCATCGCGTCTTAATGAGAACCCACGTTCTGCCTTGTCAAGTTGCGGTGACGATACCCCCAAGTCAACAAGGATCATATTATAGCGCTTCCCTGCCCGTTTTGCCTCTTCGGCAAAATGTGCATAGTCGTCGTGAACTACCTCTGTTCCATGTTCTGCAAAATCCGACAATGCCTGCACCGCCATATCGTCGCGATCAACCAATGTAGCCTTTTCAGGTGCATTTGTTTTCGCTAGAATAGCCGCTGCATGCCCGCCGTATCCAGCAGTCAAGTCAAGGTATGTTTCACCGTGCTGAGGAGCAAGATGCTCGACAACCGACTCAAGGAGCACGGGAATATGGAGTTGTTGTGGTGGAATATTTTTACTCATATTGAGGTCACCTAACTGGTAGCCAGTGTTTATTTTCGCAGATTGTGTTTGTTTTTGATAGTTGTCAATGGAGTTGTTGTGGTGAGAGGTTTTGGGCTTGCCCGAGACCTCGGAGATATCCCACTGACCTAAAGAGAGTGAGAGACTTATGTGTGAGGTGGAGTTTTTTTGGGAGGTGTTGTTGTGTTGAAAGATCAAAAGCGGTGATTACAGGTGTCGCTTTATTCACCTGCTGACTACCAGATAGCTGACCTCGTGTGTTCTCTATCTGGTGAAATGCCGATTTGTCAAAGAACCGAACCGAAAACTTAGGCTTTTTTCAGACGCCAGTACTTGCCGGCGCGGACTGCGACAACATCGTGTGTGATGCCAGCGTAGTCAAGCAAGTGCTGCTCTAGTGTAATCCGCCCCTGTTTATCATCTAGCTGGACAACTGACTTGCCTTCGCGGAAGCGGACGTTCAGGTCAGCGACCTTTTCGTCCAATATGCTTCCCCCGAGAGCAGGTTCAACATCGTTGTCCCACACTAGTTGTGGGTAGAGGTGGAGATAGTCTGAGAATCCGCGTGTGATCACGACGCCGCCTGAAAATTCAGCTCGAAGTTCCGCCGGTATGGTTAACCGTCGCTTGTCATCAAGCTTTCTTTCGAAGTAGTCTGTCGTTGCCACGTTTGGCGCCCTTAGACCTATCTGTTTAGTTTAGTATTTTTTGGTCCGTGTGGTGTTTGTTGTTAATGCTTTCGCATTTGCCACTAACAATAGTCTACTACCCACTCCTACCCACATGCAAGTGTATTTTTCGGAAAACTACCCACTTCCCTGCAACTCTGCGGGTAAACTGTGGATAAAGCCAGCAAATAACAGATATTGCAACTTATAAATGAAAAGAGTGCTTTTTGATTGCCCAAACAAAACAAACAGAAGAATTGATGGTACTTATAGCGTTTTCTATACCTTATGCCTGGTTTTACACTATATATACACGTGGTATGTGATTCGCTATTTTAGCTATTTGGTGTTATTCGTAGACTGTACAATTTCGAGTATTATTTCATAGAAATACTTGCATACAACAGTTGTTTTCTGACATAGTATGCATAATCTAATGTGGAAAACCACCCCAAATATGTGGAGTGGTTTTGGAAGCGAACAATATAACCGAAATGTCTAGCTTTGCATCTGTTGGAGAAGCCAGCTATTGGCTTTTACCCAGTTTTCTAGTGAACCACAGTCCAAATACTCACCTTTTGCGGTCACGACACGGAATGAATGCCCATCGTGAACATACGTATTGATTGCATCAATAATGAGATATTCACCCTCAGACATTTGTTCACTCTCAACTTGCTCGTCGAGAACTTCGAAGAAACTGCCTGGCACGAGATACATGCTTGCATTATTCAGATTGCTCTCTGTATCACCAGGTTGCGGGTGCTCTATAATACGCTCATATTTTCCGTTGCCGTCGGCTTCAATAATTCCGTAGTTGCGTATCTGCTCTTTCGGTACCGGGACACCGATAAGTCCTCCATCGGCTTCACTCTGTGCTACCGCTTCAACTAAATCAGCTGCTTCAGAGCCACCGTCAGTGCGGTACAAGGCTTGATCACCCATAATCACGAGTACTAACTCATCTGCTTCAACATAATCACGGCAGAGCCACACAGGGATTGTTGTGCCATACCGTCCATCTGAGAGGTCCTGTGAGACATAGTGGAACACCACATCTTTCGGCGGCATGATTGACTCGAGAGCCGCGGTTTTGCCTTTGCTCCTCAAGTACTGTTCAAGTATCGGTTTTCGCTCATAATAATCACGAAGTTGGCGGGCATCACCACTCACAACAAAGTAAATGTCTTTGACTCCTGCAGCGATACAATCTTGAACAGCATAATCAATAACGGGTCGATTCAAGAGTGGTAACATACATTTATCCACCGCCTTGACGATAGGTAATCGTCGCGTACCATACCCTGCCACCGCAATAATAGCTTTAGTGCAACTGTTCATACATATACTCCTTTACATCTTTTAGCGAAGTGAAAATCGGCCAGTCCTCGGTGTAATCTGGGACTTCTGCCTCGAGCGCAACTTGAGCAAAATGTACCCCTGCTGGCAATTCGTGGCCAATTGGCTTATCGTCAATCATCCAGCATTCGCGACCATGACCGTATTGTTCAAGTATACGCCCCTTACTCTCTGTTGTCGTGATAATTTCTGTACTCGCAAGTGATGGACACAGTGAGGCTTTTAAGCGTTGGTAATCGTCCGCACCAAAGGTTAGAACTTTTACATCTGCTAAATCAGCCAGCTCCGAGACTAAGACACCAGTGTATGGAAATTCTAGTGCGCCAGTACCTATTCGGGAGTGCCGAATATATTCATACGCAGCCGAAACGTCAATGTCGTAGCTACGCAACTGAGCCGAAAAATCATGGTAGTATGTTGTCTTGTCAGTCCAAACATACCAATTCGAACGCTCCGCAGCGCACGCTTCAGCATCTATGCCGTAATGTAACTCCAACACACGCCATAGCTCAATCGCCTGTCGTGTATCGAACAGAGTTCTGTCGAGGTCAAGAAAGACAAGCGGTCGTTCGCTCATGCGAAATAAATCCTCATGAGTTGTCTTGCGACAGCGTCAGAGTCGTGACGAATATAACTACGAGTATTCGACAAAGGATCACTTTTTTGGGCACCACCCCAAACAGCATTTGCTAAAATGTCGGCACCTTTCGCAGAATAATGTCGTGTACGTAGTATATCCCTGTCAACTTTGACAGCGTATTCACCGTCATGTGCATATTTTTCCATCAATTCTGTACTTGGCTCTTCGGTGTTAAACAGCACGTAATCTAAAAACTCGTAACCTGCGAGTCGCTCGATTTCATCAGCAAAATCATGAACCGCATAATTACGAACTGGGCCAGGTTTTGTTACCAAATTGCTCACGTACACTCGTTTTGCAGCAGTCTGGGACAGTGCCTTTCCAATACCTGGAACTACCAAAGCGGGCGCCAAACTCCCATACAGATTTCCGGGCGCAATCACGACAACATCTGCATCGATAATTGCCTGGACTGCACGAGGATTTGCTTCAGCCTCAGGTTCAAGCCATATTTTTGGACGATTTGCGAGGGGCGTATGCGCTATAGTAAATTCCCCTTTCACTGGCTCACCGTTCTCACCATCTGCGCACAACGTCACATTCGTCAGGGTAATCGGCTCAACTTTGCCAGTAATCTTCAACACTTCACTTGCGAGCTCAACTGCCTCAGCAAAACTACCCGTCATTTTTTCAAGAGCCGTTAAGAATAGGTTGCCAAAGGCATGTCCTTTTAACGTTCCTTCATCAAAACGATAATTAAAGAGGTCACGAGCCTTTGGAGTGTCGCTCAACGCAACCAAACACTGTCGAATATCCCCTGGAGGCAGAACACCGAGCTCATCGCGCAATTGCCCAGTTGAACCGCCGTCGTCAGCCATGTTCACAAGCGCCGTAATGTCACGAACATACCGTTTGAGGCCGGTCAGCAGAGTAAAACTCCCTGTCCCTCCCCCGATAACGACAAATTTCGCTCCTTTGACTTCTTCCTGATACATACCGCTAGAGTCCTCTCACTTTTTTCACGAATAACGCATAGTAGCGTGCACTCGGACGCGCGAATCGCTTCAAGTCGTTTTCATAATCAATTCCAATCAATCCAAAACATGGCCAACGACCGAACGCCCATTCGAAATTATCGAACGCACTCCAGTGCAGATAACCTCTGATGTCTACATCGTCATGTAACGCATTGTGCACGGCACGAATTGTCGCATTCAGCCACTCTTTACGGTGTGCGTCGTTACGGTCAGCCACGCCTGTCTCAGTTACATAGAGCGGTTTGTTATATTTCTTTAACCGCTTCAAAACATATTCAAGATTCTCAGGCTCAAGACTCCAGCCCAGGTCATTCACGGGACCGCTACTCATCTTGTATGGTTTCGTTAGCCGGTCTTCAGTGAAATGGCTATTCTGCCCCACCACAATCCGAAACCCACTATAGTAATCGGTAAAGTAGTAATTTACACCTATAAAGTCGGTCTTACGGCCAATATAGCGCAACACCATGCCATCCCGCAATTTTGGGTCTAACCACACCATGAACTTCGTTAAGAGGCGCTCATCACCTGGCTTCACATGCGTAAACCCTTTTGTCATGCCTACTTTATAGCGACGCGACATCTTGTGAGCCAACATATAGACTTTCTTATGCGCTTTGAGATGATTTCGATATACCCAGAACGATTGTAGAATATTATGTTTCTGTGGCGGGTGTTCCTGCAACCAATAGCCCAAACCTGCTACCGTATCCGGTTCATTGATTGTCGTAATGTAGCGCAGTTCTGCCCCTAGTTCCTCAAGCACTTTTTCTGCAAATCGCACGAAATATTGTATGTTCCCTGCCTTCGCAAATGCGCCTTTTTCTGCAAACCATACCGGCACAGCCCAGTGGTACAACGTTATCATTGGTTCTAGCCCACGCTTCTTCAGTGCCAAAATATAGTTGCGATAATGACTTATCTCAGCCACATCCCATACACCTTCTTGTGGTTCAATCCGTGACCAGTCAATACTGAAGCGAAATGCATTGAAATGCATATTTTTCATGATATCGAAATCTTCTTCGTAGCGATTATAGTGGTCGATGGCTCGACCAGACACGTAATTGTCTGGTGACGACGCCAGGTTTTTAATTTCTGGCCATATTGGCAAATGCGCCATTTTATACTCGGCTGATTTTGCAAGTGAACGTGCATTTTCGAGTTCCCAAACACTCCAGTTGTTATGCAAACCGCCCTCAACCTGATGAGCGCTTGTTGAGGCACCCCATAAAAAACGCTTTGGAAATTTTAAATCATTCGCCATGTCATCACCCATTATATGACATGTGCCCGATATGCGTGTATCCTCAGTGTGACGCAATGTAAAAGTGTGAACTAGCTTACAGAATTCTCACTTGGCCACAACTATGCTTAGTAGATAACCAAGGAGGTACAATGAGTGTTTTTGATGATTTAAAAGACCTAATAGACAAGAACAACGACGGTAAAATCGATAAAGCCGACCTCGACGCATATATCGGTGATGGTAGCGAAGCGACTCAGGACATTGTTGCCGCCCTCAAAGAAAAGGCCGACACCAACGACGATGGAACTATCGACGGTGCCGACCTTGCAAGTTTGAAAAACTTATTTAGCGATACTAACTAACGGTTCGTGCTTTAGCGTACGCCAACTGCTTTTTTCACAGCGTGCCAGTCAATGGCGGTTTGCTTCTCGCCTTTACGTAATTTTGTAACGACAACCCAAAATGTCACAAGGCTGACAAGAGCAAGAATTGTGATAAGGCTCATAAGCGCGCCAACAACAACTTGGTAATCCCCTGCCCAGCCAGTGTCTGACAGGTGTTTTATAAGTATGCCACTAAACGCCCAGACAAAGACAAGGCCATAGAGACAATCTGTATACCGCAACGTCGTCACTATGCCTATCACCGCAGCAACCACCAATATTGCAACCATCCAACCTGCGGCCGTCATATCGAGTGCCGCCCAACCGCTACTCACGAGTGCTGTTGTTATGTTAGCGATAGTTGCTACCGTTACCCAACCAAAGTACACACTAAATGGTGCTTTCACGACGACACGCTCAACGAGTGAGAATCGTTTGTCATACAGTAAGGAAACTATTCTACCAAGTGCTACGAGTAATGCAACAATAAGGAGCACTGATAACCAGAATACTTCGTATTGCCATGCGAATATCCATGCAATGTTTATGAGTGATGTTGCCATAAACAGTGGCGTGATTGCGTCTATCGTCTCCGCTTTTACTTCCATACCCTTCTTATCAGCAAACCAGAGTTGGTACACCACATACGCTGCCACCAGCAGATATATTACGCCCCATATTGCGAACGTCACCCCGGCCGGGGCGAACAAGTTTGGCACTCCGTCGGAAACTGCTGCAGTGTCAGTTCCGCCAATCAGCGTTGTAGACGCCGCAAGGCCGTTCACAACCAGTGCCCCAACAAAAGCGACTGCCGCCCAGACACGTTTTGTCATGGCGCTTTGTTTCTTTGCTCTCCCAAACATAGATTCCTCCTTTAGAAGTACCTTATGGTTATAATTTTAGCACGAAATATCACATTTGGATGCTTGTCAGTAACAGACGTCAACTTAGAGCAATTACATCTTCACCAAAATGTTTCTGCAGGCGCAATATAATTGATTTCTCATGTCGCCCAAGTTGTTTGCTTAGCTTTTTAACGGTCACACCATTTTGGAAATCTTGCTTTAACTTTTCGTCTTGCTCGTCAGTCCATGGTCTATATGCGTTTGGATGTTTTTCGCGCATTGTCGCAAGCCTATCAGCCCATGATGTCGCTTTCTTTTCCTTTTCTGTAACTTGTTTCACTTCGTCCTTTTGACGTTTCAATGCTTTTGCTCGGAGATGTTCAAACTTCGCATGGTCATTGGCTGCCTTTTTGCGCAGTGTTGAATCAATATGTAGTGCTTCCTCGCTCACCCGCAGCGCCATTTGATTGATACCGACCAGACTCAGTCCATCAAGACTTCGCACGCGGCTCAAAGCGACGTAACCCATACCTTCGACAAAAGCTCGTCGCAGGTCAATCCGTGCAGCATCGAGTGTCATACCCTGCGACTTGTGCACGGTGATAGCCCATGCAAGACGAAGTGGAATCTGGCTCATACTGGCACGTTTTTTGTCGCCATCGCGAAGTTCCCAGGTATCTTCTTTCATTGTTACTATCCGGCCACTTCTAAACTCAACAACCGGGTAATTCGTCAGTGCCTCGAATTCTTTCACAACACCTATCGAACCATTCACGTATTTTCGCTCAGGACTGTTTTTTATCGCCATCACCAACGCACCACGCTTTAGCTGTAGTGACTCAAGTGCAATACATGACCGTTTCAGACTAGCGACATAGTTGTCTTTGCCGGTTGTTACCGCTGCGTATACATGTATATTACCCTCGAGAGCTTCAAGTTTTTGTTGATTGATTCTATCAACGTCAACATTAACTGTGTGGAGTTCAGTCACTTCATCGTCGCCGAATGTTGCATCAAGTCGCCCAAGCAGTGTCTCAGCATGCCCGCGTCGTATATCCCCTTGTCGTAGCGCGTTGAGAATATCGAGCAAAACTTCGTCGTCTTGACGATGTTGCTCGGCCAAGTAACAGACGACCGGGTCAAGTGCTTCCCATACCTCAGAATTAACAACAAAACTACCCTCGCGCGAATCGTGGCGATTCACTGGCGGCAGTTGGAAAAAGTCACCACACAGCACGACTTGGATTCCACCAAATGGCCGCTCATCCTCTCGGACTTTGCGCGCCACATAATCAACCATGTCGAGACGGTAGTCATGCAACATCGAAATCTCATCAATTATAAGTACATCGGTCGCTTCTATGATATCCCGCCGACTTTTCAGTAAATCATCTTCGTAGTCTTCTGGTAATTCGTCGAGTATACCTATTCCACTCCACGCGTGAATCGTCGTTCCATTGATGTGTGTCGCAGCAAGACCAGTCGTTGCTGTCACGGAGACATGCTTTCCTGCTTTCTTCGCGCGACGAATAAATTCATTGAGCACATATGTTTTGCCTGACCCTGCTGGGCCAGTCAACATAACATGCTCCCCCGAGAGCAATATCTCAAGCGCTAAAAGTTGATCCATTACCTTCTAGTATACCGCAGTAACAGTCTATAATAGGCTCTGACATGCCTGGTTTTAATCATTATGCGAAACTGAAACGAATCTTAGCGGATGAACCGCCAGGTTGGTATATAGTGCGGATTGACGAGCCAACGACGGCAACTAATTTCAAAGGTGAAACAGTCACGTTTGACCACTACTATCGTCTTTGCCACGTTGATGGCACACATATCAAGTACGGCAAATTCCAACAGCTCGCTCGCCTCGCTCAGGCGCTCGACATCGCCGAAGAAAACTTGCCAATTCTCTAGAACTTACTTCTTGAACATTCCCGGTAATGGAGCGCCGAATTTTACTTCAGCCAAGTTACTTACAACTTCATCGATATCCAAATGAGGATACTGTTCTTTGTATGCCACCATCACATTGCCTGAAATTGCCTGCTCTATATCAAACCCTAATTTTAACGCAGTTTCATGCACAAGTGCTTCAGTCGGCGCTTCTATCTCGATATACGTATCAAGCCACGGCCATTCATCAAGTTCTATTTGCACTTCGCCGAGCCGCCATGACTCACGCTTTGACTCCTGAAACGATTCACTCGCAGCTTCAGATTGCTTTAAAATTGCCACAACAGCATCAAAATCTCCAACTGTCGTTTCAATTTCTTTCGTGCCGTCAATGTCTAGTGAATCTGTCTGTTTGTAACCAATAGTTGCTTCTTCGCCCTCATCACGTATGCGAATCCAGCCATTCTTGGCTTTCATAATTGGACTGTTAAATGTTACTCGCCGCATCAGTCGCATCGGTTTTTCGCATACCGCTCCAATTGTTTGTAGCTTCGCCCGCACTTCATCGTGATTAACGTGAAGAAACTTCACTTCGATTTCTGTATTCATGCCTGTATTGTATCAAGAAATTTACTTTTTAGGAGACAGGACAGTTTCGATAGTCCATGCCAGATATTCATTCGATGCCCTGCTGCCTTGATGTGTGAGCATAGCTTTCACGAAAGCGGGAATTTCTTCGTCTGTGATAGTTATACTTTTATCCAAACGCACCTTGCCTGGTCTCAGTTGAGTAATTTGCTGCAAGTCAACCTGATTTGCTCGATGCACGAGCGCATAGAAATAGTCATGAGATAAACCAGTTGCATCTGCAGTACCTGTTTCAATTATATCGCCATCCTTAAATGGTGTTCCCCTGCCGATTTTTGCTTGCGTTTCACCTATCTCAAGTTTACTCACGTCTCCAAAATTACCGAACCGATTTCTATTCTCACCTGCTATATGCGGTATAGTTGCTAAAATAGCCTGCTTAATCGTCTTTGTATTCTCTGGCGACAACGACTGCTTCAGATGTAGTAACAAACCACGCACAATTGGCACAAAATCATGGTACGAGGCAGTTATAAACTCTCGACTAATAACTGGCTTTATGAGCGTTGTTTCCTCGCCAAGAGGTGTGATGACTGGCTTACTCATACCACCTGCATACAACATTTGTTCCACGACGAAATCAGAATTTATATTGTTACCCACCATAAAATACCCTGCGCTTGCTTCGTCTTTCCGATCTATCGCTACCCTTTCTAGATTCTTATCAAGAGGATCTTTTTGAAACGCGAGCGCACCAAGCAGTTGCAGTTGGCGAAACCTATCGGGTGAGAGTTTATTAACAAACTCACCAATTTTCATGCGTTCATATCCACCATTCGCACCTTCGACTATCTTCCAGCCAATTGCACCAGATAGTACCATCGCGTCGAGTAGTGAAGCAGGTTGAGACACTACCGGATATGGACCAGAATAAGGGAAGAGTGTTCCCTCGTCATCAAGTTCCCGAAAACCATATCTCCATGGCTCGCTTGAACAGTAGCGTATTGCATACATTGACAGTGCTTGTTCTCGAGGTGTTAATTGTTTAAACGTTTTTGTATCGGTAAATTCCTTTATCTCACCCCCAGCCTCATCGGCATCATGTGTCCACATCCTAGCTTCGTCACTTATTCCTTTGCGCTCATCTATACGACGAACAATCCCAGTAAGCTCCTGAGCTTGTTTTGGCTGTAAATTTTCCCCAAAATCAACAAAATACCCCTTAGGATTTTGATTAAGATGAGCCTCGGTGATAAGTGTCACGTTAAATTCTTCCTCTTCCCACCACCCAGCATTTTTACTTGTCGCTAATTATACCACTAGCCTCGTTAATCTACAGGTACGTAAACGCCAACATAACTATCCAGAACGCAACAAAATACACGAGTTGGAAATACAGAAAGTTTTTGCGGGCTGAAGGCGTAAACATATACAACCCACCTATAACAAGTGCGAACAACAAAAACATCGCCGCAGCAATAACTTGCAGGGTCGATAGTGTGACAGTTGTCGTGAATAGGATAACCGCCACAACTGCCGGCATAACAAGTGCAACGCCATACGCAGCTATGTTATGAACAAACATTGAGCGCCCTTCCGTTGCTGGTACCCACGCAAGTGTTAGTTGCAACGTAAGCGCCAGCCATACCAACGCGTAATACCAAACACCCATACCAAGTTCAGGACCCAGCCATGCAAGCACGAACCAATAGTACAGTAGCGTCACGATTGTCATATACACACCAAATGCTATCCGTGAGGAACGGTTTCGAGCGATGTTTTCGCTATACGAACGTCTATTCTCCATTGGCCAAAACCGCATAGTCAAAACACCTGCCAAGGCTGTGATGAGTATCGTGATAAGTCCGAGGTGTTGCATGAGCCGCTAGCCGTTTCGTGGAATCGCCACAAGGTCAATGTCGAACACAAGGTCGCTGTTTGCGGGGATGTTTTTCGCAGGACTACTCGAGCCATAGGCTTGCTCCGCAGGGATGATAAGTCGTCGCGTACCACCAACTTTCATGCCGGGAACGCCGAGTGTCCAACCTTTTATAACTTGGTCGAGACCAAAAGTGATAGCATTACCAAAATCGTGACTGCTTTGAAAAATTATGCCGCTTTTTACTATTGCGCCAGTATAATGCGCCGTAATCGTTGCGCCAGCTTTCACTTCCTCGCCCGTCCCAACTTCAACGTCGATAATTTCGAGTTCTTTGACTTCCCCTCGTGGTTCAAAGTCGTGTAATTTCGTGCCTTCGTATGCCATAATCCCCTTCTTCCTATTTCAATTTCTTTGGTTTCACTACTTCTTTATTTGCGCAGAGAACTAACTCGTGCACAGCATTCAAAACGTCGGTTTGATCAAAGTTCATATTCGAGTCTTTCTTGATTTTCCGACGAATCGCACCAATAATTTCTTCTGTATAAATTGTCTTCACGAGTTTCATGGGGCTCAGCGCATCAAAGCGCTTCCAGTATTCCTCTAATTCCCCTTTTTCAACGGCTTTCTTGGTTAAATTCACGATTGCATCTGAGGCTTTTTCTATCTGAGAGAGGTCACCTAAATCGAATTTGAAGATTCGCACGTCTGAAACTGGCTTTGAAAAAATTACCCTATGAAGTTCTAGGCTCATGCCATTCGTCAGAAGAACCCAGTCTATACCTTCATCTGCTGCATAATGAGTTGCTTGCAGAAGGTGTTTCGCATTGAGATCAATTTCCATCGCCTTCACCTCAACAACAAACTGTTTCTTGCGCTTCAGTTGAATGACATAGTCAGCGTATTGACCACGAATCGCATACTCAGTCTTAATTTCCTCGTGCATTTGGTACCCGAGAACATCAGTCAGAAAATCATTCACACAAATGCGTGTATCTGCTTCGTTGAGGCTCTTACCTTTGCTTTTCCCAAGCCATTTCTTGCGATATTCCCTAAGGTTTTTTTCGAGCACTTCGCGTTGATGTGTTGTCGCCACAAATAGCCTCCTTTAATTGTTGCTATATAGATGTAAAATGTTTCTAATCCATGATCTTTTCGAGATGCTATTCAGCTTCTTGCCCACATTGCCCAGTGATAGCATATCGATCTCGCCCGCATACGAGCGAGCTCTGTCCAGATACTTTTGCGGCGTATACATGGGCTTGCTAAGATTACTACTCAAATAATGTTTTTCTATGAACGATTCTCTGTTACTAAAAATTTTATAGGCTTCAGTAACCGTCTTGCGCTGTTCATTACTCAGTGAAGGCTCATCATTAAGCTGTGCAACCCCTTCCGTCAGCTCATCCGCATAATCGGCTACGAGCCTATGCGCGTTAATCCTTATCTGCTCCTCATTCTTCGAGAATGCCTGTGCGTTATAACGAGCATTCTCGTCGTACAGCTTACATTTTCCATAGAAATTATCTATAGCCTTCCATTCGTCTGTCCTAAAGTCTTTTATAAAATCTTGCCTGTTTGACGACCAACTCTCGACTGGCAGCAAGAAGATATCGTCTGGTATAGATCCTCCTCCTGGCTCATTTAGTAAGCTTTTAGCTTGGGAAAGGTTATCTTCGGCGGTTTTTATTTCTATAAAGATTGCATTAGCAGCATTTCTTTTTTTATCCCATTTCTGCTGGCTATATATCGCAAATGCCGCTAACCCAACTACCAGCGTAACAAGGCTTGAATTAGCTTGAATGAAACTTAGAATCTCACTCATACCAGCTCCTCAGTGCTCATTCGTGTTTGTTCAGTTGTATCCCTGTCTCGTACAGTCACCGTTCCATCCTCAAGAGTTTGGAAATCGATAACAACACACGACGGCGTGCCGATTTCGTCCTGGCGACGGTAGCGCTTGCCGATGTTTCCATTGTCATCCCACGCAACGTTGCCATATTTTTCTTTCAGTTGCTTGTAGACTTCACGAGCTTTTTCAACTAGCTCTGGCTTGTTTTTTAGTAGCGGCGAAACACAGAATTTATACGGCGCAAGATGCTCAGGCAACGCGAGGTAAATTCGTTTTTCGCCGTTTTGTTCGTCTTCGCGATACGAGCTCGAAAGCACGGCCATAAGCGCACGCTCAACACCAAACGATGGTTCTATAACATGTGGCACAAACTTTTCATTCGTTCCCTTCACGTTGTACTCCATACTCTTACCGCTTGCGCGAGCAATGTTGTCTAGGTCAAAGCTTGTTCGGTACGCAATACCGAGTAGTTCTTCACGGCCAATCGGGAAATCAAACTCAATGTCTATAGTACGCTTACTGTAGTGTGCGCGGTCAGCCTCTGGAACTTCAAGTTCATGTACTTTGTCTGCAGGCAACCCAAGTTTATCGAGGAAAGCATGGACTTCAGTAAGGAGCATATTGAATGACTCTTCCCAACTCTCAGGACGAACAAAATACTCAATCTCCATCTGTTCAAACTCACGAGAACGGAAAACGAAGTCGCGTGGTGAAATCTCGTTGCGAAATGCCTTTCCCTGCTGCGCAATACCAAACGGTAAATCTGGGTAAAAACTATCGACAACATTCTTGAAGTTGGTGAAAATCCCTTGTGCGGTTTCTGGGCGGAGATAAACTCTAGCCTGATCAAGCATCTTTGATTCTACTTCTGGATCACTTCCGTTGTAACTAGCAGTGAACGTAGCTCTTGGGTCAACTGGCCCAATAGTTGTCTGGAACATCATGTTGAACTGACGAGCTTCACCAAACGTACCCTCTTTACCACAGATTGGACACTTATTTGCGTCTACTAGTTTGTCCGCGCGGAAACGGCCCTTACACTCACTACACTCAACAAGCGGGTCAGTAAATGTATCGACATGACCACTTGCCTGCCAAACTTTCTGATTCATAAGTATGGCGGCATCAACACCGTACATATCGTCCCGACTATCGACAAAATGCTGCCACCAAAGTGCCATGATTTTGCGTTTTAGCGCCACACCCAATGGACCAAAGTCCCATGTGCCCGACAAGCCGCCGTACACATCACTCCCCTGATAAATAAACCCTCGGCGTTTCGCCAAGGAAACAATGTCGTCAAGTTTGACTTCGTTCATATATTCCTGCCCTTTCGTCTACGTTGGCAACGTAGCTTACTGTAATCTTGGTACGAATTATACCACAATCACACCCCTGTTTCAGCTATTGATTATTTTGCATAAATATTGTATTCTGTTGCAAGACAGTGTTTGATCTTCGACAACCCACACCCGAGAGGCACGACCATGACTCAGACGATTACCCCCGAATTCCTTCTCAAGAGGATGCAGGAGCTTTTCAACGAAGGCGAAAGCACCATGGCCCTCGCCGCAGGTCTCTTCTACCTCGCAGACCGTAACCAAGGGGATTTCTTCGAAACCCCTGAGCTGAACGGTTTGTACGCGACAATCTTGTTGCATGAAGGCCAGGAGAAACTCTTCATGGAGTATCTGGTGGTCGTACAAAACGACCCTCATGCATCCGAAGACCTCAAGCTCGACCTGACCCGCGACTACGCCAACTGGCTCAATCGCACTCGCCAGTACGCGAAAGCTGAGCTCGAGATTGACAAGCTGCACGCAGCCGTAAATCGACCACCCTTCAAACGGCTCGCCGATGAACTTATCGAGGCTGTTGGCTGGATGCTCCGCAATCGCGAGCACTTCGAGGACGCCCACTGGGCTATTCGTCAGGCGTACCTCAAGGGTTGCAAAGAAATGCGCAACCCGGAAGTCAAGCCGACCGACGAAGGTATCCAGTACGTCATGAACCTACGTTTCTGGCTCATGATTGCTGACTGCCTGGTCTTCACCATCGACGCCCACGCAGTGAAACTTGCAAAGCAACTGTTGAGTGGAACTACGCTGGTGAGCGCCAAGGAAGGCGAAGAAGCGCTTGTTCTGAAGGCCGACCCGAACCGCAAGCGCCAAATCATCGCGAAGGCAATTCAGCGGACTCCTCAGCTTTCACGCTACTTCATCGGTCTCCTTGTGGTCAATCGTTACCGGCTCAAGTAGTAGCCACTGTCCAATGGGCCGCCACCCTCCCTACGATTTTTTTTAAAAAACGTAGAGGGTGGCGGCCCTCTTCAATAGGTGAATGAATCGTATTATATATTGACAAAATTCATACTAATTGGTATAACATGACCATGACAGTGTGCGACGAACAGTCGAGCGCCACACCTCCTGCCATAGACTTTAAAGTTTTTGGTAATAAGTATTGTATTTCTCTTTAAACAGAGGTATAACAAGGTTAAGGTTTTTACATAAAAACAAACTTTATGAGCACAAGCCTGATTAACCCAGAAGCGGTAGATGTATCTGCCAATACCCTACGTAGCCGAAATGCCCTGGCACCGGTACCTGAATTCGACTGCTCCCCGAATGACCTCGACAAACTCAATGAATTGAAGCATACACGAATCAAAAGCCTCGTAGGCCTTGCAGAGTTAGATGCCGCTGAGGGCAATAACCCGAGTACTATACGCGCCTCTGTTTTAGAAGCTGTAAGCTATATAAAAACTGGCGTCGAAACATACAGTTTCCCCCCTCGAGAACACCCGAGGTTATATGGTAGAGGTATTGCAGCAATCGACCTTCTGTTGAGAACGCCGGATGCCTGTGACGTTACAGAAGCGGCTGATTTGTTTGTATTGACCGAGGAATGGCAACGAAAGTCAGATAGCTTAGTTCGCGAAACTGAGGTATCAGGAATTATTCCTCACGACGTATGGACTCAGCGAGTTATAGATATACTCCCTAACCACCAGCTCACAAAAACAGAAGTGACTGATATTCACCGCGAGGACAATAATCTCTGGCACACTCAGCGACTCGAGTCCGAGGATGAATACCAAAGGCGAAAATACGCGCCCTACAACCAGTTCATGAAGAGATTCGAAGACGTTGAATCTTTCCATCTATATAGACGAGTAGTTAACGGCGAAACTACACCGCCTATCGACCCGTATGAGGCATCGTCAAAGAAAGCACAACTATTGTTTGATTATGCTACGACTACAAGCGACACCGTTACTCGCGGAAAATACCTTGAAAGTGCCTGCGGATTTATGATGCACGCTCTCGAGAAACCTCCTATATACGACGCCAAAGGTTTTGACGCCGCAGACGGTCAGAATCGACTTTACGCTGCTATGATTATGCATGACCTTGCAAATATCCCTGGTATTTTTAGTCAAGAAAACGCTGAATTCAACGGAATTATCGCCAACGAAGCTAGACGGCAATCATATGAGTGGCTCGTCGATGCGCAATATATCTTGGCAAACGCTGTTCACTCACCACTGTATCGAGAAGAATCTATCGGCTCAATTATGCACCCTGCAGTTGCTGAGACAGTTCGCACCGAAATCGACAGAGCTCAGGCCTATGACCTCGCCAAGTGGTTTCACTCTCAGTACGGTCACGAATATGCCCAATACTATGATATTGAGCAACAACAAAAAGAGCTCGAATCAAAGATGCGAGAATACATACGTCGAGCACTTGGTTCAACAGCAATGGTGCAGAATACCGCGACAGTTGATGATGCAGCTCAGCGTATAGCAAAAGTATTTGAGTTCAAGCCTAGGGACGACCGACGACTCGCTCAGCAAGCCAGCGAACCTGAGCAAGCAGTGGCGTAATATCTCTCACCTTTGCAACAACCTCAGGTGCCTGCGCGCTGAGAAGCCGCAGTAGTTTTATATGTTCTGTTGTGAATTCCCCATTCTCTTGAAAGCTAAATGCCATCGCTTCATCGTCAAAACGGTAGTTTTGCTCTTCAACTAGCTTCATACCGTTCACGTCAGTCGCGAGATTAAGCCCAACACCGAGCAATATTGAAAGCTGCAACCAAAACCACGAAACCGTGATATCAAACGCGATACTCGCATCGTCCAAAGACGCCAGTGTCGTCTCAAGTAGGACGAAAAATGACGAATCATTGACCTGTTCACTCACCCGAGATACCTGTTTTATGGCCTCATACGCGAACTGCATGCGGTCGTAGTCCGTCATAATGTGCGCAAAAAATGTATCCAGTTTCGCCCCTGTTAACGTCCAGATTTCACTCTTTCCGCTTATCAAAGTGACGTCTGAAACCGCAAAAAGCTCTATTCCACCAGCCAGTTTGCTCTTTTCGCGGCGAACACTTTTTGCCATAGCGCTTATTTTCCCATAGTCGGGTGTTAGTAGCTGTAGAATTCTGTCCGCTTCACCATAATTTGTGCGTCGAAGAACTATAGCTTTTGTTCGGATTGGCTTCACACACAGACCTCTTGCAATACCGTAACGAACTGTTCAGGAGTCAATGTCGCCTTGTCCAATACTGCGCGCACACCGTAACCGTGTAGTGTGTCAGCCGTTATCGATGGGTGTGTTAAGGCAGTACACAACACCACTGGAATAGTGCGTGTGTCGTCATAACTCTGTAATTCATGTAGTAATGACATTGCCGTTGTATCATCGAGCAGCATATCGACAACCAAAACATCAGGTACGCTGCTGTCGACATTGCGTAGCGCCTCTGTTATGCCGTGTGCAATCTGTACCGTAAATCCTGCTCGTTCAAGCACGTGCTGGTAGCTTTCTGCAAGCCAATGATCATCTTCGACTAGTAAAACGGTACTCATAGTAGTGCTAGCTGGTTAGAATACGGAAGTACGACTGAAATAGTAATCCCTTTATCATGATGACGAACCATTCTGAGCTCACCGCCCATGGCTTCGGCGAACCGACTGGCAATCCACAAACCCAACCCGCTGCTGCGTGGTCGCTCACTTAACGGCATTGGCCCATTGCCAAATTGTTTACGAAGATGCAAAAAGGCTTTATGACTGAGCTGCGGGCCATGGTCGCGTACGGCAAATTCAACGCCGCCCTCTCGAGCCATAGCAGACAAAATCACCTTTTCGCCCGGTGCATTGTGCGTGAGAGCGTTATCGCAAAGATTAACAAGCAACGCGACAAGTAGAGAACGGTGCGCAACGACCATCCCACTCTGCCGTGACACTCGTGTCAACATTGTCTGGTTATATTGTTTTGCAAGTGGCGCGAGCTCATGTGTCACTGCCTGGCAGACAACGCGAGCATTCAGTGGTTCACTGTCGAATAACGCATCTTCGAGACGGGCTGTTCTGGTAAGTTGGTCAACAAGCCGAAGACTCCTATCGACAGTCAGCAATAGTCGCTCAATTGTCACTGCGTCTTGTGGTGAAGAATCTTTTAACTCCAGACTAAGTTGCCGCATAAGTACTAGCGGTGCTTTGAGCTCATGAGCAGCCGTATAAATCGACGGCAATGCTGGCTCTACTGGTTGACTATTCCCCTCACTCACAGACATATCTATGCACTAGTATAGCACCATGACACAATGCCTGCCATGTCAGTCTTCCCTGTTAGCGTGAGTGTTATGGATTGAAGTCGAGTGACTTTATGACGTTTTCAAAATCTGCTTTGTAGCTCACAGAATCAGTCGAAACTGTCAGTGTTTTGTCGCGAACTTTAAAGAAAACTGCCGAACCAGTGTGGGCGGTACTAAACTTGCCGTCCAACCGGACACCGGTGAAATTATTGATAGTGACCGGTGCTGAAACCAGGTCACCCTTCTTTACTAACGACTCAAAGCCTTTGATGACAGTCTCATATTGCTGGTCACTAATAACTATATGTGCGGCATATGCTTCAGTTGGTGCAATCGCGACGACTTTCTCAGGGTGGAGATACGCTTCGTAGCCACTCTGTGTACTCTTTGCAACATATACGCTCCAGGTCTTCGGATAGCTTATCGTTACACGCCCCAAATCATCTGGTGCAATCAATTGTTTATACGGCTGCTTTTCACGCTCAAGAAAATCTTTTTCGTCTGTTGCAGTCTGCTCTTTCTTTGCTTCAGTGACAGCTACTGACACCTTTTGCGATGTATTGTCTCGCTGATCAACATAGTTGCCGTATGCCCATGCAAATGCGCCACCGAAACCGGCAGCTACAACACCCAACAAAATTGACGCTATCAAGAGCGGATTCACCGACCCTCGCTCGGGAGTGATACTGTTCATGCTTTTAGTATACATCACGACAGGTCTTCATTAAAACTGATATATCGTGAAAGCACCAACTGTTTTTTCTGCTTTTCGTCCTTCAAAGCGAAAGCCGTAGCTGACAAGCCGAAACTTCCGACCATTTTTAGCCTCAGAAATGCAATAGTTCTCGAGTTTTTTCATAAATGCATGCGCAAAGAAGACAAAAACATACGTTGTGCCTTCTGGTAGCCTGTACCGCCACATATCCCCAAGTACGACGGTCGCGGAAGTCTTACGCAAACGAAACCGCGCGATCCATACCAAGAAAGGGTTCAGCTCCACGCCATGCGCGTGCGCGCCAGCGGCAATAACTTCTTTCAAAACCCGCCCGTCACCTGCCCCAAGGTCTACGACCGTATCATCAGGAGAAAGTTTCAACTCTGCAATCAATTTTTTGAGATCACGCGACAGCGTCGGAACATATGGTGGACCGAGTACAACAACTCCTAGCCAGAAAACGGCCAGTACAATAAAAAGAAGTGTCAGAAATATCGTCACCTACGCCTCGTCGAATTTTTTCTTGAGCACCGTAATCTTATTTTCGAGTCCCGCCAAGTCTTTCTTTATTGACTCAGATAGCACTGTCACTTCGTCGAATTTCTTAATAGCCTCGTCAATATCGAGGTTATCTTGTTCAAACCATGCGACAAGTTCATCGAGATCTGCCAACCGTTCACTTAGACTTTTTTCTGACATCTTTCACCTCCGTTGTTATATCAAATTGCCGTGTTTCTACTCGTAATATATCATGTTTTTTCGGCTTACGTTTCCCGAGCGATACACCCTCAGCATCAAACACTAGCGCGTATCCTCGTCGAAGCGCACTGCGTGGGTCAAGTTGCTGCACAACAGCGCCCAACATCTCAAAACGCTCCTTGACGCTTGCATAGCGGCGCTCAATGGCACGTAGCGCAGTTTCAACGCGTTCATCGACATGTTGACGGTAATCATCATGTTGCGCTGAGATTCCTCGCACCACATGACGCATTTTGTATTCAATCGCCGCGGCAACCTCACGCTTGTCCGGCACCAACCGCTGTGCCGCGTCAGTTGGGGTTGCTGCACGCATGTCGGCGACCATATCCGCAAGCGTGACGTCAACTTCATGCCCAACGCCGACGAGTGTCGGTGCCCTGCTAGCCGCAATTGCACGTACGAGTAGTTCATCATTAAACACACTCAGGTCGTCGGCACTGCCGCCGCCACGAACAATCACAACAACCTCAACTGGATTCGCTTGTTGATTAAACCAGTTCAGTGCGCCAATGATTTGCTCGGCGGCACTCGCGCCTTGCACTGCTGTGTGCACTACTTGGATATCCAACCCTCCCCACCGGCTGTTGACGATTTTCACGAAGTCTTTGTACCCTGCTGCATCTGTCGAAGAAATCACACCAACACGGGCAGGAAACTGAGGCAATACCCGTTTGCGTTCAGGAGCAAACAACCCTTCCGCTTCAAGTCGGGCGCGTTGCAACTCAAAAGCTCGCTTCAAGTTACCCTCGCCCACTGGTCGAACTTCTCGTACCGTAAGGCTAAATCTCCCCCACGCAGTCAGTTTTGGTGTCGCCACTACTTGCACGCGCATACCGTCTTCTAACGCCGTCCTCAAAGAAAACAGCATCATAAAACAACCGAGTGTACTCTGTTCGTCTTTTATATCGAAAAAGACAAATTTACCTTGATTGACCTTGTAACTCGCCACTTCACCTTCGACGACGAGCGTCGGGAATGCATACTCGAGTGTTTGATTAACGAGTGCGACCGCGTCGCTGACGCTAATTGGTGTTTGTTCCATACTTCTTCAAACTCATGTGATAAAACACGTAACCAGTCCCGATAGTCATAACAATCAACGATGTACGAGCAAGCAAAACTCCTGCCACCGCGATACTCGCTGGCACACCAGCACTCGTGAGGAAAAGAATCATCAGAGCTTCATAGCCACCAGCCCCTCCCGGAGTCACCAAAATCACACCCATAATCCCTGCAAGACCAAGTCCGATCAATATAGGCGCTGGGTTAACAATCGTTCCAAGTGCCCAGAATGCAATAAAGAACATCGCAGTCTCGGAAATATTAAATACTAACCCCCACAGGAACGATCCCTTCAGATATGCCGGGTTCTTACGAAGCATTTGGTAATCTTCAGACAAATCATCGAAAAACTTTTTAATAACACTAGGCTGAATCAGGAGCTCTTCTTTGCGAAGCAGTCTTCGTATACGTCCATTCAAGAGTTTTTCAATAAAGTGGCTGAATTTTGTCAACTGTGCTTGGTTGCCGAGGATATAGAGTGACAATATCGTTATGACGACGATAATCGTTACGAGCGCGCACGCAGCTAGAATTGTCATACGTGTTAAATTACCGTCAAGTGTCACCGCAATAACTGCAATACTTAGCAGTACTAGATATGACATAAATGCCATGGCAAATCTCACGACCTGTGCAAGCGTCGCCCTCCCATGGTTTACACCCAGCTTCCCGAGTCGATACGTCATGTATGACGCACCTGACAATCCCGCTGTTGGGAAGATATGATTCACAAAGTTCAGTTCAAGCGCCATTATCGGCTGTTCATACCACTTTGTATGTTTCAGATCACCACCGTGTTTCAGGTAGGAAAATATCATTGCGCCATGCGCGTAATAACTAAGAAACTGCACCGGTATAATCAACAAAAATATCCAGATATTTACTTGCCACAACAGGTGCCATGCCGCTACGATATCCTTGCGTGCAAAGAAAATCACAAGCAATATCAGCACAATAGTAACAACATTCAACCATTTTTTGAGTGACATATTCACTATTATACTACGCTGTAATCGTTCTTATTATCATAGAAAAACAAGAAAACTACCTTTTCCACCTCAAATATACCTCATATCGCGATATACTGGTCATATGATTATTTGTATTCTCGGCCGTCAGCCGGAAATCGGCCTCGCTGAGCTAGAAGCCTTGTACGGTGCTGACCGCGTCACTCCAGTAGGCGCAGACTGCGCTTTAGTCGACAGCTCTATCAATTTTGAGCGCCTCGGTGGTAGCGTCAAAGCAGCAACACTTGTCTCTACCCTTCCGGGTGAGAACTTACGTGGTGCCTTCACCAAAATCGCAAAACTCTTACCACAACTTGCTAAAAACATGCCCGAAGGCAAAGCAAAGCTCGGCCTTAGTCTGTACGGATTCGATATGCGCCCATACGATCTCAACGGCGAAGCGCTTCGACTAAAAAAAGTACTTAAACAGCAAGGCCGCTCGTGCAGAGTTGTACCAAATGAGTCTGCTGCCCTTTCAAGTGCCCAGACGTTTCACAACCAACTCGCAGGTGAACTTGGACTTGAGTTTGTTATCGTCCGTGGAGCCGACAATACCTACATTGGCCACGTCACAGACGTACAAAACATAGACTCCTACCGAGCTCGCGACCGAGAACGACCAAAGCGTGACGCATTTGTCGGCATGTTGCCACCAAAACTTGCACAGACTATCATCAACCTTGCGACAGGAAAACTTCTCGCAGCAAATGATGATGAAACTGTCGTACTCGACCCATTCTGTGGCACAGGCGTAATCCCCCAAGAAGCACTTCTCATGGGTTATAAAGCATACGGCACCGACAATAGCGCCAAAATGGTTGACTACACCCGCGCTAACATAGAATGGCTCAGTACGAGATTCGCTATTCCTGACACGAAATTCGAAGAAGCCGACGCAACAGACCATATTTGGTTACAACCTATCTCTGTTGTTGCATGCGAAGGATACCTTGGACAACCACTCGGTGGTATAGCACCAACCAAAGAAAAACTTGCCACAATTGTTCACGACTGCAACAGTATCATGCGCGACTTTTTGAAAAATATCGCCCCACAACTGGCAGATGGTACCCGCCTTTGTGTCGCTATGCCTGCATGGGTCGTCAATGACCAACTCCATCGCCTACCCCTGATTGATGAAATATCGTCACTTGGTTTCAACCCTATCAGCTTTACTCACGCACCCGAAGGCCTTATCTACCGCCGTCCTGAACAAACGACCGCTCGCGAATTAGTTGTTATCGAAAAAACCTCACTTGCAAGTGCTTGACTTTAGAGCTACAACAGAGTAGAATTGTCAAGATTGATATAGAAAGCTAAGGAGCACAGATGTCACACGTCAAAGCTGGCGGAACCGCCAAAAACGTTCATGATTCACCGGGCCAACGCCTTGGCGTCAAATTATTTGGCGGTCAAGCTGTTCGTGCTGGTGGTGTTATAGTTCGCCAAGTCGGCGAAACAAAACAAGCCGGTCCTGGCACATACATGAGCAAAAACTTTACCATTCACGCCGCTAAAGACGGTACTGTTGGTTTCAAGCAAGTTAAAACTCGCCGTTTCACAGGCAAAACCGCTCGCCGCACACAAGTCGTCGTCGAGTAATCACTGAGAATACTATAATAGGGCCACTCGGCCCTATTATATTTGATGATTGTGTATTATTGCTGGCCGCCATTTAGGTGGTCGGGCAAAATCTTACGTCGAACATGATTATTGTCACCTGACATATCGAGAATTGTCAAATTCGTTCCTGTTTGCACTGCATCTGGATCAGTACCGAACGATTCAGTTTTATACCGAACTCCGAAACGAGCACGCAATGCATTCATAACACCTTGTCCAAACTTTTCGCGTGGCAGTACTGCGTCTCCAATCTCGACACCAGAATCTGGCGCTTCAACAGTAGTAGGAATATCTTTTGGTCGCAGTAAATGAAGGTCTCCCTTGAGGTCTTGTACAATCTCAACTCTAGTTCCGTCGGGAAGCTCACCTACGGCTTTAAATGTCCACATTTCATCTTCACCAGACTCCCCCGTCACTGTTCGAGGAATAATCATCTCATCAAACCCAGCAACCGCCGTTAGTTGCTCCCAGGGAACAGGTGACTTTACTTGTTCGCCCTCAATCCTGACAATGCCATCGGGACTGTGTAATTCTGGTTGTGTATCTGATAATTCGCTCATATATTTGTTTTTCTAACCTTTATACTTTCATCATAGCAAATAGTTGCGCTTTTGTCAAGTATACATAAGCATAATGGACACAAAATGTGTCCATTATTTCAAAAACTAGAACTTTCCTACTTCGTCATGCCGAGATGGTGTTTAATGCGCTCGACAACATCTCCAATCACAACTTGTGATTTCACGAGATAATCATCGGCACCAAGTGCTTCAGCTCGTTCTCTGTCTTTTGGCTGTGAGAGTGCAGTCAACATAATAACGTGTACGTTCGTTGTTTCAGGAGTATTACGCAGAATATCGAGCACATCAAAACCATTGATTTTTGGCATCATCGCATCGAGTACGACAAGGTCAGGCTTGAATTCAATGACTTTTGTGAGTGCTAGTTCACCATTCGCAACATGATCGACATCAAAACCCTCTAGCTCGAGCCGTGAACGATACACAGTCGCGAGAGCTGTGTCATCTTCGACAAGTAAAATCTTCTTCTTTGCTTCCATATGCTCCTACTTTACTCCATTAATCTTGTGCTTACAAGACACTCACAGCAAGAGTTCAAGTGCAGCCTCTTTTTGGGTATCGCGACTTGCTGCGATATCGGCGTCACTAATGGTTACGATTTTATCAGGCACAATACCTTCTTTGTTAATATTCTTGCCATTTGGCGTGTACCAACGTGCGACCGTTACCTTCAGCTGCGAACCATCGCCGAGGTCAACGACAATTTGGACACTACCTTTCCCGAAGGTTTTTTCACCGACAAGCGTTGCTGCGCCATTGTCCTTGAGCGCGCCTGCGACAATTTCACTCGCACTCGCACTACTACCATCGACGAGTACGACTGTTTTAATACCTTCGAGAACAGGATTCGTACCAGAGCGTAATGTGTCGGTTACGATGCCATTGCGCCGTTCGCTGACAACAACTTTGTTGTTCAACCACAAACCAGCAACTTCCTGGGATGACGTTAATAGTCCGCCGCCATTACCGCGCAAGTCAAGTATCACTTTACTCACGCCTTTGCTCTTGAATTCTTCGGCAGCTTTGCGTGCCAAACCACTTGTATCTTCACTGAATCGTGAAATGCGCATGTAGCCAATGTTTCCATCGAGAATCTCTGACGTCACACTTGGAGAGGTGATAGTGTCGCGTGTGATAGTAAATTCCATCGGAGTATCGCCACGTAGAACACTCAACTTGACTGTCGTACCCTTCTCTCCGCGAATCTTTTGTACAGCCGCACCGACTGTGAGACTCGTCACATCTTCATCATTGACCTTCAGTATAACGTCGTTCACTTTTAACCCAGCTTTTTGAGCCGGACTATCGCCAATGATGCCTTGTACTGTCAGTTTCGCGTCAACTTTGCCAAGCTCAGCGCCGATACCCTGGAATGTCCCGTTAAGGTCACTATCGAACTCTTTTGCTTCTTCAGCGTTCAGATACACGGTATAGGGGTCGCCAACAGCATCAACAAGGCCGTGCTTCGCGCCATCGAGTAGTTTTGCTGCATCTAGCTCGCCATCGTGCTTTGAGCGAAGGACCGAGTACAGGTTGTTGAGCGAAGTAAAATCAAGCTGTGCAGGTGAACTTGAGCTAGTAAACAGTTGAGCAATAATCTGCTGCGAGCGAGTACCAGCAATATACCCAAAAACACCGACAAGTAGCGCGGTTACTACTGCTGTTGTGAGCCGAATCTGTCGCACAGGCCGCTTTTTTGGCACAACTGGCACTTCTAGTGGCTTTTCTTCTTCCAAGTAAATATCCCCCGAATTAACCGTTAGAACTATTCATCTACTATAGCATGAAATATAGCCCCATGACTGAGGCTATACTGCTGTACAATTTACTCGTCTAGAAGTAGATGAAGGTTAGGCCGCTGGCTGAAATATCCATTTCAGTGTACTCACCGCGGATACCCCAGTTGAACTGGCTGACGTGGACGGTGCCGTCACCGTTAATACCTTCAACATACATGATATGGCCGTAGTAGCCCGCGTACATCACCGCTGCTGAACCGACACGAGGAGTTGAACCTGTTGGGATTCCTGCGCGGATGGCATTGTTTGGCCATTGGTTCGCATTACCACGTCCACCCCAGTACGGCATATCACGTCCGGTAGCAGCAATCTTCCATGCGACATAACTGACACATTCGCGGTTATACATACCCCAGTTGTCGACAAGACTATCTTGGACTGCATTACACCAGATGGCTGGATAGCCACCACAACGGGTACCGCCAGAGGTAAGATTTTTTACGTTATATGTACGTGCGGCCGCTGCATTTGCTGCTGCTTGTTGAGCTCGCAGGCTAGATATTTGACTATTCTTCTGATTGATAACACTCTGGTAACTCGCTTCTTGGCCCTGGGTGTCAGCAAGGAGTTTTGCTTGTTCAGCTTCTTTCGCCGCAAGTGCATCACGCTGTACTTTCTGGTCGGCCAATACTTTTTCGGCATCTATCTTCTGAGCTGCAAGTTCTTGCTTGATTGTACTGATTTCTTTAATGGATGACTGTAGTTGCGTCTGGACAGAACCGAGACGCTCTTGTTTGAGGACATAGTCCCCTACCGAGTCACTGCCCGCAAGGACCTCTATGGGCGAAACCTGATTTTCTGATACGAGTGATGAGATAATAGATGTCAGAACTTCTTGCGTCGATGCAAGTTTCTTTTCGTTGGCCTCAATTTCAGCGAGAATCTTGTCGTATTTAGCCTGGCTTAGGTCAACCTGGGCCTGGATAGTGTTTTTCTGAGCAGTGAGACTGTCGAGAGCAACCTTGAGTGTTTGTGCTTCACTCGCAAGACGTGATGCTTCAGCTTGGTAGCCACCAATTTCTGACTCAATCGCTTTGATGCGATTGTCATAGTCGTCTGCTCTTGCCGTCCCTGACATCAATGATATCGGAACAATAACAGCCAGCAATACCGTCAATGCCACGAGTGCGTAACGCGTAGCGATTGTTCGGAATAGTGGTGTGGTGGACCTGATATTCATGATAAAAATTACCCTTCTATTATAAGCATAAGCATGCTGTCAAGTCAAGAGCTGGCGTGACTCTATACCTTCAAATAACGACGGACTGCAAGTCGTGAGGAGATACTACCGATGAGTGAACCAATGATTATCAGGGTCACCAGCATGAGCGGTACCCATGCGTAGATAGTTTCATCGAGATTACCAGTGGCAATACCATATGCGCTGAGAGATGGCTCAATATTGACGAATGCCGCTATACCGAGTCCTGTCGAAATGAGAGCCGCAAAGAATCCATACATCACCGCCTCGACGACAAATGGTCCACGTATAAAACTCTTGTCTGCACCAATAAGTTTCATCATCTCAATCTCGTCTTTTCGGCTAAAGATAGCCATGCGAATGGTATTGAAGATAATCAACATTGAAATTGCGACGAACAGAACACCAGCGATAAGTCCAACTCGTTCGGCCATACTTGCCCAACTACTGATGGTCGCAATGATTTTCTTCTTCTCGCCTGTGAAGCTAGGTTGTAGTGCCGGACTTTTATGAAGTGCATTTTTTACCGTTGAGTCAGTTGTGACGAGCTTCTCAAGCTGGCTCGTGTCAGTTGGGTCTTTTACGACTACTTTCAATGTCGGATAGAATGGTGGATTTGGTAGCTCGGCAATTGTCTGGAGTTCTGCCGCAGTCAAAGTACTCTTCTCTATAAATTCTTTTTTTGCTTGTTCAAGACTCACATAGTTGATTTCATTCACATTACTCAGCGCTTCAAACTTAGCTCTGACGACTGCAATTTCTTTGTCCGTTATGTCAGCCCGCATATTGATTGGAATATCGACGCGTTGACGGATGTCGTCAACTGTTTCATTGAGCACGACACGAGCAAAAACAGAACTAAGTATGATGAGCAATGTGATTGTCATAACTGCTGTCGCAGCCGTTGTGAGCCATGCATTGCGGGTAAAATTATTAACACCATACCGAATCATGCGAGTCCACGTAATCCATTTACGACGGAGTCGTTTATTACCTTCAAGCTGTGCGTGAGGGTCGCTTTTACTCATTGTCTATATGTTCCCTTCGATTCATCCGACACGACTTTGCCATGATCGAGTGCAATCACTCGTCGTTTCAGACGGTTCACAATGTCGGCGTTATGCGTTGTCAGTAACACGGTTGTACCATAGCGGTTAATCTTTTCGAGCAAGCGGACAATGTCCCAACTATGCTTTGGGTCAAGATTCCCTGTTGGCTCGTCGGCAATAAGGATTTTTGGCTGGCGCACAACTGCACGAGCTATAGCCACACGCTGTCGTTCACCACCAGATAACTGGTGTGGAAATTTCGTTTCTTTCCCGGTAAGACCAACGAGTTCAATAACTTTCGGAACAGTTGAGCGAATTTCTCGGTTTGTCATGCCAGCAATCTCAAGTGCAAAGGCAATGTTTTCAAACACGGTTCGCTGTGGCAATAGTTTAAAGTCTTGGAAAACAACACCTATCTTGCGGCGCAACAGAGGAATATGTTTTTTACGCAGAGTATCGTAGTCAATACCGCCAACGACAATCTTGCCGCTGGTTTGCTTTTCTTCGCGTGTCAAAAGTTTGAGGAGTGTTGACTTACCTGCTCCGCTCGTTCCAACTATTATGACAAATTCTTTTGGTTCAATATGTAAACTAACCCGGTTCAGCGCCGGTGCCCCGTCCTTTGAATACGTTTTTGTTACACGGTCTAGAAGAATCATTACTACGTATAGTATACCATAACTAGTATGGGTCTAGTCTTCAGATGAAGCCTCAGGAGCGGTGTCAGTAGGTACTTCAGGTAATCCGGTTCCACCGACTACTCCTTGCATATTGTCGATGCAATATGCATGCATGATTGCATATACTTCCGAAAACGCAATGTCATATTCGTTACCCTTTTCGAAAAGTGTCTCGAAATCAGGCCGTACAGTATCTGGTCGATCTTCATTCCATATATAACTAGTGGTCTTTGAGGCATTCAAATCGATATCGAACAACCGCTCCATCGCAACTGCGACCTCAGCTACAGTGACAGGAGTTGTCGACATATCTCGTTTCACATCTTCTACCACATCAAGTATGTAGCCGAGGACTGGTGTTTGAAACATTCCCCTACCCCGACGAAAAAAGACATACCCAGGATGGTCATATGCATCCACGCCCGAAGTGCGATCCCGTTCCGCATACTCAGCAAGTTTCATTTTCAATTGCGCAATACGTGCCGGTGACATCTCTCCGATATCAAGTACCGGTGCAGGGCGCTCGCCACGTTCGCCAAATTCTCCGCCTATTACAGTCATTGCAACTCCCCGTTAGCTTGTAGTAAGTTTTATTGTACGCCGGGCATCAACAGATGCAAGCATAGGCACCTTACTCAAATATCAGTTAATTGTTTTGCGAAGTTTGTGATTCCAAAAAAGCATCGATAAATTCATCGATTTTGCCATCGAGTACGCCCTGTGCGTCGCGGTCTTCATGCTTCGTTCGAGTATCTTTGACCATTGTGTACGGGTGAAGGACGTAGTTTCGTATTTGATTTCCCCAACTAGCCGACTCCCCTGTTCGCAGGTCGGAAAGAGTTTCAGCGTGTTGCTCAATTTGCAGTTGTACGAGTTTTGAGCGAAGAATCTTCAGAGCAGTTTCTTTGTTCTGTAGCTGTGAACGCTCGTTCTGAATTGCAACTACGATGCCGGTTGGCGCGTGCGTGACACGAACAGCACTGTCAGTTGTATTCACACTCTGGCCACCATGGCCACCAGCGCGATACACGTCAATCTTCAGGTCTTTGTCATCAAGCGCAACTTCGTCTGGAACACTGATTTCCGGCATAACCTCAACAAGTGCAAAACTCGTTTGACGAAGATTGTCACTATTAAACGGACTCAGGCGAACAAGACGATGTACTCCATGCTCAGACTGTAATTTGCCGTAGGCATATGGACCAGAGAAACTGTATGTTGCAGACTTGATGCCCGCTTCTTCCCCTGTTGAACGTTCTATTAACTCTGTTGTGAAACCTGTCTTTTCCGCCCAGCGCAAATACATGCGCTCCACCATTTCCGCCCAATCCTGTGCGTCCGTACCACCTGCACCTGCACTGATTTTGATGATAGCTGCATGGTCATCGAATTCTCCGCGGAATAAAAGATCCTTCTTCAGTCGAGCAAATTCAGTTTCCATGGCCGTCACCTGCTGGCCAAATTCACCAACCATCGTATCATCACCGATAGCCATAAGTTCGACAATGTCGGTAGATTGCGCCTGGAGCGTTAACCACGGGTCAATCTGTCCACGAAGTGCTGCGGCTTGCTTACTGAGTGTCTGTGCGTGTTCGACATTCGCCCACACATCACTTTCGGCAAGTTGCGCGTCTATAGCTGTAAGTTCCTGCTGTTTTGCAACCAGATTTAGCTGCGTGGCAGCTTCTGAAAGTTTTGTCTGAAGCGTCTCAGCGCGATGTAGTAGTGGTTGCATGGTATATCTATTATACTGAATACTATGCGGATTGGCATATTTGACTCAGGAATCGGTGGTGAAGCCATTGCGAAGGCGCTTGCTCAAGCTATCCCTACTGCTGAATTGTTGGTTGTTAACGATAAAGAACATGTACCGTATGGAGATAGACAACCCGATGAAATTGTGCGATTAACTGACACTGCAATCCAACCACTACTTGATCAAAAATGTGATGTCATAGTACTTGCATGTAACACCGCAACTGCGGTAGCTATAAACATATTGCGTGACCGATACCCCAGTCAGAAGTTTGTGGGTATCGAGCCCATGGTCAAACCAGCCGCACGTATCTCACAAACAAAAATCATCGCAGTGTGCGCAACACCAACAACGCTCAATAGTGAACATTTTACTCAGCTCGTAAAAACATACGCAGATGATTGCACGATAGTCACCCCAGATTGCCGTAAGTGGGCACGAATGATTGAGCAAAATTCGCTCAATGAAAGCCATATTGAAAACGTCATCAGCGAAATAAAACGAAGCGGCGCCGACGTAATCGTACTCGGTTGTACTCACTACCACTGGATAAAAGAAGAAATCATAGCACTCGCTGGTCCATCTTTTACTATACTTGAGCCGTCTGAGGCAATAAGCCGGCGTGTCAAAGAATTACTCGCAACTACAGTTGTTGAACAGCTGCAATAAATTGATTGCCACGGTCAGCATAGTTTTTGTATTGATCAAAGCTAGCACTGGCAGGACTGAGGATAACTACTGAGCCGGCGGTAGCAATCTCACGTGACTTCGCGATAACTTCATTCATCATTCCCTCTACTCGATACACGTCGACACCTTGTGCGCTTGCTAGTTGTTTTATAACTTCCCCTGTTTGCCCTATTGCAATAATCGATGCATCTTTCTCTTTGCATGTCGCAACAATTTCGTGATAATCAGCACCCTTATCGGAACCTCCAAGAATAATAACTTTTGACCCTAGAAAACTATTGAGCGCCGCGATAGCACTACCGGGAGTTGTCGCAATACTATCGTCATAGTATTTTACCCCGTCAACTTCACGTATGAATTTCAAGCGGTGAGGTAATCCAGTAAAATCATGTAACCCCTGTAAAATTGCTTCGTCATCATGTGTATATAGCCATGCAGCAGAGATAGCCGCACAAGCATTCTCAATGTTATGTTGGCCCACTACCTGTAGTGTATCCACACTACCTATAGCGTCAGATTGAACAAAAAATGTGTTCGCTTTGACATATGCGCCACCATCGTCGGGCATGTTATAGCGTATCTTTTGCCCAACCGATAGGCTCGCAATGTGTGCTGAAATCTCATTAGTTGGGTGATATATGACCTTGCCGTTAGCTGTTTGACTGCTCGTTATGCGGGCTTTCGCTGCAATGTATTCTGCCATGTCGGCGTGTACATCAAGGTGATCAGGCTCAATCATCAGAACAACAGCTGTAGCTGGACTTTTTTCGAGATCCCATAGCTGAAAACTACTCATTTCGAATACGACAATATCACTTGCCTGAATACTAGGCAGAACATCAAGTGCGGGCGTACCAATATTCCCAACCAAATGCACAGTTTTCCCGGCTGCGCGCAAGATACTCACTATAAGACTACATGTTGTCCCCTTACCTTTTGTCCCCGTTACGCCAATAATTGGCGCCGGACACTCGGCGAAGAATTCGTTGGTCGCAGACCAAACCTTTTTGGCACCCACTAACCTGTCAGGTCGCAAACTTGCAGTACGAATAACTACGTCAAAATCAGCAAAATTACTGAATACATCTGGACCAGTAACAACACTTACCCCCTCTGGGAGTCCCGCGATTTCTTGTTCATCCAAAACAGTGACATCGTCGCCCTTCGCGCGCCAATATGTTAGGCTTGCTTTTCCCTCTAGCCCGTAGCCTGCGATAGCGACCTTCATAGTCTATACTCCTGTTTCGAATAATGGTTCAAGCTGTGCGGCTAGGTCGCGTACGAATGCAACATCACTGTTGCCGTACGCACCGATTGTCCATGTATTGCTAACAAAGAATTGCCGTGCTGTATCGATGATTTGATCACGCGTAACAGCGGTAATCTGCCCTGGTAGTGCTGAGAAATCATCGATTTTCCCGTCGAAGAAATACCTGCCAGCATACCAGCCGTTAATTCGGCCGACTGTCTGCGCACCCATTTGGTGACGTCCTAAACCATAACTCTTCGCTGCTTCAATATCGGCATCGTCAATCTCGCCACGAATGATTGCACTCAGCTCACGAACGACTATCTCAATTAGTTCGCTGACTGTGTCGATATTTGCCTGTGCGCCAAAGTCCCACGAACTATTGTGTTCATAGGTCGAGGTGTCTGAGAACATTGAATACACAACGCCTTTTTTGCGTGCTTGACCTAAAATTCTCGAGCGTAGTGTCCCTGTTAGGATATGGTTCAAACAATCCATTGCGTTGTCTTCTTCATCACTGAGTCGCCGTGGCACTGACAGTGAAATACCAAATGTCAGGTTTGGCGCGTCTTTACGACGAATCAAAAATGGCGTTGCACTATGCAGCTCGTCAACTGGGATTGGTAATCGCTCACCTGCTTCTAATTCCCAAGTGTTCAGCATTTCTTCGAGCTTTCCTTGTTGACGCGCAAAATCGCCAGCGATAACAAAGCGCATATTTTCGGCACGATGTGTCCGTTTGTAATGTTCACGGATATCAGTAAGCTTGATGTCATTGAGTAGATTCAAACGCTCAGGATACGTCAGGATATCTTCGCCCAAACTCTGAGCGATTCGTGGCCACAACAAGCGGTCAGGCACGTTTAAGTACCCTGTTAGCTCACTCTTCACGTTGCCGCGTTCACTCAAGAATTCCTCTTCATTAAAGAACGGTTCAGTGATAGCCGTGCGCTGTAAATCGAGTATTCTATCCCACTCAAACTTTGCGCACTCTGCTTCATACACCATTGAAATATCACTCGTGAATGCGTTATGATATGCACCATTCTTCGTAAATTCAGCTTCATACTCATGGGCGTCTTTGCACTGTTTGTTGGCACCAAAAGCCATGTGCTCCATGATATGAGCAGCTTCAGAAATCTCCTTGTTGCGTGCAAAACGATAGCCAGCACGAAAGTGGAATTGCGTGCTCATGACCTGTGCGCCAGGAACATCAATAACAAGTCCTCGCGCCCCACTCTTTAGCACTAGTTCAGTGACGGAATGTTTCATATGTTATTTCCGTTTCCGAGCTGCCCGAGCGTTCTTGCGCTTTTTCTTTGCTGCTTTTTTCTTCGTATGAGCTTCTGCTGATTTCTT
This sequence comes from uncultured Candidatus Saccharibacteria bacterium, assembly GCA_964536265.1. Classification (GTDB taxonomy): domain Bacteria; phylum Patescibacteriota; class Saccharimonadia; order Saccharimonadales; family Saccharimonadaceae; genus JAPUDS01. Next base: position 80,432 of record CAZHVV010000001.1, on the reverse strand, counting down.
CTTGGTGTTGAATTCGTCATCGCCATGTTTCGTCGGCGCACCTACTTCATTCACCCCTGTTTCTATGGCGCTTTGAGCAGCTTGTGTAAGTTCCGATTCATACCTGTCGTCGGTCATTTGCTGCTGCGATATATCTTGTCTACGAACACTAAAAATAGTGCGCAGGACTTCCTGACGAAGCGTAGCTTGCAGACTGTCAAAGAGCTTTTGTGACTCTGAACGGTACTCTACTAGTGGATCACGTTGTCCAACTGAACGCCAGTGAATACCATCGCGCAAATGTTGCATATTCTCGAGGTGATTCATCCACAAGACATCAAGAACCTGTAGGTATACTTCTCGCTCAACGCCACGTAAGAGCTCTTCACCAAGTTCTTTTTCTTTCTTTGCATATAGTTTTTCGGCTGCTTTCTTAGCGAGTTCGAAACGAACTTTGTCTTTCTTTTCAGCACCGATGTTGCGAATTTCTTTTTCATCAAGCGGCATAACGCTCGAGAACTCGTCGATAAATTTCGGATTGTTCTTGAGTGGCAATACGGTGAGTTCTTTGATGCGCTCAACGAGCAGTTTCTGAATCTCAGGCCGAATATCTTCACCTTCAAGAATCTCGCGACGAATCTTGTAGACAACTCGTCGATGACGATTGATGACATTGTCGTATTGGACAACATTCTTTCGAGTATCGTAGCTATAACCCTCGACTCGCTTTTGAGCGGACTCAAGTGTTTTCGAAACTGCCTTGTTCTCAATTGGCTGGTCTTCTTCAACTCCCAAACGGTCCATAAGACTTGCGATACGTTCACCCTGGAAAATACGCATGAGGTCATCTTCGGTCGAAACGTAGAACTGTGTCATACCTGGGTCACCTTGACGACCGCCGCGACCACGTAACTGATTGTCAATACGTCGAGCTTCATGCCGTTCTGAACCAAGCACAACTAAACCACCGAGTTTACGTGTTTCTTCGGTCAGTACGATGTCGGTACCGCGACCAGCGATGTTAGTCGCAAGTGTCACTGCGCCCTTTTCACCGGCTTTTGAAACAATAGCAGCTTCACGCTCGTTGTTTTTGGCATTCAAGAGCTCGTGAGGAATTTTCGCTTTCTTCAGAGCTGAAGAAATAAGCTCATTCTTTGCAATCGACGCTGAACCAATGAGCACTGGTCGGCCTTCCTTGTAGAGGCCCGCAACATCTTCGACGAGGGCGTTAATCTTCCCTTTTTCAGTCTTGAAAATCTTATCAGTCCTGTCTTCACGAACCAATGGACGATTTGGCGGCACTTGAACAACATCAAGTCCGTAAATCTGTTGGAATTCTTCAGCTTCCGTAAATGCTGTACCAGTCATACCAGACAATTTGTCGTACAAACGGAAGTAATTCTGGAAGGATACCGTCGCGAGAGTCATGCTTTCTTGGAGGACATTGACATGTTCTTTGGCCTCAATAGCCTGGTGCAAGCCTTCGTTATAACGTCGCCCGTGCATGAGACGTCCAGTAAATTCATCTACAATTATGACTTCGTTGTCCGTGTTAACTACGTAATCCTTGTCACGCTTGAACAATGTTTCTGCCTTGAGCGCCTGGTCCATATGGTAAACCGAACGGATGTGTTCAGGGCTGTATAGGTTCTTAATGCCAAGCAGTTTCTCGACTCTATCCACACCCTCGTCTGTCAGTGCAACGCTGCGGCGTTTTTCGTCGAGAACATAGTGCTCAGGTTTCAATGTATGCGCAAGACTGGCAAATTTGATGTAATTGTCTGGGTTTTCAGCCGCTGGAGCGCTAATGATGAGTGGTGTTCGTGCCTCATCAATCAAGATTGAGTCGACTTCGTCCACAATCGCGAAATTCAGGTCACGTTGGCGCAGTAAATCAACAACGTTCACCATGTTGTCGCGTAGATAGTCGAAACCAAACTCGTTGTTTGTGCCATAAGTAATATCGGCAGCATATGCCTCTTTGCGAGTACATGGTTTGAGAAGTTTCATGCGAGGATCGTCGTGAGTTGGATTCTCGTATTTCGGATCAAAAATGAATGATTGTTCGTTGATGATACAGCCGACACTCATACCGAGGTAATGGTGAATCTGTCCCATCCAACCTGCGTCTCGTTGCGCAAGGTAGTCGTTGACGGTGACGATATGCACACCCTTGCCACTAAGTGCGTTGAGAAAACTTGGTAGCGTTGCCATGAGGGTCTTGCCCTCACCAGTTTTTAGCTCCGCAACGTTGCCCTCGTGAAGTACCATGCCACCCATCAGCTGGACATCAAAATGCCGCATGCCAAGCACACGGTCAGACGCTTCGCGCACAAGTGCGAATGCATCAGGTAATAGCGTATCAAGTGTCGTATTCTTCTTGGCTAAACGCTTTTTGAGAATATCAGTCTGCTTCTTCAGTTCGGCAGTTTTCATTTTGTGATATTTTTCTGCCAACGCATTTACTTCAACAACACGTTTTTCAAGACGCTTCAGTGTGCGCTTTTGTGGGTCACCAAAAATTTTTGTGAGTGCCTTTTGTCGACTTACCATAAGTAGCTACATTTCCCTCATTTATCAGACGTTGCAGTCCTTAATCTACTGGGTACTAGTATACCCTTTTACGGGGAAAAATGGAAAAATATGTGCGAAAAGTTATCTGTTTAGTTTCAGCTGCGCAACACGTGCTCGCCAGCCTTTTGTGGGAGCATTCGTTTCTTTATATTTTCGCAGTTGATTAACAAGTTTGGCTTCAACGATATCTATCGCGGCCAACATATTCATTGTCGAGTCTTTTGCGGTCAGTACTTTATTCGGTAACGTCAGCCGAATATCGCATTCGTATTTATTGCCATTTGCACGATTCACTTCTTCGAGTATCACCTCAACCTGTAATGTTTTACGCGCATGACGTGGTACGAAGCGGTCAAGTCGGCCAATTTTCTTCATCACGTATTTTCTGGTTGTCTCGTCAATCTCGTATCGAACCCCTGTTATGTCGATATGTTGGATCATGGCTGAACCCCCTTTGCTTGTACGCCCTTTGGCGTATGTTGGTACTTCTATTATAGACTACATAAGCGCTAAGATTGTATATGATCAGCGCCAATTGCCTGAGAAATATGTGTCAACCCGTCTTTTTTTAGCAAGTCAACGAGCCCTTGATTGATTTCGCCGATCAGTTGTGGACCCTCAAAGATTACCCCACTCACAAGAGCAACAAGCGAGGCGCCGGCCTTAATTTTTTCATAGGCGTCGTTGGCGGAAAAGATTCCACCGACTCCGATAATCACGAAGCGCTTGCCATACAATTTGTATGTTTTTCTCACAAGCGAAGTTGAAATATCGCGACACGGAGCGCCACTGAGGTTCCCCTTAACATCATCTGGTAATTCATCACTGAGACGAGCCTTCGAACGGTCCTTCAATAAATTACCAATACTCAAACCTTGAATAGTATGTTTGTCGATTACCTCGAGAAGTGCCTTGAATTCTTTCCACTCAAGACTAATTGGCATCTTTACGAAGACTGGTTTCTTGAGTGCGAGCTTGTCAGTTGCAGCCAACAGCCTCTGGAGACGATTGGGCGTTGTGAATGGCTCCCCACCATGCGTATTCGGACAAGAGATGTTAATCTCAAGCATGACAACATTTGGCTCATTATCCATTCGCTTGAGCGTTATACAGTAGTCTTCAATTGCGTTTTGCTCGCTCTTCGCGTCCTCCGAGTTAGTCTTTGCTGCGGACACCGCGAGTGGAAAATTGCGAAATAAATAGGATGGATACTTGGCGATACGCTTAGCAATTGCATCAACACCACGATTCGCAAGGCCAACATTCACCACCAGCGAACGAGATTGTTTTAGTCTATGAAACCATGGTCGAGGATTACCCTCGCAAGGTTCAGCCGTAACTGACCCAGCCGTCATAAACCCAAAGCCAATAGCTTGCATAACCCCAACTGTATCGGCGTTTTTGTCTAAACCTGCCGAAAGACCAACGGGATTACGAAATCGAATACCCAAGAATTCTTGCGCAAGATACCCGTCATTTCTGTATGCCCACACCTTCAACACATCACGCATGAGCGGAATTCGCTGAACACCCTTCGCCATACGAATCATGCTTTCGTGTACCCTATCAGGAGAACGAGAAAACAGCACTGGTTGGACAGCTTTACTGTAGCCAACATTTGTGAGCTTGCGTGCAGCTCGCTTCATACTATTTATAACCTTTCGCGACTTTTGAGGTATGGTCGTAGTACATCGGGCACAACCACATCACCCTCGCTGGTCTGATAATTCTCCAAAATAGCTACCATTGCACGCCCAAGCGCAAAGGCAGTTGCATCGTTCGTATGAACTAACTCTACTCCCCGCTCAGTGCGGACTCGTGTTTGCAGTCGGCGGGCCTGATAGTCCGTCATGTAATCGGCTGTATGTGTTTCACGGTACTTCCCTTGCCCTGGCAGATACACTTCCATATCAACACCGCGAGCATTCGGTTTTCCGATGTCAGCAGTACACTTCATAAGTACGTGATATGGCAGTTTGAGTGCCTGTAGTAAATATTCCTGAATCGCGACGAAGAGCAAGTGCTCTTTCATGCCATCTTCGGGCTTTGTGAAGCTCTCCAGCTCGAGTTTATCGAACTGATGCATACGAATCAGCCCTTCCATATCTTTGCCGTACGTGCCAGCTTCTTTTCGGAAGCTTGTTGCAAAACCAACGTAACGGAGAGGTAATTCATCCTCGCCGAACGTTTCGCCCGCATGCATACTGCCAAGTACATGTTCAGCACTCCCCTGTAGCCACAGCTCTTCACCTTCAATTTTGTAGCGATCATCTCGTGGCTCAAGGCGATCCATCTGGTCATATGCCTCAGTCTTAATCATTAGCGGTGGTAATACCGGTATAAACGGTCTGGTACTTACTTCTAATCCTGCTGATTCGGCAATCTCTTTCAGCTTCGTCTCGTCCGTCAGGATATCGAGCACAAATTGCTCAATCGCCATCTCAAGCTTGACCATATCACCCATAACATACGCAAAGCGGCTACCAGCAACTTTGGCGGCACGCTCTTTATCAAGCCAACCCTTACCCTCTGCAAGATCAGCATGATTCTTTGGTGTGAAGTCGAATTGAGGAATTTCACCCACTGTTTTTACGACGACATTTTCGTCTTCGCTTGCACCAAGTGGTACATCATCGGCTGGCATGTTTGGTACTTGTTTAAGAAGAGTTATGAATTCAGTATCGAGTGCCGCAAGATAGCCTTCTTGTTCTGCCAGGGCAACCTTGAGCTGCTTCCCTTCATCAATTACGGTTTGGTCAGGTCGGCCACCCTTCATCTTGGCTGCATTTTCATTACGCTTCGCACGAATCTCATCAACAGTATGTTGCAACCCCCGGCGATCATCGTCGAGACGCAGCAAATCTTGAATATTTACAGTGTAACCCTTTTGTCCCGCCGCCTCTTGCACGCGTTCGGCATTTTCACGAATAAAACGAATGTCTAACATGCTTTTATTGTAGCATGTTGACCAATGTTATGGAGAGGATACCTATCGTGAACCGAAGAGTTTTTTACCTATATTGGCTATGAATGCCTTGCGCTTCGCAACTTTAATCTTGTGAACTTCGAATGCTCTCTGAGTATCCTTCCAATCTTCTTCCTCTAGGACCTGATCGTACGTTTTTTGGTCATGACCTGCAATAGGTAGCGGTCGTTCACCTAGACCATAAGGATTGTACGGCCCCTGAGCTTCTATTTTTGTGTTTGTGTCTTCTGACATGTTCGTATTATAGCACAAGCAGTATATAAAGTCAATCTACTCGGTGCGAAGAGCTTCGATTGGGTCGAGTTTTGCAGCTTTGTGAGCCGGGAACCACCCCGCAACCATTGCGACAATCATAAGAGCTACGATAAGCCCGACTATGGGTAAGGTTTGGAAAATCAACAAATAGTTCCCTTCGCCAAGCGCTAGTGTCTCTGTTACCCATGGGTTCATGAGTGTACCGACACTATACGCCAACCCTGCGCCAATAACCCCACCCAAGAAGCCAATCCAGGCAGCCTCGAACTGGAAGAGACGGCTGACGTGACGGCCACGCATACCGAGTGCCTTCATGAGGCCAATTTCACGAGTACGCTCAAGGACAGAAATGTACTGTGTATTAATGATGCCAAAGACGCTTGCAATCAATGCAATAACACCAAATCCAGCGACAATACCTTGCAAGATGTTAACAATTGTGAAGATAAGACTCTGTAAATCTTCGGCCGTTTGAACACCAAAATCTTGTGCCTTCAAGTCGTTCTTTATTGTTGCTGGGTCATAGCCCTCTTTTGCAAGAGCCGTAACACCTAGGTATTTCTGAAATGAATCCGTACCCTCAGTGGCAAATTCCGCAATAAGTTTCGCTTGTGACGCCGGTAATTGAACAGCTGTGCTAGATGTCAAAGATGTTGCTGATTGTGTAGTTAAACCTCGAACAACATAGGTCAGTTCTTTTGTTTCAGGAGCTGACAGATTGGCAACTGCCGCTTCGCCACCACTTTGAAATGCCGCAAGAATTTCTTCCTGTGTTGGCTGCTTGCCAGGTCGCGCAATTGTTAATGTTACTTCTTTACCGACAAGTTCGCTTTTTGCTGAAATTACTTTCTGCTCCACTAGGGTGTCAGCAAACGACTCAGGCATCACAACTTCATTGTCGGCTAGCTGTTCACCGAGTGCCGGTAACGTGCCAAATGAAGTTTGGCCTTTGATTGTTGCATCATAGGTACCGAGTTCAGACGTAAATTTGATGTCGCTTCCGGCAAACTGCAAAAATTTCGCTTGGATGTTATATACCGGCACAATATACTCGAGGTCTCCACGTTTTATAAGATTTTCAACATCAGCTTGTGTCATTTGTTTTATTGTCACACCAGTCCCAGTTGTGCCAGTGTCGACGTCATATACCCGCAAGCCACTCCGTGCGTTTGTACCGCCACTATTAAACAATGTCTTGTCTTTCACAACAAAAACAACCCGTGGATTGATATTTGAGCCTATCAGGGTGTCAGCATATTGACGCGCGCCTTCGCCGGCTGCAATCGACAGTGTCAGAGTAAAGGCACCAACCGCAATGGCGAGTGATGTTAGAATCGTGCGAGCCTTAGAATTTCTGAGGCTACGAGCCGCCCTACGAACTAAATCGAATGATTTCATTGAACAAGTCCTTTACTCGAACCGAGCGGTCGCTTAGCTGCCGAGGTTGATTGGTCGGAACTGTTTTCGATATTCACAATCTGACCGTCTTTAATAAATATTCGGATGTCACAACGCCGGGCAAGATCGAGATCGTGTGTCACAATAACAAGCGTTGTCGCCTGTTCTTTATTAAAGCGAAATAACAAATCTTCAACCCTTGCCCCTGTTGCTGAGTCAAGATTGCCTGTCGGTTCGTCCGCAAACAATATCTTTGGCTTATTGACGATTGCCCGTGCAATTGCAAGACGCTGCTTTTGACCACCCGACAAGTTTCCGGCTTTTTGATGCAGTTTTTCTATCATTTCAACCTGTTCAAGCGCTTCACTCACCCGCTTTTTGCGCTCACTACGCTTCACATTCCCTATCTCAAGTGGTAGTGCAACATTGTGATAGCAACTCTCATTGGCCTGCACGAAAAAGGCCTGGAAGATAAACCCTATCTTTTCAGCTCTGAAACGGTCAATTGCCTTCGCTTTAAGGTTAGAGATAATCTGCCCGTCAATAACAACTTCTCCGCTAGACGGGTGGTCAAGCCCACTCATGACATGCATGAGTGTGCTTTTACCCGAACCACTTTTACCGACAATCGCTACGCTCGCGCCTTCTGGAATACGAAAACTTACATCATCCAAAGCTGCAAACGGTTGCTTCTTCTTACCATACGTTTTGCTGACATGTTGAACCTCAATCATTACGTACTAGTATAGCAAGAATTCGGACAAATTGTTTATGCTAATATAAACTAATTTATTTCTTTTTTGAGCTATGAGCAATTTTCTTTTCAGTAGGAGTCACAACTGGTTCTACCTGCTCAATGCGGTATGCGCGACCTTCGTATTCGACACTAAAACCACGTAATATCATACCGATACCGATACATAGGGCGACAAATGTCGCGATAAACCCGATAAGCGGAATAATGCTTACAATCGCTAGAGTCACTGCACCAACTAACATAACAAGTAGCTTTTGGCGGCCAGATGTTCCCATGATACGCCGTCCAAGATAATACGCGACAAGAGGCCCTGCAAGAATACCAGCTAGAACATACGCCGCAATCAGCAAGAAACCTACCGAGAAGCCGACACCACTCACAAAGGCAATGATAATGACGAGGAGACTCGCCATGACCGCACCCAACCCAAAGAGCCCAGAGATGGCTAGCTGTTTGAAGGTTATATCTGTGACACGATGCACATATCGTGGTACGACAAGGGCAACAAAGAGCGAAAGGATAACAAAGGCGATAACCCCAAAGAATACCCCCATAGCAACGACCGCAGGTGCAATAACAACATCGCGCGTGTCATCGCGTGTGACGTCGGTACGATTAACCGAGCCGAGCACAGCTCCGTCGGCAATAGTTGCTTCATTGCTACTGGTGTAGTTGAGCGCACCGCCAACCTTGGCTGTTTTTTCAACAGCAAGAATATTGACACCGGCTTGAACCTCTCGGCCAACTACCGCTTCAAGAACAGCATTCTCTGCACCAAATTTAACATCTCTACCAACATCCCCAGCCAGACGTAACTGACTGCCCGCAACGGTGAGATCAGTACCAACCTTTGCGTTCGTCGCTATAGTAATTGAATTGCCAGCCATTGTAGCTGCGCCGCCGACTATGCCGCTCACCGTCAATACATTACCGGCAGCTCTGACATCACCCTTAACTGTTCCAGAAATTGTCAGTGTATTGCCAGCACAAAGAACATCTCCCTCGACAGTTCCTGAGATACTGATTGTATTACCTGCACAAAAGAGGTCACCTTTGATTGTGCCTCTTACATCGACATTGTTTCCTGCCAAAAATGCTGCACCGTCAACAACTTGATCGGCAGTAACCACTGTGGTATCTTCTTCCCCTCTCACGAGGCTCTGTGCAAATACGGGCGCAGCAAATAAACCTGTTAGAAGTAAAGCAAAACCAATGAGCGCAGCAAAAGGTGCGCGGCCACTAAAACGTTTCATAATTGACCTCCTGGGCGAACTGGTAAATCGCTGAGTGAGTAACCATACTTTTCAAGCATGTCCACGACCAATTCTTGGTCGCCGGATGTATATTCATGTGCCAACGCATCGAGAAATTCGCCCTCACTCTCGTAGAGTTGACCCTCAAATTCGAGTACTTGTCCCACTCTTACCTCCTTCGTTTTACATCTTTAGTATACGCGGATTGACATGTTTTATACAATGGGCCTACCAACCGCCACCGCCGCCACCGCCACCGCCGCCACCAGAGAACCCGCCACCGCCCGAACCACCAGAACTTGATGAACCGTAGCCAGCTGAAACACTTGCTGACGATGAAAAATTCGTAACAAATCCACTGAATGCCGCCGCATGTAGCACACTCGAACCGCTATACCACCCTGGTTGCGTATTATCAGCTGCGTAGTACTGTTCGAGTCGTTTTGACCACTCTTTACTCTGGCCGAACAACACTGCATATGGCAAAACGCGTTCATAGAGTTTCACAAGTTGTGAGCTGTTATGAATGTCAACCTGCTCGCCAACCTTCTCGGCCGTATCTGGACCTTGTAGATATTTCAGGCGCTCTTCTTCAGCCACCTTGATATACATCTCTAATCCCATGAGATAGCGACGCAACGTCAAACCTTTATCGGTTAGTGGTTTCAACGTATAACCCAAGACAACTGCAATCACTGAAAACACAATGAATACTGGAGATAGAGTGATAACGGCAAGAATTAAGAATGCGACTGACCACCTATAGAATAACCTCGATGATTGGTCTGTTTTCTGGCGTAACGCATAACGACCATTGACTAGCGCTTGTACCTTCGCATCGTTGTCCATTGTTTTCATAGCGTATTTCGTGCTCGTTTGTAATGCCTTGAGCGATATTCGTGTGCCTGGTATCGTCTCAGAGTCCGAAAGCATATCACGAATAATCTCAGCTTCTTCGTCTTGAAGTTTTGAAAGCGGACTGACAAGTTCGATATCGTATTCCGCTTGTGAAAAGAGGGTTTTTTCTTTCGTTTCATAGATTTTAATATGGTGACGCACCGCAAGGTCGAGTAACTGCGCCGCAAATACCGAGCCTCGTGGAGTGATTGTCGTGGCAGCAACCGTTAGACTAGTGTCTTTTGGTGGGATATACTCAGGAATAACCGTCCCAACCTCTTTCACCCGGTTCTTGCGTCGTGACCACATGACACTGAGTATGATAGTTATGAAAACGCCGATAATTGCAGCTGCAACCTGAACAATCTGCCATATGCCCACTAATCGTTCGAAGAGTGTCGGCTGGTAGGCTGCAAACGTCCCACCTACACCATTTGCACCCTGAAACCCTAAGGCAATCGTCACGTTCTCACCAGGCGCAAGGTTCGTCTCGCCAATACTGAATACTCCCGCCTTTGTTTGCACGAGGTCGCATGTCGCAGCCGAACCGCTCACCCCACGATAACAAACACTGTCACCACTAAAATGACTCACTAAATCGTCGGCTATCTTTAAATTCACATTTAGCTGACCAGTTCGTACCCGCCAACCCGTGCCATTCGTGTCCCAATAGAATTCATCCCTGCCTGTATCTGTAAAATAATCCGTGACCCCACGTTGTGTATACGTGATGATATAGGTCTTTGGTCCGTGGACGTACGCGTCTGGATCCCCAATGCGAAGGACTTTCGTCCCATTTTGCTCGCTCGTGCTATATTCGAGATCCTGTCCCACGTCATCCTTCACTGAATCAATACTAAGTGACGTACTGTGGCCGTCATATTCCGAAATAAGTACCCTCTCAAGCCCATGATTTTGGTCACTTTGTGGGAATTCAGCGATAATCATCTCTGTTGTTTCGAGACGTGACTGCCCATCAGAATCTCTCGACAATACGTAATCGATTGTGAAATTGGTGATAGTGAAGTTATTAACATCAGCCGTGGCGACCGGACTAAGCCCGAGCGCGACCAGAAGAACGGCGACGACCCCAAAAAGATAGTGCTTCATACATATTTATTGTAGCGTATTTAAAGCGAAATATTCGGGTAAATAGCGCGAGTTGTTTCATCAACATCACTGCGCAACTGTGGAAATGGCACACCCTCGCGTGCGGTGATGCCTTCAAGACTCCAAAAGATACGTTCGCTATAGCCAAGGCCACACGCAGGTGGCATACCATACTCAAGAGCCTCAACGTAGTCAATATCAAGCATCTGAGCTTCGTCATCACCAGCATCACGAAGCTTTTGTTGCTCTGAGAAGCGGTTGAGCTGGTCGATTGGGTCGTTGAGCTCTGAAAACGCCTTGCACATTTCACTCCCACCAAAGACAAGATTGAATTGCTCAGTTAGTCGAGTATCATGACGACTTACTTTCGCAAGCGGCTGCATAAACACTGGTATATCAACAAGGAACACCGGACCATCAAGTGTCTTGCGGTAGTTCTTCCAGAGTTTGTCGAGGCTACGAATTCGGTTATCGGCCTTCTCTACTTCAAGTTTATGCTCTTTGAGCTTCGCTTGGATATCTTCCATGGATGATTCAAAGACATTGACGTCGTATTGTTCCTTCAGAACTTCAACGAAACTAATACGAGGGAAATGTTCACCATCGGCGCCAAAATCAACCTGCTGCCCGTCCATTAGCGTAAACTGTCGCTTACCCCAGGTTTTGTCGCAAATAAAACGAATCATCCGCTCGGTCAGCTCCATGCCCTGCTCCCAGTCAGCATACGCCCAATACCATTCCATAGCGTTATGTTCAGGGAGATGCTCTTCGGTATAGTTTTCGTTGCGAAACCGTGCGCCAAGGTCAAATACCTTTTCAAAACCAGCAACCAGCAATCGTTTGAGTGGCAATTCATGGCTGATACGCAAGTAAAAGTCCTGGTCGAGCGCATCCATGTGCGTTATGAATGGATTCGCGTCCGCTCCGCCGGCAGTTGCCTCAAGAATCGTGTTATTTACCTCAACGAAGCCTTCATTTTCAAGAAACTGACGTGTCGCCTGCCAAAACTTACTACGTCGAATAAATCGTTCGCGAACATCAAGGTTAACATTCATATCAACGTAGCGACGACGCAAGCGTTCTTCTTTGCTCGTGAGCTCGGTTGGCATTGGTCGTAGTGCTTTTGTTAGAAGTCGTAAACGACGAACTGCGACAGAAATTTCACCGGTCTTTGTCTTGACGACTGGGCCGGTTGCTTCAACAAAATCTCCTGTATCGAGTAACGGCAACTCATTCATACCGAGCACACCTTCTGCGGCATTCAGCTCTGAAACGTCTGGCGCGTGCAAAAAGAGCTGCACACTACCACTCATATCACGCACAACAATAAAGCCGAGTTTGCCGAATTTTCGGATAGCCATAACACGTCCCGCAACCGTTACCTCTTGGTTTTCTAGTTCATTAAAATGAGCAGTCACATCTGCTGTCATATGCGTACGGTATGAAGAAGCCGGAAAGGCTTCAACGCCAAGTGCGCGTAATTCCTCAAGTTTCCTCAGCCGTTCGTCACGATAGTCTTGTAGTGTTGCCATAGCGGTTTTGATTATATAGGAAGATGACCGAATTGTCTCTAGGGCATCTCAGCCTGTGACAAGCCTATAGACAAAAGTGCTACACTGGAATATATGAATAAATCAATCATTTCGGTCAGTGATTTTGTCATGCGTTTCGGCAAAACAACCGTCATCGATGGTCTTAGTTTTGACGTGAAACGTGGTGAAACATTCGGACTCCTTGGGAGCAACGGGTCCGGCAAAACAACCACTATTCGTGCTCTTTTGGGTATTTACCCGCCGACGAGTGGCCAATTACTCATAGACGGACAACCGTATGCAGTTGATAGCGGTATCAAACTCGGATATCTTCCCGAGGAACGGGGATTATACAAAAAAGAAACTGTACTCGACGTCATGCAGTACTTCGGACAACTCAAAGGCATGTCGCGTGACAGCGCTAAATCGTGGTCACTTGCTTACCTTGAAAGTGTTGAGCTGAGCGACAAGGCAAAGACAAGGCTCGACAAACTGTCGGGTGGTCAACAGCAAAAAGTGCAACTCGGTATCACAATCATGGACGAGCCAGAACTGTTAATCCTCGACGAGCCAACCAAAGGATTTGATCCTGTTAACCGCCGTTTGCTCATGAATATCATCGAGGAACGACAGAAAAAAGGTGCGACTGTTGTGTTCATTACTCACCAGATGGAAGAAGTTGAACGTCTGTGTGACAGGATATTGCTCCTTAAAGACGGTAAGGCACATGCATATGGAACTGTAGCGGCTGTAAAGAAGCAATTTAACGGCCAAAGCCTCGACGACATATTTATCACCGTATATGGGAGAGATAGCGATGCATAATCTTAAAACAGTATTCACTTTTGAAGTTGCCAGAACATTAAAGAAAAAATCATTTTGGATTACTGCCCTTTCACTCCCAGTTATCATCGGTCTGGTGTTTGCAGTCGTCTTCTTCTCTAACCAAGCTACAGAGGAAGCGGTTAAGAATGTCGAGAAACAAGAATTCTCGATTGTTATTCAAGACGAAACGGGACTTATCACAGAACAAGTTGCCACCGCAGTCGGACTCACACGTGTCGAAAATCAAGCGAATGGAATCACGCAAGTAGAAAATGGCAAAGTTGACGCATTTTTCTACTATCCGAAGAATTTAGCTGACGGTATAAAAGTCTACGGGCAAGATGTCGGCCTATTTAAAAATAGTCGGTATGACGCTGTTGCAAAGGCACTGCTCACACAGTCAGTCGGTACAACTGTCGATACAAATGTTAAAACCGTCCTAGCAGGAACTGTCGCCATAACAGCGACAACCTTCACTGATGGTAAGGTATCGAACCCTCTTATGCAAATGATTGCACCTGGTTTCTTCCTCGTTATGTTCTATTTCCTGCTCGCTATGTTCGGCAACCAGGCGTTGACGAGTACAACAGAAGAAAAGGAAAACCGAGTCATAGAGATGATACTAACAACCATCGAAGCTCGGACACTTATCATCGGTAAGATTCTGTCACTCATTATTCTAGCGTTGATTCAGGCTGTTCTTTTTGCCGCACCTGCCCTTATTGCATATATATTCCTGCATGATCAGCTAACGTTACCGTCGATTGACCTGAGTGCGATCCCATTTGATTGGGCACGAATCACTGCCGCAATGGTCATTTTCGCTACCAGCTTCATGTTGTTTATTGGTTTGCTCGTCGCAATCGGTGCTGCCACCCCGACCGCCAAAGAAGCAGGCAGTTTTCTTGGCATTGTTATGTTGTTCCTGTTTGCACCTCTGTACGCAGCCTCGCTCTTTATTAGTTCACCTGAGCAGCCAATTGTACAAATATTGAGCTATTTTCCGCTCACAGCGCCCATTCCTCTTTTGCTCCGAAATGCAGCCGGTACAATCAGCTGGCCGGAGATATTCATTGCTACAAGCATCCTCTTTGTTACAGCTGTGATAGTTGTTCGAATCGCTGTCCGCGTCTTCCGTTATGGTGCGCTTGAATACAGTCGCAAGCTCAGTTTTAAAGAGATATTTGGTCGTAGTTAAGAAAAAAGCCCCTCACGGGGCCTATTCTGTATAGCTATATATTCTTAGCTAATTGCTTCAATACTGTAGGTGATAGAGCCTTTTGGCGTCTCGATTGTCACCTTTTCACCTACCTTTTTGCCCATCAGAGCAGCACCGATTGGTGATTCGTTTGAAATCTTACCCTCAAGTGGGTCCGCTTCAACTGGTCCGACGACACGGTATGTTACTTTTTTGCCATTGTGGAGCACGACTGTGCTACCGACGTGTACTGTACCATTTGCTTTGCGGGGCTTAATAAGTTCAAAGTTCTGTAAGATATCTTCAATCTCAATCACGCGAGTTTCAACAATTCCCTGCTCTTCACGAGCTGAGTCATACTCGGCATTTTCGCTTAGGTCACCGTAATCACGAGCATTAGCGATTTTTTCAGCGATATCAGCGCGCTGTGCTTTAAGCTGCACAAGCTCTTGCTCGAGCTCGGTTTTACCTTCTGCGGTTATTTGATACAATTTTTTCATATAATTTCTCCTTGATTTCTGGCATATAATAAGCGCGCACTCGGCGCGACATGGGTTGTTGTCTCTCTTGGCAGTATCTCTACCCCTGAGTCCCCCAAAAACTCGGTGGTATCAGTCTAGCAAGCAGTTCATCGGCTGTCAATATCTCAGATGCTTCAGCACTACGCTTTTTGTATTCGACACCCTTTGCCTCAAGTGTTTTAGCACTCACGACAACCCGATGTGGAATTCCCATCAAGTCAGCATCAGCAAACTTCTCACCTGGCCTCAATGGACGGTCATCATATAAAACGGTAATGTTCCTCGCTTGGAGTTGTGCATAGAGGGCATCTGCAGCCTCTACAACAGCTGTATCGGTGCCAATAGTCACGACTACGACCCTAGCTGGCGCGATGTTCTCAGGCCATGCAAGACCCTTATCGTCTGCAAAATGTTCCGCGAGAAGTCCCATCAGCCGGCTAATACCAATACCATAGCTACCCATCACAACTGACTGACGTGTACCAGTTTCGTCGGTGTAAAATAGCTCAAGCGCGTCAGCATATTTACTGCCAAGTGGGAAAATATTACCAACCTCGACGGCTCGCTTCTCAACCATGTCTTCTTTACGCATACCAAGCTCAGCTAGTACTTCGTCGGTATACACTTCTTTATTCACTGCAAGGCGCTTTTCTTCATGAATATATATAGTATCTTCGCCAACATGGCTGAGCGTTTGAAACTCGTCACTAAATTTGCTGAAAATACCCCCACTGGCGAATGTTCGGTAGGTTTGGTCGCCAATTCCCAAGCGTTCATATACTTTCAGATACGCGGTGGCAGCTTTTTCATAAAATGCATCGTGCTCTTCTTGGGTTCGGCTAAAAGAATATAAGTCTTTCATGAGAAATTCGCGACCACGCATGAGTCCGCTCTTGGCGCGCAGTTCATTGCGAAATTTTGACTGGATTTGGTATGGATATGCAGGGAGATCTTTATATGAACTTACGAAATCCTTCAGCATATCAACCATCGCCTCTTCGTGAGTCAGCCCTACACCAAGTTCAGTGCCATTGCTAAGCTTTGTTTTGAACCAGTTATCAACCTTTGCATCATCCCATCTGTCAGTCTTTTCCCAGATACCTTTCGGCTGCAACACGGTCATTTGCACTTCGTTTCCGCCAATCGCATCCATTTCCTCGCGGACAATTTGTGCAATATTCTCAAGTACTCGTTTGCCGAGCGGTAGATACGCGTAGACACCGGCCATTTCTTTATGAATAAAACCTGCCTGAATCAGCAATTTAGCATTTGTCGCCTCTTCATCTGCGGGCGCCTGACGCAATGTTTTTACAAAGCTTTGTGACAATCTCATGTGATTAGTTTAGCAGATTGAGGCCATAAAGCGGCGCAATAAAAATCAAAATATACGAGAAGGTATTTTTGAACATATGTATCAAGACACTTGGCCAAATACTCTCAAACTGTTCTCGGACATAACACATGAACATACTGAGTACGAATACGTCGATTCCGACGTTTATCTGCTGATGTGCAATTGCAAAGACCAGACTCGTCACAATACTTGTCACTATAAATCCATAACGACCTCGTAGACGGCCAAATAAGTAGCCCCGGAAAATCAGTTCCTCGAAAATTGGCGCAAGGATGACCAGCGCGACAAATGCGGCGATATATTCATACCCCTGTGTGAGATTACTGAAACCAACGTTCTGTGCCTGTGTCAGGTCAATCCATGGAATTTTTACATATGACAGTACTAGCACAATCGCAATTGAACTTGCAAAGTATAGTCCCCACATAGTCAGCGCCCATGGAACCATTGAGAGACGAAACGGTTTTGTTAACGCTAGTTTTTCGGCAATCTGTGGCCATTTCAGACGTGCAATATATAGTGGCGTAATGATGATAAAAGCCGAAATAATGTATATACATGCAGCGAGAACCATCGTACCAACTGCGCTATCTAGCCATGTCACCAGGGGTGTACTACTAAGTAATTGTAACGGCAGCGCAATGACAAGACCGGACAGTATCAGCAAAACAACCAACACCCATACACAATCGGCAATAGTAAGCCCTAACCCAAGAATATTTTTTTTGCTCACCCAAATAACTTTCCGATGTCAGCGATTGTCACGAGTAAAATCAGCCCTAGTAGTACCATGAATCCTGTACCATGAATCGCTTCTTCCTTCTCTTTCGTAAGTGGTCGACGCAACACGACGCGGTACAACATAGTCACAAACCAACGGCCACCGTCTAGCGCTGGAATTGGAAGTAAATTCATCACCGCAAGAGTTAAGGATATTAACGCTGCCGCAAGCACAAGTGAGCTTGGACCATCTGCAACTGCAGCCGGGAACAATACTCCTAAGATAGCTATTGGTCCGCCGACATTTGCGCTCACTGCATTCAGATTCGCACTACCTTCTTCACGCGTTTCACTGCTAAAGCTAATTTTTTGGATGATTCCTGTTACGAACTTTACGAGCATTGTACCAAGGCTTTCAAGTGTATACGCTGTTAATTGGCCGGTTAATGCCACTCCGACAACAGGTGCTGACCATGTCGAGCGGTACATTGTTCGCTGTGAGCTCGCAAGGCCGAGGTAGCCTTTTTTGTCATCGTTTGACGAGCGTATTTTTACATATGCAGTTTGCTCAACACCATCTCGTTGATATACAAGGGGTACGGTTTTGCCGCTATTTTCTTTTGCAAGGTCGGCAAGCTTTGTTGCATCACTAAGTGGTTCGCCAGCAAAGCTAATAAGAGTGTCACCTTTCTGGACACCAGCTGTTGCGGCTGGAAGACCATCTGTGACAGTTGCGACCTGAGCCGGCTGGGCATCGATTGATGTATCGCTCGCAACCATAAACTGATTCGGAATTAATTTCGGCAGTCCTGTGACCGCAAGTACTGTCAACAGTACTGCTGCTACTAACCAATTCATCACGACACCCGCTAAAAGAATCTTCGTTTTTGACCAAAGTGAGGCGTGACCATAGTCGCCCTTCTTATCCGCAGCATCATGCTCACCCTGTAATTTCACGAATCCACCTATTGGCAACCAATTAATCGTCAGGAGAACACCGTTTTTCAGTTTCTTTTCCCATGCTCGCGGCGGAAACCCAATCCCAAATTCTTCAACCACCACCCCATTACGACGTGCCACAATGGCGTGACCAAGCTCATGTACGACAACTAGTACGACTAATATAAGTAAGCCAATGAGTACTGACAGCCCAAATCCAAGTACGCCTAATATGTCCACTTATCCCCCGTATCTACGTGTTCGTTTATTGTATTCTTCTATAATACCAGCCACGTCTGCTTTTCGCATATCGGGCCAGAGCTTGTCGAGGAAGATGAATTCACTGTACGCACTTCGCCAGAGCATGTAGTTGCTGAGTCGTTGTTCGCCACTCGTCCGCACCACAACGTCACATGGCGGTACCTCAGGATAGTCAAGATATTTCGCAAATTCTTCTTCGGTGACATCTTCAGGTTTCACGCCCGCCTTCATAAGCCGCTGTGCGGCATGAACAATTTCCCGTTGACCACCATAGTTAAAGCACATAACAAAGGTTGCTCGAGTGTTGTTTTTCGAGTATTCCTCTGCATCCTTAATCATCGTGAGAATGTCTTTCGGGATAGTCTCTCGATCGCCTAATACTACCAGCTTACAATCCTCGTCGAGTAATTGTTTCAGCTCTCGTTTGAACAGACCTTTGAGAATCTTCATGAAAGCAGTCACTTCCTCTTCCGCCCTGTTCCAGTTCTCCGTTGACCATGTGTAAAACGAAATATACTTTACACCAGCGTCAACTAGAGCGCGCAAGACATCCTCAAGAGCTGTTACACCAGCCAAATGACCCTCATATACCGGTAAGCCATGCTGCTTTGCCCAACGACGATTACCATCAATAATTAGGCCGACATGTGTAGGAACGACGTTTTGCTTAGGCATTGAATTTCTCCTTATGTTGCGCAATATATTCGTCAAGTAATGCAATGTCCGTAATATCCTTGGGACGAGCACTTTCTATCTTCTTGCTTCGAAGGTATGCGGGCGATATGTAACGGATACCGTCAATAACCACGCTGTCATCCTTCAAATCGTCGTAATTTGGATGCCCTGAACCATCAGTGGCCCAATCGGTCCATAATTCATATCCAGGCTTCAATAAGCATGGTGAGCTACTCGGTAAGACCTCATATTTCCACTCTCCCTTATTCTCCGCTATAACCTTTTCAAAGGCCTTATCCGTAAGCACGAGATCAACATCACCCGCTTGGCGCAAACCGAGAGCGTCTAGCAAGCCAGACCCAATTACTATCAACTGATCATCGGGCACACCGACATGACGCACCCTATCCGAAAATAACTGTGAGTTTGCCATACTATTTGACTTAGATGGTCATCACTTCTTTTTCTTTGGCTTTGAAAATCTCGTCGATTTTCGCGTTGTAGTCTCGCATTTCGTCGTCAATACCCTTTTCGATATGCTTCACATCGTCTTCTGACAACTCTTTCGCTTCCTTACGACGCTTTGCATCTTTCAGCGCGTCTTGGCGTACGTTTCGCATAGCAATCCTCGAGTCTTCTACCTTGTCGCCCAACTGTTTTACCATTTCGCGGCGACGCTCTTCCGTGAGAGGTGGCACCGGTACACGTATGATTCGGCCGTCGTCGGTCGGGTTGAACCCAAGAGAACTGTCATCACGAATAGCAGATACTATTGGCTGAACCGTACTAGGGTCAAATGGATTCACCTGTAGCAGTTGTGGTTCGGGTACAGTTATATTTGCAACTTGTTTCAGCGGCATACGACTACCGTAAACGGTCACGACAACACTGTCCAGCATATCTGGATGAGCACGGCCAGTGCGAACCTTTTTTAGTTCGTCTTCAAGGTACTCAAGTACAGCTTGCATTTTCAATTCATACGGTTTCGTGTCAAACATTGATTCCCCTTCGTTTGGTGATATAGCAAGTATAGCAAATTCTACCCTGACAAACACCTAGCCAATAGAATATTTGACACCATACTCTCCTAAAACCACTACCGTTATGCTAGTATTAACTGTAGTTATGATTCGTCGCAAGTTTCACCTTACTGCTGTCGCTGCAATTGTCATGATGGCGTTTATCACCGTCGTTATTCCTGCCACTGTCTCCGCATACACATGTAACGGCGTAGAAACGTCTATTGATTTCAAATGTGACGGAAGTACTGATAGTATTACCGCTATTCTGCTGTATGTACTTAACTTCCTTGCAGCTGGCGTTGGTATTGCTGTTGTAATTGGAATTGTATGGGGCGGTCTTCGTTACAGCGGTTCGGACGGCAATGCGTCTGAAGCCCAAGAAGGTATGGCTGCCATTCGCAACGCCGTTATTGGACTAATCCTGTTCATATTTATGTGGGCCGCTGCGAACTTCTTCATACCGGGTGGTGCATTTAGAACAAACGCATTTGTCAACAATGTCCAGCCGACACAAACAACTAGCTCAACTACCGGATTACCAGGTAATACAAATAACTCAGCCTCTTCTCTCCCGGATCTTAGTGACAAGATATTTAACTTTCGCGATGCGGCTGCATCAGGTGTTCTAAAACCCGGTATATTATTTCGCTCAGCACGGCTCACAGATGCGACGACTGGCAATAAGAGCTCAACTGACGCCAGTATGCTTTCTGTTCTGCTCAAGGACGGAATAATCATTGATTTACGAGAAAAGAAGGAGGTGAGTAAGGCACCAGACGCAAAGATTCCTGGCGTATCAACAAAGAATATCCCTGCAACTGGTACAGGTGACTATACGATATTTGTTAACGATGCTTCTGACCGCAAAGCATTTGGCAGTGCCATCACTGCAATCGCGAATACAAAAGGCAGCGTACTCGTTCATTGCACGTACGGCAAGGACCGAACGGGCTGGACAATAGCCATGGTCATGTACGCACTGGGCGCGACAGACAAACAGGTTATGGACCAATATAAGTTAAGTAATGCCAATTTGCCTCCCGGAGGAAATAAGGTTACTGAAAAAATGCTCAATGCAGGCCTCGATAAAGCACGCGCAAAATACGGCTCTATTGATAAATATTTGAAAGACGGCCTCGGGCTTACTACCGCAACTCTAGATGCATTAAAGAAGAAACTCAAGGCATAGCAACATGGTTGAAACACTCTACCCTCTACCACCTACAAATCCACTCCCGAGTGAGTCACCCGAGGCCTGGTTCCATGCCATAGAAGCTCCCCCAGAGAAGCCGAAGAAACCATGGAAACTTATTGCCATCATCGTTAGTGTCGTCACTTTTCTTGCTGCCATCTCGTTATTGATTATCACGTTACTACCTTCTACATGTCTCAATGCGACAGATTATAAATCACTTACGAACATAACTGCCGATGGTAGTATTGCGCCAAAGGATAATTTTTACACATATACAATCTATTTCGCACCTGGAAGTGGTACATACGATATCACTGCTGAGCAAACCGCACAGCACATCATTGAAACTATCGGTACATTTTATCAATCTCACAGTAATAAATCGATTCTATTTACCATAGACAGTAACTACATACTCACGAGTGATAGTACGCTCGCTGAACAGCGGATCGCATCAATCAAATCTGACCTTGTTGCAACCGGTATACCTGAAAGCGCTATCATTGTTGCCGCGCCAACCCAAATCGACACCGAAAGCGAAACTGACATTGCTAAAACCGCAACAATCGCCATCACCTCAGCCGGGACCTGCAAATAAAATATCCCCGTCATACAACGAGGATATTTATATGAATGGTACTATGTTATTCGCTGACGCCAAGTTCAATACGACGAATCTGACGAACAACAATGTTCTCACCAAGTCGTGAAATGTGCTCTTTCACAAGGTCACCAACAGTGATGTCGGGGTTCTTGATGAACGGTTGCTCGAGTAACGTCTTCTCTGCAAAGTACTTCTTGAGCTGACCTTCAACCATTTTTTCTGCAATATCTGCTGGTTTGCCTTCACTAGTTGCCTTTTCGACAAACTCAGCCTTTTTCGCGTCCTTTGTCTCTGCTGGCACATCATCAAGTGAGATGTACTCAGGAGCAGTTGCTGAAACATGTAGTGCAATATCATGAACAAGTGATTTGAAATCATCGGTTCGTGCTACAAAGTCTGTTTCGCAGTTCACTTCAACAACAACACCGATTCGTCCGCTATGGACGTACGCATCTACCAAGCCTTCCCGAGCTTCGCGCTCGCCGCGTTTTTCGGCTTTGGTAAGCCCCTTTTTACGCATCGCCTCGAGTGCTTTATCAAAGTCACCATTCATCTCAACCAATGCCGCTTTAGCATCAGTGAGCCCAACACCTGTCAAATCTTTCAACTTCTTGATTTCATCAATAGAAATAGCCATATATCCCCCTACTTATCTGCAGCTTTTTGCTGTTGTACTGATTTGCCTTCTTCGATGGCTTGCGAGACGTAGTCAAGAATCAAGCTAAGACCCTTGATGGCGTCATCGTTACCTGGAATAACGTAGTCAATCACGCTTGGGTCAGCATTCGTATCGACAACTGCAATAACCGGCACACCAAGGTTACGGGCTTCTTTGACGGCGTTTGCGTCTTCAATGATGTCAGTAACAAAAACTGCACCAGGCTTACCGTTCAAATCTTTGATGCCACCATATTTCTTGTTCAAGTCATCAATTTCCTCTTGAAAACGCTGTACTTCTAGCTTACTGTAGCGGTTTGCTAGCTCACCAGCATCCATACGGCGCTCAAGATCCTTGAGGTGTTTGATTCGGCCAGAGACAGTTGCGACATTTGTCAGCATTCCGCCCATCCAACGCTCGGTTACGAACGGTTGCGCGATTGCAACTGCTTTTTCGCGGACGAGGTCCTTTGCTTGCTTTTTCGTACCGACAAGTAAAATTTGCTTGCCACTTGCAACCGTTTTAGTTATGAACGGCAATGCCGCCTCAAGACCTTCGACGGTTTTTGTCAGGTCAATGATATGACTGTCCTGACGTTTGCTATGAATGAATGGCGCCATTTTAGGGTGCCAACGGCTCGTTTTGTGTCCGAAATGAACACCGGCTTCGAGCAAAGCCTTGATATCAACAGTGACTGCCATGATATCCTTCTCCCTTCGCGCATGGACCCTTGTCAGGATATCTTCCATACGTTGCTTCGTTAAAATTTATTACCCATGCATTCTACCACTGTTAACATCTTTCGTCCATACTTTTGACATTTTTGCCTTTAACAGATATAATCCTTCATTGACTATGAAAAAAGATTTACACCCACAAGACTACCGCTTCGTCGTTTTTCAGGACGAGGCTGCAGACTTTGCTTTCTTAACGCAGAGTACTGCAACCAGCAATGAAAAAATCAAATGGGAAGACGGCAAAGAGTACCCGCTGATTAAGATGCACATTAGCTCAGCTAGCCACCCATTCTTCACCGGTGAAGAAAAGATTATCGACACAGAAGGTCGTGTTGACCGCTTCAAGGCTCGTACAGCTGCTGCTGAAGAACGCCGCAAAGCTCTTGCCAACAAAGCAAAGAAAGCTACCGCTACCAAGGCGAAGAAAACTGCAAAAACAGAAGCTGCACCAGCTGAATAACACTGTTACGAAAAAATCGGCCATTTCGTGGCCGATTTTTATATGCGATACTATATACGTATGAGTCTCATCCAATTACATCTTGACGATCTATATGCTGAACGCGCTGAGTTATCGGCTTTTCTGTCACGTCCTGACGCATTTTCTAACACTGACTACGCTAAAAAGAACCGTCGACTACTTGAGCTCGACGAGTTAATAGCAACCGGCGAACGCCAAGCTGCCCTACGCGACCAGATTGCCCAGGCACAAGAACTCGCAACGAGTGGTGATGAGCTTGCAGACCTTGCAAAAGCAGAGATCCCTGAACTCGAACAGGAACTCAGCGACATTGACGAAAAACTTTTCATACTTCTGACACCAAAAGACCCGAATGACGAGCGAAATGTCATCGTTGAAATCCGTGCGGGTGCCGGTGGCGACGAAGCCTCGCTATTTGCTGGCGAACTCTATCGCATGTACCTACGTTGGTGTGAAACAAACGGCTTTAAAGTCGAACAAATCAGTGAATCGGCAAGTGAATCTGGCGGCTACAAAGAAGTTATCTTTGGTATTAGCGGCGATAGCCCCTACTCTCGTCTCAAGTTCGAGTCAGGCGTGCACCGGGTTCAACGCGTCCCTGTTACCGAAAGCCAAGGCCGCATCCACACCTCAACCGTCACCGTTGCAGTACTACCAGAAGCCGAAGAAACTGACATCGAAATCAACCCAAGTGACCTTCGCATCGATATTTACCGCGCTTCAGGACATGGCGGCCAGAGCGTTAACACCACTGACAGCGCCGTTCGTATCACTCACATTCCGTCCGGTCTTGTTGTCACAAACCAGGACGAAAAATCTCAGCTCAAGAACAAGCTCAAAGCCATGAGCGTGCTACGTTCACGACTCCTACAGATAAAAAATGACGCGGAAGAAGCCAAACAAAGCGCGGAACGCCGCGGCCTCATTGGTTCAGGTGACCGAAGTGAAAAAATCCGTACCTATAACTTCCCGCAAGACCGTATCACCGACCATCGCATCGGCTACTCACGTAGCAATATCCCCGCTGCAATGAACGGGGATATCGATGATTTGATTGAAAAGCTTCAGGCTGCCGAGCGTGAGCTCAAAGCACAAAATACGAACGAGTAATTAATCTTTAGCCTACAGCAGTCCGGCTTTCTTTTTTGCTTCATAATACTCGTCATGGTCTACGATATCAGTACTGCCAATCAACCTTAAGCTATTCGTTTCTGGACTTGTATGACTTGTTCGTCTATCTACTGTATCGAGTTGTACACCACGACTACCTAGATAGTGCGCCGTTAGCCCATTCGGTGCTTTGGCTGTTAGGTCTGGAACATGATCACCAGTCGTTGCACGAGTATCTCCCATGAATACGTCTGGATTTTGATAACTGTTGGGTAATTGTGCCATTTGTAATAATTTTCCTTTTTTTGTTTTTATGAACGTTATGAAGTACAATATAGCACAAGAGTTATGAAATGTCAATAGTAAGCACAAGCGTCACAGAGCTACTTAAAAAAACTGAACAACTTTTTTCTGAAGCAAAAATTCCCTCACCTCGCTTAGACGCCGAAATACTTTTAGCGTATCTACTTGAGGTAAAACGTGAGTGGCTGGTTGCGCATAATGACGAGCAACTATCGACAGATATAAAAAATGTGTTCGAACTACTCGTGAAACGACGGTTGAACCGTGAGCCGATTGCATATATCGTCGGTAGGAAGGAATTCTACGGTCGCGAGTTCATAGTCACGCCAGATGTACTCATTCCCCGCCCAGAAACTGAAACATTGATAGACGTAGCGAAAAAGCATATACAGCCGAATAATCACGCGCTTGATGTTGGTACTGGTTCGGGTTGCGTAGGAGTGACACTGAAACTAGAATACCCAAACATAACTATGACTCTCGGAGATATATCAAAAACAGCTCTCAGTATTGCACGAAAGAATGCCCATGTGCTCGGCGCAAAACCAATCCGTTTTGTCGTTAGCGACCTACTCAGTCACTGGCTAGGTCATGAACACCCGAAGCAATTCAATATGATTATTGCCAATCTTCCCTACGTCGATACAACCTGGGAAACATCGCCAGAAACTGCACACGAACCCACTATGGCGCTGTACGCGGAGAGTGGCGGGCTTGCACTGATATACAAACTTATTGAGCAAAGTACTGAGCTGCTCGCTCCGAATGGCATATTACTACTCGAAGCTGATCCAGAACAACACTCTAGTATCACTGCTTACGCAGTCGAACATGGTTTTATACTTCAAGACAAACAGGACTATGCACTCGCACTACAACTAGCTACGTGAGCCGATTTCAACCGTTAGGGTCACCGTCTTGCCATCACGAACATACGTAATTGTCACTTTGTCGCCAGGTGTGTACTGAGCAATAACACTTGCGAACGGATGCTGACTGTCAACAGCTACATCACCGACTTTCGTAATAATATCTTTGTCTTTGAACCCGGCTTTTTCGGCTGGGCTTCCCGCAACTACTGCCGCTTCGCCGTCGGAGCCAAGCACGAGTGCGCCTTTTGTGACACTGAGGTTGTACTGCTTTACGACATTGGGAGTGATGGAGACATAACGTACACCAATATATGGTTTCACGACCTTACCACTCGCGAGTAACGTCTTTACCATACCTTTTACATCATTGATTGGAATCGCAAATCCAATCCCTTGCGCGTCACTGGCAACCGCAGTCGTGATAGCAACGATTTCTCCATTGAGATTCACCAGTGGACCACCAGAATTACCGGAATTGATAGCTGCATCTGTTTGAATCAAGTTTTCAAGTGTTTCGGTCGACTGACCAGTGCTGTCTGAAGCAGTTACTGGACGACCGAGTGCTGAAACAATTCCACTCGTCACTGTGTTTTGGTATTCACCAAGGGCGTTGCCAATAGCAATCACCTTCTGTCCGACAGATAGTGACGAAGAGTCGCCAAGCGTAGCCGGTGTGAGATTTGAAACATCCGTAATCTTCAAAAACGCAATATCATTTGATGGATCCGAGCCGGCAATTGTCACTTTTTCATAGGTTGTACCATCGGCAAGCGTGACAGTGATAGTGCCGCTCGTCGCACCTGAGATAACATGTTTATTCGTCACAATATAGCCGTCTTTACTAATAATTATTCCTGTTCCAGCACTCTGTGATTGTGCCGAGTAGCCCCAGACGGTCCGACTCGTCGATTCGGTCACGATTGAGACAACACTTGGGCCAACCTTTTCTGCGACATCAGCAACTAGCTCACCTTCTTGTAGAACAACTTTACTACTGTTGACTACTTGTGTTGTATCAATAAGCCCAGAGTAAGAAAATACAGCTGCTCCACCAAAGCCAGCGACCAGGCAAAGGGCAATAACCAGCGACGCAAACGCTCGTCGGCTCAGTGGTTTCCGCGGTATACTAGCTTTGTTAGCGTGCGTTTTTACTGTTGGCGCCTCAAAAATATCTGTTGTTACTTTCGGCTTATCTTGTTCTTTCATATGCTCTATTATCCCCTTCCTTAGCTGAGAATCTACTGATAGACTTATAAACTAGTCGGATCAAAACCATTGAAAAACAGCAGGATGAGCGCGATACCGACTAGCGAAAAGGCCACAGGCATTGTTAAATCTGCTTGTATTCGTTTTGTCTCTTCTGTATGGTACAGAGAATTGTAGACAACAAGCACCATGTAGCCCAAAAGGCTCGCAACAATGGCAATCTGTGGTATTCTGAGCGCTGTATATGCAATAGTCCAGTAGTACGATAGCCATGAAAGCTCTGCAATAACCACACCCCAGGTAATACTAATCACCGTATCTTCTAGCTCGTCACTGAAAACATTGATAATATGACGCGCCACAACGTAACCAATCAACCACCCGAAAGCAATAACGAGGACTGAAGGCATCCAATATGCAATTGAAAACAGAGCACTCAGGCTGACGAATTGTACGACCCCAGCCTGAATAACCACCCAGAAGCGCTTCGATGACGGTTTCAGGAAAATAAGCCATAAGGCGAAACTGGCCGCCAGTGTAATTTGTAACGCAAGATTTCCCATATTCTGCCATAGAAGCGTTACAACACTGATGCCCATGATGGTGTCGAGCAAGTTCGTCTGAATATTCGCAATCCAAAAACGAGGGCGTACTGCAAAAACACGCCACTTACTCAGAAGTACAAAGACATACGCAAGGTACGGCTGTCCCTCGAACCATAGCAATAATGACAATAACAAGGCAGCATACGCCACATTCAGTAAAACGTGCGCGAGTTCGATAAGTCGAGTACGCCGTGCAGCAGATTTAATCAGTTCCATTGCCTACTAGTATAACACCGTTGAAATGCGTCGTCACCCGCAAATGCCCATGAACAATCTTTCTATTGGGCTCCTAATACCACAACAAAGTCTGCCGATGACTGCACGCCACTTGGCAATGAACTGCCAGTCGCCTGTTTTCCGAGTAAACTTGCGAGTTTTGCAGCTGTTTTAGGTTTACCACCTCCGGTTGTGTCATACCATGTCACAGGCGTTGTGCTGGAATATGGAGTATCATTCGTCGATATATTAACAAGTCCTTCAGCATCAAACTCATCGGCTTTTTCGGCTGCAATCCCCGCAGTTGTGGAAGCATTGAGTATTTCAATTGATGCATTTTCAGTAACAATACCACTACCCGTTAAGTACTTCCGTATATATGACTGTATATCAGTAAAGTCACCTATACCGGCTTTTGGACGAACAATACTCTGACCGTTATACGGCCCAGTTGCGAGCACTGACTCACCCTCTTTATTGAGGTCAATGTGTACAATACTGCTTTCCGAGACATCCTTACCCACCTTCGCAAGAGTCTTGATTTCAGCAGTACTAAAGTTCGTCAGAATATTGTTGCCGAGTACATCAAGCAAGTTACTGACTGCTACCGGGTTTGATAACGTACCAAGACTAAGCGCCTTATCTCGAATCGCTACCACCATCTTTTGCTGATTCTGTTCACGACTGAAATTACCATTTATGCCATACGAACCATACCCTTCGCCGCGCGCCCTTACAAATGCTAGCGCCTGTTCACCCTGGAGTGTGGCTGGCCCATTAGGAAGTTTTAGAAGCTTGCCCATATTGCTGTCATAGATACCATCAGCACCAAATGCACCCTCAATATTCACCGTCACCCCGCCAAGCGCGGTCGTTATATCTCTGACAACTGAATAATTCACTTTTGTGTAATACTGCACCTGGAGACCAAATACTTCGCCAACTTTCTCACCTAATTTGGTTGCACCCATCGCTGCATCGCCATCGCTTGCATAACAGCTATAAAGTGCGTTGATTTTACCTGAATATCCCCACACACACCCTGTACCATAATCAACCCACATATCTCGAGGCATACTCACCATGGCAACCGTTTTCTTATCCTGGTCAAGACTTATTACCATGATACTGTCTGTCAAAGCTGCCCCGGCATGCCCTGCATCATCTTCCGAGGTGCCAAAAACCAATATATTTGTACGTCCATTTTCGTCTTCTTTAAGTGCAACATTGCTCGTAAGCAAATCTAGTACATTTCCACTAAAGACTCGGCCTGTTGCTAGCATAAACTTTCCTGCAAAATAACCGACAACCCCGAGGATAAGCACAATTATTACTATCGCTATCCAACGCTTCTTAACCCGACGGAAACGGTGTGTCTTCTTCTGTTTTGGTGGAGTTTCATCGACTGCCTGGAGTGATGCGTCTATCTCTGCTCTATGTAGCCCCGTGTCCCTTACGGCAGCGGGTTGCGGCAAAATCTCTGGTGCTGCTGATGATACCGCAGACGCTCGATTAGCACTCGGACGTAAAAATTGATGTGGGACAGCTGGTCTCACCACACCACTCTTGCCTACCCCAAGCGGCGCATCAACAGACGAACGCCGCCGTAGACTAAAGCCATCAATACTTTGTGGATTCTGTTTGCTACTCATTTATTGCACCTATTATACCGTATCGTTCTATTTCTACCTGAAAAACATCAGCTTTTTCGAGTTCAATAGTGTATAATTTTTGAAGCATGAGCATGCAAATCAACAGCAATACAATCAGCCGCATCAAGGACATCTTGGGAGTCGGTTTGTTTATTGTTGCCGTGTTTATTGGGGCATGGCTTATTAACCTGTTTATTTTTCGCAGCTTCAACGTAGATGGACCAAGCATGCAAGACACACTTCATACCGGTGACCGCCTCATTGTTAACAGATTGCCAGTAACGTGGAGTCATATTCGTGGCAGCGAGTATGTACCTCAGAGAGGTCACGTCATAGTTTTTAAGAATCCCAAGTGGCAGCCAGGCATGCAAGATGAATATGTCGTCAAACGTGTTATCGCTTTTCCTGGTGAACGCGTTGTTGTTGAGAGCGGAACACTCCGCGTCTACACTACCGAGAACCCCGATGGTCTCGATGTTGATGCCATGTACCCGGGTCCAATGCAGCCAACCGATGGCATAGTTGATATGATCGTTCCCGATGGTGAGTTATTCGTCGCTGGTGACCACCGACAGGATGGTTATTCGTACGATTCACGCAACGGACTTGGTACAATTCCCTATGAAAATATCATAGGGCCTGTCGCAATACGCATATACCCATTCACTCAAATTCGTTTGTTCTAGTACAGTTTCTCTTCGAGAGCAGTGAGTTCTTCGTCGGAGCTGTAGCTGATAATTATTTGCCCACCTTTTGCAGTTGTTTTTTGAACAACAGGCAAAGCAAGTCGTTTTGCCAGGCGTTTCGTAAAGGCAGTTTCCCCACGGGTTGAGCGAACTGCACTGACTTGTTTCTTCTCGCCATCAACAGCTGCTTTCTTGTAGCCGATAACGTATTGTTCAGCTTTTCTGACGCTCCAACCATCGTCAATAATCCGCTTCATAAGGTCACGTTGCGCAGCTTCATCACCAATAAGAGCTAGAATTTGCCGAGCATGACCTTCACTAATTTTCCCTTCAGCAACAGCTGCTTTTGCAAACTCAGGTAACTGTAACAAACGCATATAATTACTAATAGAGCCTGATGAACGACCACCAACACGCTTCCCAATATCTTCATAGTTCATATTGAACTGTGTCTTGAGTTTTAGGTACGCTGTCGCCGTTTCCATAGGGTTTAGGTCTTCGCGCTGCAAGTTCTCTATGAGTGCCAGTTCTAATTTATGCTGGTCAGACAATGTACGAACGAGTGCAGGAATCTTCGTCAGACCTGCCCGTTCAGCTGCACGCCAGCGACGCTCACCAGCAACTAACCCGAAACTCCCATGCTCAGCTACAACGACTATTGGCTGCAAAACACCATGTTCACGGATTGATTCTGCAAGCTCTTCAAGCGCCTCTTCATCAAAATGACGGCGAGGCTGGTCTGGGTTTGGTACAATCTCGCTTAGCTTTATGTAGCGTAGCTCAGAAACCTGTTCGTCACTCGCGGCGGTTGGGTCAAATGTTTCGTCGAGAACATCAGTTGGAATCAGTGACTCAAAGCCCCTGCCAAGTCCTTTTTTGTTCATGCGTCTCCCCTTTTCTGCCCAACCCTTGTTATTACTTCCTTTGCAAGCGATTTATATGCCCGTGCTCCCTTGCACCATTTGTCATATGCACCAACTGGTTCACCATGACTTGGTGCTTCGGCAATGCGAACATTTCTTGGAATTGCTGTCTCAAACACTTTGCCTGGAAAATGCTTTTTCACTTCTTCATAGACTTGCTGGCTGAGAGTTGTGCGGGCATCGAGCATAGTCACGAGTACGCCAATCAACTCTAGTGTCGGATTCATACCCTTGCGAATCAGCTGAATTGTCTCAAGCAGCTGACCTAGACCTTCAAGTGCGTAGAACTCAGCTTGTACTGGCAGTAGGACATACTTGGCGGCAATCAGACCATTTACTGTCAGTAAGCTTAAACTCGGCGGTGAGTCGATGATAATGTAATCATAGTCACCACAATCAACTAACGCATCACGTAAACGTGTAAAACGATGCTCGGCTTTTGCCAGCTCAACCTCAGCATTCGCAAGTTGTGCCGTTGCTGGCACAAGAGACAAATGTTTGTATTCAGTTTCCATAATGGCACTTGCGAGCGTGGCTTGTCCTTGTATGACTTCCAAAATAGTAGTCTCAAGCTGATTCTTATCAACACCGAGCCCACTTGTTGCATTCCCTTGTGGGTCAAAGTCGACGAGCAATACTTTCTTGCCCTCTTTGGAAAGGCAATATGACAAATTGATACTGGTCGTCGTCTTACCGACGCCACCTTTTTGATTTGTCACGGCAATAATTACTGGTTGGGCCATTGTTCGTTTCTTCCCCTCTTTCGCTATGTCCGATTATACCACGAGCGGGTTTAAAAATAGTGTGTCGTGAAAACAAAAATCCCCTCGTTTTCACGAGAGGACAAATGCATGTCGTAACGAACGTTACTTGATTGAGCTAATCTCAATACGGGAGTATTTCTGACGATGTCCAGTTTCTTTATGGACACGTTTTTTACTCTTGTAGCGAATGATGCGAAGCTTGAGGCCTTTTACTTCTTCATCGATAACTTTGGCACTCACTGTTACCCCTTTGACAAGTGGGGCGCCGACAACTGAATCGTTGCCGTCAATAGTGAGCAGCGCATCAAGAGTGAGCTCTTTTGTGCCATCCGGGAGGCGGTCCACCAGGAGGGTCTCTTTTTCGGCAACAATATATTGCTTGCCACCGATCTTAACGACTGCTTTCATAGCATTTCCTTACATTATTTAATGACTCAAGCGATGATTATAACAGAGGCGAATAAAACTGTAAAGTGATTACCTGCTTAGGCGTCAGATTCGGAGATTTTTTGCCATTGTGGGTCGTGTTTGATATCATCTTCAACCTCGTCCCAAAATTCATTTAGTGCTTTACTGTCAGGTCGCTCGGTGAGCGTCCACGTATCATCGTGTTCCTGAACATCATTAACAATTGCTTTCGTCAACTCATCACTATCATCTTTTACGGTAGTGAATTGCATAGAATGCTGGGTAACAACGCTTGGTTTGCGAAATCGAGTGAATAGTGGGTGTTTGATTTTTAGCATAGTGTAAACCTATACTTCTATATTAGCATAAACATTATAAAATGTCAACTTGCCCCTGTTCCCTGCTGGTGCTATCATAAGCGTAATACAGTATAAGAATGAAATGGTGGGAATATCGTGGCAACCATAGTTTTTTACGACACAAATCCAATCGACAACGCACAGCTCGAAGCGGGGATGCAAGGAACTGACCATCATTGGCAATTTCAACCAGCGTCAATCGGACAAGGAACTATCAATCCTGAGGCAGAGGTTATCTCTGTTTTCGTGACGAGCAAAGTGACTGCGGAATTTATGACGCAGATGCCACGTCTCCGCCTCATCGCAACCCGCTCGACCGGGTTTGACCATATTGACCTTGCCTATGCTGCCGCACACGATATTACTGTTCTCAATGTGCCAAGTTATGGTGAAAATACGGTCGCAGAGCATGCTTTCACCCTTCTTCTCGCTCTTGCGCGCCACCTACCCGCTTCACTTGAAGCGACAAAAGATGGTATCTACGCACCTATCAACTTCACTGGTTTTGATTTGAAGGGTCGCACGCTTGGTGTAATCGGTATGGGGCGAATCGGCCAGCATAGTGCACGCATAGGTCGTGGGTTTGAGATGAATGTTATCGCAAGTGATGTACATGAAAATCCAGATACTGCAGCAGAGATTGGTTTCTCCTACGTAACTTTCGATGAGTTAATTGCGCAAGCTGATGTCATTACGTTACACGCACCATTAACCCCTGAAAATACGCACCTTATCAATGCGGCAACCCTTAGCCGAATGAAACGTGGCGTCGTCATTCTAAATACAGCACGTGGTGAGCTCGTCGACAGCCGAGATCTTATTGCCGCACTTGAGAGTGGCCAGGTTGCCGCCGCTGGTCTTGATACACTGGAGGGCGAGAAATTCCTGCATGAAGATGCCGATATTGAAGCAATTCTGGGCAACGCTACTCCATCTGACCAGTACGTTATGATGGCCGAGACGGATGCACTACTACGCATGCCAAATGTCGTCGTGACGCCACATTCTGCCTACAACACTGCTGAGGCGATTCAGCGAATCAACAGTACGACAACTCAGAACATCATCAGATATTGGTACGGTGAAACACCAAACAAAGTTCCGCCCGCACCGCACATTTAACAGAGACAATACACCCCATAATTAGCACTCTTGACAGCAGAGTGCTAATTTTCTATACTAAGATTATCGGGGACAGTAAAAGCCCGTAGGAGGAGAAAATAGTATGTCAAAATTAGTACGATTTGATCCATTCGCTGAGATCAATGCTTTACAACGTCAATTTTTCGGAGATGACTGGCTTGGTCAAAACCGAGCACTTGCGCTCCCAACAACTGATGTATATACAAACAAAGACGGTAATCTTGTCATCGAAGCGCATCTACCGAACTTTACGCAAGATGATGTCAATATCGAGGTCGAAAATGGATGCCTTGTCGTCCAGGCAGAGCGTCACGAAAAAGAAGAAGACAAAGACAAGAAGTATGTCGTTCGCGAAAGTAATACAAGCCTCTACCGACGCATCCAACTCCCAGACCGCGCAAACAGCGATAAAATCGAAGCCGATTTAAAAGATGGTCTGCTCACGGTAAAGGTGCCAC
This sequence comes from uncultured Candidatus Saccharibacteria bacterium, assembly GCA_964536265.1. Classification (GTDB taxonomy): domain Bacteria; phylum Patescibacteriota; class Saccharimonadia; order Saccharimonadales; family Saccharimonadaceae; genus JAPUDS01. Next base: position 45,796 of record CAZHVV010000001.1, on the reverse strand, counting down.
TCACACCCCTTGAACAGCCGAAAAAAATCAAACTAAAGTCCAAGAATTAGTGTAATTCATAGGCATAAAAACCGCTCATCATGAGCGGTTTTTATTTCCAGCCACGTTCGATTTCATGAATGCGATCATGATCCAGTCCGTAGTAATGCGCAATTTCGTGCCAGAGTGTATGTGTGATTTGTGCAAAAAACGCTGTTTCGTCACCCACAACTGACAGAAGCGGTAGTTTAAATAGTGTAATCTTGTCGGGCAGAACGAGATTATACCCTCCTCCGCGTTTCGGCAAAGGAATCCCCTCATATAGTCCGAAGAGGGTTTGGTCACCTCGCAGTTTCAGCTTTTGTCGCTGGTGTTCATTTGGTTCGTCGTCGTACGTTATTGCGACATTGTCCAGCCCACGAACATAGCGCTCCGGTAACTCGTCGAGTGCCCGAGCAATCAGCGTGGCGAATTCTTCGTCACTCGGCGCGGTCATTAGCCTTCTTTCTTGAGCAGCTGTTCTACCCTGCCCTCGTTGATGCCATTCGTAATGTTCGTGAATCCTTGCGAACGCAATATATAACTAACAGTGTTTGAACGCGCGCCGCTTCGACAATAAACGATGATTGGTTGGTTTTTCGCGACGCCTGCAAGTTCTTGTGGCACCTCACCAGTCATAAATTTTGCCGGTGAAATATTTACTGCGCCTTCGACATGGCTAGCGGCGTATTCAAACGGTTCGCGTGTGTCAATAATCAGATATTTCATACTTTTTCCAATCGTATTGTTAATGTTTTTTGCTCAACTGTCACGGTCTCCTCAAAAGCACTCACTTCTCCGAAAGATGTCGCGAGTGTTTCTGTGGCTATCGTGTCTTTATGTTCAGCAATCGCAGCTGTTAGTTCTTCGTCATCAGTCTCAAGCTGCAAGGTAATCCTGTCATCAACATTCAGGCCTGCATTTTTCCGTGCATTTTGTACATAACGCACAACTTCACGCATGAGACCTTCACGTTTGAGCTCAGGTGTAATAACTTCGTCAAGCATGATTTCACCACCGACATTCACTGATTTCACATTGAGTTCTTCTGTCAAAATTGCTTCAAAATCAACATGTTCACCAAGTTGCGACACAGTAACGAACGCTAGTGGTTGACGGACCTTGATACCTGCTTTTGCGCGCAATCTTAACCCCTCGTTCACGTAGACGCGTACAGTTTCCATGTCATTCATAACAAGCTCGTCCACGTGTCCGGCCGATAGCCAATCTTTAAGATGAATTGACTCGCTATCGCCTGTTAAATTGTGATACAGTTCTTCGGCCAAAAATGGTGTAAACGGAGCTAAAACGTACGCAAGCCGTACCAAAACGTAGTGAAGTGTTCGGTACGCCATCTCCTTGTCGCCGTCATCTTCACTCTTCCAGAAACGTCGACGGCTACGGCGTACGTACCAGTTACTCGCATCATCAAGAAACGGCAGAATTGGACTCATTGCATCTGGCAAATTATAGCCGTCCAAATGCTTCTCAACTTCATCAACGAGCTGGTGTAGACGCGAGATAATCCATATATCGAGAGGGTTATTACACTCATCGAGCGGATCTTTTAGTTCTCCGTTGAACTCCCAGCCATCAACTTCTGCGTACATTGTAAAGAAGTCGTACATGTTCCAAATCATGCTAAGTTTGCGCGCGACATCGCCAACATCTTTGTCCTGCAAGGCATAGTCCTCGCCACTAAGGAGTGGGCTCGACACTAGCAGGAAACGCAGGGAATCAGCCGAAAACTTATCCATCAGCTCGTTCGGGTCGGTATAGTTACCGTAACTTTTACTCATTTTGCGGCCATCATTACCCGCAACATTGCCTGTCACGATGACATTCTTAAATGAATTGTCACCAAACAGCGCGACACTCATAGCATGCATATAGTAAAACCATGCGCGAACCTGGCCGATGTATTCAACAATGAAATCGCCAGGAAAATTTTCTTCAAATTTCTGCTTATTTTCAAATGGATAGTGAAATTGTGCAAATGGCATACTGCCCGCTTCGAACCAACTGTCCATCACTTTATCGATACGTTTATATGTAACTCCATCGATTTCAAACGCAACATCGTCAACCCATGGTCGGTGGTAATCTTCTAGCTCAACTCCGGAGAGTTCTTTCAGCTCGGCGTAGCTCCCGACAACTCGTATGTGTTCTTTTCCTTCGCTGTCAGTTCCCTTCCAGACAGGCATCGCTGTCGCCCAGAATCGGTCACGCGACAGATTCCAGTCAGGCGCCTGCTCGACTGTTTTTGCAAAACGACCGTTCTTTACATGTGGTGGGAACCAATTGATATTGCCATTTTGCTCAAGCATCTGCTCGCGCTGACCGTCGATATCCATAAACCAACTTGGATGCGCCCGATACATGAGTCGCGTTCCGCAACGATGACAGTGTGGATAGCTATGAAGGATATAGTCAATTTTCCAAACAATACCACGCTCCTTTAGGTCCTTCGCTATTTGTTTGTTAATTTCCCAAACATTTGCGCCCTGCCAGTCGCCTTCCGTGAAGTGACCATTTTCGTCGATAGTATGGATAATAGGAATCTTGTGCTCTCTTGCAAGCGCAAAGTCCTCTTCACCATACGCTGGTGCAAGATGAACAATCCCGGAGCCGTCTTCATCACTAACGTAGTCGGCCGCCCATACTTTGTGAACATTAGTGCCACGATTAACACCGAGTAGTGGTTCATAGGCAAGACCAACGAGCTCAGAACCGTTTAGCTCTCGTAGTACCTTGTAATCAAGTGCTTGGTGTTTCTCGTCGACAAGCACCTTCTCTAGCAGTTCTTTTGCAAGAATAAATCGCTCACCACTTACTTCAACTTCAACATACGTAAAATCTTTATTCACTGCAAGTGCTGTATTCGCTGGCAGCGTCCATGGTGTTGTTGTCCAAGCGAGTAGCGTCGAACCATTTTCAAGCTTGAATTTCACGTAGACACTTGGGTCAGTAACATCTTGATACGCACCGGCATCCATAGTGACTTCAGCTTTTGAAAGCGGCGTTGCGTCGAGTGTACAATACATGAGCACCTTTTCGCCTTCGTATATCTTGCCCTTATCGTAGAGTTCTTTAAATGCCCACCAGACAGACTCCATATAGTCTTTGTCCATGGTTTTGTATGCACCCTTGAAATCAACCCAGCGGCCGATACGATCAACCGTGTCTTCCCACAAGCCGCTCGTCTGCACCATGTTCTCGCGACATGCAATGATATATTTCTCAATACCGTATTCAATCACCTCTTCGCGCGAACTAAGGCCAAGTTTTTGCTCTGTGTATCGCTCAGCAGGCAAGCCATGACAATCCCAGCCCCATACTCGCTCCACTCGCTTCCCTTTCATGGTTTGATAACGCGGAACAACGTCTTTTACTACGCTTGAAAGCAACGTGCCGTGGTGTGGAACGCCCGAAATGAATGGCGGACCATCGTAGAACACATAGCTATTGTCTTTTGGCCGATTCTCGACTGACTTCTCAAATGTTTTATGGTCTTTCCAACGCTTCACCCAGTCTTTTTCGTATTCCACAGCTCGTCGTCGTGTACCTGCTTTAAATTTCATAAAGTAACCTCCAGTTTCTCATAACCATACCCCTTTAGTACTGCTGCAATATCATCATATGATTTCCCAGGAACATAGCCCCCAGCAACCACTTCTTCGTACGTGACATCAGCAAGACAAATATCAGGCATTTCGAAAGTATCCTTTTCGGCTTCTGACGTAAACTCAAAATCTATAACAACAAGACCCATCAGTTTCTCGCCATAGATATCTATCTCAGCATTGCGACCAGCAATATTCATAAAGTATCGCCGTTTCACCGCATCCTTAGTCGAACAAGTGACGAGTGTATCATATTCTTCTTTCGTGAGTTCAATTGTGTGCTCATACTGCGTTGATGAATCACCCTCTACTATAGGTATCTTTTTCGTTATTACGTATATATCATCTTTCGCACGAAGACGAAGATGAGCATGGCTTACGCTTTCGGGTATATACGTATCGCGAATCGTGACGTATGGCGCATCTTTGATACCATCAGGTAATTTCTTTAGAAGATATGTCTTTTCGTACTCGATTTCCGTTGCCATGATGACTCCTTGTTAATAATAAAAATCACTTCTTTTAGCTGTCAGATCCCGGTGAGGGAGGTACCATCTGACTTCCAAAAGAAATGATTCTTTTAGCACTTTGTTATTCGGTCTATCGGGCCGATCACGGCGAGGTCTACTTGGCATAGTAGCCATTCTTCTCGCTAGCTTCGTGGCTGATAACCACTCACCTCTCATGCTCTATGCAAAATGAGGACGCTTTCACGCCCTCATTATATCGAGCCTCTCTATAAATTACTAGAGTGTAGCAAGTGTTTGCGTCATATTAAGCGTGTACGTGCCAGCTGGTGAATTAGCTGGAATAGTCTGTGAAAGACCAATGCCTGTAGCATACCCGTTCCAGATATCAGCTGATCCAGCCGCTGCACTCACAAGTGTGATTGGAGTTGAGGCTGAGAACGTTGACGAAGTACCGAGTGTTACTCCAGTTGCGCCACCAACAACAGGTGTGATTGTACCTACTGAAGGGTTAACCGTAAGCTGACCTAACGCAGCTGTAGCGCCATTGTAGGCATACGTGTTGCCGCCAGATGTCCATGTACCTGTACCTGGGGTTGTCGCATTCAGGCTAAGTGTCCATCCGTTATTTGCCCCACCAGGGTTATCGACAGTTATTCTTTGTGAAGCCGAGCCAAATGTTCCTGTCACGGTTTGCTGAGAAGTTGAAAGTGTTGCAGCATTCATAGAGATTGTAGGATTTGATAGCACTGAGCCACCAGCGTCGCGAATATCAGTACTAGCAGTACCTGTATTGATTGTTTGTGACAATACCGATGTCGCTGTTAACGCAGCGTAGGCAGATGGTGAGGCAATAACCACCACCGCAAGCGCCAGCGCAAGTGATGAGATTTTTCGTTTCATTTTAGTGTTTCCTTTTTTGTTTTCGTAACCTTTAGTTGTTATTATACTACTTATGTTTACAATTACTAGTCATTTTACCTCTTTTTTTCTTATATGTTTATGCAACATGAAGACCATAGCAGAAAACGAAATTGTACTGAGCCCAACGACCACTGTTATGTAGCTGTTCTGCCCTGTTGGTGAAAGTGGAGCGAATGGAGTTGGAATTGGTTCAGGTTGGATTAAACTGATATCTACAGTTCGAGTAGCCGAGACAATTTGTCCAAGTTGATTTGTCATCTCAACAAGAATGCTATAGCTACCGGGAGTAATGGCGAGCGGAATACCACTTAAATCAAGGACCCAGAGGTTACCGTTTTGTACTAATTCAACATCTTCACCAAGCAAATATACTTTTCCATTAAATGTCACCGACAAAGCAGTTGAGTGTACCGAGTCGTATACACCTCGAATGATTGGCCGACCGCCACTGGCACTAAACTCATCGATACTTGGGCTAAACACCGCACAGTTGATATTATTGGCCTGTCCCTCAGCAGTGGCGATTGTACTATGCGTACAATCATAGCCAGAAATAACTTGCTGAAATTGATAGTCTTGGGCTGATACAGGGAGCGCAACTGCGAGTGTTGCCATCAACCCAAGCGTAATAACAATTGCATGATATTTTACAAAGTATTTCATAATGCTACCACCGTTATTGTCATATCTATGGTATATGCCCCAGGAAGCTGGCCGGCAGGGACAGCTTGTGACAGTCCAACATTCATAAGATCGTATGCACATCCCATAGAGGCGGCGTTACTGGCACTAATTAGTGTAATACTATTTGTAACACCTTCACTAAAGCTAGCCAAGGAACCCAACGAAAGCCCTGTTGTACTACAACCTGAAGGTGAGACTATATTGCCAGTGCCTGGAGAGAACGTTAACGCTCCACCAAGAAAATCACCGTCTACCCCATCACTACCACCTGACGCATCATTAAAATCATATTTTGCAAGGTTATCACTTCTGTTCCAGACTGCTGTAGGACCATCAGTTGCGGCGATACTAGCACTCCAACCGTTCACCGCCACATCATTAGAGATACGAAGCTTTTGACTCGATGTACCAAAGATGCCTGTAGATGTTTGAGTATCTCCACCCTTCATAGCTATAGTACCTAGACTAATTGTTGGGCTTGTAAGTCCGACACCTATGCTATCAACAAAGCCAACCGAGAGTATACCTGTCGTCGTACGAACTTCTGGCATAGCCTGGGTATCAGTAAGTGCGGTACCATCGCTATATGCAACGCGAAGACAATAAGCGGTGTTGTATGGTGCGCCGTTGTCTTTGAGTGAGAAATCCCAGAGGCCCATGGTGCCAGCCGTAATAGTACTGCCGTTCGTGAACGCACCCGAGGCGGAAATGTATGTCTGCGCCGTTGTTTGTCCACTGACCAACGGGTCATTCGCGGTCGTTGAGATGGCCGTCCCGGTCGTCACCAAGCCGTTGGTATTGAATGCAATTGGTGTTGCGCTTGTTACATCGGCAAAACCAGTAGTCTGGGCGCTACAGGTCGATGCGCTTTTTACGGCATACTGCAGGCTATATGTGTTACTCGAGCCAGCAAGCGAGACCGTAATGGGTATATTCTGAAGTGTGTAGCCAAGCGTGGGAACCAAAGATTGGTTGAACGAGCCGTCACCAAGCTGTGCAAAGTTATTTTGTCCCCAACAGTAAAGCTGATTATCTGAGGCTAAAGCGCAGGTATAGGCATCCCCACCGGAAGTTGAGAGTATAGTTTTACCTGCAAGGGCTCCAGAAGCGGTCACCGCTACCGGTACAGAACTATCCGTTGTTGAGTTGTTGCCAAGCTGAGCGATATTATTTCGGCCCCAGCAGTAGGCATTATTGTCGGAAGCTATTGCACATGTATGCCAGTGTCCCGCGGATAATGATACGATTGTTTTGCCGGAAAGGACGCCTGTGTTAACTACAGCTGTGGGTACATGGGCGTCAGTCGTTGAGTTTGTGCCTAGTCGGCCAAAGCCACCAGTGCCCCAGCAGTAGGCATTATTATCGGAAGCTATTGCACATGTATGGTAATACCCCGCGGTGATAGAAAGAACTGTTTTGCCAGAGAATGCGCCAGATGTACTGACGGCGACAGGAACATGACTTTCTGTCGTTGAGTTATTGCCAAGCTGCCAATTACCATTCGCTCCCCAGCAGTAGGCTTGATTATCTGAGGCAATGGCGCACGTATGTGCAGAACCAACCGACAATGAAAGAAGTGTTTTGCCAGAGAGGACGCCGGAAGTATCAACTGCGACTGGAACTGTGCTGTCTGATATGGAATTATTACCAAGCTCGCCATTACCATTCGCTCCCCAGCAGTAGGCTTGATTATCTGAGGCAATGGCGCACGTATGTGCAGAACCAACCGACAATGAAAGAAGTGTTTTGCCAGAGAGGACGCCGGAAGTATCAACTGCGACTGGAACTTGGCTCTGCGTGAATGAATTGTTCCCGAGTTGACCCGCGCTTGCTATCCCCCAGCAATATGCTTGATTATCAGAGGCAATAGCACAGGTGTGATAATACCCAGCTTCAATAGACAGAATCGTTTTGCCAGAGAGGACGCCGGAAGTATCAACTGCAAGGGCAACTGGATTAACGCTACTAGTTACACCAGCATTACCAAGCTGACCATTGCTATTATAGCCCCAGCAATAGGCGTTGTTATCCGAGCCAATTGCGCACGTATGAAAGAACCCTGTTGTAACCGAGATTGCAGTTTTTCCATCAATGCCAACCTTCGTTCCTGATAGATAGCTAGCCACCCGCTGTGGGACTAAATATGTGTTCACGGTACCTGTGCCCAACTGTCCAGCACCATTGTTTCCCCAACAGTACACTTGGCTGTCTGAACTGATAGCGCAGCTGCTAAAGAATTTCGATACAACACTGGAAATACTCTTGCCGTTGAGAGCACCCGACGTGTCGACGGCGACAGGAACGAGACTTTGGGTTGTTGAGTTATTGCCAAGATAGCCATTTAGGTTATAGCCCCAACAGTATAGGAAGCTATCTGACGCTACAGCACACGTATGTGAATTCCCTGCCGCGATAGATGTAATTGTTTTGCCTGAGAGAACGCCAGCGGTATTGACCGCAACCGGAACGAGGCTCTGTGAACCAGAATTATGCCCGAGTCTACCGTTACTCCCCGACCCCCAGCAGTAGGCCAGATTATCAGAAGCGATAACGCAGTTGTGAGTAGTGCCAGCGGAAAGCGAAAGGACTGTTTTACCAGAGAGAACGCCGGTGGTATTGACGGCAACTGGAACGAGGCTCTGTGATGTCGAGTTATTGCCGAGTTGCCCGTTTGTATTGAGCCCCCAACAGTATGCATTGTTATCGGAAGCTATCACGCAGGTGTGTGAGGTACCTACTTTGATAGATTGAATCGTTTTGCCCGACAGGACACCCGCCGTATTCACGGCAACCGCAACATGACTCTCGGAGGTTGAGTTATTGCCGAGTTGCCCGTTCGTATTGAGCCCCCAACAGTATGCATTGTTATCGGAAGCTATCACGCAGGTGTGTGAGGTACCTGTTGCTATGGCAAGAATCGTTTTGCCAGAAAGCACCCCTGCAGTGTTGACCGCAACCGGAACGAGACTCTGTGATGTCGAGTTATTGCCAAGTTGACCGTTCGCATTTTCACCCCAGCAATACGCATTGTTATCGGAAGCTATGACGCACGTATAGTATTCACCGGTTGATACAGTAGACATTGTTTTACCTGAGAGCACACCAGACGTATCAACTGCTGTTGGCACTAAGTTATATGACGTCTCGTTATCACCTAATTGGCCATAAATACCATATCCCCAACAATATGCCAGATTATCGGACGAGGCGATGATACAAGTGTGAGACGTGCCAGTAGCAACCATTGAGGCTGACAACCCGCCCATAACACCGGCTCTGAGGCGGAATGTCTGGTTAGGATACGTCAGACTGGCAGATTGTCCGGTTACACCAAGTGGTGTCCCCGGTGTCAATGAATTCGCATTTTGGTAGAATCTGTACGGAGCCGTGATGGCAGGTTGTTTTAGGTTCACCTGAACTTCAGGCATCTGCACTACCCCGTCGACGGTTGTCCCATCGCTATAGACAATGCGCAAACAGTACGATGTCGCGTCAAGCCCAGCATTTTCCTTGAGTGAAAAGTCCCAAATACCCGACTTCCCCGCCGTAATAGTTGCTGTATTTGTAAATGTGCCGGGAGCGCTGATATAGGTTTGTGCGACACTGTCCGTGGTCGCCACTGGGTCGTTAGCATTCGTCGTTATTGCCGCGCCGTTACTAACAGAACCGTTCGTATTGAAAGCGACTGCACTACTACCGGTAACGTCTGCGAAGCCAGTCTGGACACTGCAGGATGAGAGTGTTTTTTGAGCAAATTGAAGTTTGTACGCGTTGGCACCGGCAGGAATATCTAGGTCAAACGATAAGCTAGATGTATCCGTCCAAACAGGAACATTCGAGGTACTATTCGTACCATCACCAAGCTGCCAAGAGGTGTTATAGCCCCAGCAATAGATGCGGTTGTCGTTAGCTGTGGCACAACTGTGGGAATCACCGACGGAAATCGAAACAAGTGTTTTGCCGGAAAGCACGCCCGCTGTGTTAACTGCAACCGGTGACTCTGCGCTGGTATATGAAGCATCGCCGAGTTGACCGTGGTCATTCGTTCCCCAGCAATACGCTTGACTGTCTGAGGCGATAACGCAAGCAGTGCCTCCATCCGCAGCGATGGACACCACAGTCTTGCTCGAAAGGACACCGGAAGTGTCAACCGCAACAGGAACCAACGACGTATTCGTTGTGCCGTCCCCTAGCCGTCCAGTTCCCCAACAGTATGCTTGGTTGTCCGACGCGATGGCACAGGTGTTAAGCCATTGTGTCGCCAGAGATAAAACTGTTTTACCTGAAAGAACACCGGAAGTGTCAACGGCGACTGGAACACCGCTATCGACATTCGAGTTATTACCAAGTTGACCAGCACTGCCTAACCCCCAGCAGTAGGCTTTATTATCGGACGCAACGACACACGTGTGCGAGCTACCGACAGCATAGATTGACAAGACTGTTTTACCCGAAAGAACACCGGAAGTGTCAACCGCAACCGGAACGTACGATGACGAATCGCCAGCCCCATCACCGAGCTGGCCAATAGCATCGTTCCCCCAACAATATGCCTGGTTATCTGAGGCTATGGCGCAGGTATGCAGGTAGCCAGCGGCAATAGATAAAATCGTCTTGCCCGATAACACGCCGGAAGTATCGACTGCGACGGGGACAGAACTCGCTGACGCGGAATTATTGCCTAACCTTCCGCCATTACTACCCCAACAATACGCTTGATTGTCGGAAGCGATAGCACAAGTATGCTCACTACCCCCCGCTATAGACAAGATGGTCTTGCCGGACAAGACACCGGTGGTATCAACGGCAAGTGGAGTACCACTGGTACTGGGCGACCCACCCGTACCCAGCTGACCAAAGCCGTTATCGCCCCAACAGTAGGCATCACCGCTGAAGATACCGCAGGTGTGAAAGTCGCCATTCTTAACATCAACTAGCTTGTCGGCCGTTATGCCCGTTCGTATTCGGAATCCCTGCCCGTACGATGAGAGCGAGCCCACCGTGCCTATACCGGCAATCGGAGTTCCGGGAGTAATGGAATTTGCATTTTGGTACACTCGGTACGGAGCTTTGGTAGCGTGAATCATTTGCGACGTCTGAAGCTCAGGATACTGCACGCTTCCTTCTACCGGCGTACCATCGCCATACGTGAGCCTCAAGCAGTAACTGCTGCCATACAGTCCACTATTATCCTTCAATGAGAAGTCCCAAAGACCAGTTTTGCCCCCGGTGATAACTGAGCTATTCGTGAACGTACCACTCGCACTTATATATGTCTGAGGAACACTGTCTGTGGTTGGAACTGGGTCGTTAGAATTTGAAGTTATGACTGCTCCGTTTGACACCGAGCCGTTCGTATTGAAGGCGATAGCTGTACTCCCAGTAACATCGGCAAAGCCAGTCTGGACACTGCAGGACGAAAGCGTTTTTTGAGCAAACTGAAGCTTGTAGGTGTTGTTACTCGGATTGATGTCAGGTCCAGCTACGTATCCTTCTAGGAGTGGCGCCGTAACTGCTACAGAACTATTGTCCGTAAGGTCATTGCCAAAACGACCATAGGTGTTAAGCCCCCAGCAAAATATTTTGCTTTCTGATGTTGTGACGCATGAGTGGGATGTACTCGTCGTAATGTTTGTGAGTGTTTTACCCGATAACACGCCTGAGGTATAAACAGCAACTGGGACAGAACTGTTCGAAGTGTCATTGTTGCCGAGCTGTCCTTGCGCGTTATAGCCCCAGCAGTAGGCCAGGCTTTCAGTTGTGATAGCGCAGGATGATATACCACCAGCAGCAATTGATTGGATAGTTTTGCCCGAAAGCACCCCTGCCGTGTTAACTGCGACAGGAACCGAACTGTCGCTCGTGGAATTGTTACCAAGAGCACCGTAAAAATTTCGGCCCCAGCAGTATGCTAACCCATCCGACGCAACTGCGCACGTATGGGCATCTGTACTCACCCCCCGCGTGGAAATAGAACGGATGGTTTTGCCCGACAAGACTCCGGCCGTGTTGACTGCAACCGGCGAAGGCCTCTGAGTCGTTGAATTATCACCGAGTTGGCCCTGATTGTTATACCCCCAACAATATGCTAAATTATCTGACGCCACGACACAGACTTGGTTATACCCGGCCGATATAGACAGTACCTGTTTGCCGGAAAGAACACCGGAAGTATCGACCGCCACCGCACTAGTGCTGTTTGAAGTACCTGCATTACCCAGTTGACCGTTCGTGCCCGTGCCCCAACAATATGCCTGGCTGTCAGAGGCAATCGCGCACGTAAAGGTACCTCCCGTGGCGATAGAACGGATTGTTTTGCCAGAAAGAACACCGGAAGTTGTAACGGCAACAGGAACGTGACTTTCAGTCGAGGAGCTATTACCCAAACGACCGCCTGAGTTATAACCCCAACAGTAGGCATTATCATCAGATGCTATGGCGCATGTGTGGTATTGTCCCGTACTTATTGACTTTATTGTCTTGCCCGAGAGAACGCCGGAGGTGTCAACAGCAACAGGTACGTGGCTCTCGTTCGTGGAATTATCTCCAAGTTCTCCATACGTATTCAAGCCCCAGCAGTAGGCCTTACCGTCAGATATACCACACGTATGTCCACCATAACTCGATATTGCACCTATTTCTGGCGTCGTCTTTATCCCCATACGCACGCGGAACGCCTCACCATACGTTGTCATGCTCGCAGCGCTATTAATACCCGCCAGCGGCGAGCCCGGCGTTGCGGAGTTGGCATTTTCGTATATTCGATAATTCGGCGCGTTGAATGTTGCCGTGAAGAGTACCATGACTGGTGGGCTAGAAGTGCCGCTCGTATTGTTTCCGAGTATACCGCCGCCCGGTGAGGAGCAAAACAGTCTGTTGACAGAGTTGAGGAAGCAAGTACCAGATGCTCCAGGTGCAATCTGAACCATCTTCATACCGTTGAGGGTGCTGGCACCAGTAATCTTTGTTGGAACAAGCTTGATTCCGCCACTCCCATCACCGACAGGTCCGGAACCCCAACAATACCCATCACCATTCGTGTCGATTAGACAGCTACGACCATTGCCAGCGCTTATCTTCGTAAGTGTCTTGCCAGATATAGCACCGGCTGCATATACCTGCACTGGTACCGGCGAATCAGCCACTGTTGTGTTATTGCCGAGCTGACCGAGTGGGCCTTGTCCCCAGCAGAATGCAGTGCTATCACTCGCAAGAGCACAGGTATGATTATTGCCTGATGCAATTCCTGTTATGGTTTTGCCTGACATGACGCCAGTAGTATCGACAGCGACTGGGGTAGTTGAGCCTGAATATGTAGCATCATTGCCTAAGTAACCAGCCGTATCGTCGCCCCAACAGTAAGCTGCACCAGAGGCAACTGCACAGGTAGTACCCGATGTAGCACTGATACTTGTAACTGTTTTACCGGATAGTACACCACTCGTTGAAACAGCAACTGGGACGTTACGTTGCGTAGTCGAACTATCTCCGAGTCGCCCACTCCCATTTGCTCCCCAACAATATGCTGCCCCGGAAGCCACGACACATACATGGCCATCACCGCCGCCAATACTCGTTATCGTTTTTCCAGATAAAACCCCCGAAGTGGTAACGGCTGAAGGATAATAGCGGTCTGAGGTTGTGTTATCACCAAGTGCACCAAAGTTACCACGGCCCCAGCAGTACGGAACATTCGAGGCTATGACACAAACAGTACCGGTTCGCGCTACCGCAATACCTGTAATTGTTTTTCCAACAAGCACACCGTTTGGATCGTTTATTTGCCTGGGTATATATGAGAGTGTCGTATTATCACCCGTCCCGAGCTGACCATATGTGTTGGTCCCACCCCAGCAGTACACCTTATCGTCAGCAACTGCACATTCAATACCAGCCCCAGAGCTATTGGTCAACATTTGAATCTTCGGTGGTGCCCATGATGCTATCCCTGCCTCAACAGTATAAGAAAACCATATAGCTCCGCTACCAAGAAGTAGTGCAGCAACAGAAACAAGTCCGTTCACACGAACTTTTCTCCATATCGATTGGTGACCTATACTAAGCATAGCCCCGTTCGTCTTTTCCCTTATTTGTATTGGTTTTACACTGGTATTCACCAGTGGTACACACGAAAGAGTCTCTCTTTTACTCTTTTTTGTTTTTACAATGTACTTTCGTATAATACCATAATCATCATCTAATCACAAAGAATCTATTGTATTATTTACTACTTTTTCTTCGGTACGTACATCTTGCGTCCTGGCTCGAGAGTATAGGGTGATGGAAGTCTATTAAGTGTAGCTAGTTTTTGTATGCTCACGCTGTAACGTGCTGCTAATTTCTCAATCGTTTCACCTGGTTGAACATAATATACTCCCCAGAGAGTTTTTGCTGTTGGTGCTTTTTTGCGGCGATACAGCCACAACGCATACGCACCCGCCCCCATAAGCAACACGATAATAAGAAGTATCGCCCATACAGATGGCCCAATATATATTGTGATACTTTCGCTATCAGCATGAATTAATTTGTCCTTATCATATGTACCAAAAACGCCTGCTCGCTTGTCGTAATCTATGCTGGCCTGGGCTTTATACCAACCACCGAAAAATGGATGCACATCACTCGAGAATGTCAGGTCTAGATTTTGACCAGCTATTGAAACATACTGTCCACCATTCGTATATACTTCTCGTCCTGTAAGAGTATTTGTAAGTGTAAGTGTGACGTCAACATCTGCCGAGACATTACCTTGGTTATGCAATGAAAAGCTATAATTTTGCTCTCGCACAGCAGCAGATGCAATAAATTTTTCAATTGTTACTTTTCGGTAAATATCTCCAGGGATAGTAACTGCTGCGCGAACCGCTTGCCTTGTGCGGACATTAACATTTCCAGTCGTTACTCCACCATCATCTTTCTTCTGAATAACAATGCAACCGTTATGCTCACCTACATCTACAGTTTTAGGTATCGTTACGGTGAAGTCTACTAGCATCGTTCCTTTGGCTGGGATTGTCACCTCGCTTTTCCCAAGCTCAATCCATTTACCCATCCCTTCTCGTGACTCAACTCGCTGTTCACATGTAAATGCTCCCGTATTTGTCACGACACCATCAACAGGATACAACTCAACAATTGCATCACTATCACTACCGTTACTGAGGTATAGTTGATCAGTTTTAGTTGAACCCCCCGAAAGGGTATATATAAAGATTGATTGCGTCCTAGGATTATCTGGGTCAGGATTGGCTGGCCTACCGCCAACACCTCCAGTGCTCACCGCCGAGACGATTGTAGTAGATACCAAGACGAGTGCAATTGCGAGGAGAATACTTCGAGCAGTAGTAAACAATTGATGAATGGCCACATTTGCCTCCTTAGCCAAATAGTCCGTCACGATATTTTATAAGAATTGTAAATAGTACTCCAACGACCAATAGCGTGAGTACTAGTTTGTCAAAATCTTTTTCGATGAATTGTTTTGCTGCAATTGACCACTTCTTTGGTAAATACAGATTCTCTTCACGAATATTGTACCGTGTCATTGAGAAGAAAACGAACGTTGTTGTGATGGTCACGAGCATACACCATGGGCATAATGCACCAATCGTGAACATGCTTGTATAGAGCAGCCAGTACGCGAAAATGAAGCCAAGTGTATAAAAAATTTGTGCAGTAAACAAGAACTTCTGTGGAAATTTAACTCCTGATAATCCTGCGATTGCTACTGTTATAACCACCGGTTCTGCTATAAGACCCAGGAAAGCATTTGGAAACCCAAACAAACTTGCTGATGGATGTAGACCGACTGTCGCGCAATTCAAAACTGTATTTACACTACATGAAAGAATTGCGTTTGCGTCTTTTGCAAGCGTGATGGCCTCCACGGACAAGACAAAGGATGCGATTAGGCTAAGTATTGAGCCTACGAGCATGCTCGCAAAAATCCAATAATTATCGACACGTTGCTTCTCGGATTGGTTAGCTATAAGTGTTTTAATTGTTTTGAACATAGTATGATACCTCACTTATAGTCGGTAGTATTATCCCCCGCCACATGGTTTGCATAGCACTGCTATCGTCAACTGCCACAAAACTAGGATATTCGACAATGTCATATGTGCGACAGAACGACGCACCTTCTCTTGTCTCAGGATTAATTACCTCTAGAGATTTACCGGTTTGTCGCGTAAAATCACGCAACCAATCATCTACTGCACGTGCGTGCTCGCTAACAGGCTTATACACCACAAAAACTTTCATGCTTTTATTGTATCACGCACGGTAAGAATAATAGGGTGTATTTGGTTCACCCGTATTACTCCTTCTCGTCACAACAAGAAATGCTGGACGAGAAGGAGGTGTGCTGTAAAGTCTAGCTACAACCCGTGGTACTACCACAGGTCGTACAGACATAACAGCTACCTGCACGTTGCGTCACATTGCCACAGTTGCTACAGAGGGGTGAAGCAGTGTCGGCAACCTTGAGTTCAGCGCGCGCAGTTCGGAACGTCGTCTCTATACTCTCTTCTTTAGGTAACGCTTCTGGTACAACCTCCCGAATCTTTTCTTCTACCGTTTCCTCAACTGTATGAGGCGTTGTTTCAAGCAGACTAGACTGCTGATTCTCAAGCTCTGCTTCAAGTTCTTCAAGAGTCGCTAGCCCAAGCTCAAGCCGATCATCAATTGAGAGATATTCAAGCGCGAGTCGGCGGAAGATATAGTCAACAATACTTGTTGCCGTTCTTACGTCTGGGTCATCGGTCATACCGAATGGAGCGAAGTTGGTATTTGCCATACCACGAACATACGCCTTAAGTGGTACGCCATACTGAAGACCGTAGCTAACTGATCGCCCAAATGCATCCATCAGGCCAGCAAGAGTTGATCCCATCTTGGCAACTGTCACAAAGATTTCGCCAGGAGTGCCATCGTCAAACTCACCGACAGTCAAGAAGCCTTTTAGGTCAGATATCTTAAACTCAATCGTCTTGCTGTTTCGGATACGGGGCATCTCTCGTCGCTCATTTGAACGAACAATTTTCTCGATAACTTTTGTAGTTTCGCTGTCTTTAGCTTTTTTATCACTCAGTGGCTGGCCAACCTTTGAGCCATCGCGATAAATCGCGACCGCCTTAAGACCAAGTTTCCACGCATCGAGATGCAGTTGTTCAATATCTTCAACAGTTGCGCTAACTGGCATATTAACTGTCTTTGAAATGGCACCGGAGAGGAATGGCTGTACTGCTCCCATCATTTTAACGTGACCCATATAGTGAATAGCTTTGTCGCCAACCGCACACGAGAAGACGTCGTAGTCAGACTCTTTCAAATGTGGTGCGTCTGAAACAGTACCGTGTTCGTGGATATGGGCTACAATTTCTTCAGCTTGTGCCTTCGTGTAGCCAAGTGTCTTAAGTGCACGTGGAATCGTCTGGTTAACGATAATCATACTACCGCCACCAACCAGGGTCTTGAACTTCGTCAGGCTGAAATCAGGCTCAATACCAGTCGTATCACAATCCATCATGAAACCGATAGTTCCAGTTGGAGCAAGCACTGTTGCTTGTGCGTTGCGTACACCGTATTTCTGGCCTAGCTCAACTGCTTCATCCCAGACGCTAGCAGCCGCATCAAGTAATTCTTCGGAGACGAGGCTGGCGTCAATGTCACGTACGGCATCACGATGTTTGCGCAGGACACGATTCATACCATCTTTGTCCTTTGCATATCCTTCAAATGGCCCGACTCGTTTTGCAATACGTGCACTAGTTGCGTAACCGTATCCCGTCATGATTGCTGTCAGTGCTGCAGCAAATGCCCGGCCCTCGTCACTGTCATATGGCAAGCCTTTGGCCATCAATGTTGCGCCTAGGTTTGCATACCCCATACCCAGCTGACGGTAACGGCGTGTATTTTTGTCAATCGACTCAGTAGGATACTCGCTGTAACCAACGAGGATTTCTTGTGCAAGGAAAACTACTTCAACAGTATGCTTGTACGCTTCTATATCAAAACTTCCATCGGTATTGAGAAACTTCAGCAAGTTCAAACTAGCCAAATTACAGGCAGAATTATCAAGATGCATATACTCTGAACACGGGTTAGATCCATTGATTCGACCAGCATTTGGTGTTGTATGCCAGTCGTTAATCGTTGTATCAAATTGCATACCTGGATCAGCTGACTCGTGTGCGGCTTCGGCAATCTGACGGAATAAGTCTCGTGCCTTTAGTGTCTCATATACTTTCTTACTCTTGACACCGAGAAGGTTCCAATCATCATCGTTTTCAACGGCATGCATGAAATCATCATTCACGCGTACGGAGTTATTGGCATTTTGATATTGGATACTCATCATATCCTTGCCATTCAGACCCATATCAAACCCAGCCTCCTCGAGTACGCGTGCCTTGCGTTCCTCACGGGCTTTACACCAGATAAACTCTTCTATATCAGGGTGGTCAATGTTCAAAATCACCATTTTTGCAGCTCGACGTGTTTTGCCACCACTCGCAATCGTACCGGCGCTTGCATCAGCACCACGCATAAAGCTGACAGGGCCTGAAGCTTTGCCGCCACTCGAACTCAGGCGTTCCATGCTGCCGCGAATTGAGCTCACGTTGAGCCCCGCCCCTGAACCGCCCTTAAAAATCATCCCTTCTTCACGATACCAGTTCAGAATACTCGGCAAATTGTCTTCAACTTTCAAAATAAAACATGCGCTCGCCTGTTGTTTACGGTCTGGTGTCCCAATATTGAACCACACTGGGCTATTGAATGCTGCCCGTTGTGTCGCGAGGATATATTTTAGCTCAGAAACGAATGTATCGGCTTCACTCTCGTCAGCAAAATAGCCATTATCATAGCCATGACGGGTGATGGTGTCAGCAACACGGTTAATTAAGTCTTTAAGACTGCTTTCACGCGTATCAGTACCTGGTGTGCCATGGAAATATTTCTGCGCGACAATATTAATGGCGTTCATGCTCCAAAACTCAGGAAAACTTAACTCATTTTGCTCAAACACAACCTCGCCTGTGGTCGGATTGCTGATTTTTGAATCTCGTTTCACCCATTTTAGTTGATCATACGGATCAGCTTTTTCCTCTGTAAAGTAGCGCGCAATAGAAAGCGCGGACACTGACTGTGCCATAGTACCCTCCTCATATAGTTTTTATATGTTTTTAAAATTATTTGTGTGTTGGCTGTTACCCTAGCGGGTAACGAGCTTCGTTCACCAGTTGATTAAGAATCAGGACTTGCTTTTCGAGCCTCAGCAATTGCTGCTTCGAACTCATTGAGTGAGCTGAAGCCACGATATACGCTTGCAAATCTGACGTATGCAACGTCATTGCGCTTTGCTAACTCTTCAAGCACAAGATCGCCGACTTGTTTTGACGGTACTTCACTCACCCCCAGGGCATGAAGCTCATCCTCAACCGCCGCAACAATCTGTTCTACTTCTATATCAGAGCGTAAAAATTTTCCAACTGAACGCAATATAGCAGCTGAAAGCTTGTGTCTATCAAACAACTCACGTTCACCGTTCTTCTTAACGATTGCGAGATTTGGTCGCTCAACGCGTTCATATGTCGTATAGCGATACCCACACGCCAAGCATTCACGGCGTCGACGAATCGAATCACCTTCGCTTGCTTCACGCGACTCAATAACTTTCGAATCTTCATGGGTACATTTTGGACATTTCATGCTCTTACTCCTCTTCTTGTCAACGGTTCCCTACACCTCCCGAGTGTAGCTGAACTCTACTATAGTCCCTACATATAGTGCTTGCCTAGTGTAGTTTATGCAACATATAGCGTTTATGCATATTTACACTCAAGGTGCATGGGAAATTACTTTTTTTCAGTGTCTTTTTTCTTCTTGCGTCGCAAAAAGGCAGGTGTGTCTGATTCATCATCGACATTTGACCAAATCTTTGTCGGGTCATCATCGTCAGTAGTGAAATGATGTAGGGTTGATTGTTCTGGCTGTTGCTCGACATCCATATCAATAGAATCGACAGCCTTTCCGTCAACCTCGTCAGCTGCTGAAGCTGCTATATCTGCTTCAGCCTTTGCAGTATTCAGTGAATCTTCGTCATCGAAAGCAGCTGCCCGCTCATGAAAATACTCGCTATCAAAACCGGTTGCGATAACTGTAATAATAAGCTCGTCTTCAATCTCAGGCTTCAGTGTTGCACCAAAGATAATGTTTGCATCTGGTGCTGCGGCACTTGTGATAACGTCTGCAGCCTCTTGGATTTCGCTCATGCTCATATCGTAGCCGCCCGTGACGTTAAAGAGCACGCCCTTGGCGCCATCAATAGATACTTCGATAAGCGGCGATTCAATAGCCTGCAACGCAGCCTGAGTGCCACGATTGTCACCACTTGCGCGACCAATACCCATCAGTGCGCTGCCAGCATTGGCCATAATTGCCTTTACGTCGGCAAAGTCGAGGTTGATAAGCCCATGTTCTGTGATAAGTTCTGAAATACCTTGCACACCTTGGCGTAGGACGTCATCGGCAATCTTGAATGTCTC
Source organism: uncultured Candidatus Saccharibacteria bacterium (assembly GCA_964536265.1). Taxonomy (GTDB): domain Bacteria; phylum Patescibacteriota; class Saccharimonadia; order Saccharimonadales; family Saccharimonadaceae; genus JAPUDS01. Next base: position 25,528 of record CAZHVV010000001.1, on the reverse strand, counting down.
AAGAAGTGGAGTACGTCTGTCGATTGTCTGCAATAAACGATCATTCGGGATAGTAATAAGTGTATCTACTTGGCTACCAAGTCGAGCAATTGCCCATTCGGCATTTTGTCTTCGCTTCTCGCCCTCAAAGCTGAATGGTTTGGTTGAGACGCCAACGACAAGTGCGCCCATCTCCTTAGCAAGGCGGGCAACGATATGTCCAGCACCAGAACCAGTACCACCACCAGCACCGATAGTGATAAACACCATATCAGCACCTTCGAGTGCCTTTTTGATATCTTCAATCGATTCTTCGGCTGCTGCTTGACCAACTTTTGGGTCAGCCCCTGCACCAAGACCACGCGTAACCTCTTTACCTATATGTATCTTTGTGTCGGCGCGTGAGTTATGGAGTGCTTGTGCATCAGTATTGATAGCAATAAACTGCACACCAACTAAACCGGCGTCTTTCATGCGATTGACAGCTGAGCTGCCCGCACCACCTACACCAATAACTTTGATATTAGCGAACGTCTGGATCTCTGCTGGTTTTACTTCTGGCATTTCGTATACTCCCACATTTTGCAAAAAATTGTTCACATTTAGTATACACGTGTTTCATGAGCGCGTATAGGCATTATTGATTGATTGTTCAAAATACTTAGTGAATAAAAATTATGAACGAAAACGACCGAATATCCCTGTTATCTTACCGCCCAAAGATTGCAACCATTCACCCGACTTCTGCTTTTTGTCGGACTCTTTTCCACCCTGGCGTTGCTGATCTTCAGTTAAATCGCTCAACATGAGGCCCACTGCAGTCGCAAATGATGGGGTAGAAACTTCTTCTCCAACACCGCCTAATCCGCTCGCATGTCCAACCCGAGCACTCATTTGCAGTGCTTGTTTCGCATAATCAGCCAGTCCTCTTAACTCGGCACCGCCACCCGTAAGTACAGCTCCGCCCGGCAACTTTGCTGCTCGACCAATCGTCTTCAGCTCGGCATTGATTTGCTCGAATATTTCTTCGAGTCGCGCATCAACTACCATATCGATATCTTCAGTATCAAAGTTATGAGTAACTTTTTCGAACTTAAGAGTAACTTTTTCAGCTTTTCCACGTCTCAAATCAGAATGCGCCACAGCGTGTTCAAGCTTCACTTTTTCGGCAACATCAAGGTCAATCTTTAGACCAATCGCTAAATCATTCGTAATGTTATTGCCACCAACTGGCAATACTGCGACATGTTGAAGGTCACCTTCATCGAAGACAACGAGGTTTGTCGTTGAACTACCCATGTCAATTAAGAGTACGCCATTTTCCATTTGCTGTTCTGTTAAAACCGCGCGCGCTGCGCCAAGACCCGACAGCATGACATTATGGACAGCTGTCTCAGTCATCTCACACGCTTTCTCGAGATTCTTAAGATGAGGGCCGAGTGCAGTAATAACATGGGCATCAACCTCAAGACGCACGCCTGTCATACCGAGTGGGTCCTTGATATTCTCTTGTCCATCAAGTCGATAACTGCGTGGTGTAACTTCGATAATTTCCCGGTTCGCTGGAAGCTGAACAACAGTTGCGGCTTCCTGTACGCGAGCAATGTCTTCGCCATTAATCTCATGGCCAGTTGAACCGACCGCCACAACACCTTTCGAACCAATTCCAACTATATGAGAACCATTAATACTAACTGTTGCGCTATGAATTGGCTGACCACTCATGCGTTCGGCTGCTTCGAGCGCCTTGTCAATTGCCTGAGCCGTGTTAACTAAGTTAACAACGATACCTTTACGCATACCTGTATTTGGATGTGAAGCAACGCCAACTATGGTCGGAGCTCCTGTCGGATCATCAATGTGTCCTACGACGGCGCGCACAGTAGCCGTACCAACATCGAGACCGACTGCATATCGAGAAGTTTCTTGCATACTAAGCAGTATAACTTTTTTACATACGAACTGGCAAATCGTGCTAGCGTTTAGTGAGCCGTTAAGATTTCCGCGCCATTTTCAGTGATAAGAACAGTGTGTTCAAAGTGAGCTGCCATGCTTCCGTCATCAGTTTGGATTGTCCAACCGTCTGCCCCATCAACAACAACACGCTCTCCCCCGAGCGTTGCCATTGGCTCAATTGCAATCGTATCTCCTGGATGTAACAGCACACCTGTCCCAGCGTCTCCATAATTTGGTATATCAGGCTGCATATGCATCTTCAAACCAACACCATGACCAACAAGATCACGTACGATTCCAAGGCGCCCTTCATTCAGTACCTTTTCGACAGCATGTCCTATATCACCAGTCCGAACCGTACCATGAATAGCATCTATACCCGCGTATAATGATCGCTCCGTATACGACAGGAGTCTTTGAAGGTCTTTATTGTCTGAACCGCCAACAATCATCGTGAAGGCAGCATCAGTTTTCATCTCTTTATAGGTAATGACTAGGTCAAAACTTACGATATCTCCCTTTTGAAGTATGTACGATGCTGGCACTCCGTGTACCACGTCGTCATTCGTTGAGATACAAATTGCATTCGGAAACTGCACTTCTTGAGTCTTGTACGTTGCTATTGCACCAAGCCGTTGAATTTCTTTCTCAACCCAAGCATCAATCTCGAGTTCAGTTTTACCTGCCACAACCTCTCGTCGAATTCCATCAAAAATCGTTGCCAATAACTTCCCACCCTCTCGCATCGCATCAAGCTGTGCAGGTGTTTTCTCTCCAGTTATAAGCTTCACTTGGTGACCTCACAGACTATCCCGCTCATTATGCTTTCACAATCCCGCGATCAAGAAGCTCGGCTTCAATTTTATCGTGAACTTCACCAACAGTTCCAACGCCGCCAATATGCACAATTGGTACATTAGTATCGTTCAGAAAATCAAGTATTGGGTAAATTTCACTTCGATAAATAGACAAGCGTTTATCAATTGCCTCAGGTGTATCATCAACACGACCTCGGACTTTTAGACGGCTCAGTATCTCAGCACGCGGTACCTCAAGTACAATAGCCAACTTTATGTCGCGTCCATGATGTGACTGACTCTCGACTAACCATTTTGCCTGCCCTAACTCACGAGGGTAGCCATCAAGTATAACGCTATCGATATTTTGAGCACTTTCTAGCGCACGTTTCATCACTTCGTTGACAACTTGTTGTGGAATAAGATCTCCACTTTGCATTTCCTTAATCAATTCCGCATCATGCGTATCACGCAGTAGTTGCCCTGCGCTTAACCAACGCCACCCGTGTCGTGCCGCCAAAATCTGACCCTGTACACTTTTACCTGCTCCCGCTGGCCCAAAGAAAACAATCATGTCTGTACTTTCTTTTTGTTAATTACTACGGTTATTGTAGCGTGTTTTTCACTAGCTGTGCAATCATTGCGCCATCCGCAGTATTACCAGCTTTCGCTTTGACGGCGCCAATTACGCGCCCCATATCTTTCATACCTTCTGGCTTCAGTTCAGCAATTACCTGTTGAACCAAAGTTTTCAATTCATCATCGCCCATTTGCGTAGGTAAATATGCCTTCAATAGTTCTTTTTCAGCTCGTTCCTTGTCAGCAGATACTAGATTGCCACCACGAGTAAAGAGTTCGGCCGCTTCATCGCGTTTTTTTACTTCACGGGCAATCAGTTGTTCAATTGACGCGTCATCTAGCCCAATATCACGTACTTTTTTCGCAACTTCTTCATTCAAAATTACCGCCTTCAATCCCTGAAGGGTTATTGTCCTCAATTCATCACGAGCCAACATAGCAGACTTTAGGTCTGCTTGGATGGTGTCTTTGAGTGTCGACATTATGCCTACTTCACGCCAAGGCGGAGTTTTTGCATTTTGTCGTTTTTACGCTCTTTGCGAATAATCGCTTTCTTGCGCCGCTCAGTCTTGCTGATTGGTTTCGTAAAACGCTGACCAATTTTGGCCGTCGCTAACACACCGGACTGCATAACTTTGCGATTAAAACGACGAATTAGGTTCTCGTTCGCCTCACGCTCATCTTTTCTTGTAACTTGAATCATACTCCGAGTATTCTAGCAAAAATTTTACAGAGATACAACCTCTTATGCTCAACATCACTCCAACTAGACAGTTTCAAGTCGCAACAGCTTCCCCTCAACGCTTCGTCTCCCTTGCCATTCATTCACGCTAATCTCAAGCCACGCATTGACCATCTCGCCAATTTCTGCCACGAATTTATCGGTTGCATTGAAGGCAATACATTGAAATGTTTTACCCGCACCATCAGCAAATGTATATTTAACATGTTGACCATCTACCCCCAGTGTTCGTCTCTCAACCACGCGAACATTTTGCACACAGAATATCGGCTCAGCGTTGCCGTTGCCATATGGTTCAAGTTGAGCAAGTTCGCTCACCAGAGCTTCATCAAGTGATAAGAAGTTTTCGATTGTCGTATCCGCTTTAGGAAGTAGATATCTCTCTTGGTCTTCAAGCTTGAGCGAACCGTAGAATGTATTAATTGCTTGGCGCCATTCGCCAATCCTCTCAGTTTGCAGAGTAACGCCAGCCGCCAACTTATGTCCACCACCTTTGAGCAGCAACGTGTCTGTCGCGCGAATTCCTTCGACTGCTGAAAAGTCACCAAAACTACGGGCCGACCCCTTCGCCACTCCATTCTCTAGTTCTTGCAGAACAAATGTCGGCTTATGATATTTCTCAAGTAAGTTCGCCGCCACAATGCCGATGATCCCATGGCTCCAGGTTGCTTCGCTCACAACCAACACACTGTCTTGTTCATACAGTAGCGCCTGTTCTGAGGCTTCTTTGACAATTCTTGCCTGCTCTTTTCGTCGTTCAATATTCATCGCTTCGAGTCGTTCCGCTAGTTCTAGCGCCAGTTTGCGGTCATCCGTTGTCAGTAAATCAAGCGCCAACTGTGCTGTCTCCAGTCTTCCGGCCGCATTCAGCCGGGGACCGAGTGCAAAGCCAAGCGAGCGAGCATTCAGCTTTTCTGGTTCGATGCGCGACACCGCCATCAGCATCTTAAGTCCTGCTCGCCGCGTTTTTTGCATCACTTTCAAGCCCCAATAAACATTAGTGCGATTCTCACCTCGAAGTTGCACGACATCGCACACCGTACCGAGCGCAACGAGGTCGAGCAACCATTTCTCATGTCCAAGTGGCAGCCCATCGAGTTTCGTCTGCAATGCCTGCACCAACTTAAATGCCACCCCCACCCCAGCGAGATCGACAAATGGATATAGCGGGTCTTTGCCCGAGCCTTCGCGCAGTTCAAACCCCTTATATCGTTCGGGAAAATCATGCAGCAGCCGTTTCGGGTTGATGACTGCAACAGCAGCCGGCATGGTTTCAGCGACTGAGTGGTGGTCCGTGACTATCACGTCAACGCCAAGTGAGTTCGATATTTCAATCTCTTTATGGCTCAGACTTCCGCAGTCGACAGTCACAATCAGTTGTGCACCCTCTTCTGCTAAGCGACGCATCGCTGGGCCACTCAGCCCGTAACCCTCAATAAAACGATTTGGTATAAATACACTGGCATTAATGCCAAACTTCTCAAAACTCTCAAACAATATCGTCGACGCAGTCAAACCGTCAATGTCGTAATCACCGTATATGACGACTCGCTCATGCCGCTCCTTCGCTTGTACTACACGCTCCACCGCTGCTGTCATATCCGGCAATAGGAAAGGATCATACTTTTGAGCTTCGTAATCTGGTGACAAAAAAGCCTCACGTGCAGCACGTGAGGTATACCCTCGACTTTTTAGTATGTCGTCAACAAGACTCATGCATCGTTGGGGTTTGTGCGCTTGCGACCGGCTTGCGCTTGTTGTGACTTAATCACAATACTCTGGAGTTCTTTGAAAATAACAAAGTGCTTGTTCGTCGAGTAAATCTTCGTGTTTCCCTGTTTCTCACTCGTCAAAAAGCCCACCTTCTCGAGTCGCTTCAACTCGCGTTGAATATTGCCTGGATCTTCCTTGATGAGTTTAGCGAGACCACGAACGTGTGTGCGAAAATCGGGATATTTCGCATAGACCACAATGATCTTTCTGCGAACTCTTGACGTGATAAAAACATCTAACATATTTATCCCTTACACCTCTTACGTTTGTATTGGTCGTTGCTAATTATTCTACATTCTGGCTCGTACAAATGCAAGGGCCATTTCGTCGATTTTAGCGCCAATGCAGCACAAAATCATTGAGTACTTGTACTGTTTGTTCATGACTCGGCACATCATTTACTTCGTAGTAATGGTTCGTATCGAGATAGTTATCTATCACACTCAAGATGTGAAGTTCATCGCCAAGAAGATGGGCTTTATCGACTGCCGCTACTGATGCTATCGGTGCAACAATAATCAATCGTTTGACTCTCAATGGCTTTAAGTACGCTGCTGCAGCGTCCAGACTGGCGCCATTCGACAAACCATCCGATACGAGAATCACATGTTGTTCAAGTAGAATCTCATCATTCACGATTCCACCTGACCCAAGAAGTTCATTCATTCGACTCATCTGCTCACGCTTTTGATCTTCAAAATACCCATGAAATTCACTGTAATAGTCCTCTATCTCACCAGTTGAGAACTTGCCATCATATACAAACTTCCCAGATTGCGTGAGCACACCCATGATTTCATTCTCTCCTGGTATTTCAATTTGCGCCGACAACATCATCGTCAATGTTGCATGCAGTTCAGCGGCAATTTGCAAACCAACCTGCACCGCTCCATCTGTTAGCGCAACAACAACAGTGTTTTCATACCTATACGCACTCAATTGCGTGGCTAATTTAACTCCAGCTTCTGCGCGAGACTCAAAATACATATGCTTTATTTTACCATTTTTCCGCTCACACTTCGACGTATAATAAGAGTAATGGGAGCCAAACATTTCTATCTTGTTTCACCACTAGTGATTATGCACACGCACGAGTCCATGCTGACATATGCCTCGGCTACTCCTCTTTTGGCCGGACAGGTCGTTAGTGTTCCGCTCGGCAAAAAGACTGTTCTCGCTGTTGTTATACAGCTTACAGAGCGACCCGACTTCGATACGAAAGATGTTATTCAGGTTGTTGTGACGCAACCCTTACCGAAACCTCTTCTACAGCTTCATAGCTGGTTGAGCGAGTACTATGTCTCACACCCAGCGACAGTTTGGCGCACCATGTTGCCGACCGGTCTCACAAAGTCACGTCGCGCCAGCACATCTACAGTGACCATCCCAACACGAAAGCAAGAAACAATCACCCTCACTGATGAGCAACGTCATGCCGTTGACGTTATTCTCACCCACCCAACCGGCACAAGTCTTTTACACGGTGTCACTGGTTCCGGCAAAACAGCCGTTTATATAGAACTCGCCAAGAAAACTATCGAAAACAATCGTTCCGTCATCATATTAGTTCCCGAAATCGCACTGACACCTCAACTTGTGGCGCAATTCGTACCACATTTTCCAAACGTTCATGTCACCCACTCCACAATGACCGAAGCTGCCCGACACACACTGTGGCTGGCGGTACTCTCTGCCACCGAACCGCAGGTGATAATTGGTCCACGCTCGGCGCTATTCATGCCTGTTGCCAACCTTGGCCTTATCGTCATCGACGAATGTCATGAACCTGCCTTCAAGCAAGAAAAAAACCCTCGTTACTCCGCGCTTCGAGCTGCCAGCGTGTTGAGTCGTTTTGCGGATGCGCGCCTCGTCCTCGGCAGTGCTACCCCAAGTGTCGCCGACTATTACCTGGCAGAAAAAACTGGTGGCACAATAGTCGAGCTCACGAAACCAGCGCGTTCTGATGCCGCTCTGCCCGACGTACAGTTAGTTGACATGACCAAACGCAACAACTTCACCCGCAGCCAGTTCCTCTCCATGAAAATGATTGAGGGAATCACTTCGACACTCACCGCAAAACACCAGGTACTCATATTTCACAACCGTCGCGGCAGTGCTGCCATGACTCTCTGTGAACAATGTGGATGGAGCGCTGCCTGTCCGCGTTGCTTTACGCCCCTAACACTCCACGCAGACGAGTATCGACTCCGCTGCCACCTATGCAACCACACCGAATCAATCCCGACGAGCTGCCCTGCATGCCATCACGCCGACATTATTCATAAGGGCATCGGCACGAAACGCATCGCCGAGGAGCTTGAACGACTCTTCCCTGAAGCGCGTATTACTCGCTTTGACGGCGACAATAAAGAAGGTGTCGATGTACACTACCAAGCACTCTACGATGGTGATGTCGATATCATCATCGGTACCCAAGTTATCGCCAAAGGCCTTGACCTGCCAAACTTACGCTTTGTTGGGGTCGTCCAAGCCGACAGCGGCCTTGCCCTACCGGACTATATGTCTAGCGAACGGGTGTTTCAGTTACTTGCACAGGTTACCGGGCGCGTTGGGCGTGCTGAACAATCAAGCAGTGTTGTTATTCAGAGCTATCAACCTGAACACCCGAGTGTGATGTTTGGTATCCACAAAGACTACGCAGGTTTTTACGAATGGTGTCTTGCAGAGCGCAAACGTGCCCACTTCCCGCCATTCGCACATCTTGCTCGCTTAACGGCAATATATAAAACAGAAGCAGGAGCAATCCGTGCCTCACGAGCCCTCGTTTCACGTCTGCGTGCTGAGCTGCCAGCAACAATTGAAATTATTGGTCCCGCTCCTGCTTTCTATGAACGCATTCGTGACACATACCGCTGGCAAATCCTGTTGAAAAGTTCATCACGCCAAGAACTTATCGACGCTCTCAAACTCGTCCCTCCACAAGGATGGCAAAGCGAACTTGACCCGCTCAGCTTGCTCTAGGAACTGGGTAGAAGATTTTACGCTTTCAATCTGTTATACTGTTTTTAAATGAGTGACAGAAATTCCATCATCATCCTACCGAATCCAAGCTTGCGTAAGCGCTCAGCTAAAATCCACATCATTACTGACGAGACAAAGCAGCTTTTTAAAGATATGCGCGACGCCGCACTCGATTGGGAAGACTCACGACCTCATGAAATCGCCGTTGCGCTTGCTGCTGTTCAGATTGACCGACTGGAACGCGCTGTTATCGTTCGTGCTGACTTTGAAGATAAAGAGAACCGTGAATTCGTTGTTCTTATCAACCCTGAGGTTATCAAAACAGAGGGTGAAATTATCACCGACCACGAAGGTTGCCTGAGCGTCAAAGACCTTTACGGTGCCGTCCCACGTCCGGACAAAGTTCGCATTAAAGCCATAGACGAAGAAGGACACGAAGTGCGTATTAAAGCCGAAGGCTTCTTAGCACGCATATTGCAACACGAGATTGACCATACAAATGGCATGTGTTTTGTCGACCATATTAAAGACGAGCGCGACGCTTTCTTCACGCTCACCGATCAAGGGAAATTGGAGCCTGTCAGCTATGACACCGTCACCGCGGCTGGTATTTTTCGGGACTGAGACGTTTAGTCTGCCGACACTTGAAGCGCTTATTGGCGCCAATTATAACGTCGTTGCAGTGGTGACAAAGCCAGACAGCCGCCGTGGACGGGGGAAAAAGTTGTTCATCCACCCTATCAAACAACTTGCTCTCGACCGTAGTATACCGGTGTTACAACCCACTAAATTACACGATATTGATGATGAACTCTCTACTCTTCAACCAACACTCGGTATTTTAGTTTCCTACGGCAAAATTATTCCTCAGCGAACAATTGATTTGTTCGGACCACTCGGCATCGTCAATATTCACCCTTCGGCGCTTCCACGCTACCGCGGAGCCAGTCCTATAGAAGCGACTATCGTTGCAGGCGACACATCGACCGCAATCAGCATCATGAAGCTCGATGCTGGCATGGACACAGGTCCTGTCTATGCACAATTCCCTGTCGCACTCACTCGCAACGAGACAAAGCCCGAACTCAGCGCAAGGCTTGCTGAACTAGGTGCACAACACCTAGTCACGCTCTTACCTGATATCCTATCTGGGTCGTTACGTGCAAAAGCACAAGCAACTATTGATGTTTCTGTTACATCACTCATTCAGAAGTCTGATGGCGTTTTAGATCCTACAACGGAGACCGCAGAGCAACTTGAGCGAAAAGTACGTGCCTACCTCGACTTCCCTAAAACTCACCTAAGCATAGGTGGTAACGATGTTATAGTTACAGCGGCGAAAGTGATTGACAGTGATGACTCATCTCGGCTTGTCATTCATTGTGCTCATAATTCCTTTCTTTGTATCACAAATTTGATTGCGCCGAGCGGTCGAGCCATGTCAGGAAACGACTTTAAAAATGGCTACATGAAGTAGCACCCAGCAACAGCCTATTGTGATTTACAAATCAAAAATGGCGCAACATGGCGCCATTTTTAGTAAGCATCGTTAAACGTCTATTCTTACACCGCGCCGAGCAAGCTATCTTTGTTCTGAGTAATTTCTTGCTTCATTTTCTCAAGCTCAGCTGCAACGACCTCACGATAGTCTGGTCGATTTAGTTCAAGCCACTTCAGTGAACCATATTCGCATAGTACATCAAGCGCTGAGGCAGAGGCTGGAGCCGTCTTTTTTAGCTCCTGGTAATCTGTTTGCTCGGTATAATTTGGTAGGTGCTCGCCGAACCACGCTTCAACTTTGTCAGCCACTCTGTCGATGAATGATTCGAACTCAGCCATTTGTTCATCACTCAAACCTTCAGACAATTTTGTGCCAACACGCAACTCAAGTTCACTATATATGTGCTGCAAAAACGCTTTTTTCTGCTCCTCTGGCATTGCTCCTAGGCCAACATCTTGCAAAAACTGATCGTCTAGTTGAAACATTCTTCTCTTCCTTTGTGATTTATTGCTAGTAGTTACTTGTTATTATACTACGCCGCTTTGGTATAAGCACCTTGGCGTGCAATCCGCTCAATAGTGCGAATCACGCTTGCAGGTAGCCTACCGTCAGGTGACTTATAAAATCGCCAATCGTACGGTGCACGACGATACTGATAGACAACCGACGACCCATCGCTATATTTGTTAACTGCTGCATCATTATGAATTGCTGGTCCTACTTCTCTCATGAATTGTCCGTATTTATTTGCAGGTATGTCTATAACACCGGCTTTTTTCAGCTCTCCAAACGTCCTATATAAACTCTCGCCGTTACTGACTGTATTTGCTGGTACAAGCTCTTGGGTATCGACCAGTTTGTTCGCCGCCTCAATGGTTGTCGCTCCGCCAGTGCTGTCATTGCCAACTTCCTGCTCAGGGCCTTCTTGCGGCACTATACTTTCACTCGGTTGCGCAGCATCAACAGAGTCCGCAGGTACTTCTGTGTCGGTTGGCAAATGAATATACTCTTCTTTGTCCGCATGTTCAACAATATACTTCAGGACCTCAGACGGCATCTTGCCATCTTTCGTCATCAAAATCCCTGGCTCGCCATTTTCCATCTCATACGTGACTTTCGGAAACTTTTTGAGCAAATCATCGCCGTATTCTTCCAAAAATGCACGTCTCTCACTTGGTGACATGCCAAGCTCTTTAAAGGTCTGTAGCCAGCCTTCACCCCCGTCAATACGTCGAGCAGCACCATGCTCTTTGAGGTAATCTTTTATTACTTCGCCTTTATTGACATCAGGGCTATGAGCCCCACCTATGTCTGGCTTATCCGATGGTATTTCCCCACCAACCATACCGCCCTGACTACCGGTACCACTCCCAGCTCCGCCAGACGGACCCGTCGTAGGAATAACTGGAGACTGCTGGCTCCCGTGGCCAAAAATGTTTCGTACGACATCATTAAGTTTCCCGAAAGCCATATCCAAATCAAGAAAATTATTTATGAGTGACCCAACGCCACCACCCACTGCTAGTGATATACCTATACCACCTATCAAACGGTTCCTGTTGTGTTTTCTGTAACCTTCGGCCATATTTGCAGCAAGTTCCAGTAAATCATCGTGAGTTGTGTCAGCGGCCTCAGAATCTTCTGCCATCTGAAAGAGTATTTCATCTGCTTGTTGTTTTGCGATTGTCTCGGCACCAGCAGCACTATCAAGCTTTGCTCCAACCAGTCCTCGGGCTATCTGTCGCGCTAATAGTGTCGCGCCACCGACAATAACCGCACCACCACCGACAAGGCCAACAAATGGAACAGTGAATACTCCGGCCAGCCCACCCACCGCAGCAAACGCCCCTGCTTTTTTCCATGTGTTTAGAGTCGTAATACTTTTCAGAACACTACGTCCAAAATGATGTACGCGTGATTCATTTTCTTCTCTCTCTACGGTTGGTGTCGCCCAAGACGCCCATTTTTCAAGCCCTCGTTGCATTACCTTGCTCCGGCCACGGAAATCATCTGCCCGAATCGCTTCCATACCCTCAACAGTAGCGGCCATTTCGGCATCTATAAATGCACCAACCATATCGACGCGTTTATCATAATCTATGCCCTGAGCTTCAAAATCATCCATCATCTCAGCTGCAAGTTTACCTACGTAATCTGCTATTTCAGCGCGAGCTTCAGCCATTTCAGCTATTGTGCGAGGTCTCTCAAATAACCCCATTCGCTTGCTACGCTCTGCTAGTTTTTTACTATATGCTTGCTGCGCTCTTTCTAACTCTTCTTTATGTACTGTTATATTCTCACTACGCGCAAGCTCATCGCTGGAGATATTCAGAACTTGTATAGCTTTTTCCCTGGCAGATACCTTATCTGTCGACATAACCCCGTACTGATAGGTTGGGGGTATATACCATTCATCATCATGAATGCGGTCAAGCGATAGCTCTCTATACCCATCTTTTGCTTGAGTGTAGAATGGTGAATCTTCGGTTACACCGTGTTGTTTCAGAAAATCACGTAGATTATCATCTATCGTGCTCTCAAAATCTTTTACATACTCGTTGCTGCCTATCGGGGCATTTTTACGTAGCTCAGCCAGTTGCTCACGCTGAAGCGCACGCCACTCCTCAAGCTTTGTAATATCAAGCAAAGCACGAACAGCTTCTCTAGCCTCTGCTCTTGATTGAGTGGCAGGCTGATCTTGTTCCGGTGATGTCGGAGGGAAATTTTCAGATGACATTGTGTTTTTTATTTTATACTTATTTTCACGCTCAGCATAGCACTCCCACCACATATCCGTCAACATTTACTCTATGTTTATTGACATAATGTAAAGTTTATGATACAATGACGTCGTGCTGGAAGAAATTTCAGTACGAACATTCACAGTGTTGTGCTCGAGTATTTGTACTCGCACAACCATACCCATCAGCTACATCAGCGTCGGATGAACATTGTGTAGATTATGAGCGTATTTTCGCAATATGCTTGTTATCTACACAATGTTGGCCTAACCGCCTCGAGGAACATTGTGTGGGAAGTATTCCAGAAGTAAAAAAATTGAATAAATTACAATTACAACTAAATACAACCCACACAACACGAGTCCCCAAGGAGGACATCATGGCAACATTCAGCGCAGCCGCTGGCCAGGCAAAGGTGACCGGACAGATCGATGACTTCAGCGACGAAATCGCCGCTGGCATCGCCGTTCTTGAGGGTGACCCCACTCTCAACAACAAGGTCGTGGTCACCGGCCTCAAGGCGGTCTCTGAGATCGTCAACGACAAGGATGCCTTCATGGCGTTCGCGGCAGGTGTCTATTCCCAGAGCGGTGGCCAGCCGGCCAAGGCTCTCGGAACCGGAACCCCGACGACTTCGTCGGATCCGTTGAAGGATGCCTGGCACACGATCATGACGCACACCGGTTACTCGGACGGTCAGAAGAACGCAGCTCTGCGCCTCTTTGCCGACCCCTCGGACCCGATCCGCATCAAGGTCGAGAACGACGGTACGCCGACTGAGATCAAGGGCCAGAACGCCTCGATCACCAGCCTGACCACCGAGCGTGACACCGCCATCAGGGAACGCGACACCGCCCTGCGCGACCTCGCGGCCGCGAATGCCAAGTCCGCCCCGGCGAACATGGTCAACAAGGCAAGCTTCGCTACGGAGAAGACTGACCTCGAGAAGGTCATCGCTACCTTCGACGGAAGCAAGGTCAAGGCCGTGACGGTGAAGCGGTCCACTGCAGAAGCCATCGTCGCCAAGGCGAAGGCCCTGTTGGGCAAGATCAGCTGATGGGTACCTCCCGTGTGGGGCGTGAAGATTCGGAACCTCAGTTCCCCTTCTCTCACGCCCCACCGGGCAACCCACCTTTTAAAGAAACATTCTCGCCATTTGGGCGATTTTTTTGTAGTTTGGTATAGTAGTGGTATGAGCAAACAGCACAAGAAGCGAAATAAGCGCTACAGTGGTGAGGACGCCAAGACGACTGGTGTTGCTGGTCAAAACAAGCCCGTTATCCACCATATTGAGGCAAAAATCCGTCACCCTGCCATTCAATGGCTCTATGAACGGAAGAAACTGCTTCGTAATATTGCTATTGGTGTAGGAATTGGTGGGTTTATGGTTCTTGTCATATACGGACTAGTTCAGACCTTTAGTCGCTAGTGACAGGTTTATATTTGTTTTTATGATGGTTGTGGTTTTTAGGTTTTATGGCAAAAAGTATTGACATTTGTTTGTGTTTATGATAAATTATGAACATCAACGATTTGCAAGTCTAGAGGTGGGAAAACTTATAAACCTTGCTTATCGGGAGATGAGGTACGTTAATAACTTGGTAGTGTAGCGTTATATTGACGTTACACATGTCAAATCATGTTATTTCATATAGCTGCGCCTTCAAGCGTAGCGTGGCCCGTCACGTCGCCAAGTTGCCGCATCTGCAAATCTGCGGTGGCTATGACGTACGTGCCGCGCTGCGCTTGAGTAGATTGAGCGACTTAGTTGCTCGTAACTCGCGCAGACCAAGAGATAGCAGTTTAGTTTCTTGAATCTCCCTCGGGAGCGGCACGAGAGCTGACGACATAGTCGCCGGCTATCGGCTGCTCCCGATCCGTGGGACAGTTAAGAGGGGCCAAAGCCCTCCTGATTTATCAGGGGCGCCTGCCCCATCCAACCACCCTACGGGGGAAGGAGATTCACATGTGGACCCTAATAGTGGTCTGCGGGATCATCGCCGTTATCGGCGTGCTGGCCTACATCTTCATCGTCAAGCCTGTCGCCCTGCGCCGCTCTGGTGCAGTGGTCGCCGCTGGTGCTGTGGTACTCCTCGCGGGACTGCTCGTCTTCCAGTTCATGCCCTCTTCGCTCAATGTCCCCGTGGCGGCAACGTCAGTCGGAGATGTCGAGGCGATGAAGGCCGACTTGAAGGCGCAGTTCGACGCGGCGGAGGCCACGCGCAACAGCACACTGGCGGAACTCACCAAACGAGTAGAGGCCATCAGCGCCAAGGACATCGAGCAGGACGAGGCTATCGCCGAGCTCCGAGGAGAGATTAGCAAGCTGAGGGAGGAATCCGATCAGCTCAAGTCGAGTATCGGGTCACTGACATCTCGTCTCGTGTCGCTTGAAAATGGCGACATCACCGTCACCGCTGTCCCACTCGCCCTGACAAACGACGAAGCGGCCGAGATTTTGGCCAAAGCGTTGGTTGAGCAGGGCTGGCAGGCCGGCGAAATCCGTGTCGCGGATATCGACTGGTCGAAGAACCCCTACGACAACGGTCCCGAGACCTTCGTCGGCCGAACCATCCGTACCCAGCAAGATTTGGGCCGTGTCTTGGCTAACCCCAAGAACGGCTCAGAACGAGCGGTACGGAAGCACATTCTGAAGTCACTCATGGGCATGCCCGAGAGTGAACGTCAGCGTGCACTGACCGGTGAAGGGTTCATCCCTGTCCAGTTCATGAAGGAATCCTGTTTCGATGGGAATACCTTCTACAACTCGGGCACCGGCGAGGCACAACGCGAAGTTGGTAGCCGCTGTAAGGATGCTGGTGATGTCTGGTGGGTCTACGTCGGAACCGACGGCAAGATCTACTGGGACACCAGTGTTCGCGCTGACTGTGGCAACCCGGGTCTGACTCGGCCACCGCGGCCCAAGCACCCGAAGCCGAAGCCCACTCCGACGCCGACGATTCCGACGACGGCACCGCCAACAACGGCTCCGCCCACGACGGCACCGCCAACAACGGCTCCGCCGACGACGTCGAACACGAAGACCCCGTCGCAACATCCAGTGGAACAGTCCAACGCGCCTCGGCCGTCAACTCCGGCACCTCCAGTGACGGAACCGGCGACCAAGCCGAGCAATACGCCTTCCAAGACATACACCCCGGCCCCACGGCCGGAACCGTCGAAGACGCGTACAGTCGAACCTACCCAGGCGCCGCCTCCTGAGGCAACAGCGACGAAGTCGATCGACCCATGCAAGGAACCAGGCGCAGAGAACAACCCGGCCTGCTAGCTGTCTCTGTCCGAAGCGACTCTCCCTACCCTCCAGGTAGGTCGAGAGTCGCTTCGGCGACAACACTCTATATATGCAACGACATGATTTGACATGAAACTACCGAGTTTTACCGTACTGTTCGCATGAGGAACATTAACAATCTGACCCGAAAAGATGCAAATAAGTTTTATATAGTAACAATTCTAAGAAAGGAATATCTACTATGAGTTTACTTTCAATAATCCGCAAAGCGCCAAAGCGTTTTGTCGTTCTAGCTGCCCTTGTGGTAGCTGGTACAGCAACTGCTTTTGCTTTTGCATGGGGACCAAGTCGTACAACATATACGATTGAACACCCGGCTACAAAAGTCACGTTTAATTCAATAACAAATAACCCAATCGATGGTGACGAACGCAATTTTGCACGTGCTATCGAAACATCTGATCCTGTTGGTGACGTCGCAAACGTTGAGGCAGACAAGACATACACGATCCGCATGGTCGTTCACAACAACGCAGCTGATAACCTTAATCTTAAGGCTCTAAACACGCGTGCACTCGTTGGCATGCCATCGAATACAGGTACTACCCTTGCTGTTACTAACTACGTATCGGCAGATAACGCTGACCCAGTAAAAGTCTGGGATGAGGTTATCTTCAAGAGTAGCAAAGAGTTCAGCCTTGTATATGTCCCTGGTAGCGCTCGTATCTACAATAACGGATACGCAGCCGGTGGTAGCGGACAATTGCTTCCCGATAGTCTCGTAACAAGCTCTGGAGCAAAATTGGGCTACGAAAAGGCTGGTGATGGTATTATCCCTGGCTGTTTCCAGTACCTCAGTTATGTTGAATACAAGATTAAACCACAATTCGCGACAACTCCTGATTTCAGTATCGTAAAAGATGTCCGCAAATCAGGTACGACAACATATGGTCAAACCGCTAGCGTTAACCCTGGTGATAAAGTTGATTTCCGAATCACTTTTAAAAACACTGGTGAGACAACACTTGAGAATGTCATAATTAAAGACACTCTCCCTGCTGGTATGACGTATGTTGCTGGCTCAGCAAAATTGCAAAACTCAAACTATGTATACCCAAATATGTACAGCCTGAATGAAAAATTGTTTTCTGAAGGCTCAAATATTGGTTCGTACACAGTTGGGGTGAATGCATTTGTCACCTTCACTGCTATAGTAAATAGCAACGACAAACTCGCTGTTTGTGGAGTTAACACTCTCAAGAACATTGCCAAAGTTGAAACTGACTATGGCGATAAGACTGATGACGCAATCGTCACAGTCACGAAGAAGTGTGAAGAAGCAAAGACAATTGAAGTATGCCGTCTAGAAGACAATGTATACCCTGTAACAATCAAGGAAACTGATTTCAACGACAAGTTGTACTCAAAGAATCCTGCTGATTGTAAAGAAGAGGAAACACCAGTAGAAATCCCAAGTACGGGTCCTGCTGGCCTCATCGCTAGCATCTTCGGGTCGAGCGCACTCGGTTACGGCGCTTACAGCTACGCAGCATCACGCCGCGCACTGAAGAACATACGCAAGTAATAAGAGACTGACCGCTCAAACACTCATGCATAAAACAACCCCTCTGTAAAAAGAGGGGTTGTTTTTGATTTCAAACTCAGTAATTTAAAGAGTTCGCTTCTTCAGTTCTCGGGTAAAGAATTCGAGTCGATCGCCTTCTTGTAGTAACAAGCGGCCTGAAGTTTTGAGCTCAAGTCCACACTGTTCACCTTCGAAGACTTCTTTTGCGTCTTGTTGTTGACGCTGTACATGGGTAACTTCTACTTCTGCAATCTTCTCTTTGTCGCGCAACACTCGTGCGAGTAATCCTGCTGTGGCTTTTCCGCTTAGCACTTCCCCGCCACAGATACTCACTTCTTTCATTGTGCGGAAGACACCAAGAATCTTGAGTTTACCTATCTCGGTTTCGACAACTTCAGGGGCAAGCATACCCTCCATGACCTCACGAACATCATCGAGAAGTTCGTAAATCACCTTGAAAATGCGTATACTCACCTTCTCGCGCATCGCGAGACGTTTGACTGACGGTGGTAGGACAACATTGAAACCATAGATGATTGCTTCGGCACTTGCGGCTAGGCGAACGTCATTTTCGCTAATATTTCCAACTCCTGAACCAATAATTCGTACTACCAACTCCTCATTTTCGAGAAGTTTCAGGCTATCCGTCACAGAGGTTAATGAACCCTGCACGTCAGCTCGGACCACAATGTTCACGTCTTGTGTTGAATCAGAACGATTCATCATGCGCAACAGGTCGTTACCAGTCACTCGTGAATGCACCGCTTCGTGTTGCTGAGCGAGAAGATTCTTTTCGACTTGTGAGCGAGCTGTTTTCTCATTTTTCGCGACATGAAAACGATGACCAAAACTTGGAATTGCTTTGAAGCCCGTGAGGGTCGCTGGCGTGGCTGGTCCGGCTACTTTGAGTGGGCGTCCAGCATAGTCTAGCTGTGTCCGAACTTTAGCGTATGTTGTGCCAGAAACAACAAATTGTCCTGGCTTCAATTCACCATGCTCAACCAAAACACTAACAACCGGACCTTTGCCGATTTCCATATGTGATTCAATTACCAAGCCTTCGGCTGGTACGTCTATGTCAGCTTTTAGCTCTTCAAGATCAGCCACAAGCAGCACCATATCGAGAAGTTTGTCGAGGTTATGCCCAGTTTTTGCGCTGACATCAACCATGACAGTATCGCCACCCCATTCTTCTGGGTTGAGGCTATATTCGCTTGCGAGCTGTGCTTTTACGCGTTCAATATTTGCAGTTTCTTTGTCTGACTTAGTAATAGCTACAACGATTTTAGCGTTCGCGCTCTGCGCAAATTTGATGGCTTCGACGGTTTGTGGCTTCACGCCATCGTCGGCTGCAACCACAATAATCACAACGTCAGTTAGCGTTGCGCCGTGCTGTCGAAGAGCTGAGAAAGCTTCGTGACCTGGTGTATCAAGCAAGGTAATTGAACGTCCGTTTCGAACCGTCTGATATGCACTAATATGCTGCGTAATCCCGCCGGCTTCACCTTCAACAACCTTTGTATCGAGAATTGCATCGAGCAGTGTTGTCTTACCGTGGTCAACATGACCCATAACCGCCACAATTGGTGGACGCTCAACAGCGCTATCACTCAATTCACGTTTCTTTTCTGGAACGGCAGACGCCGCCTCTTGTTTCTCGAGAGCAACATCAAGGCCAAGTTCGTCGACGATAATTTGCGCCGTTTCAACATCAATCCGCTGATTGATAGTCGCAGCAATACCGTTCTTAAATAGCTCGCCGATAAGTTTTGTAACGGGTAAATCAAGTGTCTGAGCAAGCTCACCTACCGTCACCATCTCTGGTACACTGACAGTTCGTTCCGGCATATCTTGCTCCTTTCATTAGGCGTTTCTCTGTTAGTCGTGAAGACGGCCATTCCATCTTCACTCGGACAGAAAAACTATTTTTTCTTCAGACTCAGCGAAATCTTGCGATTGTCTTTGTCAATTTCCAGTACGCGGAAGTTCTTGCGTTCGTTCAGCTTGAAGACTTTTTCAGGGTCTGCATCACTGCCATCACCAAGTTCTGACACGTGTACCAGTGCTTCAACAGCTGGGCTAAGTTGTACGAAAGCACCAAACGGCGTGATTCGCGTTACGGTACCTTCAACATCATCACCCTTTTTGAACTTCTCAACTTCGCTCAACCATGGGTCTTCCTGTAGTTGTTTGAGGCTAAGAGATAGGCGTTCTTTGTCGATAGCAATGATTTTTGCATCAACATTTTGACCAACCTTCACGTAGTCGCTCGGGTTATTGACGCGCTCCCATGAAATTTCAGAGATGTGGATTAATCCTTCGATTCCTTCAACATTCACGAATGCTCCATAGTCGACAACACCGGTGATAACACCACCAACTTTGTCACCAACTTTGAGTTTTTCGAATCGTTCGCTTAGACCGTCCTTGATTGCCTCTTTCTCAGAGAAAATAAGCTTGTTGGTCTTGCGATCAGCATCAAGTACGCGTACCTTGATTGTTTTGCCAACCAAGCCGTTTAGACGTTGTAGAATCTCGTCCTTATCAGCGCTCCCAACACGTGGGTAATGCTCTGCTGAAAGCTGTGACACTGGCAAAAAGCCACGCACGCCCTCAAGCTCAATAAGTAAACCGCCGCGGTTCGCATCATATGCTGCAACTTCGACAATCTCTTCACTTTCGACAATTCGGCTTACCTCGTCCCAGCCACGATCTTTCGCAGCCTTTCGGAGACTAAGCAGTGAATAGCCGTCTTCCATTTCAGTTTCTATCACGCTCGCTGTAACGGGTTCGCCTTCAACCAATTTCTGGTTGAAACCAATCTCGCGACGCGGCACGATTCCAACACCAAGTGGCCCAAGATCCACGAGAACCTCGTGTTTGCGCACACTCAATATTGTTCCCTCTACCACTTCTCCAGCGGCAAAGGCTTGGGTTTTCTCCTCTTTGAGGAGATCATCCATTGTTATTGCATTTTTGGCATCTGCCATAAACGTTGTTTGGTAGGTTTGTTGAAAAGCCCTACCAGGCTCCTTCCTAAATGTATTTTCTCCAGTTAGCGCCCCGTCTCGAAAAACGACACACGTCCAAAAGAATTGTTCCTATTGTATCGCACTAGTACCTCTGTTGTCAAAGAGTATTAGTCTCGAGGATAATTTTACTTATTTCAACGCTGAATGTCGTAGCTGTTTATGTGATTGTCGATAGGCATACAGACCGGCGCCAATAACACTCACCGAAAGAAGCGTGACAGTCACATCGCCGATGCCCGTACTTGGCAATTGTTCGACCGATGGTCCCGTGCTCGCAACCGTATCGGTAGTTTTGTCTGTGTCGGTCGAGGAAGTACCTGATGTAGAACCACTGGGAGCACCTGTGTCTGTGGATGTACCCTGTTCTTGATTCGAACTACCGCCCGTAGCGTCATTTGGCGCCGTCTTGTTCTCGTCTGATTGAGTTGAAGATGTCTGGGAGGTATTCTGTGCTGCTCGTCCCTGCTGTTTTGCAAGCAAAATGCCACCAATCAACAGTGCGGCAACTGTCAGCGCAATAACGACAAAACTGACTACTCCACCCTGTTCGTAGTTCCGATTTCGCATAGCTTGTTCTCCTCAGATTTACTAACAAAAGCATACCAGATTTTCAGAGGTGGCGCAAGGGGTGACGCACATGCTACACTAAATTCATGCTTATCACGATTGACACGGGCGGCACAAAGACCCTGATAACAAGCTTTAATCGCAAGGGCGAGCCAAGCACGGAGTACCGCTTTCCAACACCAAAAAATGAAGATGACTACATTGGCACATTGGGCGAATTTTTACATGAACATTATCTGTTGAAAGGCCATGTCATCGACGCAATCGTTATCGGCGTCCCTGGCGTCATACGCGACAACAAAGCCGTCATTTGTAAGAACCTTGGATGGCGTAAATTTGATATTGCGGGTCGACTTGCCCACCTTGTCGGTGAAAAAGTTCCCATCTGGCTTGAAAACGACGCAAATCTCGCTGGTTTGTCGGAAACTCTGCGCCTCGACACGCAACCGCGAAACTGCCTCTACGTCACTATTAGCACCGGCATCGGCACTGCTATCACTGCCGAAGGACGAATTGACCCAAATATGGCCCTTAGTGAAGGCGGCAAGATGCTCATAGAGTAGGATGGACGTGTTCGTCCTTGGGAAAACTTCGCATCTGGCAAATCAATCTACGAAACATATGGTAAATACGCACGCGATATTACCAACAAACACATCTGGAAACAGATTGCGGACAAAATTTCCCGCGGTTTTTTGGCGATGCTACCTGTTGTTATGCCAGATGTTGTCATCATCGGCGGTAGTATCGGGACATATTTCGACCGCTATGCACCCTACCTCAAGAAATACCTCGAGGAACAGTTACCCGAAGAAGTTCCTCTCCCTGTTATTCGACAAGCAAAATACCCCGAGGAGGCTGTTGTCTATGGCTGCTACTACTACGGCATTCAACGACTTGCTGAAACAACTTCAGACTAATCTACCGGGTCTGACATTTAGTGCTGGTGATGCATTTCGTTGGTCGCCAAATGAACAAACCGTATATTACGTCGCCAAAGAGGCTAATTCTGCTATTACACTCCTACACGAGACAGGTCACGGAATTCTCGGCCACACCTCATATATCTACGACATCGACCTTCTAAAACTTGAGAGTGACGCATGGAAACAAGCACGAATTCTTGGTGATGGATATGGGGTCAACATACACAATGAAACGGTTGAAGACGCGCTGGATACCTATCGCGACTGGCTGCATACTCGTAGTACCTGTCCGAATTGCACCCACAACGGCGTACAGACCTCTGAGCACCGTTATAGTTGCGTACTGTGCAATCAGACGTGGCAGGTCAATGATGCCCGTACATGCGGCTTAAAACGCACCAAACTGACCAAATAACTAAAACCAGCCCCCGAAGAGGCTGGTTTTTTGAAATATCTGAGTAAAAAGTTATTTTACTTCGATTTTTTTGGTGCGGCGGCTAATTCGGCCACCTTTTGCGCCTGCAATGCGAGCAAGCTCACGATTTGCAGCAAATCCACCAGTGTTGCCGTTGCGGCCACCTTTTGCGCCAATTGTAGCGTAAAAGTCTTTACCGTGACGTGCTTTGTTGGTTTGAGCGGCTTTTTGGCCACCAGCTTTGGTTCCTGGCATAGTACTATGACTCCTTTTAGACAAAGAAAAACAGCCGAATCTATCCTATAGACTTCGCCTGCTACCCCTGTCCCATTACGTTATAATCTCACACACGATATGTGTATGTTTAAATATTAGCATAATGAAGCGGTTATGTCAATATGTACAGCTCATGTTTTTATGGTGAAAAAACTGTTGCACATATTACTGTCATGCTATATCATAGACGCAGGCACCTAGAGCTGCAAAGCTCTATAAGAAAAACGACCTTCTCTGCGAGACAGGTCGTTTTTCTTATATAACAGAGTTTAACTAAGTAGTATCAGATGGTTGCCAATAGCAAAGCTTATAACCATCAGGGTCTTTCACTACAAATTCACGTCTGCCCCATGGCCAATCACGTGGTGGCGCCACAGACACAATGCCCTGTAACTCAAGGGTTTGATGTAACGAATCGACATTGTTATGCTGAATATAGACAT
This sequence comes from uncultured Candidatus Saccharibacteria bacterium, assembly GCA_964536265.1. GTDB lineage: Bacteria > Patescibacteriota > Saccharimonadia > Saccharimonadales > Saccharimonadaceae > JAPUDS01. The sequence goes on along the minus strand of CAZHVV010000001.1, from coordinate 1,981 downwards.
ACATCCCTCGTCCCTTGTCGCTAGACATTGAATCGTGCCCAAATTCATCTTCATCTCTCATTGTGACAAGTTCTATCTTTAGCCCATCAAGCTGTACCACTGATATATCATCTTGTGAACGTGCAACGCTGAAGCCGCATTTTCTATAAAACTTTTCTGATAACGTATTGTCCTGAACCCAAAATAACAGATGTGTGAATTCCATGTCGTCACTATAATGTAAGATGCAGTATGTTTTCAAAGTTTTTTGCACAACAAAAATAGAGGAGAAATATTCTCCTCTATATCTTATATCTAAGAGACACTAAGGCCTTTTATTTCGTCTCGATGGCTTTTTATAATGTCCAACGCCATCCTTAAACTATCTAGCCTCGTAGCTCTAAATTCTCCCCGAGTTTCATCATCAAACGCCCATCTATCACCGTTGAGAACTACTATGCGGATATCTTCTCCTTCTCTAGTCTTGAGCGCTATGCCATCGGCTATCTCTTTTACGAAATCGTCAGAAGCTGGTCGTTTCTCGCCTATCCTTCTACCGTACCTGAATCGTGTCTCACCAATGAATGTTTTATAACTTATGTCTGTTTTGACGTCTATTAACGCCGCAAAAGATTCATCAAAGATTACAGCTACATCTATCCCATCAAGGACATCAACATCAATCCTCGGGTTATGGACCCTCTCGACAACACCTTCTTTTGCAAGCTCACTAAGACCATCACATACAGCGTTTTCTAGCCTCATACCCTCGATGAGTCGTCTGAATTCGCTCAGTGGCTGCTGCTTTTTCTTATCGGAACCACCGTAAATATCTGGCTGTAACTCTACGATTTTCCTAATCTCATCTTCTATGGCATGTTGAAGTTTTGTTATATCTAAGCTTGACTGACCACCTGCAGTGAGCCTCTCCATAATCATCTGCCTATAAATATTGATTAAGAAAGTGTCTGCGACATCCACTCTTTGCTGCCGACCTCTTGCTGTATCAATACGCTTTTGCGCTGCATACGAGATGTCCAGAAAGGCCTTCGCAACCTCCTCCGATATAGTCATACTCTTTAATTGTTCTATGATTTCAGGCTTGGGGAACTGACCCAGGTCCTTAATTATCCCTCTAGCTGTGCTTGATGGATATTCTGAAAAAATGTCAGCCTTTGAGCCGACCCCCTGCCATGGTCTAGAAAGGCCATTTCCTTCTATATAGCCCACAGGTCCTTCTTGTTTCACACGATCTACGATACCTGTAATAGCAACTATAGAAGGTTCTACACTAAGCCCAACTGGTGAAGTTTCTTTTTCGGGACGACTAGATGTTACTTGTTCGAGCATTTATGTTTTATCCTTGTTAGGAAGATAGCTAATCTATTTAAGCATACTTTATGTTATTTGTCAATTTAGTGTCCAAGACTTCATTCACTTCAGAATGTCAAAGAAATTTTCTTCTGAATAAACTTCCCCAAGATAAAAGCCCTCCTTTCGGAGAGCTTTTATATAATTCGGCACCGTGCTAGTTTCCCGCTTACGCAGTATAATCGCCGCTGATGAGCTTAACTTCTGTGTTCGGAATGGGAACAGGTGTTTCCTCATCGCCATGGGCACCGATGATGAGTCGCTTGACGGCGCATCATCGATGTCCATACGGTGTGTAATTTGTTCAAATTTTAAGAGTTACAAAAGAACTAACGTTCTTCTAAAAGTAAGTATATGCTACTCACCAATTACTAGTCAAAACCTATCTCTGGTCGTTATAAACGGCCTTCGAAACCAAGATTAATGCGTTCTCGCGCAAAAATCTTGATTCATAAAAAGGCGATGGGACTATTAGTACGCTTCAGCTCCATACATTGCTGTACTTCCACCTTGCGCCTATCAAACAGATAATCTTTCTGTGTCCTCATAGGGAAATCTAATCTTGAGGTTAGTTTCGCGCTTAATATGCTTTCAGCGCTTATCTAGTCCGAACATAGCTACTCGACAATGC